>CAZNGO010000093.1:0-11351 GCA_964572805.1 uncultured Rhizobium sp. | reverse complement strand
TGGCCCTGCGGCATGGGGCTGAATTTCCGTGGGCTTCAGGAATTCGAAAGCGGCAGCTTCATCGCCTATAACGATTCCGTCCCGCGCGAGGAAGAAGCGGCCAAGCTGGAAGAGGATGTGGCGCTGGCGCGCGAGGGCCTGCCGCAATTTAATCTCGAGACCTATCGCGAGGGCCATCTGTCGCCGGTGTTCTTCGGTTCGGCGCTGAAGAATTTCGGGGTCGAGCAGTTGCTCGCCGCGCTCGCCCGCTATGCCCCGCCGCCCCGCGCCCAGGCCGCCATCGGTCGGGCGGCGCAACCGGGCGATGCCGAAGTCACCGGCTTTGTCTTCAAGGTCCAGGCCAACATGGACCCCAACCACCGCGACCGTGTCGCCTTCCTGCGCCTGGCGTCGGGCGAGTTCCGCCGCAACATGAAGCTGAAACAGTCGGGCACCGGCAAAAGCATCGGCGTGCACAATCCCATCCTGTTCTTCGCCTCCGAGCGCGAGACGGTGGACGAGGCCTGGCCCGGCGACATTATCGGCATTCCCAACCATGGCGTGCTCAGGGTCGGCGACACGCTGAGCGAAAGCGGTACAGTCGTCTTCACCGGCATTCCCAATTTCGCGCCGGAAATACTGCGCCGCGTCCGCCTGTCCGACCCGATGAAGCAGAAGCACCTTGCGCGCGCGCTGGAATCGCTGGCCGAGGAAGGCGTGACGCAGGTGTTCAAGCCGCAGATCGGTTCGCAATGGATCGTCGGCGTGGTCGGGGCGCTGCAGCTCGATGTGCTCAAGTCGCGGCTGGTGGCGGAATATGACCTTGATGCCGAACTGGAACAGGCGCCGTTCGATGCCGCCCGCTGGCTGTCAGGCGATGAGGCCGAGATCGAGAAGTTCATCGCCGCCAACCGGGGCGGCATGGCCGCCGACCGCGACGGCGCGCCGGTGTTCCTGGCGAAGTCGGCCTGGGAAGTCGGCTATGTCGCCGAGCGCTTTCCCAAAGTGAAGCTGCTGAAAACGCGCGAGCGGCACGAGGTCAACGCCGAGAAGGCGTAATTTCGCATTGCGGCAACCCTCGCCGCTACTTCCGCGCTCTTCGCGAACGGACTAGGCTTTCCCCAACGAAATAAGCATCGGGGAAATGCCATGAAGCGCCGCATCCTTGCCGCCGTGATTTTTGCCGCCGCCGCGCCAGCGCTGGCCCAGACCAACGGCCAGGCGGTCACGTCCGGCCCGGCCGCCAACGGCTCGCCCGCCTGGCACCTAGGCCCCAGCTATCCCGATCCCACCGGCCACACCATGGTGGATGAAAAAGGCGTCGTGACCGTGGCCGGGCGGGATGCTGCTCCCGCCGGCGGCCGCGCCGCTGCGGCCGCTGCCGGTCCGGTTGTCGCTCCCGGCGCGGCGCCGGCTGCCGGGCGTGGCCGCGGCGGCGGCGCGCCCGATCCCATCCGCGCCACCGACGATGTGCCGGGCTGTCGCGGCGCCACCATCTGCGGCCGGCGCGGCGGTTTCCCCCGCGGCCAGCTGATGCGGGTGAACTGGGACACCATGCCGGGCTGGACGGTGGATTATTCCTATCACGCGCCGATCGGGCTGGGCGGCATGCCCTCGGTGGCGCTCGACTCCAAGGGCAATCTCTGGGCCTTCCAGCGCCGCGCCCCTGGCGAGGCGCAGCTGATGAAGTTCGACACGAACAAGAAGCTGGTGCTGTCGGTGGGCGACGACGTGATCGGTCATCAGTCCAAGGCCCATGGCATGGCGGTGGACAAGGACGACAATGTCTGGATCACCGATGCCGGCTATTCCACCGTCACCAAGCTGTCGCCCGACGGCAAGGTGCTGATGGTGCTGGGCACCCACGGCAAGCGCGGCGACTGGGACGAGGCCAAGAACCAGCGTCTCTTGTGGCAGCCGGTGATGGTGGCGTTCGGCAGGAACAACGACGTCTATATCGCCGAGGGCCATGCCAATGAAAGCCCCAATGATGTCGACAGTCCCGATCCCGCCAATGTCAGCGGCGCGGCGCGCATCATCCACCTGACGCTCGACGGCAAGTTCATCGGCCAGTGGTTCGGCAACGAGGTCGGGCAGGGCAAGTTCGATTCCACCCATGGCCTGGCGGTGGACCCGACCAATGGCGATGTCTGGATCGGCGACCGCGAGCAGTATCGCATCGTGGTCTATACGGCCGACGGCAAGTTCATCAAGACGCTGCAGGGGCGCAATCTGGTCTGCGCCATCGAGTTCGATCCCGACGGCAATCCCTGGATGGGCGCCGGCCAGGACGGGCAGTGGCTGAAGCTCAATCGCGACGGCAAGGTGGTCGGCGCGCTGGGCAACGGCATGGGCATCGGGCCGGGCCAGGTGACCGAGGCGAGCTATTTCGTCTTCGACAAGGCGGGCAATCTCTATGCCGGCGACACCAGCGTCGGGCGCATCACGGTGTTCCGCAAGCCGGGCGCAGTGAGGGGGTAAGCGAGAGAGCGGAAGGCGCACATGAAGTCACATAGTCTCGCGCTCTATGCGCTTTTGACGTTCGCACTCATTTTGCTGTTTCTGATTGCTGACGGCACACTCTCATTCGAAGACGGCCACGTCGTCGTGAGGAAAGTGAAAATTGTGAAGTGTGACGGACCGGCGTCCTCACCGACAATTTGCCCTTCGCCGTTGCCTTAGCGCGGACTGCTCGAAGACCACGCTGTGCCAGCGCCGCGGCTTCGCCCGCCCGGCGGTCCGGGCGGGCGCCGCAGTCTCTATTTCAGCAGATTGGCCTTGAGCTGGGTGGCGATGGCCAGGGGAATGGCGACCGCCGAGGCGCCGACCAGGGTGGCGGCAAAGCCGGCGAAAATCGTCGCCAGCGCGCCGCCGATGGCGGGAATCTCGGTCAGCATGTGAGATCCGAGAACAAGAACAATGGCAGCCGTGTAAACGCGGACGCGGAAGTCCGGCTTGTCGGCGGTGTTGAGCGCCCCGATGCCGCCCAGGATGAGCAGTATGACGGTGACACTGGGAATGGCGACGAAGGCGGCGACAATGGCGATAAGAAAAGCAAGCAATATGGCGATGTTGCAAATCTTGTCCAAGACATCCTCCCTTGTTCTGTTGTGTCGCGGATGCGACCGCTGACCTTAGACTGCGATTTGCGCAATCCCGTCAAACGCGCCCGGGGGAGGGAAGGCTACTCGGCCGCCGTCTGCAGCGCCCCGCCGCGCCAGCCGCGCAGGACGCGCGCCGCTTCCAGCGTGGTTACGGTGTCGTGCACGGCAAGCCGCGCGGCGGGATCGTTGCCATGCGGCAGCGCCAGCAGCGCCAGGGTGGAGAAAGCCGCGCGGCCCAGACCGGCGCCCTTGGCTGCGATGGCGAGTGCGTGGCCGCTCTGGTCGGCAAGGATTTCCGCGGCGCGACTTTCCTCGACCCCCAGCAGGGCGGCCAGGGCGGCGGCGACATTGCCGCCATTGCGCGCGGTTTCCAGCAGCGGCGCCGCCGGGTTCTGTTCTTTGGGGAGCAGCCGCGCCGCCAGGGCGCGGTCGGCATAAAGCTGCACGCGGATGCGGGCGCGGGTGTCGGCATCGACTTCGCGCGCCGTTTTCGCCAGCAAATTCTCGAACACCGGGCGCATCTCGGCGGGGCAGTCGGACGGCCATTCCACCAGCAGCGCCGCCACTTCCTCGGCCAGCGCGGCGCGCAGGGCGGGGCCCTTGTCGGCAAGCGCCAGCAGGTGAGCAAGTCGCGGGTTGGCGGTCATGGGGGGAGTCTGGCGCGCGGCTGTTAAGGATTGGTTTGCGCTGTTTTTAATGACCCCCTCCAGTTGCAGCTTTCGCTCGGCTGCTCCGGCTCTCGCCGTCGCACCTGCCTCGCGCGCTGAAACCACCTCCCCCTCCTGCGTGCTGCGCACGCGAGGGAGAAGCGGGCCTCCGGAATTGGAGGAATTGCGCCAAATCTTTCTCCAATCTTCTATCTTGCACGACAAGGTACCATGTGCTAGAAGATAGCCATGATGACGGATCGCCATGTCTGAATCCCTGCAGGTCCAGCTCAAGAAGGGCGTGCTGGAGATGTGCGTCCTGGCGCTGCTCTCCGGCGGCGACAACTACGCCTATGAGATCGCCAGCCGCATGGCCGATGCCGTCGGCATGGGCGAAGGCACCATCTATCCTTTGATGCGCCGGATGCAGAATGACGGGCTGGTCACCACCTACCTGGTGGAATCGCCGTCCGGCCCGCCGCGCAAATACTACAAGATCACCAGAAGCGGCGCCGTGGCGCTGAAATCGCAGATCGAGGACTGGAAGACCTTCGACGCCTCCGTCCGCAGGATATTGGGAGACATGGCATGACCCGCAACGAATTCATGACCCGGCTGCGCCAGGGGCTGGTGGGGCTGGACCCCGACTATGTCCGCGAGGTCATGGCGGACTATGAGACCCATTTTGAGGACGGGGCGAAATCGGGCCGCAGCGAGGAGGAAATTTCCGCCGCCCTGGGCGATCCCGGCCGCCTGGCGCGCGAGCTGCGGGCCGAAGCCGGCTTCAAGCGCTGGGAAGAGGCGCGCACGCCCGGCAACCTGGTCGGCGCCGTGCTGGCGCTGATGGGGCTGGCCACCATCGACGTGATGTTCCTGATGCCGTTCCTCTTCGCCATGTTCGGCATCTTTGTCGGCTTTTCCGTCGCCGTGCTGGTGCTGGTGGTGGTCGGCTTCGCCCTGATCATCGGGGCGCTGGTCCCGGGCCTGGCCTGGTTCGGCATGACCGGCGGCGTCGAGATGCTGGCGGTGGGGCTGGCGGGGCTGGGGCTGGTGTCGCTGGGCATCGGCCTGGGCGCGCTGTTCTCCCTGATCGTCAATGTCATCGTCAAGGCGCTGGTGAGCTATGCCAGGCTGCATTTCCGCCTGATCAACACCGTGACGCAGGAGAGCTGAGATGACATCCAACAGGCTCATCCTGATCGCGGTCGGCGGCATCCTCACCGCCGCCATCTGCTTCGGCGCGGCGGTCGGCATCGGCGGCCGCACGGCGCTGGACCATCTTGGCGACCTGGGCGATTTCGATTTCGGCGACTGGGACAGCCCGCGCTGCAACGTCAACCTCGCCGGCCATGACGACACCCGCAGCATCGACTGGTCCGACAGCGACCAGGTCGAGATCGAGGTTCCGGCCGATGTCCGCTACAAGCGCGGCGAGGGCGACAAGCTGGTGCTCAAGGGCGATGCGGCGGTGCTGCCGCTGGTGCGGGTGGATGACAAGGGGCGCATCCGCTTCAATTGCCGCCTGCGCCGCTCCGGCGGCCTGCAGATAGTCCTGCCGGGGCGCGACTTCAAAAGCTATTCGGTCAAGGGCTCGGGCGACGTGACGCTGGAAGGCATCGACCAGCCCGTGCTGGAGCTCAACATCGCCGGGCACAGCAATGTCGTCGTCACCGGCAAGGCCGAGAAGCTGGAATACAATCTGGCGGGCATGGGCGATTCCAGGCTGGGCGGACTGGAGGTTTCCCGCGCCGAACTCAACATCGCCGGCCATGGCGACACCGAAGTCAATGTCCATGACAATCTGGAGGTCAACATCGCCGGCCATGGCGACATCAAGCTGGTGAGCGAGCCGGCGCGCATCGAGAAAAGCATTTTCGGCGCCGGCAACATCATCCATCCCGATGGCGAGGTCGAGAGCACGCACGGCATGGGCAGTTCCTCGCATCGCAGCGAGCGCCGCAACCGGTCGTCCGAACCCGCCAAGGGGATCTAGCCGGGCACGATGTCGATCCTGGACCGCACGGGGCACTGATGCGCTTTTCCGAGGCAATAGAGGCGGGCTTGCGCAACTATTCCAACTTCCATGGTCGCGCCTGCCGGTCCGAATACTGGTATTGGCACCTGTTCGTTTTCCTGGCGACGTTTGCCGGCGCCATGGCGGGCCCTTTCATCATCGGCGTCATGCTGGTGCTGTTTCTGCCGACAGTGGCGGTGAACGTCCGCAGGCTGCACGACATTGACAGGAGCGGCTGGTGGATTTTTCTCGCCTGGATTCCGCTGCTGGGCGTCATCGTCCTGTTTATCTGGCATTGCGAACGCGGCTCGGACGGCTTCAACCGCTTCGGCCCCGATCCGCTGGAATTGATCCGGCGCTATTGATCGCGCTCTTCTCTTCTCAAAGCACCAGGAGATCGGCCCTGGCGATGTCGCCTTCCCAGGTGCCGGCCGCCGCCGCTTCGGCGTGGCGCGCCTGCGCCGCGTCGCCCAGCCCGTCCTCGGCGCGCGACAGCGCCAGCAGCGCCAGCGGATCGCCGGGCCAGCCCGCCAGGCTGGCCTCGGCCGCATCGCGGGCGTGGCCGAACTGGCCGTCCAGCAGCAGCGCCGCGGCCTGGCTGCGGCGGATGGGATACCACCAGCGCGGCGGGTCCACGCTGGAAACCAGAAGCGTCTCCTGCTGCATGGCCCCGGTCTCGAACATGCGTGCCGCCTCGGCATAATGGCCCTGCAGCATGGCGAGGCGGCCCGCCAGCACGGTCTTCGCCACCGTGAAGACCGGGTCGTCCGCCGTCACCAGGGGGATTTCCCGCGCCAGCCCCGCCGCATCGTGCAGGGCGGCGAAGGCTTCGCCGCGCCCATAGTGATAAAGCGACCGCGTCCTGGGATTGTCCGCTGACGGTTCGGGCAGCGCCAGCATCCGGGCGGGGTCGTAGCGCGCATAGGCGACAAAGCGCTGGCCCTCGACCTCGTCCAGCCCGTCCTTCGCATTGTCCCAGTGCGGATAGGCCTTGTGCAGGTGATCGGCATATTTCAGCGCCAGGGCGCGGTCGCCCGACATCAGGGCGCCCGCCATGCCGACCGCCCAATTGTGCTCATAGTAATCACCGGCGGCGGGCGGGCCGGGTGTGGCGGTAGCGGTCAAATGCTCGGCGCCGACCCGCAGGGCGGCGGCATTGATGGCGGCGGCGTCTTCATAGCGGCCGATATGGAAATAGGTATGCGCCGCCATGTGGACCAGGTGGCTGGCCTTTGGCGCCAGCCGCGACAGCTTCTCGGCATAGGGCAGCGCCAGGATCGGCTTGCCGGTGAACTCGGTGGCGTGGATGTAATAATGGATGGCGGCGGTGTTTTCCGGCTGGGCCTTGAGGATGGGCTCGATCAGCGCCTGCGCTTCCTGCGCCAGGCTGCGGTCGCCGCGCCGCCAGGCGGTCATCAGGATTTCGGCGGCCAGCAGCCGAAGGTCGGGCGCCGGCGGCCCGGCGGCTTCGGCCTTCAGCACCTCTGCGGCGAAGTCGCGCTCGGCGGCGGCATCCTGGGGGCGGGAATAGCGCGCCACCATCGCGGCGGCGAGGATTTTCTCGCGCCGCGTGCGCGCCGCTTCCTGCGCCTTGCGGGCGATCTCCAGCCCCGCTTTCAGGTCGCCATCGTCAACGTCGAAATTCATCGTCGGCCCGCGCGACAGCGCCTGCGCCCACAGGCACATGGCGCATCGGGGGTCCGCCGCCGCCGCCTTGTCGAAGGCCAGTTTGGCGTCGCCATGATAGAAGGCGTGATAGAGCTTGATGCCGTAGTTGAACCATTGCTGCGCCGCACGGCTTGGCGTGGCGACGGCAAAGCCGCCATCGCCCATGCCGGTTTCAATGGTGATGTGCTGGCCGCCTTCCGCCACCTGCGCCTGCTGTTCGACGCGGCAGATGTTGAAGACGGCGAAATCGCTCTTGCCGGCGGGCTGGTCCACCGCGATTGCGGGAAAGGCCAGCAGCCAGACCAGGGACGAGGCCGCGAGGGCCAGGAGCGTATCCGGTTTCATCGGGAGCATCGGCGGCGAGGGTAACAGAGCCCGGCCCGGTCAGGAATGGCCGCTTCGACGCTGAGCCTGCAGCTGCAGCAGAGCGCGATCGAGCGCGAGATGGTGGCCGCCTTCCGGCGGCAATAAATCCGAACTACGCCACCGGGATGCCCTGCGGCATCCGGAACAGGCCGTGCGGGTCGTAGGCCCGCTTGACCCGGACCAGGCGCTGATAATTCGATCCGTAATAGGCGTGCTGCCAGCCATCGAGTTCCGGATCGATGTAATTGACATAGGCGCCGCCGGTGGAGTGCGGCACCATCGCCTGGTGGAAATCGCGGATCCAGGACTGGCATCGCGCCCTGGTCGGCTCGTCGGCGCTTTCCTGCCAGTAGGCGAGGAACTGGGAACTGAACAGCGCGCTGCGATGCACGAAGGCGGTCTCGGCCGGGCCCACCCGCCCGATCGCGCCGCCAAAGGCATCCAGCAGCAGCGTTCCCGACGACAGGCCGGGCAGGGCCTGCGCCAGTTCGATGTGATGCATGGCGGTGGCGATCGCCTCGTCGGAGAAGGGCCTGTCGAAGAAAGTGGATTTGCCCACCATGGCGGGACGGTTCAGCGTGCCGCCCTCCGACGTCAGGGCGAGGTGGCATTGCGGGATGGTCACCGCCGCGCAGCCGGCCAGGGTGCGCAGGGCATAGAGCCCTTCCATGGTTTCGACGGTGCGCGTCGGCGCGGACCCGATCGGGCCGAGCAGGCCGGCCAGCATGGGTTCAAGCGCGGCGGCTTCGCCCAGGAACACGATCAGGATCCTGACGCGCGGTCCCGGCGCGGCCCCCGTCCGGCTGGTCAGGAAGCGGCAGTTCGACCAGGCCTCGTCCGGCGCGTTCGGCGCCCATTGCTGCCAGGCCTTCATCACATTCGGCGCCTGCGTCCAGTCCCAGTCCAGATTCATCGTGGTGATGTTTCGCAGCGGATGGGTCTGGAACTGGAACGATATGGCGATGCCGAAATTGCCGCCGCCGCCGCCGCGGCAGGCCCAGTAAAGATCGGCATGGCGCCGCGCATCGCAGGTCAGGATATCGCCGTCCGCCGTGACGATTTCCACCTGCCGCAGGCTGTCGCAGGCCAGCCCATAGGCGCGGCCCAGCATGCTGATGCCGCCGCCCAGCGCGAAGCCGGCAATCCCGACCGTGGGGCACGAGCCGCCGGGCAGGGTGCGGCCATGCGCGGCCAGCCCATCATAGATGTCGATCAGCTTGGCGCCGGCGCCGATGGTGGCGATCGTGGAGCCGGCGGGAAGACGGACCTGGTTCATCGCACTGACATCGATCACCAGCCCCGGGCCGGTGGACCATCCGGCATAGGAGTGGCGGCCGGATCGCGCATGAACCGGGATGTCGCTGCGGCGGGCGAAAGAAAGGCAGGCGCGGACATCCCGGGCGGTCCTGCAGCGCGCCACGGCGGCCGGTCGAATGGCGTCGAAGCGCGTGTTGAAAAGTTTCCGGTTGCTTTCGAAGGCGGCGGCATCGGGAAGCAGAAGCTCCCCTTCCATGTTGCCCTGAAGGCTCGACCAGTTTGCGGCTTCCGCGCCCGGGGAAGCGCAGCCCGCGATCCAGGGCGCCGCCAGAGCGCCGGCAACGAAGTCCCGTCGTTTCATGGCCGCACCCCGCCTGACCGTCACACTTCAATAAGGCCCCCGAAGCAGCATGGGAAGAGAGCCAGCTTGATGGCCGGGCTTGCGGAGCGGTACGGCAGCGACCGTCAGGCGATGACGGCCCAGGAATCCGGATAATAGCCGTTGAAGTTTGAGCGCGACGAGACGGTATAGGCGCCCATCGCGCCGAACAGCACGTAATCGCCGGCCCGCACGCTGTCGGGCAGCATGACCGGGCGCGGCAGCACATCGGCGCTGTCGCAGGTCGGGCCATAGGCGCGGAAGGGCCGCTTCTCGCCGCGCAATTCCCGCGCCTTGCCGCGCGCATCCAGGGTGAAGCCGGTGGGCGGATAGCTTTCGTCGAAGCCGGCGAAACGCTGCTCGTCGAAGCTGCCGTAAATCCCGTCATTGAGATAGATGCGGTCGCCGCGCCGCATCACCACCTGGGTCACCAGCGAGACGCCCTGGCCGATCAGGGCGCGGCCCGGCTCGCACATCACATTGAGGTTCCTGCCGCCCAGATTGTCCAGCGCGGTCTTGATCATGTCGAAGAACCAGTGATAGGGCGGCGGTTCCTGGCCGGAATAGGCGGTGGGAAAGCCGCCGCCGATATCCAGCGCGGCGATGGCGACGCCCGACTGGCGGATGGTCTGCTCGGCGATCTCGATCGCCTGGGCATAGGAAAAGGGCGACAGGCACTGGCTGCCGACATGGAAGGTCAGGCAGGGCCTGGCGCCGCTCGCCTTCACCCGCTTCAGCAGCTTGGCCGCCTCGGCCGGACGCACGCCATACTTGCTGGACATTTCCAGCAGCGCCCCGCCCAGCGAGGCCACCAGCCGGACAAAGATGCGGATCTTCTTCGGCTCGCCCACTTCGGCCAGCAGCTTGTCGAGCTCCGAATCGCTGTCGACCACGAAATCGGTGACGCCATGGCGTTCGAAGGCGGCCTTGGCCTGGCCAGGCAGCCGCACCGGCGCCATGAAATGGCAGATCGCTTCGGGCAGGCGCGACTTCACCGCCTCGATCTCGCCCAGCGAGGCGGTGTCGAAATGGCGGATGCCGCCGTCCCACAACAGCTGCAGCGCATAGGGATGCGGATTGGCTTTCACGGCATAGAGCACATCGCCGGGAAAGCCGTCGAGAAACTGCCTGGCGGCGGCGGCGCAGCGTTCGGGATGCAGCAGGTAGAGCGGCTCGGATGGCTTGATCGCCTCGATCGCCCTGGCCGCGGTGGCGAAGCGCGGCAACTGCTCCAGGGGCGTGATGGCGGTGGCGGGCACGGTCATGGCCGCCTTGTGCGGCAAGCTGCGCATTGGCGCAAGAAAAAAGCCGCCGCTGGGCGCGGCGGCTTTCTCACGTTTCTGTGACTGTTATTGCGCGGGCGGCGGAGGCGGCGGATTGCCCTGCGGACGGCCCCGCATCGCGCCCGATCCCACCGGTCCGCGGCCCTGCATGCCGGGGCGAGCAATAATGCCCGGATCCATCGCGCCCCGGCGGAACATCATGCCGCCGCGCGGACCGCCTCTGTTCATGCCCGGCCGACGGAAACCGCCGCGGCCCAAGCCGGGGCGGGATTCGCGGGCCCCCACTCGTGACAATGTCTGGCGCTGGCTGGCATTGAGGCTGCCCCAGAGCGCCTCAAGGGCGGGGCGTTCGGCCTGAATGTCGGACAGGCGGCGCTGCAGCGCCGCTTCTTCGCGCGTCAGCCGCTCGACCGGGCTGGGCGGGGTGGCATTGGGCCCGCGTCCGGCGGGTCCGCGGCCCGCGCCGGGCTGCGGCGGCAGCGGCCTTGCGGCGCATTCCGCAGAGCGGCTCTTGGCGGCGGCCAGACGCTGGTCGCGCCAGCGGGCGAAGGCGGGGACTTGCGCGCCCGTCAGGTTGAGGCGCACTTCCAGGGCGGCGAAGCGGCCGGCGGCGCGGGCGTAAGTCTCCTGGCACTGGGCGTCGCGGCGGGCGGT
>CAZNGO010000092.1:0-3889 GCA_964572805.1 uncultured Rhizobium sp. | reverse complement strand
TCGCGTTGCCGCCATAGCCATAGCCGTTGGCGGTGCTGTCGCTGGTGTTGGTGTTGGTCGCGTTGCCGCCATAGCCGTAGCCGTTGGCGGTGCTGTCGCTGGTGTTGTTGTTGGTCGCGTTGCCGCCGGTGGCCGTGTTGGTGTTGGTATTATCCGCGTTGCCGCCATAGCCGAAACCGCTGCCGCCATTGGCGGTGGTGGTGTTGGTATTGTCGGCGTTGCCGCCATTCGCCGTGGCGAAGCCGCCCGTGCCGCCTTCGCTGCTCGTGGTGATGGCCGGCGCGAAGCTGATGGTCGGGTTGGCCGTGGCGTTGCCGCCGGTGGCCGAGCCGCCAAAGCCGTTGCCGCCCGCCGCGGTGATGGTCGGATTGAAGGTCGTGGTGTTGTCCGACGAGGAGGTGGCATTGCCGCCGAAGCCGTTGCCGGTGCCGTTGCCGCCGGTGGCGCTGACATCGCCATTGGTGCCGCCGGTGGCGCTGTTGGAATTGGTGCCCGAGTTGGTGATGGTGATCGAGGGCGTGGAGCCGGTGCCCGAACCCAGGCCGACCACATAGGCCGTGGAATTGGCAGCCCCGCCGGCGCCGCCCTGGCTGGTATTGTCGTTGGTCGAGCTGTTGGCCAGCGTGTTGCCGCCGCTGTCGCCGCCGGTGGCGCTGTTGGTCGTGGTCGGGGTGAAGGTCTGGTCGCCGGTGGTGGCATTGCCGCCATTGCCCGTGCCGGTGCCGTTGGCAGTGACGTCGCCATTGGTGCCGCCAGTGGCCGAGCTGGTGCCATTGCCGCCGGTGGCGCTGCTGCTGTTGTCGTTGGTCGAGGTGTTGTTCGGCGTGAAGGTGAAGTTCGGCGCGAAGCTGGTATCGCCGATGCTGCCGCCGGTGCCGCTGGCGGTGTTGCTGTTGGTGCCGCCGCTGATGTCGCCGAAGGTGATGGTGGGCGTGTTGTTGTTGGTGGCAACGCCGCCGGTGCCGGTGGCACTGACGTCGCCATTGGTGCCGCCGGTGGCGCTGCTGGTGTTGGTGTTCGTGGCGCTCTGGGTCTGGTCGCCATTGCTCGAGGTGGCGTTGGACGAGCCCGAATTGGTGATGGTGATCGAGGGCGTCGAGCCGGTGCCCGAACCCAGGCCGACCACATAGGCCGTGCTGTTGCCGCCGGCGCCGCCGGTGGCGCTGCCGCCGGTGCCCGAGGCGGTGGCCGAGCTGGTGCCGTTGCCGCCCTGGCTGGTGTTGTCGTTGGTCGAGGTCGGGGTGAAGGTGCTGGTGACATCGCCATTGGTGGCGTTGCCGCCGGTGCCCGAACCGGTCGCGGTGTTGCTCGAGGTCTGGTCGCCATTGGTCGCCGTGGCGCTGCCGCCGAAGCCGCCGGCGCCGCCGGTGGCGCTGACATCGCCATTGCTGTTGCTGGCGGTGAAGGTGTTGCCGCCGCTGGACGACGTGGTGTCGCCGACGCTGCCGCCGCTGGAGGTGATGCTGGGCGTGAAGGTGATGGTCGGGCTGGCGGTGGCGCTGCCGCCGAAGCCGCCGGCGCCGCCCGTGCCCGAGCCGGTGGCGTTGACGTCGCCCGTGGTCTGGCTGCCCGTGAGGGTGTTGCCGCCATTGGAGGCCGTGGTGTCGCCCACCGCGCCGCCGGTGCCGCTGCCGCCGGTGGCGGAATTGGTGATGGTGATGGACGGGGTCGAGCCGGAACCGGTGTTCGAGCCCAGGCCGACGACATAAGCGGTCGAGGAACCGCCCGCGCCGCCAGCGCTGGTATTGTCGTTGGTCGAGCTGTTGGTGCCGCTGACGCTGCCATTGGTGGCGCTGGTGTCGCCGATGCTGGAAGCGCCGCCGGTGGCCGAGCTGGTGCCGTTGGCGCTGGTGTCGCCGACGCTGCCGCCAGTGCCCGAGCCGGTCGCGGTCGAGTTGTTGGTGGAGGTCTGGTCGCCGGTGCTGGCGCTGCCGCCGAAGCCGCCCGCGCCGCCGGTGGCGCTGGTGTCGCCGACCGTGGCGTTGTTGCTGCCGCCGGTCAGACTGATCGGGCCGAGCGAGATATCGCCGGTGCTGCCGCCGGTGCCGCTGGCGGTGCTGTTGCCGCCGGTGATGTCGCCGAAGGTGACGGTCGGCGTGTTGGTGTTGGTCGCCGAGCTGGTGCCATTGCCGCCGGTGGCGCTGCTGGTGTTGTCGCCATTGGCGTTGCTGGCGGTCTGGGTCTGGTCGCCATTGCTGCCGCCGGTGCCGCCGGTGGCGCTGTTGGTGATGGTGATGGAGGGCGTCGAGCCCGAACCGCTGCCCGAACCCAGGCCGACGACATAGGCGGTCGAGGAGCCGCCGGTGCCGCTGCCGCCCTGGCTTGCATTGTCATTGGTCGAGCTGTTGGTGTTGGTGCCGGAGACGTCGCCATTGGTGGCGTTGCCGCCCAGGCCGCCGCTGGCGGTGTTGCTCGAGGTCTGGTCGCCATTGGTGGCGGTGCCGCCGGTGCCCGAACCGGTGGCGCTGTTGGTCGAGGTCTGGTCGCCGTTGGTGGCGGTGCCGCTGCCGGTGCCGATGGCGCTGACGTCACCATTGGTGCCGCCCGTGGCCGAGGTGTCGCCGACGCTGCCGCCGGCGCCGCTGGCGCTATTGGTGTTGGTGCCGCCGCTGATGTCGCCGAAGGTAATGGCGGGCGTATTGTTGTTGGTGGCGGTGCCGCCGCTGCCGGTGGCGGTAACGTCGCCATTGGTGCCGCCGGTGGCGCTGTTGGTGTTCGTCGCGCTCTGGCTCTGGTCGCCATTGCTGGAGGTGGCGTTGGCCGAGCCCGAATTGCTGATGGTGATGGACGGGGTCGAGCCGCTGCCCGAACCCAGGCCGACGACATAGGCGGTCGAGGAGCCGCCGGCGCCGCCGGTGGCGCTGCCGCCCGTGCCCGAGCCGGTGGCCGAGCTGGTGCCATTGCCGCCCTGGCTGGTGTTGTCGTTGGTCGAGGTATTGTTCGGCGTGAAGGTGCTGCTGTTGGTGCCGCTGACGTCGCCATTGGTGGCGCTGCCGCCAGTGCCCGAGCCGGTGCCGGTGGCGCTGACATCGCCATTGGTGCCGCCGGTGGCGCTGCTGGTGTTGTCGTTGTTCGGCGTGAAGGTGAAGTTCGGCGCAAAGCTGGTGTCGCCGATCGTCCCGCCCGTGGCGCTGCCGCCGGTGCCGCTGGCCGTGATGGTCGGGCTGATGGTGCTGGTGTTGTCGGAGCTCGAGCTGCCGCCAAAGCCGCCGGCGCCGCCGGTGGCGGAATTGGAGACGTCGCCGGTGGTGCCGCCGGTGGCGCTGTTGGTCGGGTTGGCGGTCTGGGTCTGGTCGCCGTTGCTGCCGCCGGTGGCGTTGGACGAGCCGGAATTGGTGATGGTGATGGACGGGGTCGAGCCCGAGCCGCTGCCCGAACCCAGGCCGACGACATAGGCGGTGGACGAGCCGCCGGCGCCGCCGGTGCCGCTGCCGCCCTGGCTGGCATTGTCGTTGGTCGAGCTGTTGGTCGGGTTGAAGGTCGGCGTGAAGTCGCTGCTGTTGGTGCCGGTGTTCGTGCCGGTATTGGTGCCCGAGACATCGCCATTGGTGGCGTTGGCGTTGCCGCCGGTGCCCGACCCGGTGGCGCTGGTGTCGCCGATGCTGGAGGCGCCGCCGGTGCCGCTGGCGGTATTGGTGTTGGTGCCGCCGCTGATGTCACCGAAGGTGATCGCGGGCGTGTTGGTGTTGGTGGCCGTGCCGCCGGCGCCGCCAGTGCTGGTGTTGTCGCCATTGGCGTTGCTGGCGGTCTGGGTCTGGCTGCCCTGGGTGTTGGTCTGGTCACCATTGCTGCCGCCGGTACCGGTGCCGCCGGTGGCGGAGTTGGTGATGGAGATGCTCGGCGTCGAGCCGGTGTTCGAACCCAGGCCGACGACATAGGCCGTGCTGCT
>CAZNGO010000091.1:0-26150 GCA_964572805.1 uncultured Rhizobium sp. | reverse complement strand
GAAGATGATCGAGGTAGGAATTGCTCAGGCAATGGCGGCTGGCTGGGACCCCGCATCTAGGGGAAAATCCTTTGCCTTTCAGACATCCGAAAGCCCAGCATAGCCGTCCTGAATGACCGCTTTTGGCGCAAAGCGGACGTTCAAGCGCCGCGTTGGCCATGGCATGAAGATTACAATTGATCCTCATGGCTTCGCCGCCCGCGCACCGCGCGCTATACTGCGCGATGAGAGCCAGGCCCTATCCCCACTCTATCCGCCACCACATGCCGGGCCTTATCCCCACCGTGCATGGCTCGTGCGCGATCAAGCCCTTGATCCGTCGTCACTAGGGGGGAGGGGGAGGAGGGCGAAAATGGACAAACGAATAATCCGGGGCGCATGGCTGCTATCCCCGTCTTATCCCACAATCGCCCTCGCGACAGCCTCGGCGACTTTGATCCCATCCACGCCGGCGGAAAGAATCCCGCCGGCATAGCCTGCGCCTTCGCCGGCCGGATAAAGCCCGCGGGTGTTCGTGCTCTGGGAATCCTCGCCGCGCGGCACGCGGATGGGGCAGGAGGTGCGGGTCTCCACCCCGGTCAGCACCGCATCCTCCATGTCATAACCCTTGATCTGGCGCCCGAAGGCGGGGATCGCCTCGCGGATGGCTTCGATGGCGTAGTCGGGCAGACAGGCCGACAGGTCGGTGGCCAGCACGCCGGGCCTGTAGGAAGGCACCACGCTGCCCAGGATCTTCGATGGCACGCCCGCCAGGAAATCGCCAACGCGCTGGCCCGGCGCGGCATAGCTGGCGCCGCCCTGCAGGAAGGCCTGGGTCTCCCAGTGCCGCTGCAGCGCCACCCCCGCCAGCACGCCGGTTTCGCCGGCCACGCCCTTGTCGTAAGCGCCGTAATCCTCAGGCGTGATGCCGACCACGATGCCGGCATTGGCGTTGCGCTCATTGCGCGAATACTGGCTCATGCCGTTGGTGACGACGCGGTTCTCCTCGGATGTCGCCGCCACCACCGTGCCGCCGGGGCACATGCAGAAGGAATAGACGCCGCGGCCATTCCTGGCGTGATGCACCAGCTTGTAGTCGGCGGCGCCCAGTTCGGGCACGCTGCGGCCGAAACGGGCCTTGTCGATCAGGCTTTGCGGATGCTCGATGCGAAAGCCGATGGAGAAAGGCTTGGCTTCCAGTGCCACGCCGCGCGCCAGCAATATCTGGAACATGTCGCGGGCGCTGTGGCCCACCGCCAGCACGACATGATCGGAAAGGATTTCCTCGCCGCTTTCCAGCCTGACGCCGCGCACGGCACGGTTCTCGACCAGAAGGTCGGCGACCTTGCTCTGGAAACGGTATTCCCCGCCCAGGCCTTCGATGGTGGCGCGCATTGCCTCCACCATCGTCACCAGGCGGAAAGTGCCGATATGGGGATGCGCCTCGGTCAATATCTCTGCCGGCGCGCCGGCCTTGACGAATTCCTCCAGCACCTTGCGGCCGAGATGGCGCGGATCCTTGATCTGGCTGTAGAGCTTGCCGTCGGAAAAGGTGCCGGCGCCGCCTTCGCCGAACTGGACATTGGATTCCGGGTTCAGCACCCCGCGCCGCCACAGGCCCCAGGTGTCCCTGGTGCGTTCGCGCACGACCTTGCCGCGTTCCAGGATGATGGGATTGAAGCCCGTCTGCGCCAGCACCAGCGCGGCGAACAGGCCGCAAGGCCCGGCCCCGATCACCAGCGGCCGCTGGAAAGCAGCCGGCGCGCGGGCGACGAACCTGTACGCCATGTCCGGCGCGGGCCTGACGTCGGGATCGCGGCCAAGGCGCGCCAACAGCGCCGCCTCATCGGCCACCTCGGCGTCCACGGTATAGATATAGCTGATCGCCTGCCGGTTGCGGGCGTCATGGCCGCGCTTGAAGACGCGGAAATCGCGCAGCTCCGCCGCCGGCAGCTTCAGCCGCTTCAGCAGCGCCGCCTTCAGCGCCTCGGGGGCGTGGCCGAGCGGCAGTTTCAGCTGGGTGACGCGGATCATGGCCCGCTAGATAGCGATCTTCACCCCGAACTGGAAGGAGATCGGCTGCAGCCTGGTGATCATGCGCGGATCGCCCAGCGCCGGGCTGTAAAGGCCGGCCGTGTCGCCGGGATCGAAATAGGTGCCATAGCTGGCGGCGTGGCTGTCCAAGAGATTGTCCACCACGGCGAATACCTGCCAGCCGCCGCCCAGTTCGTAGGCGCCATGCAGGCTGACGCTGGTGAAGGACGGCAGCTTGGCGTTCTGGTTGGCATGGTCGCCGTCGAAATACTGGCTGCCGGTGAAAGCCAGGTCCGCCCCCAGCGTCAGGCCCGGCAGCATTTCCCATTCGCCGCCTGCCTTCAGGCTGTTGGCCGGATTGAGCGGGATGTGCCGGCCGGGCGTCACGCTGACATTGCCTGCCGCGCTGGCGGAAGGGTTGTTGGGCGAGGCCAGCGTGCCGCTGAACTGGTAGCTGGCATCGAGGAAGGAATAGCTGACATGGGTGGACCAGCCTTCTGCCGTGAAGCGTGCCGAAAGATCGGCGCCCTGGCGCCGCGTCGCCGCCACATTGGTGAAATAGCCGCGCCCCTGGATGGCGCTGGCCAGCGCCACGATGTCATTGCCGCTGTCGCTGCGGAACAGGCTGGCGCTCCATTGCAGCACCCCGCCTGCGCCCTGCATCCGGCCGCGCAGGCCGACTTCGCCGTTTTGCGCCACCACCTGCTTCAGGCTGGGATCGGCCACCAGCGAGCCTTCCAGCAGGCAGGGCTTTGCGGCATCGGCGCAATCCAGCTCCAGCGGCGTCGGCGCGCGGTTGGCCTGGGAATAATTGCCGAAGGCAGTAACGGCGTCGGTGATCCTGTAGCTGAGGCCGGCCAGCGGGTTGATGTGGGCATAGCCGTGCTGGCCGGTCAGTTCCGGCGCCGCGCCGCTGCGGTCGCGCGTCGCGATGTCGGCGGCGTTGAGGCGCAGCCCCGCGGTCAGGGTCAGGTCCGGTGTCAGGTCCAGCGCATCGACGGCATAAAGACCGTAATAATCCGTGGTGCCCGCCAGCGTCACCGGCGCATAACCGAGATTGCCGTTGGTGCGGATGATGCTGCCAGAACCGGCGAGCGTGGAGTCCACCGCCACCGACAGGTCGGGGAAGATGCGCGACAGCGTCGAGGTCGAGCGGAAGCCGATGGCGCTGTGGTCCACGCTGCCGCCGAAGGTCAGATAGTTGGTCAGCCCAAACAGCTTTGCATCGCTGGTCGCCTGCGCCGTGCCGCCCAGGCTGGCGGTATCGGTATAGGTGCGGTCGAGCGAGCCGTAATGCGTGCCCGCGACAAAGGCGATGGCATTGCCGTTCTGGTCCAGGATGGCGAACTGGTTGCGGAAATTCAGCGCCGCCGCGCCGGTGAAGGGCGAAGGCCGGGTGAAGGCGTCATCTTCCAGGCAAAGCTTGCCGGGAAAGGAGGAGGAATTGGAGCAGCGTTCGAAATCGGCGTCATTGCCATCGGCATGGCGCTGGCGCAGGGTGCGGGCATAGACCGCGCCTTCCAGCTGCCAATGCTCGTCCAGCAGGCTTTTGCCGTTCAGCGTCAGGCTGGCGGTGCGGTTCTGGGTGGTCTGCGGCCAGGTGAAGACGGCCTTGGAATCCGCCGCCGCTGCTTCGATCGGCGTCGGCCCGACCACGCCCAGGCCGGACTGCGCCGCCGTGGCCACCAGATGGAACTCGCTGTCGCCGTTGCGCCAGCCGATATCGCCATAGAGCCGCGCCAGCTGCGAGCCGGAATGCAGCCGCCAGCCGCCATCGGTGACGCCTTCGGCGGCGCCATAGAAGGAAAGGTCGCCGTCCACGACGCCATACTGTGCCGTCGCCATGCCATGGCCGAAGGAGCCGCCCTGGGCGCTCATCTCCGTCCCCGCCCAGGTAAAGCCGTTCTTCATCACCATGTTGACCGCGCCGCCCAGCGCGTTCAGCCCGAACACCGGATTGGCGGCCCAGACATCCAGCCGCGCAATGGCGGTTTGCGGCACGGCATCCCAGTTCACCGTGTCGCCGAACGCTTCATTCAGGCGCATGCCGTTCTGGTAGACCGCCAGGCCCTGGGCGACGCCCTGCAGCGGCGAGGCCTCGAAGCCGTGAAAGCGCAAATCCTGAAACATGGAATTGCCCTGCAGGTCGGACAGGCTGACACCCGCCGCCTCATGGCCCAGGGCCGTCAGCACCGTGGCGCCATGACCGGCCGCCAGCGAATCCGCCGAGAGGCTTTGCAGCGTGCCCGCCATCTTGTCGCGCTCAAGGCCGATGCCGGAATCCAGGGTGCCGACCACCACAACCTGTTCCGGCGCCGGCTGCGCCAAGGCGGCAAGCGGCGCCAGGGCGGCGATCCCGCCCAGCAAAAAAGGACGCAAATGCAAGCGGTTCCCTCAACTCTTGTTTGTTGGAAGCAATGTAAATCATGCGCTGCGCGGCTGTGCAAACTCGGGGGGGCCGCTCACAAAAGATTGCAGCCTCGCGTTCCTTGTTGCTCCGTCGCGATGGCGGGCGCAGGCTGGGCGGGTGCCGTGAAGGTGAGGAAGGAGACGCCGTTACCCCGCCGCTTGTGCTCCCACAGCGATCATCAGATCGCCCCCGAAAGATCCGGTGGACCGGATCGTGAGCATATCGGACGTCAGGTCGCGCGATCCTCCATCATTCTCCAGGGCGGGACGTTGAGCAAAGGAGGTTTCCGCATGGAAGAAACTCCACCGGGTAGGCTTTCAGGCTCCTGAAAGAGGGGCCACGAAGGACTTGAAATGCCCTTCGCCGCGAAAATGCTATCCGACCGGGAGCAATCCCGAGAGAACGGAGCGTACGCTCCGCGACAAAGCATCCCGCCTGATGCGGGTAAATCGCCCCGCCGCTGACACCGGCGGGGTTTGCTGTTCTAATCGCCGCTGCCGGTGACCCGCACGACATCGCCCGCCTGCAGCGAGTCGGGAGGATTGTCGATCACCTTGTCGCCCACCGTCAGGCCGGCATTGACTTCCACGAACGTCCCCAGGTCGGTGCCGATGCGGATTGGCTTCATCACCACCTTGTTGCCCGGCCCCAGCATCGCCAGCTGCATGCCATTGTCGCGGAAGATCAGCGCGGTCACCGGCACGCGCACCCCCGCTCCGCTGCCGGGGACGGAAAAGCGCATCTCGGCATAGGAACCAGGCTTGAGCGCGCGGTCGGCATTGTCCACCTGCAACTGCAGCAGCTGCGTGCCGCTCTGGCTGGCAATGGCGCCGGAATTGGCCGCCAGGGCGGCGGTGAAGACGCGGCCCGGATACTCCGGCACGGTGAAGCGGGCGGTCAGGCCCGGGCGCACCAGGAAGGAATAATTCTGCGGCAGCCGCACATAGATGCGCAGCCGACTCTGGTCGGTGACGGCGAACATCGGCGTGGCCGAGGCGCTGTTGGCGGTGACAAGCTGGCCGACATCGATGCTGCGGCTGGTGACCGTGCCGCTGAAAGGCGCCACCACGCGCGTATAGCCCAGATTGATTTCCGCCGTCTGGACGGCGGCCCGATCCACCTCGACGATGCCGGCCTGCGCCGTGACCGTGCTCTGCTGGGTGGCGAGCTGCTGCGCCGAGATCGCGTTCTGCGCCGACAGCGTCTGATAGCGGGTGAGGTCGAGCCGGGCATTGGCCAGGGTGGCGGAATCCTTCGCCAGCTGGCCGCGTGCCGAAGCCAGCGCCGCCTCGTAAGGCCTGGGATCGATCTGCGCCAGCAGCTGGCCTTTTGCGACCTTGGCGCCGATATCGGCATACCACTTCAGGATGGTGCCGGAGACCTGGGCGCTGATGGTCGCGCCGGTAAAGGGCTGGATGTCGCCGGGCAGGGTGAAGTCGCCGCCGCTGGCGCCTTTCAGGGTGATCAGCTGCACCGGCGTTACCGCCTGTTCCTCGGTCCATTGCCTGGTGTCGCGATTGTCGCGCAAGCGCATGGTCACGCCGATGGCTGCCACCGCCAGCGCCACGACAGCCAGCACAAACCCGGCCAGCCGCAATCCGCGCGGCCGGCGATGGGCGAGGATGTCCTGCTTCTCAGGCATAGGCTTCTCCGGTTGCGCGCGCGCGCGCTCTGGCGCGGGCACGGCCATGCAGCATGCTGAACACCACCGGCACGAACACCAGCGTGGCGATGGTGGCGAAAATCAGGCCGCCGACCACGGCGCGGCCAAGCGGGGCGTTCTGTTCGCCGCCTTCGCCCAGGCCCAGCGCCAGCGGCGCCATGCCGATGATCATGGCCAGCGCCGTCATCAGAACGGGGCGGAAGCGCGTCACCCCTGCCTCGACGGCGGCGCGGACCGGATCGCCATGGGCCGTCAGCCGCTCGCGGGCGAAGCTCACCACCAGGATCGAGTTGGCGGTCGCCACCCCCATGCACATGATGGCGCCGGTCAGCGCTGGCACCGACAGGGTGGTGTGGGTGGCGAACAGCATCCAGACGATGCCGGCCAGGGCGGCGGGCAGGGCGGTGATGATGACCAGAGGATCGAGCCAGGACTGGAAGTTGACCACGATCAGAAGATAGATCAGCACAATCGAAAGACCGATGCCCAGGAACAGGCCGTCAAAAGCGGTGTTCATGGTTGCCACCTGGCCCCTCAGCGCGATGGTCGAGCCGCGCGGCAGGCTGCCGGCGTTGCGTGCGATCAAGCTCTGCAGGTCCGCGGCGACGGCGCCCAGGTCGCGCTCCTGGGTGGTGGCATAGAGATCCACGGCATTCAGCACGTTGTAATGCGTCACCACCGCGGGCTGCTGGCTGCGGCTGAACCTGCCAAGGGCGCCCAGCACCTGGCTCTGGCCGTTGCCGCCGGTGACAGGAAGCGACAGCAGCGATTCCAGGGAGTTCAGCCGGTACTCCGGCGTCTGCGAGACGATGCCATAGGAAACCCCGCTCTTGGGATCGACCCAGAAATTCGGCGCCGATTGCGACGTGCCGGCCAGTGCCGTGCCCACCGCATTGGTGACGTCGCGCTCGGTCAGGCCATACTGCGCGATACGGGCGCGGTCGGCCTGGAAATCCAGCTGCGGATAGTCATTGGACTGCTGCAGCCGCGCGTCGGCGATGCCGGGGATTTCCTTCATCTGGCGCAGCAGCGACAGGGCATATTTCTCCGTCGCCGCGCGGTTGGAGCCAGTGAGTTGCAGATCGATGGCGGCGGGCGAGCCGAAATTCAGGATCTGGCTGACGATGTCGGCGGGCGGGAAGGAAAAGGTGGTGCCGGGGAAATCGGCGGCCAGCTTGGCCCGAAGGGTCCGGACATAGTCGGGCGTGGAATGGTGGCCTGTCTTCAGGCTGACATAGATGTCGCCGTCCTGGCCGCCGATCAGGCCGGTGTTGGTGTAGATCGTGTTGATGGAGCTCTGCGGCGTGCCGAGATTGTCGACAATGGCGTTCAGCTCCCGGCCGGGAATGACGCTGCGGATGTCCTGCTCGATGCGGGCGAAAAGCTGGGTGGTGTCCTCGATGCGGGTGCCGATCGGCGGGCGGGCATGCAGGGTGATCTGGCCGGCATCGACCGCGGGGAAGAAATCCGAGCCCAGGAACGGCACCAGCGCGAAGGAGAGCAGCACCAGGGCGAGAAAGCCGGCCACGAAAAGCCGGCGCCGCGTCATCGCCAGCGCCAGCAGGTTGCGGTAGCTCTCGCGAAATCTCTCGAAGGCGCCCTCGAAGCGGAACTGCATCCGCGCCAGCATGCTGCCCTGCTTGCTCTCATGATGCTCCTCGTCATGGGGCTTGAGCAGATACATTGCCATGGTCGGCACCAGGGTGCGCGACAGGATGAAGGAGCCGATCAGGGCATATACAACCGCTGCTGCCATAGGGACAAAAAGATAGCCGGAAACGCCGGGCAGCGAGAACATCGGCACAAAGACGATGCAGATGCAGAGCAGCGAGACAAAGGCCGGCTGCACGATCTGGCGGGCGCCGTCCATGATGGCGTCGGTGACGCCCTTGCCATGCTCGAGGTGCCAGTTGATGTTCTCGATGGTGACGGTGGCGTCGTCCACCAGGATGCCCACCGCCAAGGCCAGACCGCCAAGGGTCATGATGTTGAGGGTCTCGCCTGTCGCCCACAGCGCCACCAGCGCCGCCAGCACCGACAGCGGGATGGAGATGGCGATGATGACGGTGGAACGCCAGCTCCCCAGGAAGAGCAGGATCATCAGGCTGGTAAGCGCGGCGGCGATGGTGCCTTCGCGCACCACGCCCTCGATCGCCGACTTGACGAAGACCGACTGGTCGGTGATCGGGACCATCTTGTAGGAATCCGGCAGCTGTTGCTTGAGCAGCGGCAGCTTGTCATAGACCCCCTGCACCACGTCGAGGGTGGACGCCGAGCCGTTCTTCATGATGGTGGTGAGGACGGCGCGGGCGCCATCGACATGCACCACATTGGCCTGGGCGGGATAGCCGTCGCGGACATGGCCGACATCGCGCATGAAGATGGTGGCTCCATTCACCGTCTTCACCGGCAGGTTGTTGAGGTCCTCGATGGTAGGGGCAGCGTTGTTGAGCTTCACCGTGTACTGGAAGGTGCCGATTTTGGCCGCACCCACCGGCGTGATCTGGTTCTGCGCCGCCAGGGCGTTCTGCACATCGGTCGCCGAGAGGCCGTAGGTCTGCATCGCCTGCGGGTCGAGGTCGACCATGATCTGGCGCTGGCGCCCGCCCGCAGGAAAGGTGATGGCGGCGCCGCGCACCGTGGTGAGCTGCGGCCTGAGGAAATTCTGCGTCAGGTCCAGCACCTGCTGTTCCGACAGCACCCGGCTGGAGGAGGCGAGCTGCAAGACCGGCACGGTCGAGGCGTTGTAAGTGATGACCAGCGGCGGCTGCGTGCCCGCCGGCATCTGGCGGATGGCGGGTTGGGCGATCGCCGAGACCTGCGCGGTGGCGGTGCGGATATCCACATTCGGCTGAAAGAATATCTTGATGATGCCCATGCCGTACATCGAGGTGCTTTCGGTATGCTCGACGTCGTTGACGGTGGTGCTGAGGATGCGCTCGAACGGCGCCATCATGCGCGTGGACATCTCGCTGGGCGACAGGCCGGTATAGTTGAAGGCGACGCCGATCACCGGCACGCCGATGTTCGGGAAGATGTCCACCGGCATGCGCAGCGCCGCCATCGGGCCGAAGATCACGATCATCAGCGCCATGACGATGAAGGTGAGAGGACGCTCCAGCGCCACCTTGACGATCCAGGTCATGCGCGGCGCGGCTCTGTGGCGGGGCGGAACATGAGAAACTCGCTAGGGCGGAAAGCCCCGGGACATATGATCGTCGCTTATTATAAGCACAATCGCCTATCGCTGCGCAGCAGGCTTGCGCATCCGGCGGCCATGTTGACCCCGAAAGCTTACTTTGCGTTAAGCTGGCCGTCACGCGGCCAGCGTCACTCAATGATTGTCGCGCGGAATGCCCCTGGTCTGGGCGATGCGCTGATACTTGACCGCGGGCTCCAGCACCATGCCGGTTTCCATCTGGCCGACTACGGCGCGCTGCATCTCCTGCCACGGGGTCTGGCTTTCGGGATATTTGTAGCCGCCCGCCGCATCGAGTTCCGCCCGCCGCTTCGCCAATTCCTCGTCGCTGACGAGGGCATTGCAGGTGCCCTTGTTGAGGTCGATGCGGATGCGGTCGCCGGTCTTGAGCAGCGCCAGCGCGCCGCCTGCCGCCGCTTCGGGCGAAGCATTGAGGATCGAGGGCGAACCGGAAGTTCCCGACTGGCGGCCGTCGCCGATGCAGGGCAGGGCGCGAATCCCCTGGTCAATCAGGCCGACCGGGGCGCGCATGTTCACCACCTCCGCCGCGCCGGGATAGCCCACCGGGCCGGCGCCGCGCATGATCAGCATGGTGCGCTCGGTAATGCCGGTCTTGGGGTCGTCGATGCGGTGGTGATAATCCTCCGGCCCGTCGAACACCACCACCGGGCCTTCAAAGGCGTTGGGATCCTTGGGGTCCGAGAGATAGCGCTGGCGGAACTCATCATTGATCACCGACAGCTTCATCACCGCGCTGGTGAAGAGGTTGCCACTGAGGATCGAGAATCCGGCATTCTGCTTCAGCGGCTGGCCGAAGGGACGAATGACGCGCTCGTCCTCGATGACGGCGTCCTTGCAGTTCTCGCCGATGGACTTGCCGTTGGCGGTCAGGGCCTTTTCCTGGATCAGGCCCTGGCTCATCAGCTGGTTGACCACGGCGGGCACGCCGCCGGCGTGATGGTAATCCTCGCCGAGATATTCGCCCGCCGGCATCAGGTTGACCAGCAGGGGAATGTCGCGGCCATACTTCTCCCAATCGCCGATCTTGAGATCGACGCCGACATGCCGCGCCAGGCCGTTCAGGTGAATCGGCGCATTGGTCGAACCGCCAATGGCGGAATTGACGCGGATGGCGTTGATGAAGGCATCCTTGGTGAGGATGTCGGACGGCTTGCGGTCCGCCGCCACCATCTCGACGATCTGCAGGCCGGTGCGGTACGCACATTCGGCGCGGTCGCGGTGCGGCGCCGGGATCGCCGCCGAGCCCGGCAGCGACATGCCCAGCGCCTCGGTCAGCGAGTTCATGGTGCTGGCGGTGCCCATGGTGTTGCAGAAGCCCACCGACGGCGCCGAGGAAGCGATCAGCTTGATGAAGCCCTTATAGTCGATCTTGCCCTGGGCCAAGAGCTCGCGCGCCTTCCAGACGATGGTGCCCGAGCCGGTGCGCTCGCCCTTGTACCAGCCGTTCAGCATCGGTCCGACCGACAGCGCGATGGCGGGAATGTTCACGGTGGCAGCCGCCATCAGGGCGGCCGGCGTGGTCTTGTCGCAGCCGATGGTCAGCACCACGCCATCCAGCGGATAGCCGTAGAGCAGTTCGACCAGGCCGAGATAGGTGAGGTTGCGGTCAAGGCCCGCGGTGGGGCGCTTGCCGGTTTCCTGGATGGGATGGACGGGGAATTCCAGGCAGATGCCGCCGGCCTCGCGGATGCCTTCGCGCACCCGCTGCGCCAGCACCAGGTGATGGCGGTTGCAAGGGGAAAGGTCGCTGCCGCTCTGGGCGATGCCGATGATCGGCTTGCCCGACTGCAATTCGTCCAGCGAGAGGCCGAAATTCATGTAGCGCTCGAGATAGAGCGCGGTCATGTCGGCATTGTCGGGATTGTCGAACCAGGCGCGGGAACGGAGTTTCGGAGCCTTGCTGTTCGCCATGACGCGCCCTTCCAATGCTTACTTTAAATCTGGCGGCCGCTTTCGCCGCGCGGCAGACACTTAGCTTGGCGGCCGGGGAAATGCCATAGCCAGTCTTTTCAAGGGGTTGAGAGGCGGATAGGACCAATATCGGCTTTGAATGCGGGAGCAGGTCGCGCTATAGCCGAAGGCAAGAAAAAACAGTTGCCGGGGCAGGACATGAAGGCGCGGGCCATCGGAGGTTTTCTGGGCGTCGCCGGCTTCAGCCTGCTGGCCATGGCGGCGGCGCCAGGCGCGGGGCCGAATGTCGACTGGCTTTATAATGGTGGCCCCAGCGGCGATCACTACGCGCCTCTCAGCCAGATCACCCCTGCCAATGTCTCCCGCCTGAAGGAGGCCTGGCGCTATCCCATGCCGGCGGGCGGCCTGGAATCCCAGCCCATGATGATCGGCCGCACGCTCTATGCCGTCACCACCCAGCGGGCCTTGGCGGCGCTGGATGCCGCGACGGGCCAGCAGAAATGGCTGTTCGATCCCAAACTGCCGGGGCTGCAGCCGATCCGCGGCCTCACCAGCTGGTCGGACAATGGCAAGCTGCGCATCGTCTTCGGCAACCAGAACTTCCTTTATCTGATCGATGCGGAGACCGGCCAGCCCGTGCCCGGCTTCGGCGACAATGGCCGCATCGATGCGCGCGCCAATTTGCGCGGTGCGGCCGAGGACAATGTCCTCACCCTCACATCGCCGGTCTCGGTCTACAAGGATCTGCTGATCGTCAATGCCTGCGAAACCGAGAACACGCCGACCGCGCCAGGTGATGTCCGCGCCTTCGACGCCCATACCGGCAAGCTGGTCTGGACCTTCCACACCATTCCGCATCCGGGTGAGCCAGGCGCCGAGACCTGGCCCGACAACGCCTATATGACCCAGGGCGGCGCCAATGCCTGGTCCGGCTCCAGCGTTGATACGGCGCGCGGCATCGTCTTCGTCAACACCGGCTCGCCAAGCGACGATTTCTATGGCGCGGGCCGTCCGGGCAACAACCGCTTCGCCAATTCCACCATCGCGCTGGATGCCAGCACCGGCAAACGCCTCTGGGACTTCCAGCAGGTGCATCACGACATCTGGGATTCGGATTCGACGTCGGCACCGATCCTGATGCGGATCACCCGTGGCGTCCGCAGGCTGGATGTCACGGTTGCGACCAACAAGCAGGGCTTCATTTATGTCTTTGACCGCCTGACCGGCCGGCCAATCTACCCGATCGAGGAAAAGCCCTTCCCCATGAGCAATGTGCCGGGCGAGGTGACATCGCCGACCCAGCCGGTTCCGGCGCTGCCCAGGCCGTTGTCGCGCCGGACCATCGGGATCAACGATCTCACCACCGCCTCGCCCGAAGCCAATGCCGAGGCGCGCGAGGCCTATGCCAAATTCCATGGCGGTGGCGGCGAGTTCGTACCCATTGGCTTGAACCAGGATACGCTGGTGGTTCCCGGCTTCGACGGCGGCAATCAATGGGGCGGCATGGCGGCTGACCGGAGCGGCATCATTTATGCCATGGTGCGCAATACGGCGTCCTTGACCAGGCTGGTGCCCAATCCCCGCCTGGCGCCGGGCTACAAGGACCGCTTGCCCCCCGACCAGAACGGCTATGCGAACCTGGCCTATGCCTTCACCGGCTATGGCGGCTGGCGCCTGAAGGGCGGCGCCAGTCCGTTCAGCCCGCCGGCGGCGACGCTGAACGCGGTGGACCTCAACACCGGGCAGTACAAATGGACCATTCCGTTCAACCTGGCGTCCAATGGCGGCCCGGCGGTGACGCAAAGCGGGCTCTTGTTCATCGGCGGCAGCGGGTCCTTGCAGGCCTTCGACACGCGCGATGGCAAGCTGCTGTTCGAGTCCAAACTGCCGGCGACGGCCGGCCTGACGCCGGCAATCTATATGGTGGACGGCAAGGAGTATGTGACCCTGGCTTCCGGTGGCCGCGGCAATGCTGCCTATGTGGCTTACGCCCTGCCGGACTGAATTCCCCAGCATTTGCGCGACTTTGAATGCCGGGCCTGAACGCGCTATAGCCGAAGGCAAAGAAAAACGTCAGGGAGCATCACATGAAGGCACGGGTCGCAGCGGGTTTTCTGGGCGCCGCCAGTATCAGTCTGCTGGCCATTGCCGCCGCATCGGGCGCCGGGCCGGATGTGGACTGGCTTTATAATGGCGGCTTCAGCAACGACCATTATGCCCCGCTCAGCCAGATCACCCCGGCCAATGTCGGGCAGCTGAAGGAAGCCTGGCGCTATCCGATGCCCAATGGCGGCCTGCAGGCCCAGCCCATGATGATCGGGCGCACGCTTTATGTCGTCACCACCCAGCGGGGGCTGGCGGCGCTGGATGCCGCCACCGGGACGCAGAAATGGCTGTTCGATGCCAAGCTGCCGGGGCCGCAGCCGATCCGCGGCCTCACCAGCTGGTCGGACAATGGCAAGCTGCGCATCGTCTTCGGCAACCAGAATTTTCTTTATCTGATCGACGCCGAGACCGGCCAGCCGGTTCCCTCCTTTGGCGACAATGGCCGCGTCGATGCACGCGCCAATCTGCGCGGGCCGGCGGAAGACAACAACATCTTCCTCACCTCGCCGATCTCGGTCTACAAGGACCTGCTGATCGTCAACGGCCGCCTGGCCGAGAATCTCCCGGCCTCGCCCGGCGACGTTCGCGCCTTCGATGCCCATAGCGGCAAGCTGGTCTGGACTTTCCATACCGTTCCCCATGCCGGCGAACCCGGCGCCGAAACCTGGCCGGCCGACGCGGCGGCCAGGCAAGGCGGCGCCAATGCCTGGAACGGCTCCTCGGTGGATACGGCGCGCGGCATCGTCTTCGTCAACACCGGCTCGGCCGCCGACGACTTTTATGGCGGCACCCGCCTGGGCAATCTGCGTTTCGCCAATTCCACCATCGCGCTCGACGCCAACACGGGAAAGCGCATCTGGGACTTCCAGCAGGTGCATCACGACATCTGGGATTCGGATTCGACCTCGCCGCCGATCCTGATGACCATCACCCGCGATGGCCGCAGGCAGGACGTCACGGTCGCGACCAACAAGCAGAGCTTCATCTATGTCCTTGATCGCACCACCGGCGCGCCGGTGTTCCCGATCCAGGAGAAGCCCTTCCCCAAAAGCGATGTGCCGGGTGAAGTGACCTCGCCGACCCAGCCGGTGCCGACCCTGCCCAGGCCGCTGTCGCGCCGGGCCATCACCGTCAACGATCTCACCACCGCCTCGCCGGAAGCCAATGCCGAAGCGCGCGCCGCCTTCGCGCAGATGTGCAGCGGCGAATTCCAGCCCATCTGTCTCAACAAGGATACGCTGGTGACGCCGGGCTTTGGCGGCGGCAATGAATGGGGCGGCATGGCGGCCGACCGCAACGGCATCATCTATGCGGCGGTGCAGAACACCTCGTCGATGACGCGGCTGGTGCCCAATCCGCGTCTGGTGCCGGGCTACAAGGATCCGTTCCCCGCCGACCAGAACGGCTATCCCACCACCCCATATTCCTTCACCGGCTATGGCGGCTGGCGCCTGAAGGGCGGCGCCAGTCCGTTCAGCGAACCGGTGGCGACGCTGAATGCGGTGGACCTCAACACCGGGCAGTACAAATGGACCATCCCGTTCAACCTGGCGTCCAATGGCGGCCCGGCGGTGACGCAAAGCGGCCTGCTGTTCATCGGCGCCAGCGGATCCTTGCAGGCCTTCGATACCAGCAACGGCAAGCTGCTGTTCGAATCCAAGCTGCCGGCGACGGCCGGGCTGACGCCCGCCGTCTATATGGTGGACGGCAAGGAGTATGTGGCGCTGGCTTCGGCCGGACGCGGCAGTTCCGCCTATATCGCCTACGCCCTGCCGAATTGACGGCGCGGCGATCTGAAAGAGGGGGAAGGCGTTAACGCGCCTTCCCTTTTTCATTCCAGCGGCGGCAGCGGCTCCACCTTCCCCAGCAGGAAGAGGTAGGACAGCGCTCCGAGCACGCACATCGCGCCCGCCACCGCCAGCGGGATCAGGAACGAGCCGCTGGTCAGCACCAGCACCACGCCGGTGAAGGTGGTGATGAGGATTCCCGCCAGATTGCCGGCGCAGTTCTGGATGCCGCCGATCGAGGCGACGTGGCGCGGGGTCGGCGCAATCTCGCTCACCACCGTCCAGCAATTGGCGCCGGCGAAGGAGAGGCTGAAATAGGCCAGGGTGAACAGGGCCAGGCAGGCCCAGTTGCTTTCCACGAAGGCCGCCAGCGCGATGCTCGATGACATCAGCATGCCGCCCACCAGGCAGGTCTTGCGCGCCCGCGTCGGCGACCAGCCCGCACCCAGCAGCCGGTCCGAAGTGAAGCCCCCCACCCAGTTGCCCATGACGCCCATCAGGGCCGGGAGCGAACCCAGCGTGCCCAGTCCGGCCAGCGAGAAGCCGCGCGCCTGCAGCAAATAGGAGGGAAACCAGGTGATGAAGAAGTAGATCGCGAAATTCAGGCAGAACAGGCCGAGCATCAGCCCCCAGACCGAGCGATAGCGGAACAGGTCGAACCAGGAAATGCCTTGCGCGGCCGCGGGTGGGGTCTCGCGCTCGGCCAGCAACCGGTCCACCTGCGCCGGCGCCACCGCGCGCCAGCGCTCCGGATCGCGATAAAGCAGCCACCAGGCGATGGCCCAGGCGATGCCGATCGCGCCGGTGACGACGAAGGCGCCGCGCCAGCCCACCAGCAGCATCAGCCAGGTCACCAGCGGCAGCGACAGCGCCGAGCCCGCCGTCGAACCGCTGTTGAAGATCGAGCAGGCCACCGCCCGCTCGCGGCGGGGGAACCAGTTTGCCGCGGTCTTGGCGAAGGACGGATTGGAGAACGCCTCGCCCGCGCCCAGCATCAGGCGCAGGCCGATGAACTGCACCACGCCGCGGGCCAGCGACGTGGCGGCGGTGAAAACCGACCACCAGGCCACGGCGAAAGCCAGCGCCAGGCGCACGCCGATCCGGTCGATGAACCAGCCCGCCGGCAATTGCATGAAGGCATAGGTCCAGAAGAAGGCGCTCAGCACCAGGCCCATGGCGGCGGCATTGATGCCCAGCTCGGCCCGGATGGCCGGGGTAGCCACCGCGATATTGGTGCGGTCGATATAGGCGATGGCATTGGCCAGGAAACACAGCCAGATCATCAGCCAGCGAATTTTCGGCATGTTTTCCCCGCCTTGTTGTTGTGCTCTTCCGGCGCGGCCAGACTGCGCAATTCCGTTGGATCAGGCAATCGCCTTGGCTAACCTTGGGGCCCCACCCCGGAGGACGAGACGATGGCCGCCAGGACCAAAAAGAAGCCCCAGAACTTCACGCCGGAAGAGCGCGCCGCGATGCGGGAACGGGCGCAGGAATTGAAGGCCAGCACCGACCGGGCAGCGGGCGAAAGCGCCGTGCTTGCCGCCATCGCCAGGATGCCGGAGCCGGACCGTGCCATCGGCAAGCGGCTGCATGCGATCATTGCGGCCACGGCGCCGGAGCTCGCGCCCAGGACCTGGTACGGCATGCCGGCCTATGCCCGGGACGGCGATGTGGTCTGCTACTTCCAGAACGCCAGCAAGTTCAAGGTGCGCTACGCCCTGCTGGGGTTCAGCGACAAGGCCAGGCTGGATGACGGCGAGATGTGGCCCGTCGCCTTTGCGCTGAAGCAGCTCGCCGCCGCGGAGGAAAAAAGGATCGTGGCTTTGCTGAAGAAGGCGCTGGCTTAGTGCCTCCGCGACGTGGCCGGGAAGCCGGATTTGAGGTGGATCAGGCACCAGGCTCGGCTACCCCCCGATACATTCTTACTTATGGCCAATGTCGCGGCCGGCTAACCTCATTCTCGCCGAATATCCGGCGCGCCAGCAAATAATCCAATGAGAAGACGCCGGGGCCGCGCCACAGAATGAAGACCATGAAGCCCAGCCACTGGATGTGGTCGGGCCAGCCCATCGGTTCGACGAAAAGCTGGATCACAGCCACCATGCCCAAAAGACCCAGAACACTCAGGCGGGAAAACAGCCCCACCAACACCAAGCTGGAAAGCCCCAATTCCATGGTCGCGGCCATATGGGCGGCAAATTCCGGCGGCAGGACCGGCACCTTGTATTCCTCACGGAACAACTGGATCGTCGCGTTCCAGTCGGCGATCTTCACCAGGCCCGAGCGGAAGAAGACGCTGAAGGTGGCGATACGCGCCGGCAAGATCACCGCGCTGTAGGGAACGCTGTTCAGCAACTTGGTGGCGCGCTGGGCCAGCGCCAGGGTTTTTTCGAACATGCTCATGGCAAAGTCTCCTTGGGATTTGAAATGATGGTGCAGAATGAAGCGGCGAATATTTCCGCCTGGATGATCTGCATCGCTTCCGCTTCGGGCGATGTCGCCATCGCCGCGCCCATCGCCGCCTCCGCACTCTCTCCATCCAGCAGCGCGGCAATGAACCGGCCAGCCGTTATGCTGACACGCTGCACGACGGCGTCGGAGCCCTTGCGCCACACCAGGACAAGGCGTTCGGCCGGCTGGATGACGATAGCGGCCAGCGCCTCGTCATCGCCAAGCGCGGCGCGGATTTCGTCCGCCGGATATGCCAGCCGCAGAACCGCGAGGCTTTGCGGCAGAGCGATGGAAACTGCGCCGTCCAGGGCAAAACGCCGCTGCTGCAACGCGGACCGCAACACGGTCTCTATGGCGCGGTCCAGCCGGGCAACATTGGGCAGGTAAGGCAGGCAGGCAGCGGGCGCGAAATCCGCCAGGAAGTCCGCAAACCCCTTGCCATAGGAGGTCAAAGAGGCGTTTCGGGGCAGATTCCTGCCCGCGAATATCTGGCAGGTCTGTTCGAAGAATGCTTCGCCGACCAATGCCTCCACTGTGGGATAAGAAAGACGAAGTGCGTTGGTCAGTGCGCCCATGACGGTATCGCGGTGAACCGACAGCGCCTCAGCCGGTGTCACGCCGCCGGTAAACAAGGTGGCTGGTGCGTCACCCGAAAGGATGGCCTGTGCGAACTGGTTCTGCAGGTCAGCCAGCGACAGCAAGACGAACCTCCATTGCGCCGGCCATGACGGCGTCGGCGGCATTTGCCTCCTCTGCCAGCCGGGAAAAGGCGGGAATGCCCGTGTCCCATTCGATCAGGGTCGGGCGAGGTCCGATTTGCCGGACGGCTTCCGCATACAGGTTCCACACGTCCTCGCTGACAGGCGAGCCGTGATCGTCGATGCGGATAAGGCTGCCATTGGCGCGTTCACGCACGGCATGACCGGCCAGGTGAAATTCTCCAATTGCCGCAGCCGGCAGATCGTCCAGCATCCGGCGAAGCCGGGTGGCAGGCTCTTCGCCAAGATTGCAGGCCGAGACGGCGACATTGTTGATGTCGAGCAGCAGGCCGCAGCCGCTGCGCCGCGCCAGGCCGGCCAGGAATTCGCCTTCGCGCATCTCGTTGCGGGCAAAGGAAAGATAGACCGACGGGTTCTCAATCAGAATGGCCCGGCCAAGCACCGTCTGCACGCGCTCGATATTGCGCACAAATACATCCTGGGCTTCGCGCGTGTAGGGGAGAGGCAGGAGGTCCGGCAGATGCATCCCGCCGACACTGCTCCAGGACAGATGATCCGATATCAGGCCGGGATCGATACGGCTGGCGAGAGCGGCTATGGCAGCCATGTGGTCTTCATCGATGCCGTCCGCCGAACCCAGCGACAGGCCGGTGGCGTGCAGCGATATCGGAAAATCCTGGCGCACTCTTTCCAGAATGTCGGGGACAACGCCGTCCCCCAGGTAATTCTCGGGATGCACTTCAAACCAGGCCGACTTGGCCTCGCCTGCCAGCACGGGCTTGTGATGGGGAAAGCGCAGCCCGACCCCCGCGCTTGCGGGGATCGGGGCTGCCTGCGCCGCATATGGGAGGGGGCTGCGGCGCATCGGGGTTACTTGCCCATCATCGTGCTGCCGCCGGCCAGCTTCGAGCAGGCGCCGGCAGGCAGAAAGACGAAGGAGGCCTTGTCGGAGTTCCTGGTGGCCTGACCGGCGCAGGAATGGGCGCCGGCGGCGCAGTCATTCTTGCCAGCGGCGGCGACGCCATAGCACTTTTCCGAACCGCTGGGCTGGGCCACCGGGGCGGCGTTGGCGGCGGCGGCGAGGGCGAGCGAGCCGAGCAGGCCTGCGGCAATGAGGGTCTTGGTGTTCATGAGGGAGCTCCTGGAATAGGCGGGGCGACCATCGCCCCGATGCCGACCTTTCGCTGGCTTTCCAGGGGCGGTTACAGCGGCCGGAGGCCAAACTGCGTCGTGCAAAAATATTGTTTTGCGGTGTAACCTTGGCCGTTGCCCCGCGAACTGATCCGGACGCAGAGTGATTGCCGCCGAACCGCAATACCGGGACTGGATGGTTGCCGCCCTTGGCGGCGATGCCGTCTCCTATCGCCGGCTGCTGGCTGCACTCACCAGCCACCTGCGCGCCTATTATCTCAGGCGCGTGGGCGCTGCCACGGCGGAGGATCTGGTGCAGGAGACGTTGATAGCCATTCATAGTCGCAGGGCAACCTACGATCCGGGGCAGCCGCTGACGGCCTGGGTCTATGGCATCGCGCGCTACAAGCTGATCGACGAATTTCGCCGTGAGCGCCGCCGCGCCAGCGTACCGCTGGAGGACGCCGAAGAGCTGTTCGCCGTGGATGAGACCGCGGCCCTGGCGGCCCGCCGCGATGTCGAGAAGCTGCTGCAACGGCTGCCTGAGGCCAAGCAGATGCTTGTCCGCGCCGTAAAGCTGGATGGCGCGTCCATCGCGGATGTCGCGGCGCAGACCGGATTGTCAGAAGCCGCCGTGAAGGTCGGCGTGCACCGCGCCGTAAAGTCTCTCAGTGACGATGTGGGGGTGGATCGTGCGGACTGACGACCTTATCGACGCTCTTTCCTGCGGCCTTCCGTCGGAACCCCGTTCTCTGGTGGGGCGCAGCCTGGGCTTCGGCCTGCTCGGGGGGCTTGTCGTCACCTTCGTCATTCTGCTTTCCGCGCTCAGGCTGCGGCCCGATCTCGGCATCGCCATCACCGGAACCGCGTTCTGGGTCAAGTTCACCTATACCCTCGCGCTCGCGGGGCTCGGTCTTTGGCTGGTGGAGCGCCAGTCCCGTGCCGCCGCCGATGCACGGCTGCCGGCCTGGCTCCTGCTCGTCCCGGTATTGCTGCTGGGCGTGGTGGCGGCATTTCAGATCAGCGCGCCGCAAGCGGACTGGAAAGCCCTGGCGATGGGGCACACCGCCCGTGTCTGCTCGCTGCTTGTTTTGGCGCTGTCCCTGCCCATCCTTGTCGGCATCTGCTGGGCCATGCGCCGTCTGGCTCCCACGCGCCTGACATTTGCCGGCGCCTCCGCTGGTCTGCTTGCGGGGGCCGCCAGCGCGTCCCTTTATTGCCTGCATTGCCCCGAAGCCGCCGCGCCTTTCGTGCTGATCTGGTATTCGCTGGGCATCCTGCTGGCTGCCGGTTTGGGCGCACTGACAGGACGCTGGGCCCTTCGCTGGTAGCGGGAGCGCGGCATTTGATCTGGCGGCAAAGGCGCCGCATTCTCTCGGCTTGATTCTTGTCGGAGTGGCAGATGACGGCTGGCGGTACCTTGCAAGCCATGGCGTTTCTGATCGCGGCCACCACCCTGGAAGTCAGCGGCGACGCCATTGTGCGGATTGCGCTGCATGACCAGGCCGGTGTCACGGCCGCCCGAATTGGCCTTTTCCTGCTCGGAGCAGTTCTGCTGTTGGGCTACGGCTCATTTCTGAACCTTGCGCCTTTGGAGTTCCGCGAAGTCGTCGGCCTTTACATCGCCACGCTTTTCATCGTCTGGCAGATTATAAATTTTGTATTCTTCCGCACCATGCCGACCATGCCAATTCTTGCCGGCGGAGCATTGATTGTGGCGGGCGGCGCCATCGTCTCGTTTTGGAAGGCGTAGGACCGCGGCATCCAGCGGCGGGTGCGAGTTTGGGTCTGGCCATGCGCTGCCGAACATCCGAATGGATTTGTACTTTCGAGAAGGTTTGGCGGTACCGGAGGCGTGCACCATTTGAGGGAGATCAAGCACTTGGCTTGGCCAAACGCGAAAAGACCTCCCACTATATTCCAATGGCTATATCGGGGTTGGCCAACTTCAACTCGATCCCGCAAACTTTGCCAATCGCCGGTAGCTATCTGCGATCCTGAGCCATTGGTCATGGACCTGAGAGCTGGGAGCCCTGGAAGCCAGTTCTTCGAATTTCTGCGCCTCAGCCAGGTACTGCTCCACACGCTCTTCAGTACTCAAAGCGGGCTCCCGGGCAAAGCTGCCTCATCCCGTCCATGCCCTCCAGAACGCGCTTCCTGCAGATACATCGCAACGCAATCCCCGAGCGCCTCAGCGCCATCCATCGCGCCTTACGCCTCATGCGCGATGTCGCGACGATACCACCGCATTCATCCAGGACTATTTAATTCTGCGTGGCTGACGAACAAGCGAGCATTTCAAATGGTGGAACATCGCTCAAGCCCATGAATACATGCCATATTCGCGCTTTCGCGTACCAAACGCGCCGTGCTCATTGTTATTTAAGACCCGAGCACCTATGTTGGCTGCACGTGGTTCTTGCGTCCTAAGTCAGACGAAGCACTTTCCGTCTTTCCCCACCGCCCTGCGGTTCGGACGCACCGAAAATTCTTCCCCTGCCCAATACTCCAGTATCCGCGGCCGCTCCCGCATGTCGCGTGGGTGGAACCATCAGCCTGAAGGAAAACAAAATGGCTATTGGAACCGTGAAGTTCTTCAACACAACCAAAGGCTTCGGCTTTATCTCGCCCGATGGCGGCGGCAAGGATGTGTTCGTCCATGCCTCCGCTGTCGAGGCGGCGGGCCTTCGCATCCTCTCGGAGGGTCAGAAGGTCAATTTCGACATTCAGCCGGATGCGCGCGGCTCGAAGGCCGCAAATCTTTCGGCGGCTTGATCAATCGGGGCGGCCGCAAGGCCGCCCCAGCTTCTCCAGAAAAGAGACAGATGACCTCGCCCAAGCAGCAAAGCGCCGCTCGCACGCCAAGTGCCCTTGCAAACGCCTGGGAGCAGCGGACCTTGCTGGTGAAAGAGGAGTTGGCGGCAGCCAGAGCTGCCAGCGATGCCAAGACGGCGCGCTTGCGGGCTTTGCGCCTGGAGAAAGAGCGCCTGGAGGCCGAAACCACTGCCCAGAGCCTTTGCCCGAAGGCCACGGGTGAGCGCGCCAGGCGCCTGGCGATATCGTCGTGACCTTTATTCCGAAGGCTGTTTTTGCCGCTTTCGCCCGCTGCGCCGCGCCACCGGCTGTGGCTCGGATGCTTCCTTGGCCAGCCGCAGCGTGCGCAATCGCGCGGTCTTGGCGTCGGTCGCGGCCCGCTCCTTCGCGATCAATTCCTTGACGAGTCTGTCGCGGCCTTCCGAAGCCGATTGCCCCGCGGGGGCGCCGGTAAATTTGGAAAATGGGTCTGCCATCGCTCAACCTACCATGAGACATGCATTTACGCTAATGCCGGCGAAACAACAGTCCTTTGCACAGGGCAAATGATAGGCTGCTAAACAAGCACTCGATGTCGCGCAGTCGCGCGATGGATGGTGCCGGATCATCCACCCATGGTTTCACCCAATCGCCATGAGAGCTCTATTCTCAAATGCCTCAACTGCAATGCGCGTGGGGCGGTAACCTGGCAGGCGGCGGAGGAAGGCAGTGCGCGCAGAACCCTGGTCAGCGTTGCTGGCGACTTTCACATGGAGGCCGGACGAACGACACCCGACGGCAAGGTGATCGTATGCACACAGTGCGACGAGATATACGGAGTGCTGCCAGCGGATCGTGGATCATGATGGCGATGGCGCTTGGATATGCGAATATTGGGAGCTAAGGCCTATGGCTGCTGTCACGCAGATTGATTATCAGGGCTACAATGTCACGGTCACGGAAGAAGGGGGCCGGTTTACTCCTCGCGTCAGCCGGGCAGGAAGCATGATCGCGCATGACGGGCGAACCTCCGAAGTGTGGTCCTCGCCCAGCTGCGGCAGCCTGGAACGGGCTCTTCAGAGAGCGCAGGCGGCTATTGATACCGGCCGCGTGAAATAATTATCGGGATTGCTCAATGACATTGACGGAAAGCGGCTTGTGGTATTCCGAAGCGACGCTGGTTCTGGACGATAAATTGCTCAGGGCCGGAACGTTGATCCAGTGCGCGCGGCGCTGGAGCAATTTGCAACCCGAGGAAAAGTTGCGCGCCGCCATCAGGCTCGGAGCGCCGATGGATGGTACGGCGGTTCTGCAAGGTGACGCGATTGCCACCCTTGCTTCACGGCCGGGATATCGGTTTGCGTGAACTGGGTTGCGAGTTCGCCCCATGCGCAGGCAGCCCCTGCCGTTTTGATTACTCACTGTTTTTGGAGGGTATTTGGCGGTGCCAGAGGGATTGCGGCGAATAAGCGTAAGCGCATATTCGCCATCCTCGGATACCGCACGCCGTGCGCGCCCCGAATTGGCTGCCGCCAATTCGGTCGAACAAGGCTCCGTAATACCGATCCGGCACCGCCATTCGCTTCGCATTGTCTGGTGGTTGGTTTCCCGCACGAAGCGGGATGGCGGTGCCGGAGGGATTCGAACCCTCGATACGGCTTTTCAACCGTATAACGGTTTAGCAAACCGCCGCCTTCAGCCTCTCGGCCACAGCACCATCCAGATACCGGCGGCGTCGCTACGGCCGCTGGCCCCGTGCCAGGGCAGGGGAACGGGGGTCTTTTGCCCCAGATCGGGTTATGGCTCAAGGCGGCTTTTCACCGGGTAAACGGGCGGAAAGCCCGGCTTTTTCGTGGGTCTTCTGCACTTTCCGGAAGGCTTGGATGCTGTTCCGCCTTGCCAGCGCCCCAAGCCGGGCGCAGCATCAAGGGTGTCAACCGGCACATGGAGGAGCGCCATCATGCAGGTCAGGCATATTCTTGGAGACAAGGGCGGCAACGTCATCGGCATCCGCGGCGACGCCACACTGGCCGAAGCCGCCAGGCTGCTGGCCGAACGGCGCATCGGCGCCGTGGTGGTACGGGACGGGGCCGGTGCCCTGGCCGGCATCCTCTCGGAGCGCGATCTGGTGCGGGCCCTGGCGGCCGGCGGCGGCGCGGCGCTGGCGCAGAAAGTGGACCGCCATCTCACGCGCGATGTCGTCACCTGCCGTCTTGGCGACAGCATTGACACCCTGATGGAGATGATGACAGCGGGCCGCTTCCGCCATCTGCCGGTGCTGGACGATCATGGCCAGCTTTGCGGCCTGGTATCGATCGGCGACGTCGTCAAAAGCCGCATCGCCGAGACCGAACGCGAGGCCGCCGACCTGCGGGTCTATATCTCCGCCACGGCCTAGAGCGGTTCCGGCAGGTTCCGCGGTTCCGTCGGAACAGGCCGCCAATGCGAGCGTTTTCCTGCTGAAATCCGGAGGAATTCGCCATGCGCTTCCATTCCCGTCTGGCCGCTTCAGGCCTGGTTCTTTCGCTCTTCGCGGCGCCGGCATTCGCGCAGGAACGGCTTGATGCCAATGGCCTGCCCACCACCCATTCCACGCCTGCCGAGCACGCGCAGACCCAAGAGCTGAATGCTCAGGTCCAGGCCGACAACGCGGCGGCTGATGCGCGGCAGGTCCAGCAGGCGGCGCAGAACCAGGCTGCGGTCGATGCGCAGACCGCCGCCAACGACGCCCAGGCCGCCGCCAACCAGGCGCAGTACGATCGGCAGCGGCAGCAATATCAGCAGCAACTGCAGGGCAACCAGGCGGCGCAGCAGAACTATGAAGATCGCACCCGCGCCTATTTCGATCTGCGCGCGCGCTATGCCGCCGAGCGCGCCGCCTATCATCGCGGCGTCTGGCCCGATCGCTTCCGCGCCTGGCGCCTAAAAAGCGATGCCGGCCTGATCGGCAGCCGGGTCGAGATCACGGACGGCGCCCATGTCGGCACGGTGGCTTCGGTGGCGCGCAGTCCCTCCGGCCGCATTGAAGCCCTCCATGTGATGCTGGACGGCGGCAAGCAGGTCTGGATTGACGAAGCCGACATCCGCTTTGACCGGGCCGGCCGGGTGGTCATGACCAACCTCGACCGGGCCGATCTGCGGGCGATGTCCGACGAACGCCTATAATAAGTAAATTATATCAATGGCTTGCAAGGAATCCCGGCAGCCGCAAGGGCTCGCCGGGATTCTTCTTGCCGGGCGCGGAAGCCTGGCCGGGAGACGGTGGCCATGTTCTGGGGGCCTGCGGTTAGGGCTTTTTTACCTGCCATGCCCTAGATGTGGGGCAGAAAAGCCCGGTTTTGGGGGGCTTGGCGCCATTCCACAGGCGTTGAAAAAAAACCGAAAAAATCCCGTTTTTAGCGTTTGACTTGGGGCAACCCCCCCACCTATAACCCGCGCCCACGCTGCTTCGCGGCATCGGTCGCGAGGCGGTGTTTCGTTTGAATTTCCGACGTGAAAATCGTCCAGACGACGCTGTTTGACATTGTGATTTAAGGAAGGGGAACGTGGGCGGCGGCGCTGCGACCACGCTTCAGAACTTCGGTTTTGAAGCAACAAATCGAGCAGCGACGTTTGAATGCTCGCGTTCTTCTGCAAGACTAAATTGTACAAAATGTTCGGTCATCGAAAGATGGCCAAACCCTAGTCAATCAGTTTTGCGAACTACGCAATCAAGAGCGTTCAGCGTCGTCTGATCTCTAGGATCAAAACATGAGAGTTTGATCCTGGCTCAGAACGAACGCTGGCGGCAGGCCTCAAACATGCAAGTCTAGGGGGTAGCAATACCACCGGCGGACGGGTGCGTAACGCGTGGGAACATACCTTTCGGTACGGAACAACCCAGGGAAACTTGGGCTAATACCGTATACGTCCTAACGGAGAAAGATTTATCGCCGAAGGATTGGCC
>CAZNGO010000090.1:0-33797 GCA_964572805.1 uncultured Rhizobium sp. | reverse complement strand
CGGCCAGTCGTTCCCCGGGGAGAACTACACCAACTACAATCCCTGGGCGATCGACGTCGACCTGCGCGTCGGCTATCGCTGGAGCAACAACATCAATCTCCAGCTGAGCGTCGACAACGTGATGGATAATCCGCAGTTCGGCAACGGCGGTCAGCGCCGCTCCTACCGCTTCGTCGTTCGCTGGAACTACTGAGTTACTCGGTCGTGTGCTCCGGACATTGTCCGGAGCGCGGCGACCAACGGCTGGGCCAGACTTCCTTTCGGGCCCAGCCGTTCTTTGTATTTGCATGCAATGGGCACATTGCTCGTCCGTCGCGTGTTGCTTGATGCGAGCATCGATAAAATTCACTTGGCGCAGGAATTATCAGGCGGTTTGGCGGGTCCGCCATCAGACCATTGGTTTCAAAGTGCTGGTGCCGACGCCGAGGCGAATGCATATCGACTCACGCGCGGCGGAAGCAGCCCATGGTTGCAGTTGCGAGCCCACATGCCGGGAGCAGGAGTGGCGATAACCCTTCGGTTATTGTTTGTCCCATTGCGGCCAGATGCGGGAACTTTAGGCGTTATCCGGTGCGACGGCGTTCTTCCAGAAGGCGGCCCAACCCTTCCGCATCACGGATTTCCAGCAGCCGCGCCGTCAGGCGCCGTATGAGCCCGGTCCGCTCCAGGCGGGCTATGGCACGCACGACAGTTTCTGGTGTCGTTCCCAGATAGTCCGCGAGATCGAACCGCGTCAACTGTAGCGAGAGCTGACAGCGTTGTGCATCAAAGAACTCGGAATATTCCATCAACTCCAGCAGGAAGGATGAAATACGCTGCGAAACATTTTGCTGCCCCAGCGCCATGATGCGATTCTGCGCCTGCCCGACATCCGAGGCCATTCCGGTCAGAAAGCCGGCATACAGCTCGGGATTGCGGCGCAACAGGGCAGTCAGCTTGCTCCAGGGAATGCGATACACCAGCGCGTGGCCGACGGCGCGTCCGGTATTGACGTAAATGCCCTGTTCCAGATAGCCGAGCAGGTCTCCTTTCATCTTGAACGCCAACACCTGGCGCCGTCCCGATTTCGAAACCCGGCTTATGCGCGCCATGCCGCGGGCCATGATGTAGAAAAAATCGGCCGACGTTCCTTCGCAGAAAATCAGGCCTTCGCGCCGCACTTCGACCAGGGTGGCAATGCTTTGCAACTGGATCTGCTGTTCCGGCGCCAGCAGGTTCATCGCCCCGGTTACGGAGGAACGCTCCATCCGGCGGGCCCGCAATTCCGGCGTGGTCTCGGGCTGAGGGTGGCTCATGCCGAATATTACATCACTTAAACGGCCGGGAAACATTCCCATCATTGACTATAGTCAGTGATGGCCCTCAAAACAGGGCAAAAAAAGGCTGTATTGGCATATATCTCCCGTATGTAATCTTTCGCATGGCAGTCCTGTAAGTTGAAAAAGCGAGAATCGGCAACGAACGGAACACTTCCTGACTGCGATACGCAAAGCCGAGGAAGTGGCGGCCACGGCGACAAATTCTCCGGCTCGGGAAGCGTGGCGCACAATTGCGGACGGCTATCGGCATCTGGCCGCGCTCATCGGGAAAAACTGGATATCGGCTCTCGTCTTTCGCCGAGCCTGCCAGCCGCCGGCCGGGTCTTGCACTCGACTCTCGGATATAAGAGCCCAAGGAACTCGAGATGACGGCGGGATCAGGCGAACCGCGTGTCACTCAAACGGCATGCAGGCCAAACCGCATGGCCGGGCTGCGGCGAAGGGAACAGCCGAAGGCGGCGCACGTTTCCGTGTCTGACAGGATCCAGAAACGCCGCCATGGTTCAGCCATCATTGCTTCCCGGGGAGCGCCGCACCGGCAAAGCCGTGCCGGAGCTTGGTCTTTCCCTCGACACCGTGAGCTTTCTTGTCGTCAAGGCGCGGGAATATGATGTGAAAGAAGCCGATGGCGATCCCGCCACCGGCTCCAATCCGGCCGATGACGGCCAGACCGACGTGCTGGTGGACAAGCCGGACGATCCGGTGCGCGAGGAACTGATGGCGGCGATCAACGGGCTGCGTCAGGACGAGCGCGCCCGGCTGGTGGCGCTGGCCTGGCTGGGGCGCGGCACCTATGGCCTGGACGAGTGGCGCGAAGCGGTGGCGACGGCGCGGGCCGAACACCATGCGCGCGCGGCGGAATATCTGCTGGGCCTGCCGCTGCTGGGCGACTATCTGGAAGACGGGCTGGCGATGTTCGGGGAAGCCATCACCGACCAGGACGACGGGCGCGAAGGCCTGGACGGCGAGAACGAGCCGCTGGGCAACATGCGCGACCGGCCGCCGCGCCAGTAAGCCTCAGGCCCGCTGCTCCAGCGCCTTGGGCGCGTTGTTCAGCGCCGCCTTCATCGCTTTTTGCAGCTTCTCGAAGGCGCGGACCTCGATCTGGCGCACCCGTTCGCGGGAAATGTCGAATTTCTGCGACAGCTCCTCCAGCGTCGCCGGGTCGTCGCGCAGGCGGCGGGCGCGGATGATCTCCTGCTCGCGCTCGGTCAGCTCACCCATGGCGTTTTCCAGCAGGACATGGCGGTCGCCCATTTCCTCGCGTTCGGCCAGGCGGGTTTCCTGGTCCGGCGTTTCATCGGCCAGCCAGTCCTGCCATTCGCTTTCGCCTTCGGCGCGCAACGGCGCGTTGAGCGAGGAATCGGGGCCCGAAAGGCGGCGGTTCATTTCCGTCACCTCGCGCGCGCTGACGCCCAGCCGGTCGGCAAGCTGGCCGGTATGCTCCGGCGTCAGGTCGCCTTCCTCGATGGCGCCGATATGGTTCTTGGCCTTGCGCAGGTTGAAGAACAGCTTCTTCTGGGCCGCTGTGGTGCCCAGCTTCACCATGCTCCAGCTGCGCAGGACATATTCCTGGATGGCGGCTCTGATCCACCACATCGCATAGGTGGCCAGCCGGAAGCCCTTGTCGGGGTCGAAGCGCTTGACCGCCTGCATCAGCCCGACATTGCCTTCCGACACGACTTCGGAGAGCGGCAGGCCATAGCCGCGATAGCCCATGGCGATCTTGGCGACCAGGCGCAGATGCGAGGTCACCAGCTGGCGCGCGGCTTCAGGGTCCTCATGCGCCTGCCAGCGCTTGGCGTACATGTATTCGTCTTCGGCGGTGAGCAGGGGGAATTTGCGAATCTCGGAGAGATAGCGCGACAGGCCGCTTTCGCCTGCCAGGACCGGTAAACCTCTGCTGCTCATGACATCCCCTTTCCGCCGGCCTCCTCTTCAAATTGAAAAGGACCGTTGGGTGCAAGGGACTGTAACGCCGGAACCCGGCTTTTGGCCGGAAAATCGCCCCTTCCGCCCGTTAACGGAAGGAAATGGGCACGCCTCAGCCCTGGTTCAAGCCCCGCAAGGCGGTGACAAGAGCGGCGAAATCCGTCGGCCAGGGGGCCTCGAAACGCAGGTTCCTGTGCAGGACCGGATGCTGGAATCCCAGCACAAAGGCATGCAGCGCCTGGCGGGAAAAGCCGGATGAAGCGGCATAAGCCACTTCTTCCTGCGGGGTCTTTGCCCGGGGCGGCTGGCGGGTGCGGCCATACTGCGGATCGCCGATCAGCGGATGGCCCAGATGGGTGAGATGGACCCTGATCTGGTGGGTGCGCCCGGTTTCCAGGCGGCATTCGACCAGGCTGGCGAAAACCCGCCCCGCCGGCCCGAACTTTTCCAGCACCTTATAATTGGTGCGGGCGGTCTTGCCGCCGCTGCGCAGCACCGCCATGCGCTTGCGGTCGAACTGGCTGCGGCCGATCTGGCTTTCGATGCTGCCCGACGCGGCGCGTGGGCTGCCCCACACCAGCGCATGATAGGCGCGCTCGATGGTGTGGTTGGCGAACTGTTTGGCCAGGCTGGCCATGGCGCGTTCATTCTTCGCCGCCACCAGCAGGCCCGATGTGTCCTTGTCGAGGCGATGGACGATGCCCGGCCGCGCCTCGCCGCCGATGCCCTTCAGGCTCTCGCCGCAATGGGCGATCAGGGCGTTGACCAGGGTGCCGTCAGGATTTCCGGCGGCCGGATGCACCACCAGGCCGGCCGGCTTGTCGATGACGATCAGGTCCCTGTCCTCGTAGATCACCGACAGCGGGATATCCTGGCCCTGCGGGCGGCTGGGCCGCGCCGGCGGCACCGCCACCGCATAGTTCTCGCCCCCTTTGACCCGGTGGTTGGGGTCTTTTACGGTCTTCTCCGCCAGCGTCACCGCGCCTTCGCCCAGCAATTGCTGCAGCCGGGCGCGGCTGAATTCCGGCAGGGCGGCGGCAAGGAAACGGTCCAGCCGCCAGCCGGCATGGCTGTCATCCGCCACCGCCCGGCGCACTATTCCGTCCACGGAGTTGTTCTTGTCCGAACCCGACATGCCGCCGTCAAATCTCCCCGCCAATCCGCCCCTGCGCCGGATCGCCTGGGTTCTGGTGATTATCATGACGGCGCTGGTTGTGCTCGCCCTGATCGCGGTGGTGTGGGGTTTTGTCCGCCAGGGCCGCCTGCTGCTGCAGGAACGCGCCGCGCGCCAGCAGCCCGCCGCCATGGCGCTGCCGCCGGGGGCGAAGATCGTCTCCTCCGCTACCTCCGGCGGGCGGCTGGTGCTGCGGCTCCAGACGCCGCAGGGCGAGGAAATCCGCATTATCGATCTGGCCACCGGCAAGCTGGTCCAGACCATCAAGACCGGGCCATGAAGCTGGCGCTGCCGCAGGTCTTGCGGGCGCAGATCCTGGCCGAGGCGCGGCTGGCGGCCCCCCGCGAATGCTGCGGCCTGGTGCTGGGGCACAGCAACGGCGAGGCGGCCACAGCCGCCGCGATCCATCCAGCGCGCAACCTTGCCGACGCCGACGACCGTTTCGACATCGCACCCGAGGATCATTTCGCGGCCCAGCGGGCGGCGCGCGCGGCCGGGCAGGCGGTGATCGGCTGCTATCACTCCCATCCGGGCGGCGAGCCCCGGCCTTCCGCCGCCGACCTGGCGGGAGCGGGGGAGGAAGGCTTTTTCTGGCTGATCGCGGCAGGCGGCGCCCTGGCCGCTTTCGTCCTGGAAAATGGGCGCTTTGCCGCCGTCGAGCTGGTTGTTTTGCCCTGAACTTGCCGCCGCAGGCGCTGCCCCGTATAAGGCGCGCCCTGAGCGATGCTCCCATCGTCTAGCGGTCAGGACGCGGCCCTCTCAAGGCTGAAACCCGGGTTCGATTCCCGGTGGGAGCGCCATCCTTCGCTGCGCAGCGGCGGAGGATGCCATCCGAAGCCCGCAAGGGCGAAGGATGGCTGTATCCGGTTCGCGCAGCTAGGGACGGCGGGCCAATTTTCGCGCACGCCAGCCGCGTTTCGCGCGAAGGCCGGCGGCGCTAAGCTTCGCCCATGTCCAATCCGCGTCTCAATCAGTTCATCCTGCTGGCCCCGGCCGGGGAAAGCTTCATCGCCTATGACCCGGCGGCGGACCGGCTGCACACCCTCAATCCGGTGGCAGCGCTGCTGGCCGAATTGTGCGACGGCAGCCGCACCGTCGCCGAACTGGAGGAGATGATCGCGCCATTCGTGCCGGCAGATGAAACCGGCGTGGCGGCGCGCTGGCTGGACGCTGCGGCGGCCAGCGGGCTGCTGGCGGCGGACAGCGCGGACCATTCCGCCCGCGAACGCGCCCGGATGGATTTGCGCCTGGCCCTGTTCTCAGCCCGCCGTCTTGAGGACACCGCTCCCGCCGAAACGCTGTACGCCCGGGCGCGGCAGGCGGTGGCCGCCGATCCGGCAGACTGGGACAGCTGGCAGGCCATCGCCCGGATCGCCCAGCTTCTCGGCCGCCGCCAAGAGGCGCGCGCCGCCTGGCGCCGCTATTGCGACGGCCGTCCCGAGGATGGCGAGGCGGCGCAGATCCTGCTGGCGCTGCAAGACGCCCCGCCGCCGCCGCGCGCCGCCGACCGGACGGTGAAGGACATCTATGGCCGGTTCGCCGCCAGCTATGAGGCGCGGATGCGCGGCGACCTGAAATATGCCGGGCCGGAACGGCTATGGGCGGAAGTCGAGGCCGTGGTCGGCGAGCGGACGGGGCTTCGCATCCTCGACCTGGGTTGTGGCTCCGGCCTGATGGGCGCCTGCGCCAGAGCGAAAGCGCGCGCGCTGACGGGAATCGACCTGTCGCCCGAGATGATCGAACTGGCCCGGGCGCGCGGCATCTATGACCGGCTCGAGGTCGCGGAAATCACCGCCTGGCTGGATGGCGGCGGCGAGGCCTTCGACCTGATCCTCTGCTGCGACAGCCTGATCTATTTCGGCGCGCTGGAGCCGGTGATGACCGCCGCCGCCGCGCGCCTGGCTCCCGGCGGCCACTTCGCCGTCTCGATGGAGCGCGGCGCCCACCCGCCCTTCCGCCTTTCGCCGGAAACGGGGCGCTACAGCCACCACCCCGATCATCTGCGCGCGGCGGCGGCAGCGGCGGGGTTTGCGATCGCCGCCCTGGCCGAGGATTTCCTGCGCCTGGAATACGGCCAGGACGTCACCGGGATGTATGCCGTGCTGGCGGCGCGCTGACGGGCCGCTATCGCCGGGAAAGCGTCAGCAGGTCGATATTGGTGTCGCCCTGGACGGCCGCGACATAGATGACTTCGCCGGTCGCGGGATTGGTTGCCATCTTGCTCTGGTTCGCGCCCTCGAGATGGAATGCGCCCGGCGCGTATCCCAGGATGCGGTCCGGTCCGCCCGCCAGCGGCTGGGCCAGGATGCGCGCACCTTCCGGGGCATTGAAATCCGGGATCAGCAGGTCATCGCCGCGAAAGCTGATCGGCGGCGCGAAATGGACAGGATATTTGCCGCTGACCTGCCGCGGCTCCTTGCCGATCTGCCAGACGCCCGGCTTGTCGATGCGGCCGCAGAACACGCCGCCCCCGGCCCTGAGCTTGACCTTGCACCAGGGCGGTTCGGTGACCGGACTGCGCTGCGACGGATCGTCGAGCGAGATGCAGACTTCCTGCATGACCCGGCGGTCGAACACGATCACGCCCTTGCCGTCCGGCGTCCAGGTCGGGTGGGCCCAGCCAAGGGTGGGAGAATCGAACGAGGTCATGACCGCGCCGCCGGCCGACACGATCCTGATGGTGATGCCATTTTCATGGGCGATCGCTGCCGCCAGACGCGACCCGTCGGGCGAGAATTCCACCCGGAACAGATGCAGCAGCCCGGCGTCGTAAAGCAGCGACGGTGCCCCCCCGGGCGCCATGACCCAGATGGCGTTGGTGCTCGAGCGGTTGGAAAGAAAGGCCAGGGTGCCGTCGGGGGCGAAAGTGGGAGACCAGCTGCGCCCTCTGGCAGCGTCAATGATGTCGGGCTGCGACGCGGGCGCCGGCGTCATGCGCGCCAGGTTCTCCCGGCTGGTATCGGCTTCCAGCGCCAGCAGGCCGCCGGACCCGGTGGCCAGATGGCCGATGCGCGTGGAGGTGACATAGACCCGATAGGGCGCGCCGCCATCGACGGGATAGGCGGTGATGGCGCTGCCGATGCCGCTGGCCGTGGTGGCCAGCACCGAGCGGGAATCCTCCGACCAGGCGGCGGAACCGATGCCGATGATCTGGCCCAGTGTCCGTTCCGCGCCGCTGGCAAGGTCGCGGATCACGATGCCGAGGGACGCCGCGGTGGCGCCCCAGAGATAGAGCAGCGACTTGCCGTCCGGCGAACATTGCAGATGCACGATGACCTGGAAGAAGGAGGCGAATGCCTCGGTGAGCGGCGAGCGGGGCAGTTGCAGGCAGGTGCCGGTATCGAGATCGAGCCGGAAGATGCAATGGCCCAGCTTGCCGGCCGTATCATAATAATAGAGGCAGGAGGTGCCGGGCTGCCAGGAAATCACGGTGGTTTCGCTGCGGCAGCGGCCGACTTCGCGGGCTTCGCCGGCCGGCACCGGCGCCACCATGATGCGGCAGGGTTCGCCTTTTTCCCGCGCCACATAGGCGATGCGGCTGCCATCGGGCGACCAGCTCGGCGAGAAATCGTCATGGGCGCCGGTCGTGACCCTGACGCCATCGCCGCGCGCCACGTTGCGGATATGGATCTTGCGGGATCGCACAGTCGCGCCGCTGGCGTAGGCGAGCATTCTGCCGTCGGGCGAGAAGGCGGGCTGGCCTTCCAGCGGCGCCGTCGAGATCAGGGGCCGGCTGTCCTCCACCATCCAGCGTGCAGCCAGCTGCGCCGGCGCCCGCTCGAACGGCAACTGGCTGTCATCGCCGCCGCGCACCAGTTGCGCCAGGCCGCGCGCCAGTTCGGCCAGCTTCGCTTCGGTGTTCTCATAGGCGTTGATCCAGTTGCGCGAGGCCAGCTCGTAGAGAAAGGCGCCCTTGGGGGCGATGTTCTCCAGCCTGACCGGCACGATCAGCTTTTTCTCGAGCACCGCCGCCGCCAGCTCCTTGGCGATGTCGCTGGACTGGGACGCGGTTTGCGAAAACAGCAGCACGAAGATGCGGCTGGCTTCGAGGGCGCTGGCGGTGGCGAGGCGCCAGTCCTCGCCGGCGCCGACCAGGGCGTCATACCAGGCCTCGACGCCTTCGGCCTTGAGCTGGCCGTGCAGCAGCCGCGCCCAGGCCTGGTCGGCCCGCCGGTAGCTGATGAAGATTTCGCCCGCCATGGCTTTCCTATTGCCGCGCCAGGGTCAGCAGGTCGATGTTGGTGTCGCTCTGCACGGCGGCGACATAGAGGATCTCGCTGCTTTTGGGGTTGACCACGATCTTACTTTCCAGAATGCCCTCCTGTGCCTGGGCGCCCGGCGCATAGGCCTGCACCCGGTCGGGGCCCCCTCCAAGCGGCTGCGCCAGAATGCGCGGTCCGCCCGGCGCCAGGAAATCGGGGATCAGCAGGTCATCGCCCAGCAGCGAGGGCGTCTCCCCCCAGCGGCTGGGATACTTGCCGGCCACCAGCGCCGGCGGCCTGGTGTCAATCCGCCAGTATCCGGGCTGGTCATAGCGTGCCGCATAGATGGCGCCCTTGTGCATGAGAATGACGCCATAGGGCATGGGCGCGGCCGGCGTGCGATGCGCGGGATTGGCGATCTCGACCCGGACATAGGCGGGAACGCTGCGGTCGAAAATGATCACCTCCTTGCTGTCGGGCGTCCAGGTCGGCGCGCCCCCGCCCAGCGTCGGGGAATGGAAAGAGGTCACATGGGCGCCGCTGGAGGTGAGGATATCGACGGTGATGCCGTTTTCGGTGGCGAACGGCATCGCCAGCAGCTTGCCATCGGGCGAATATTCCAGGCGGAAAACAGGCGAAAGGCCGGCGTCATACAGCATGGTCGGCGCGGCCGCTCCCGGATTCAGCACCCAGATGGCATTGGTGCCGGAGCGGTTGGAGAGAAAGGCCAGGGTGCCATCGGGCGCAAAGGTGGGTGCCCAGCTTTTGCCATTGGCGGGATCGATGAGATCGGGCTGCGTCGCGGGCCTGGGCAGCGCGCGCGCCAGATTCTGCCGGCCGGGATCGGTCTCCAGCGCCAGATGGCCGCCGGCGCCCGCCGCCAGGTGGCTGACACTGATGCTGGCCGCATAGACATGATAGCGCGCGCCGCCATCCATCGGATAGGCGGTGATTTCGCTGCCGATGCCGCTGGCGGTGGCGGTCAGCACGGTGCGGGAATCCTCCGACCAGGCGGACGAGCCATTGACGAGAATTTTTGCCACCAGCTTTTCCGTCCCGGCGGCCAGATCATGCACCACCAGGGCCTTCGCCAGGGCGTTTTCCCGCCCTTCCATGAGCAGCGACTTGCCGTCGGGCGAGCATTGCAGGTGCGTCACGCCCAATATGGGATTGCCGGCGGTCCGGGAAAGCTTTGTCCGCTGTCCGCTGTCGAGATCGAGCCGGATAATGACATCGTCCAGCAGCTGGTCGCTGGCATTGGTCGTGCGCCCCGCACCTTCGGCATAATAAAGATAGGATGTGCCGGGCTGCCACGACAGCGACGTGGCTTCCCGATAGGTGCAGCGCCCGACTTCCCGCGCCTGTCCCGCCGGCGCGGTCGTCACCATGATATGGCAGGGCTCGCCCGGCTTGACCGCGACATAGGCCAGCCGCACGCCGTCGGACGCCCAGGTTGGCGAGATGTCGTCATAGGCGTCGCCGGTTACCTTGATGGCGTCGCCGCCCGCGACATTGCGGACATAGATCTTGCGCGAGAGTGTGTCGGGGCCGGAGGTATAAGCCAGCATCTTGCCGTCAGGCGAGAAAGCCGGTTCACCTTCCAGCGCCAGGGTGGAAATGAAGGGCCGGCTGCTTTCCACGGTCCAGTGCGGCGCCGGCCACAGGAACCAGGCGGCAGCTGCGGCGGCGATCAGCGTCACCACGCCCGCCGCCGCGGCGAAAAGCGGCCCGCGCCTGCGCTTCGTGGCCGGCGCGCGCTCGAACGGCAGCAGGCTTTCGTCTTTCGCGCCGCTCTTGACCAGCCGCGCCAGGCCTTTCGCCAGCTCGGCGAGTTTGGCCCCGGTGTCGTCATAGGCGTTGATCCAGTTGCGCGACGCCAGCTCATAGAGAAAGGCGCCCTTGGGGGCGATGTTCTCCAGCCTGACCGGCACGATCAGTTTCTTTTCCAAAACGGCTGCCGCCAGTTCCTTGGCGATGTCGGTGGACGCGGCGGCGTTGGCGGAAAACAGCAGGACAAAGATGCGGCTGTCTTCCAGCGCCTGGGCGGTGGCGAGGCGCCAGTCCTCGCCGGCGCCGACCTGGGCGTCGAACCAGGCCTCGACGCCTTCGGCCCGCAGCTGCTCATGCAGCAGCTTCGCCCAGCGCTGGTCGGCCCGCCGGTAACTGATGAAGATTTCGCCCGCCATGAGGCTCCCCGCCGCCCCCATCAAACATTGCCGATTTCACGGCATGGGGCAATCGCCGCCGCGGCTAATGTTTGCTCACCGTCAGCAGGTCGATGTTGGTATCGCCCTGCACCGACGCCACATAAATGACTTCGCCGGTTACCGGATTGACCGCCATCCGGCTTTCGGTGCCGCTGTCGCGCCCCTCCGCGCCCGGGGCATAGCCCAGCACGCGGTCCGGCCCGCCGCTCAGCGGCTGGGCCAGGATGCGTGGCCCGCCGGCGGCGCCGAAATCCGGTATCAGGACATCCGCGCCCCTGAAAACGGCCGGCGGCAGGAAGCGGTCGGGGTATTTGCTGCTGATCAACCGCTCGCCCTTGTCGATCTGCCAGATGCCGGGCCGGTCGAAGCGCGCCGCATAGGTGCCGTCATTGCGGATGGTGACGGGGCCCCAGTTCGGGGGCGCGACCGGCGTGCGGCGCGATGGATCGGCGATCTCGACCCGGACGTCGCGCGAATTGTCGATGTCCAGCACGACCAGGGCCTTGCTGTCCGGCGTCCAGGTCGGCAGGCCGCTGCCGATCATCTTGTCGTCGAAGGAGCCCAGGCTGGCGCCGTTGCGGTCGAAGATGCGGACGGTGGCGCCGCCCGGCCGGGCGAAGACAGCCGCCAGCCTTGTGCCATCGGGCGAGAAGTCGACCAGGAAGAGAACCGCAAGGCCGGCATCGAAAAACGGCGCCGGCGCCGCGCCCGGCTTCATCAGCCAGATCGCGTTGGTGCCGGAACGGTTGGAGAGGAAGGCGAGGGTGCCGTCGGGCGCGAAGCTGGGCGACCAGGTCATGCCGCTGGCGGGATCGATGATGTCGGGCTGGGCGGCCGGCGCGGCGCTGACGCGGGCCAGGTTCTGGCGGCTGGGATCGGTTTCCAGCGCCAGCAGGCCGCCGCCCGCCGCGAGATGGCGGATGTTGGTGGCGGCGGTGTAGACGTCATAGGGTTTGCCGCCGTCGATCGGATAGGCGATCAGCTTGCTGCCAATGCCGCTGGAGGCGCTGACCAGGATATTGCGGGAATCCTGCGACCAGGCGCCGGAAGGCGTCCAGGCCGCCGAGGCCGCCCAGCCGACCCGCCCCAGGCTGGTTTCCCTGCCGCTCGCCAGCTCGAGAATGGTGATGCTTTCGCTCTCGTAGCTGTCGTCGCGCAGGAAGAAAAGCCATTTGCCGTCCGGCGAACACAGCAGCTGCGAGCCGAGCGCGGCGGCGCTGCCATCCAGCCTGGTCACCGGCCGGCGTTCGCCGCTTTCGGCATCAAGGCGGAAGATGGCGTCAGGCCTGGTACCCGACCGGTCGGCGGAAAAACGCTCTATGTAATAAAGAGACGATGTGCCAGGCCGCCAGGCGAGGGAGGTCACGCCTGTGCCGCTGCAACGCCCGGCTTCCCGCACAAGGCCCGCCGGCACCGCCGCCACCATGATGCGGCAGGGCTCGCCGGTCTTTTGCGCGACATAGGCGATGCGGGTGCCGTCGGGCGACCAGGTCGGCGAGACATCGTCGTAACCGTCGCTCGTGATCCTGATGGCGTCGCCGCCCGCCACGTTGCGGACATAGATCTTGCGCGACAGCGGGTCGGGACCGGAGGTGTAGGCCAGCATTCTGCCGTCGGGCGAGAAGGCCGGCTCGCCTTCCAGCGCCAGGGTGGCGATGAAGGGCCGGCTGCTTTCCACCGTCCAGTGCGGCGCCGGCCACAGAAACCAGGCGGCGATGGCGGCTGCGGCCACAAGCGCGATGCCGGCCGCGCCGGCAACGAGCGGCCAGCGTCTGCGTCTGACAGCCGGCGCGCGCTCGAATGGCAGCAGGCTTTCGTCCTTCACCCCGCTCCTGACCAACCGCGCCAGGCCGCGCGCCAGTTCGGCCAGCTTGGCCTCGGTGTTCTCATAGGCGTTGATCCAGTTGCGCGAGGCCAGCTCGTAGAGAAAGGCGCCCTTGGGGGCGATGTTCTCCAGCCTGACCGGCACGATCAGCTTTTTCTCCAGCACCGCCGCCGCCAGCTCCTTGGCGATGTCGCTCGACTCCGCGGCATTGGCGGAGAACAGCAGGATGAAGATGCGCGACTTCTCCAGCGCCCGGGCGGTCGTGGCGCGCCAATCCTCGCCGGCGCCGACATGGGCGTCGTACCAGGCCTCGACGCCTTCGGCCCGAAGCTGCTCGCAGAGCAGCTTCGCCCAGGCTTCGTCCGCCCGCCGGTAGCTGATGAAGATTTCGCCCGCCATGACGCCCAACGTCCCGCCGCCGTCAGCATCCGCGATTTAGCGGAGGCGGGCAACCCTGCCGGACGCCGCCTTGCGGCAAATCGCGTCCGCGACAAAGCGGGCATCGCGGCTGACGCCATGGACCATGGTCGATGACAGGGCATAGAGGAAATGCAGGCCGACGAAATAAACCCCAGGGGCGTTTTCCGCCACGCCGCGATTATGCCTCGGCCTGCCATCGGCATCGAAAAGCGGCAGCTCGATCCAGGAGAAGTCCGGGCGAAAGCCGGTGCACCAGATCACATTGGCGGGATGCAGGGCGCGCCCGTCCGCCAGCACCAGGCCGGCGCCTTCGGCCTGGGCGACCTTGGGCAGGATCTCGACGCCCGCGGCGGCCAATTTCGACAATCGCGCCCGGATCAGCGGCGTCGGCCTTTGCACGGCGCTCGCCCGCCGGCCCATGGGCGTGGCCATGGTCAGCAGGCGGTGAAACATCACCCGCAACAGAAAACACAGCCGCAGATGACCCCAGAAACTCTCGACATCGAACGGGGCCTCGCCGACATCGCGCCCGGCAAGCCAGACCTTGCGTGACGTCACCAGGTCGAGCGCGATCTCCGCGCCGGAATTGCCGGCGCCCACGAGCAGCACGGGACCGTCCTTCAGCTGCGCCGGGTTGCGATACTCGGCGGAATGCATCTGCCGCACTTCGGGCGCCAGCGTGGCCGCGAAATCCGGCCGCACCGGCGCCTGGAAGTTCGACATCGCAATCACCACCTGGCCGGCCTCGAAGACCTGGTCCCCGGCGACCAGGCGATAGCAGCCATCGCGGCGCGACAGGCTTTCCACCTTCACGCCATTGCGAACCGGAATGGCGAAGCGCCGGGCATAGGCGGCGAGGTAATCGGCCATCGCATCTTTCGTCGGGAAGGTGCGGGCGCCGGCGGGAAAGGGCATGCCGTCCAGCCCGTCGAAACGCGCGGGCGTGAACAGCCGGAGGGAATCCCAGCGCTCCCGCCAGGCATCGCCGATGTTCGGCCGCGCATCGAGAATGAGGAACGGGATCTTGCGCCTGGCGAGGTGATAGCCCACTGCCAGGCCGGCCTGGCCGCCGCCGACAATGATCACCTCGGAATGTTCCGGCGGCACGGCGCCCTCCCGCCCGCTAGCCGACTTCCCAGTCGACTTCGCCACGCAGCTCGATCGCGATGGCGTTCAGCTCGGCGTCGAGCCGGTCGCGACTGCTGCGGCGCGGCAGGCGGAAGACGAACTCCACCCGCTCCTTTTCCGCCGAGCGGTGCTCGGAGATGATGCTGCAGCCATGGCCGCGCAGGACGCCGCGATAGGCCTCGGCGCAGGGGCCGGTATGTCCCTTGGACAGCCCCTCGATCCTGATGCGGAAGGGCGGGCTGGTGTCGAAGACATAGATCAGGGCGAAGGCGAACAGCACGATCATCACCGCGAAATGCATCAGGCCAAGGCCCGCCACCAGCCCCGCCAGGGTGACGATGATCAGCCGCACCGTGTCGCGCGTCGAGTCGGTGGAGGAGCGGAAGCGGATCAGTCCGCCAATGCCGAACACCACAACCCCGACCACGGGGAATTCGCGCACCGCCACGCCGATCACCGCCCCGATCACGGCATACATGACATAGACATGCGGCATGTCGGCGTCGTGCAGCTTGTCGATGGTGCGCCGTGTCGCCGGATGATAGCCGATCAGGGCTCCCAGCAGGGTGGCGAGCAGCAGGATGGCGAGCGAATTGAGGATGAAGCGCACATCGGTGAAGCCGGCCCAGCCCAGGGCCACCGGCGGCGCCTGGCCGCCGCCGAACAGCGCCTGGTTCAGCGCCGAAGTGTCCAGCTCGCCCTTCATGACAGATGCGCCCCCGCAATCCCGATGAAAATCACGTTAGCGTTTCAGCGCAGGCAGGTCGAGAGCATCTCGTTCGTTTTCGCCGGCGTGGCGATCTGGTCGAAGAATTCGCCCATATAATCGTCCGCCTTGCTGCGATAGCGGTCACTGAGTTGCGGCGTCTGGTCCAGGATCGCCATCAGCGCGGCGCGGCGCGGCGTGAGGCTGGCGGCGAAGGCGCGGGCCTGCTCATTGGTGCTGCAGAAGCCGCGATAGCGCCGGGTGCGCACGCTGTGCACCGGTACGTTTTCCGGCGGCGCGGCATAGGGCGCGTCCACCAGGCCGGAATAGTCGAAATCATAGGGCACGGTGATCAGGTTGGCCGCGCCCTTCTGCGTCAGCAGCCGGGAATTGTGGCAGCAGTCCGGATCGCCCGGCGAGGCCAGGGTCATCGCCCAGTCCAGATTGCCGATCATGTCCTGGAAGACCGCGAAGCGCGCCGCCGCCTCGGGATCGATCTGGGTGGAGGCGATGCGGCCAACGCCCTTGAGCCGGATCTGGCCGTTGCGCGCCGCCATGTCGTCAACATCCTCGATGAAGAAGCCCAGCCTGGTGACGATGGGGCGGCCGCTTTCACTGACATAGTTGATATTGGCCAGCCGCACCTCGAAGCTTTCCGGCGTCAGGGCGCGATAGAGCCGATAGGAGGCGTATTCCAGCAGCAATTGCTGCTGGTAGCGGTCCGCATCCTGGCAATGCGTCACCAGCTTGAGGCTTTTCTGACCCTGGAACAGCGAGGCCTTGCCCGGCTTGCTGGCAAACTCCACCCGCAGCGGCGGGAAGGAACAGACATCCTTCTTGCGCCGGGTCACGCCGCGGGTGGTGAGCAGCACCGGCAGCGTCTCCGGCGCCGGCCCATCCAGCTTCAGCACGCCCGGCACCGGCTTGGCGTCGGGATTGCGCGACAGGCTGGTGAGTGGTCCCGACAGCGTCAGGCTGATTAGCGTGTCGGCGGCGAAAAGCGGCCTGTCGTTTTTCGCCGCCAGGGCGGGAGAAGAGAGCAGGGCGATGGCGAGGCATGCCGTCAGGACCAGGCGCATGACATTACTCCCTGTTCTAGGATGGGTGGGACCGTTCAACCGTGTGGGCAATCGGATTGCCGTCGAGAATTTCGAGCCAGGACAGCTTGCCGCCGAAAACCGAGGAGATGCCGGTGTCGATGCGGATCAGCCGGCCGCCTTCGGCGATGACGATGCCCGAAAGCACCGGGGTGTGGCCGATCACGATCCGCCTGGCGCCAAAGGCCGGCAGCAGCACATCCAGCTGCTGCGCGATGGTCGGCGGCGCCGGGCCGGCGGCGGGGATCTGCGCCTGCACCTGTTCCTCGGCCAGGCCGCGATACCAGAGCGGTCCGTTCTGGTCGTTGATGATGGCCCCGGGATCGGTGGCGCCGGCCTTGAGCGCGGCGGCGACCCTGGCATTGATCTCGTCCAGCGGCACATGGGCATAGGCCGGGCTGATGCCGGCATGAAGGAACAGCGTGCCGTCAAGCAGCGCCAGGGCCGGATTGCCCAGCACCCAGCGGCCGATCGGGCCGCCGGGGCTCCAGGCGATGCGATGCTCGATGCTGCCCAGGGGGGTGGCGGCATACCAGGCCTGTTTCACCGCGTCGTCGGTGATCTTCGGATCATGGGCGCGGTTGGCGGCGATGATCGCTGTCTTGTTGGCCTCATAGACGGCATCGCGCCGCCTGGCCGAATCGGCGTCGGTGAAGGCGGCATAATCGGCCGGCGTCAGATAGCGCAGGTCACCGGTCATGTTCATGGCTTCATGGTTGCCGACCAGGGTGACGACCTGGCCGGCCGGCGCCTCGCGCTTGAGGCGCATCAGCTCCTCGATCAGCCGGCGGGACTGCGGGCCGCGGTCCACCACGTCGCCGGTCTGCACCAGCACGGTGCCGCCGCCGCTCCAGCGTCCGTTCGCATCCACCAGACCCGCCGCGCGGGCGATGTCGCGCCAGGCGGCGAAATCGCCATGCAGGTCGCCGACCGCGACAATGCGATGGAGGGGTGCCGCGGCCGCTGGCAAGGGCGCGGCCAGCGCCAGAACCCCCGCCAATGCCTCGCGGCGCGTCCAAAGCCGTTGCACCAGGCGCCCTTTCTGCCCTTTGCCCGGCGATGTTGTCCGACCCCGGCTGGCTGTGCAAGCATCGCCGCGGGCCGGCACGCGCCATGGGGGCATTTGCGGGGCGGCCGGGAAGACGGGTCCTGTCGCCGCGCATGCAGAAGATCATGATAATCCGGCATGCGGAAAAGCATCAGCACGGCATGGGCCATGGCGTCGACGAGGACGGCAACCACGCCGCCCATGAACTGACGGTAAGGGGCTGGCAGCGGGCCGGCGCCCTGGTGCATTTCTTCCGCAGCCCGCCCCCCGCTTCGCCCATCCAGCCGCCAAAGGCGATTTTTGCCTCGGCGGCGACCAGGGACAGTCCCAGCAAGCGGGCGATGCACACCGTCAAGCCGCTGGCCGCGGCGCTGGGGGTGGCCATCCATCATCAATTCCCCGAGGAGGAGGAAAGGGCGCTGGCCGCCGCCGTGCTGGCGGCGCCGTCGCCGGTACTGATCGTCTGGCATCATGGCCGCATCGTCGAGCTGGTCCATGCCATCGCCGGCGCACCATGCGGCTGTCCCCGCGCCTGGCCGGACGAGCGCTTCGACGTGGTGTGGATCCTGGAGCGCGACGGCGCGCACGGTCCCTGGCGTTTTTCCCAGGTGGCGCAAGGCCTGCTGGCCGGCGACGCGGCCGAAGTGATCTGACATGGGGGCATCATGAACGTGCTGGGCGATCCATCGGGGATGAAGGCCAACCGCGACATCGATCCGGCGCGGGAGCTGGAGGCGGCCTATCCCGAGCTGGTCTGCCTGCTGCGCAATCAGGCGGTCTCGGACGCCTTTGCCGGTTATGAAAAGACGGCGGTGGGCTGGAAACGCATCTATGAATTCTTCGGGCGGCTCTCGCTGGTGGCGGTGCTGCTGGCCATGATCAGCTTCGACTACCAGATCACCCTCAAGGCGCTGTATGGCGCGCCGCCTTTTCTCGCCGGCGCGGCCGCGGTCTTCGCCGCCGCCGGCCAGCTGTCGCAGGCTTTTCTGGGCCTTTCCCGCGCCAAGGACCGCTGGCTGGCGGCGCGCTTCGCGGCAGAGCGGCTGCGCTGCTTCAAGTTCCAGCTTTTCACCGTGCTGGAGGAAGCGCCCGACGCCCAAAGCCTGCCCGCCCTGGTGCATCGGCGCACGGCAGAGGGGCTGGCGGCGCTGGCGGCGGAATTGGAGGGCGGCCGCGCCGCCATCCTGGAATTCTCGCCTTTCGACGTGCTGCCGCTGTCGCGGCGCAAGGCGATCCATGCCGATGCCAGGCTGACGCAGCAGGCCGCCTCGCTTTATGACGTGCTGCGCTTCTCGGTCGAGACGCAGCATTTCGACACCTATCACCGTGCCCATGAGCGCGAGACCAAGATGCCGTCGCTGCTGGCCGAGTTCAGCTTCCTGGCGGGCGCGGTGCTGGCCTGCATCGGCATCCTCACCACGCTCTTGCCGGAAGGCGGCGGCCTTCACCGCCTGCTCACCGGCCATGGCGTGATGGAGTGGCTGGATTTCCTCACCTGGATGCTGTTCGTGCTCAGCGCCGTGGTCGCCATCCATGAACGCGGCAGCGCCCACCAGCAGAACGCCGAGCGCTATGTCACCTATGGCCGCGAGATCCGCCGCCTGCGCGGCGCCGCCACCGCCCATCTGCCCCACAGTTTCTACGAGGCGGTGCGGGAAATGGAGCATCTGATGCTGCGGGAAATCCAGGATTTCTGCCGCGACGTGAAGCATTCCAACTATATTTTCTGAGCCTTACGCCGGGGCAGCTTCTGCGCCGGGGCGGGGCAGTCATGCCGAAAAAGCGGGGCGCAGGAGGCTGCGGCCGCTTGGCCCGCGCCAGGGCGATACCCATTTAAGGGCGTGCCGGGACGTCCGAAGCCTGGAGGCAAGGAACCGCAATTGGGCAAGTTTTCCGCACATTCCGCCGCTGAAGCCCTTCATCGGGCTGCCGTAACGGCGGCGGGCGACCGGCGCCGGGTCCGCCGGCTGGCCTGGGCCTCGGCCATCCTGATCGCCCTGCCGGTTCTCTATGCCCTGGGCCGCGGGCCGGCGCCGTACCAAAGCCAGAACACTTACATCCCGGCCACGAATTACGCCTCGCTCGGCGAAGACGTTCGCCCGCCGGTGGATGCAACGCCGCCGGCCGCCGCCGTCTCGGAGCCCGCGAAGGCGGCCCCCCACCTGACGCCGGTGCCGGTCAAGCACGACCAGTATTACTGCGATTTCTATGCCCAGGCGGTGACGGGCAATGTCACGCCGGAGCAGGCGTCCAGCCGCCAGCAGACCAGCGGCGCCGTCACCGGTGCCCTGGGCGGCGCGGTGCTGGGAGCGCTGTTCGGCGGTTCAAGCGGCCATTCCAGCCGCCACGCGATGCTGGGCGCCAGCGCCGGCCTCTTGGCCGGCGCCGCCATGGGCTCGGGCTATGCCCAGCGCGCCGCCGAAGAGGTGCGCGCCCGCTACAATGCGGCCTTTAACAGCTGCATGAACCAGAGCGCCGACACCAAGGGCTGACGCGCGAGGCCTAATCAGCGCCCGTCGAATTTCGGCAGCGTCTTCAGAATCTCCGGCATCACCGCCTTCACGCCGGGCAGAATGCCGTCGCCATAATGCGCTGGCACCGCGCCCAGGGGGCGGCAGATGTCGAACATGGGGGTCATGGTGTCGGTGGTGTATTGACCTTCGGTCAGCGAGCCGTTGCGCATCGGGGTGATGAAATAGTCACGCTCCGACTTGGTGAAGCTCAGGCCAAGGGCGGGAGCGGAGGCTGTCTCCACCATCCGGGCGGCGCCAAAACCCAGGGCGCGATTGAGCGAGCGGGCGGTGCTGATGGCGGACCGCAGGCGATCTTCAGCGGCGGGATCAAGGCGGCGGCCTGGCCCCGCCATGGTGTTGATGTCGGACCAGGCCTGAATCTCCTGGTCGCTGTAGGCCATGGAGCTGCGCACGAAGTTGTAGAAATAGGCGATCGTGACCAGTTCTAGGCCGGAAAAATGCGTGTTGATCTGCGACGCCATCACGCTGTCCCAGGTGCCGATGCTCCAGCCCCGCCGCGGCGGCTGGCCGATGGCTCCCACCGGCGGCAGCTTTCCGCTCTGCGAGGCCGCGTCCAGGATCACCGACAATTCGTCCAGGCGGCGTTCGGTGCAGTCTTCCGTGCGCAGGCGCGAAATGGCGTTGGCGGTGTCGCGCGCGATTTCGGCGGTGAGGAAGGTGCGCGCCTGCGCCACCTCGCTGCGCCAGTGGAACCATTCCACCGTCTGCTCGGCGGCCAGGGCGATGCAGACGCCGATGACGACGACGCCGATCTCGGTCAGCAATTCGCGCCAGGAATGGATCGTTTTGGGCTTGTGGATTTCCATTTTCGCTTCCTGGGATGGCGGCGCGGCGTCGGTCATTTTCCGCTGCCGGAGAAATCGGGGATCGCTTTCACCATGTCCTCTTGCAACGCCGGCAGATAGCCGAACTGGCCCTGTCCGTACGTGGCCGGGACCGCGCCGATCGGGCCGCAGATCGCGCTGGTCGACATTCCGGCATTGAATGACGGCTTGGCGCCTGTCAGCTGGGCGCGCCTGGCATTGGCGATTCCCGCCAGGTCATCGGGACTGAAAGAAAGATTGAGATTCCTGATCCGGCCCAGGGTGACCGTGCCCAGGCTCGCCAGGGAACGGCTGCTGGACCTGGCGCGGCTGAGCGCACCACGCAAGGCGGCCTCGGAAGCAGGATCGAGACGCCGCCCCGGCCCGACCATGGCGTAAAGGTCGCGCCAGTCCGCCACTTCCAGATTGTAGGTCTGTTCCAGCATTTCAATGCTCTTGTAGGCGTGGGAGATCTCGGCCAGTTGCTGGCGCGGGAAATGGGTGGCGGTCTGCGAGGCCACCACGCTTTCCCAGGCGCCGTGCAGCCAGCCCGTGCGCGGCGGCAGGCCGATATCGCCCACCGGCGGCAGGCTGCCGCTTTTTCCGGCGCCATCCATGATCCGCGCCAGTTCGTCCAGCCGGCTCTCGACGCAGGGCTGGGCGCGGATGCGGACGATGGCGCCCTCGACATTGTAGGCCAGCTCGGCGGCGATGATCTCCCGGGCCTGTGCCACCTGGCTGCGCCAGTGCAGCCATTCCACGCCCTGTTCGGCGGACAGCGCGATGCCGACACCCAGCGCGATGGTGCCGAGTTCCTTGAGGAACTCGCGCCAGTTGTGGATCGGCCTGGGCTTGTGGATGTCCATTTGCGTTTCCTCGGGCGTGGCGGCGTCGCTCATTTGCCGCCCGCCATGGGCTGGCAGGTCGTGCCTCCCGCGACGGGGCGGTAGGCCGTGTTGACGGGAAGATTCTGCGCCCTGGCCCGGCGCAGGATCTCGCCGCCGAGCGGGGCGATGGTGTCGGCCTCGGCGCGCGCCGCCACCAGCGCCTCGACCAGTTTGGGCCGGTAGGCCGGTGTCAGGAACTGCGAGCCCTGCTCCAGCGCCCGCAACTGATCCCAGGTGACAAGTTCCTCGCGCAACTGCAAGTCAACGGCATGCAGCAGGGTATAGAAGCCCGTCTGCTGGGCCTGCGAGTCGGCGCTCTCGCGGCTGAAGCGCCCGCTGTTGAGATTGGCCTGCCAGCGCTGGTCGTTGAGGATGAGGTCGCCGGGCAATCCGACATGGAGTCCGGCCGGAAATTCCTTGCCAATGGCCCAGCCCGCCAGCAGCGCGGAAATCTCGTCCAGCCGCTTCAGGTCGCAGGCCTGGTTGCCAAGGCGGTATTCCACGCGGCGGACATTCTCGGCCATCTCCTCATGGATGGCGGCTTCGGATTCCCGTGCCAGCTGCCGCTCATGCAGGGCCTCGACCGCTTGCTCCAGGCCCAGCGCGATCAGGATGCCCAGCACGATGGTGCCGACCTCTTTCAGGAATTCGCGCCAGTTGTGGATCGGCTTGGGCTTGTGGATGTCCATTTGCGTTTCCTCGGGCGGGGCGCCGCTCACTGGTGCCGCGCCAGTCCGGATTTCTCGTCCGGGGTGAGGTCGAGGGCGGCGGCGCGGGCGAAGTGCACCTTCGCGTCGGCGGGCTTGCCCACATAATAGAGTGCCTCGCCCCATTTCAGGTGGAGGCGGCCCCAGTTCGGCGCATATTTTTCGGCTTCGGCGAATTTCGCCAGCGCGAGGTGGGACTGGTTCTTCGCTATCAGCGCCTCGCCCCAGCCTTCCAGTGCATCAGCGAAGTGCGGGCCCCGCTTGTTTGATTCCCTAAATTGCCTGACGGCATCGTCCAGCTTGCCGCGTGCCAACAGGGCCTTGCCCCATTCGAAATTGGCGAAGGGGATCGAGGGCGCCGCCGCGGCGCCTTGCGCGAACCACCAGTCGGCGCGGGCATGCTGGCCCTGCAGTTCGGCGACGATGCCATGGGCGACCATGCAGCGGGTGCAATCGCCCGGCATGGTCGCGGCTTGGGTCTCGGCCGTGCCGAAATCGCCCAGCCTTGCCGCGGCCATCGCCGCCAGGGGTGCAAAGAAGGTGCGCAAGGGCACGCGCAAATTCGGATTTTCCCGGGTCATCTGCTCAATGGCGGGCATTTGCGCCAGCACGCCCCGCCAGTCTTGCGCGCGCAGGGCGAGGAAGGCGCGGCCATACAGGACAAAGGCCGGATTGTTGGTGGGATTGGAGGCATAGGCCGCCATCGCCTGCCGGGCCGCCGCCATGTCGTGTTCGGCGGCGACGTCTATGACCTGGTCTATGCCATAGGTCCTGCCGGGGATGTTGATCCCGATGAAATCCTGCCGCGCCAGCACCGCGTCACGATAGGCGCCCAGCGCGGCATGGATCTCGCCCTGGGTAATGCCGCGATAGGCGGGAACGAAATCGGCGCGGGCATTGCCGTGATTGCGGTCCGCCAGCAGGGCCAGGGCGATTTTCGAGTTCTGCAGCCAGGCCTCTTCATGGCCCAGATAGCGTTCCACCCCGCCCAGGCCGCTGCGGGTGGAGGCCAGGTCCGGTTCGATGGCAAGGGCGCGCTCATAATCCGCCACCGCCGCCTGCACGCCCAGCTTGCTGCTCAGGGTGCTTGCCTTGCCGTGATAGCCGAAGGCGCGTTCCAGGGGATCGGTGGAGCGGATCATCTGTTCGAAGACCGGAATGGCTTCTTCGTAACGGCGGTTGGTATTCAGGTAGGAGCCGTAGAGGAAGGGCTGGGTCAGGCGATAGACTTGTTCCGCCAGTTGCTGCGTCAGCGTCTCGATATCGGCTTCCTTGCCGTTGACGCTGACGGCGCCGCTGCCGCTCACCCGGGCCGTCAGGGTGATGCCGGCGGGCGTGCGGACCATCTCGCCGCTGAGGCGGGAAACCTTGCCCAGCTTGGCGCGCAGGAAATTTTCCAGCTCCGCCAGCGAGACCCCGGTCTCGGGAATCGCCAGCCTGACGTCGCGCGTGTCCCAGTTGCCGGAGACCGAACGCGGCGCGCGCGACGACGAGGTGGCGGCCTGCATGACATTGATGCGGTCGAGCAGCCGCGCCGCCATCACCTCGCCGCTCAGGCCGGTGGCGGCAAGATCGGGCGGCACCGAAAAGGATTCGATGCTCAGCCCGTCGCTGCGGGATGCGTCCCAGACCAGGAAGGCGAGGAAGCCCGCCACGGCCAGGCCGATGAAAGCCGTCGCCATGCGCAGCAGCACGCCCAGCCGCAATTCCCACAGCCGCAGCCCGATTTCCCGCAGCTGCTCTTTCATGTGATGGCGCTGGTCGTCGAGAAAGGCGTCGGCCTTGGCGCGGCTGGCGCCCGACAGCGCCAGCGAGGTGGCGAGGGGATCGATGCCTTCCGGGGCGGAGCCTTGCAGTTCGTCAGCCATGCGCCCTCGCCAGTTCGGATTTTTCGTCCGGAGTCAGATCAAGTTCCGCCGCCCGCGCGAATTGCGCTTTCGCTTCGGCGGCCTTGCCGGCATAGGCCAGTAGCGCGCCCTTCATGCGGTCGTTGAAGCGCCGCCAGTGCAGGTGCGACTGCTCGAAATGCTCCTGTGTTTCCAGCTTCTCGATCTGCAGCGCCGTCAGGCGGCGCTGGTCCGCAGCAAGCGCCGTCTGCTCTTCAAGATAACGGTCAGCCTTGCCGCGGCTGGCGCTGCCCAATGCCAGCGCGACCGAGGCCGGATCGGCGCTCGCACCCTGCGGCGCCGTCCCGGAGGACGCGCCTTCTTCCTCATCTTCCGCCATTCCCCAACCCCGACAGGAATTGACGCATAGGCGGATAACGCTGGCAACAAAGTTCCCGGCAGGAACGGCCTTGGCTGCCAAAGCGCCGCACAAAGGGGGCAGACAGGCATTCGCAGTTGCGGTAATCTATGGAAACGTTTACAAAAAACACACTCCTCATGGCTGCACCCGCCCCTGAAGACCGCCAGACCATCCGCCTGCTGGGGCGGCTGCTGGGCGAGGTCATCCGCGAGAGCCATGGCGAAGCCGCCTTCCAGCTGATCGAGGACATCCGCCGCCAGGTGGTGGGCGAATATCGCAGCGCCGGCGAGGCGGCGCCGATGGACCGGCTCATCGGCCTGAAGCTGGACGACATTGTGCGGCTGATCCGCGGCTTCTCGATTTTCTCCCAGCTCGCCAACATCGCCGACGACCATGTGCTGCGGCGGCAGACCCGAGCCCTGGGCTCGGCGGCGGCGGGCGCGATGGAGCAGCATCCCGGCCTGACCCCGGGCCGCGTGCGCGCCTATCTCGCCAACGCCGTTTTCGTGCCGGTAATCACCGCCCATCCCACCGAGGTGCGGCGCAAATCCATCCTCGACCGCGAGATCGAGATCAGCACGCTGCTGGAGCAGCGCGATTCCGCCAGCCTGCAGACGGCGGAGCAAAGCGAGATCGACGGCCAGCTCAAGCGCGCCATCCGCATCCTGTGGCAGACCCGGATGCTGCGCGACACCCGCATCACCGTCGCCGACGAGATCGAGAACAATCTCGCCGTCTTCGTCCGCACCTTCCTGCCGGGCCTGCCGCGCGTGAAGCGGCGGCTGGCGCGGCTGTTCCGGCTCGAAGGCGATCCTATTGCCTATCTGCGGCTGGGCTCCTGGGTCGGCGGCGACCGCGACGGCAATCCGAATGTCTCGCCCGAGACGCTGGATTACGCCGTGCGCCGCCAGGCCGAGGCGGCGCTGGATCACTATCTGGAAGCGATCCACGCCCTGGGCGCCGAACTGTCGCTCTCGGACTCCCTGGCCCAGGCCAGTCCGGCGCTGCACGCCCTGGCCGCCAGCCCTGAGCATTCCTCCATCCACCAGCAGGACGAGCCCTATCGCCGCGCCCTGGTCACGGTCTATGCCCGCATGGCGGCGACGCGGGCCGAACTTCTGGGGCATGGGCCGCATCTGGCGCCGCGCTTTGCCGCCCAGCCTTACGCCGCGCCGGAGGAATTCGCCGCCGACCTTGCCGTCATCGCCGCCTCGCTGGCGGAAAATGGCGATGGCGACCTGGCCGGCGGGCGGCTGCTCGATCTGCGCGAGGCGGTGGGGGCCTTCGGCTTCCATCTCGCCACCATGGATGTGCGCCAGAACAGCGATGTGCATGAGCGCGCCGTCGCCGAACTGATCCAGATCACCGATGGCGGCGACTATCTGAAGCTGGACGAGGGCGCCCGCACCGCGCTGCTGCTGCAGGAACTGGGGCGCACAAGGCCGCTGCGTTCGCCCTATGCCAGCTATTCGGCGGAGACGGCGCGCGAGCTGGCGATCGCCGGCAAGGCCGCCGCCCTCAAGAACGCCTTCGGCGAAGGCGCGGTGGCGCAATATGTGATCTCCAAGGCGGCGACGCCGTCCGACCTGCTGGAAACCGCGCTGCTGATGAAGGAGACGGGCCTGTTCCTGCCCGGACCGGCGCCGGTGGCGCGGCTGCGCGTCGTGCCGCTGTTCGAGACCATCGACGATCTGCGCCGCGCCCCCGAGGTGATGGCGAGTTATTTCGACACCCCGCTGGCGCGCGGGCTGATTGCCGGCCAGGACAATCTGCAGGAAGTGATGATCGGCTATTCCGACAGCAACAAGGATGGCGGCTATCTCACCTCCAACTGGGAAATCTATGCCGCCATCGCCCGGCTGACCCGGCTGGGGGCGATGCGCGGCATCCGGATGCGCTTCTTCCATGGCCGTGGCGGCGCGGTGGGGCGCGGCGGCGGCTCCAGCTTCGACGCCATCCGCGCCCTGCCGTCCGAAGCGTCCGCCCACGGCATTCGCGTCACCGAGCAGGGCGAAGTGGTGGCCTCGAAATATGGCGACCTGGTGCTGGGCGAGGCCAGCCTGGAAACCCTGGTCGCCGCCGCGCTGCTGGCCGAATTGTCGCCGCAGGATGACGCGGTGGACGGCGAGGCCGGCGCCCTCCTGGCCAGGATGAGCGAGGCGGCATATCGCGCCTATCGCGGCCTGGTCTATGAGACGCCGGGCTTCGAGACTTTTTTCCGCCAGGCGACGCCGCTGACGGAAATTGCCGACCTCAAGATCGGCAGCCGCCCGGCCTCGCGCAGCAAGAGCCCGCGCATCGAGGATCTGCGCGCCATTCCCTGGGTGTTTTCCTGGTCGCAGGCGCGGGTGATGCTGCCGGGCTGGTTCGGCTTCGGCACGGCGGCGAAAGCGCAGGCCGAAACGCTCAAACCGCTCTACGCCAAGTCCGCCTTCCTGCGCACCATGCTGGCCAACATGGAAATGGTGCTGGCCAAATCCAATCTCGCCATCGCCCGCCGCTACAGCGAGCTGGCGCAGGATCCGGCGCTGGCGGCGCGGATCATGGACCGCATCGAGGCCGAATGGCTGCTTTGCCGCGACGCGCTGCTGGCGATCACCGGCCAGTCGCAGCTGCTGGCCGATAATCCGCGCCTGGCGCAATCGATCAGCCGCCGGCTGCCCTATGTCGACGCCCTCAACCATCTGCAGGTCGATCTGCTGCGCCGCCGCCGCGCCGGTGACGAAAGCGAAGAGGTGCACCAGGGCATTCACATGGCGATCAACGGCGTCGCCGCGGGCCTGCGAAATAGCGGGTAATGCTGGCGTTCATCCATCGCCGGTGCTAGATCGCCACGCCATGGACGGGCAGCCGGAAAATGCGCAAGAGGCGGAGCGGCTCAACCGCGAAGCCGTCGCATTCTGCAACGCCGGAGATCTGTCAAAGGCTGTCAGCTGGTTCCGCCAATGCATCCGGTTGTCGCCCGCCGTGCTGCAATATCATCTCAATCTGGGAAACACCCTCAACCGGTTGCGGCAATTCCGCGAAGCCGAGAGCGTGCTTGCCGCCGCGCTGGCCCTGGCGCCGGACGATGTCGAGGTCCATGCCGCTCTGGCCACCGCCTTCGCGGGCCTTGGGCGGCTGGCCGAACTGATCCAGCGCTACCAGGCTGACCGGACCGGCGACATCGGACTGCTGCGCGCTGTCTGCGCCGCGCTGCTGCAGGGCGGGCACTTCGAGGCCGCCGAAGGACTGGCGCGCGACCTGGCGGCGGCAAGACCGGGGGATGTCGATGCCGGGCTGCTGCTGGCGGCCTGCCTGGAGAAAAGCGGAAAGCCGGCCGAAGCGGCCGATGTCCTGTTCGCGATCCTGAAGCAGAACCCGCAGCATGAGGCGGCGGCGCTGCGCTTCGGCGCCGTCGAGGCTGCCCAGGGGCATTATGAGCGCGCCGCGGGCATCTATGAAACCGTGCTGCGCCTTGCGCCCGGCAACCTGGAAGCCACGGCGCAGCTTGGCGCGATGCGCCTCAACATGGGGCAGGCGAGCGAAGCGATCGCGCTTTACCGGCGCGTCCTCGAGAAGGACCCGCAATGCGCCGAGGCGCTGCGCTGGCTGGGGCTGGCGCATCTGCGCTGCTGCAGCCTGGAGGAGGCGCTGGAAAGTTTCCGCGCCAGCCTGGCCGCCGACCCGGCGCAGACGCTGATCCGCAGCAACCTTGCCTATCTGATGACCCTGATGCCATCGGCGGCGCGGGAAGAAATTTTCGAGGCCCATCGCGAATGGGATCGCCACCATGGCGCCTTCCCGCGTCCGGCCCATGCCAATGCCCGCGATCCGGAAAAGCGCCTGAAGATCGGGTATGTCTCGCCCGACTTCCGCGAACATTCGGTTTCATACTTTTTCGAGCCGCTGCTGCAGCGCCATGACCGCAAGGCGTTCGAGATTTTCTGCTACGCCAGCGGCCTTCTCTCCGACTCGGTCACGGGGCGCCTCAGGGCCGGCAGCGATCACTGGCGTGAAATCGCAACACGCGACGACGCCGACGTCATGCAGATGGTGCGTGATGACGGCATCGACATTCTGGTGGACCTTGCTTCCCATACCGGCGACATCCGCCTGGGACTGTTTGCGCGCGGGGCCGCGCCGGTGCAGATCACCTGGCTCGGCTATCCCGAGACCTCCGGCGTGGCCGCGATGGACTACAAGATCTCCGACGCCATTGTCTGGCCCGAAGGCGGGGACGACCGCTTTGCCAGCGAGACGATTTTGCGCCTGCCCGGCGGGCATCACTGCTTTCGTCCGCGGGCTGACTGTCCGCCGGTGGCGCCGCCGCCGCATCTTCGCAACGGCCATGTCACCTTCGGCTCCTTTGCCGATCTGCCGAAAATCAATCCGGAGGTGGTGGCGGCCTGGGCTGCGGTGCTGCGCGCCACGCCGGGCAGCCGCCTGCTGCTGAAGTCCCTGCAATTCGCCGACACGGCGGTCAGCGGCAGATATCGTGCCCTGTTCGCGGCGCAGGGCATTGTCCCGGAGCGGCTCACCCTGCTGGAGCGCTCGGCGACCACGGCGGAGCATCTGGCGCTGTATGCACAGATGGATGTCGCGCTCGACACCTTCCCCTACAGCGGCACCACCACCATCTGCGAGGCGCTGTGGATGGGCGTGCCCGTCATAACGCTCCTGGGCGACCGCCCGGCGAGCCGCGTGGGCGCCAGCCTGATGCACCAGCTCGGCATGCCCGAACTGGTTGCCGGCAGCGTCGAGGAATTCGCCGTCCTTGCCGCTTCGCTTGGCGGCGACCGTCAAAGACTGGACGGTTTGCGCGCCGGTCTGCGGGATCGCTTCCAGAAATCATCCCTGCGCGACGAAGCCGGCTTTGCCGCTGCGATGGAGACCGCCTATCGCACGGCCTGGCGGCGCTGGTGCGCCGGGACCTGAGCGTTCAGGCCGTGTGCCGCACCGGCGCGGGGGCCTGGGCGACGCGGCGCAAGGTGGCGCTTTCCGGATAGGTCTTGCGCGAGAGCGCGGCGGCGGCGTCGAACAGCGCCATGCGCAGCTCGTTCTGCCGCGCCGGCGTCATGTCCTCGTAACTGTCCGAGGCCGACATGGCGGCGATGATGCGGCCTTCATTGTCGCGGATCGGCACCGCCACGCAGCAGAGATCGGCGCGGGACTCGCGCTCGTCCAGGGCGAAACCCTTGCGGCGCACCGCTTCCAGTTCGGCCAGCAGCGCGGCGCGGTCGGTGATGGTGTGCGGTGTCAGCGCCACCAGCTCGCCTTCCAGGATGAAATTGTCCAGCTCGCTCTGCGGCAGGGCCGAGAGCAGCACCTTGCCCAGGCCGGACGAATAGGGCTCCAGCTGCGCCCCCGGCCGCGTATGGGTGACGATGGACGTCGGCGTGTTGAACTTGGCGACATAGGTGACCATGCCGCCTTCCAGGATGCCGAGATGGGCGGTGACGTTGAGCCTCTTTGCCAGCGCCGTCATGGTCTCGCGCGCCGCCTCGCGCAGGCATTCGGCGATGGTGACATTCTGCGACAGCGACACCAGCAGCAGGCCCGGGCGGTAGCGGCCGCGCTCGCCGCGCACCACCGCGCCGATTTCCTCCAGGGTCTGGATCAGGCGATAGCCGGAAGCTTCGGGCAGACCGGCGCGGCGGGACAATTCGCTGCTGGTCACCCATTCATCGGGGTGCCGAAACGATTTCAGCATGGTGAAGGCCTTGAGCACGGACTGGTTGCGGGGGGTCGCCATGCGTTTCTCCGTCAGGCCTGTTTCAGCATGTCGAGCGCGACATCGGTGATCATGTCTTCCTGGCCGCCGACCATGCGCCGGCGCCCCAGCTCCACAAGAATGGCGCGGGTATCGACGCCATAATCGTGGCTGGCCTTCTCGGCATGACGCAGGAAGGAGGAATAGACCCCGGCATAGCCGAGGCTGAGGGTCTCGCGGTCCACCCGCACCGGGCGGTCCTGCAGCGGCCGCACCAGGTCTTCCGCCGCATCCATCAGCTTGAACAGGTCGCAGCCATGCTTCCAGCCTTTGCGGTTGGCGGCGGCGATGAAGACTTCCAGCGGCGCGTTGCCGGCGCCGGCGCCCATGCCGGCGAGGCTGGCATCGATGCGCACGGCGCCGCATTGCGCCCCGACGATGGAATTGGCCACGCCGAGGGAAAGATTGTGATGGGCATGGATGCCGCGCTCGGTCTGAGGCCGCAGCACCGCGTCATAGGCCTCAAGCCGGGCGCGGTAGCCGTCCATGTCCAGGGCGCCGCCGCTGTCGGTGACATAGACGCAATCGGCGCCGTAATCCTCCATCAGCTTGGCCTGCACGGCCAGCGGCTGCGGCTCGATCATGTGGCTCATCATCAGGAAGCCGGAAACATCCATGCCGATCTTCTTGGCGAAGCCGATATGCTGTTTGGAAATGTCGGCTTCGGTGCAATGGGTGGCGATGCGCACGCTGGTGACGCCCAGATCATGGGCGCGGTGCAGGTCTTCCACCGTGCCGATGCCGGGCAGCAGCAGGGTGGTGAGGCGCGATTTCTTCACCGTCCTGCCCACCGCCTCGATCCATTCCCAGTCGGTATGGGCGCCGAAACCGTAATTGAAGGACGAGCCGTTGAGGCCGTCGCCATGGGCGACCTCGATGGCATCGACGCCGGCGTCATCCAGCGCCCTGGCGATTTCGGTGACATGGCTCACGGAATATTTGTGGCGGATGGCGTGCATGCCGTCGCGCAGCGTCACGTCCTGGATATAGAGCCGGTCGGTCTCGACATTGAACCTGGCCATCACGCAGCCTCCCGCAGCAGCCTGCGCTGGGCGATCTTCTCGGCGGTCTTCAGGCCCGCCGAGGTCATGATGTCGAGATTGCCGGCATAGGCGGGCAAATAGTGCGCCGCCCCCTCGACCTCGAGAAAAACGCTGGTCTTGATGCCTTCGAAGCTGCCCAGGCCGGGAATGACCACCGGATTGTTGGAACCGAAGCGCTCGAACTGCACCTTCTGCTTCAGCCGGTAGCCCGGCACATAGGCCTGCACCGTCTTCACCATTTCCAGGATGGATTTCTCGATCGCCGCCTCGTCGGCGCCCGACGACAGGGTGAAGACCGTGTCGCGCATGATCATGGGCGGCTCGGCCGGATTGAGGATGATGATGGCCTTGCCCTTTTCCGCCCCTCCCACCAGCTCGATGCCGCGCGAGGTGGTCTCGGTGAACTCGTCGATGTTGGCGCGGGTGCCGGGGCCGGCGGACTTGGAGGAAATCGAGGCGACGATCTCGCCATAATGGACACGCGCCACGCGCGACACCGCCGCGACGATGGGAATGGTCGCCTGGCCGCCGCAGGTCACCATGTTGACGTTCATCTGGTCCAGATGCGCCTCGCCATTCACCGGCGGAATCACGTATGGACCAATGGCGGCGGGGGTCAGATCGATCATCACCTTGCCGGCTGCGTTGCAGATTTCGCTGTTCTTGCGGTGCGCCGCGGCGCTGGTGGCGTCGAAGACGATGCCGATTTCCGGCCACACCGGCAGCTTCACCAGGCCTTCGATGCCCTCATGCGTGGTGGCGACGCCGAGCCGCGCGGCGCGCCTGAGGCCGTCGCTTTCCGGATCGATGCCGACAAAGGCGCCCATCTCCAGCACGTCCGAGGTGCGCATCACCTTGATCATCAGATCGGTGCCGATGTTCCCGGACCCGATGATGGCAACCTTGATCTTGGCTCTCTGACTCATGAGCGGCTCTATTTCGCTTGGCGCGCCGGACCCTGAAGAGAGGACAGGGCAAACTCAAAAACCGCGCCCGGAAAACTCTCAACAGATGAGAGATTTTGGTCCGGTTGCGGGGCCCCGTCAATTTACAGGAGCAGGGGTGCTTCCTAAGGATGGATCATGTCCTGAGGGCGGCGAGCCGCCGTCTCGAAGGCGCGAATTCGGCAGGTTTTTCGGCCTTTTCTGCAATTGGCGGAATCGGCACGGCAGACCGCCACCGGGAGGATTTCATGGTTGCACTGCGTCATGCCCGTATCCTGGCCGCCGCCACGGCGCTGGTGGTTGGTCTTCCGGTCGCGGTCAGCCTGGGCCAGCCGGCGCCTGCTGCCGCCCCGGCCTCCGCGGCGGACAATCCGGCGGGCGGACGCGGAGCGCGTGGTGCCGCCCGCCCGGCCGTTCCCCGCAGTGACGGCGACAGGGCGCTGGTCAATCCCTATGCCGTCAACACCGGCTGGTACACCATGCCCAAGGGTCGTTTCCTGGGCGGCGCCAGCGCCATCGCCATCGACAAGGACGGCACCTCGGTCTGGGTCGCCGAACGCTGCGGCGGCTGGGATCTCTGTGCCGGCAGCCATGTCAATCCGGTGATCCGCTTCAACGCCGCCGGCAAGATCACCGCCCAGCTCGGCGCCGACATGATCAGCTATCCGCATGGCCTGGACATCGACAAGGACGGCAATGTCTGGGTGACGGACCTGCAGTCCAACATCGACAACGCCGCCCGCGCCGGTCGCGGCAGCTTCCCCAATCCCCCGCCGGGATCGGTCAAGACACCGGCGGGCGCGCAGGTGCTGAAATTCACCCCGCAGGGCAAACTGCTGCTGCGCATCGGCACGCCCGGCGTCTATGGCAAGGACCAGACCCATCTCAGCCAGCCCTCCGACGTGGTGGTTTCGCCCGTCACCGGCGAAGTCTTCGTCTCGGACGTGCATGACACCCAGCCGGCCAACAACCGCATCGTGGTGTTCGACAGGAACGGCAGGTATCTGCGCGAATGGCCGTGCGAAGCCGGCACGCGCGGGCTGGACTGCAGCCACGGCATTTCCATGGACAGCCATGGCAACATCTTCTCGGCCAACCGCGCCATGGGCCGCGTCGATGTTTTCGATCCCGATGGCAAGCTGCTGCATGCCTGGCCGCAATTCGGGCGCGCCACCGGCGTCTATGTCGACAAGCACGACATTCTCTATGTTTCGGATTCCGGTTCGGGCGCCGGCTCGGGCTTCCTGCGCGGCATCCATATCGGCAGCGCCGAGACCGGCATCGTCACCGCCTTCATTCCCGATCCCTGGGGCCAGCCTTCGGCCGACCAGGCGATGCGCGGCACCTCCAGCCCCGAAGGCGTGACGGCGGACAAGAACGGCGTCGTCTATGCCTCCGGCGTCACCCCGGCGGGCATTGCCCGCTACACCATCCAGCACAACACGCCCCACGGCAATTCGCAGGGGCGTGGCCCCGGCTCGCCGGGCGGCCCGCCCGTGGATGCGCCGGAGCCCACCGTGCCGCCGCCGGCCGGTCCGTGAGCGGGGATCGTCAGCCAGCTTCCAAGGGCGAAATCCCCACAAGGGGTTTTGCAAACTCGGAGCCGCAACCTCACTCCTGGGGTTGCGGCTCCCTTTTTCCGATAAGACGGAGGATCCCATGCCGGCCCTGAAAAACCTGATGGCGCTGAGCGCCGCCGCGTCCATCCTTGTTACGCTCTGTGTCTGCGAAAGCCTTGCCCAGCCGGCCGCGCCGGCGGCGCAGGCCCCCGCTGCCGGCGCGCCCGCCGGCGGGCGTGGCGGCCGTGGCGGCGGCCGCGGGC
>CAZNGO010000089.1:0-32239 GCA_964572805.1 uncultured Rhizobium sp. | reverse complement strand
TGGAAATCGAAGGCCGCACTGGCGGATTGGGCGCGACGAGGTACGTTTTCCCATCAATTCGGAGCCGTCTACCCTTCTGCGGAAACGGGTACTCCAAAATTAGTTCGCGCCCTTTGCCGCTTTCTAAGCGGACGGCAATCGAAAGTCCCTTCCATCCATCCGCAGTGCACCACTGCGGTTCTCTGTGAACGGCCCAATGAAGCCTCACGCCGTCTACGACGACGACGCCTTGAGCAGAGCGTTTCGGAAGTTGCGCCATGACTGGAACCAATCCTAGCAGCAGCGCTCAGCATGCCGGAAGTGGAATGTCCGCTTTGGGTCAAAAGCGGTCATTCGATGCCCCTTCTCCGAATCGCCGGCTTCGGCCGGATCACAAGACGGTTAGCAGCGCTTTCCGCTAGCAATTTCCGAGATTTGAGGTCCATTTCCAAATTAGCGAGCAGTGCCTGGCCAGAGACTCGGTTCGCACAGTTCGATTCCTCTTTCTCCAGCCACCCAGTCCGGCCACACCCCGGTATTTCCAAATTCAGAAATTAGTGGCGTTGTTCCCGAGCCTTGCAAGGGCTGAATCGCGGCTAGAGTTCGATAAGTTGCCAATTTGTATCGCATTGTGGCGCCCCTATGGGCGCCGGTCTCTGGACCACATTTTTGGATTTCCCAAATTGGCGAATGACTTATGCCGAGACCGGTTTGTGCACCACAGAGACTGGTAATGTTTCTCGGCTGCTCCTCGAAAATCCGGTTCGAATCCTGCTTCCCGCTCCAAGTGAGAATCGAACTGAGACAGTTCGCTAAAGGCGCGCCGACGAAAGGCGCACCTGACGCATCCGGCGTTCGTGAATTCGATGAGCGCCGCTAATGCGTAGGCGGTAGGTAAGCATTGCTGAGCTTACGCCGTAGATGTGCTGGGCTTGGGATGCCAAACCTTCCGAAACAATATAATTGGCGGCTTCGTTGGATATTAACAGGACTCCTGCGAGGAAGTTAGCCTCTGCTTCAATTCCTCCATCATGACTTCTGGCTCCATCATCCCTTAAGGGTGGGGTGCACTTATGGCCTAAAAATGAGTGCGCCAATTCGTGACAGATGTTGCTACGTTGACGATAAAGATGGTGCTTGTCGTTATGAACTATCGCGGTTTCACGCCCACAGGGTACAGTAACTGCCGAAAAGTCCGAGTTATTTCGCAAAAGCGGGCAGTTTGGATTGAGATCGCTGAGCTTGATGAGCTTGATTTCGTAGCGTTCACAAATAGCGATTGGATCGATGGGCGCAATTGCGCTTAATCCCATCCCTTCTCGCACTCGCAGAGCAATGCGATTGGCTTCTGCCTTAAAACCGCGCCGAAATTCCAATTAGGCGCTCCGTAACTTGTTATAGGTAGCCGCCACAATATCCTCGATAAGTTTGGCGTTTTGTTTGCTTAAATTTGGATCGGCGCGAAGCAATGCCGATATTTCTGCGAGCGGTTCTGTCTTCTTCTTGCTGGCACCCCGTATAAAGGTTTCAGCTTTGAGGTTTGCCCAAGAGAGTAACGAAGCAAGCCCGTTAACGTCTGGCTTGGCACCTTGTCCGATTCTCGAAAGAGTGGAGGCGTTTACGCCGGCTTCTTCGGCAACCTCTTTCCAGGTTTTTTGCTTGCTGAGCCGGGCAGCGTTCAAAGCAGCATAAAACGCATCGCTGTCGAAACGGTCTTCGGGCATAGGATCTCCATTGTTAATAATCAATCAATTGCGTTATTGCAATCGGCGCAGTTTGGAATTATACTTATCAAACTGATTGTAATATCGCAATTAGGTCAAATGTTTAAACGGCGCCATGGAAAAGTCCATGTTAGGCTGCCGCAAATTCAGCAGGAGAATGCCGCATGGCCGAGGCAGAAAAGGACAAGCACGAAGTTCGCATCCATATCGATCGTAAGCCCTATATGTCGCCACGCGACACGACAAATGCGGCCCTTTACGCGCTTGGGAAAATTCCTGCGGGTTACGAGCTCTTTCGGGAAGTAACCGGCGATCATGAGGACGAGTCTGTGCCGAATAATGGAAGTCCGATCCGTCTGAAGGAGGACGAGCATTTCTATAGCGCCCAGGTAACGCTCAATCCGGGAGCCTAAAGGGATGGAAGTCGAGGAAATTGAAGATCTTCTTCTCGAAATGGATCGAGAATTTCTTGCATCAAAAGGTTATAAGTATCGTGTCAACCGAGTGGGGCAGGATACCCACATCATGATCGAGAACTTCCCTTTTCCGTCGACCTATGCTCCTCGGGCGGCAACCCTGCTTGTCATCCTGCCGGCTGGTTATCCAAACGCCAACCTCGACATGTTCCGAACTATCCCGGACGTGAAGCTAACTAATGGCACTTGCCCGCAAGGAGCCGATGCTCGCGAAACACATGCCGGCGTCAGTTGGCAAAGATGGTCGAGGCATTTCAATACGCCCTGGAGGCAGGGCGTCGACAACCTAAGGACCTTTATCGCATCAATCAGGCACGAACTCGATAAGGGCATATGACCCGCTTCACAATCACCTTCTTGGAAGACGACTACGATAAGCTCCGACAAGCGCTAACGGTGGCGCCGAGCGTGGAAAATGCCGCGTACATGCTCTTTCGCCAAAGCAAAACGCCGAACGAAACGCGCCTTTTGGTCAGCGAAGTAATTGCTACAAATGCAGAACACGTCCTTGAGGCCTCAAGTGTGCACATGCGGATCGCCTCGGCCTCCTTCCGTCATGTTCTCAAGCGGGCCCACGAAACAAAAAGTGGATTTGGCTTCGTTCATACGCATCCGCAAGGTTGTGCGACGCACTCACCGCAGGATGATCGCGAGGAGGAAAAGCTCTTCCGGACTGCCTACAACAGGGTCCGCAGTGATGTTGTTCATGCCAGCCTTATTTTTGTTGGAGGCGAAATCTCGGCGGCACGCGTCTGGCTAGAAGATGGCTCAGTTGTACCAGTTGAACGTGTCCGGATCATTGGCACAAGGTTCCGATTCTGGTTTTCAGAAAAGGACGCTGTGCCGATCCCCGAATTTTACGACCGGCAAGTAAGAGCGTTTGGCCGAGATCTCCAGGCACTGCTCCGGCGACTCACCATTGGTGTCATCGGCGCAGGCGGCACTGGCTCCGCTGTAATCGAACAGCTAACTCGTCTTGGCGTTGGCCGCCTATTGATAGCCGATGGTCAAAACTTCGACGCATCGAACGTCAATCGCTTGTACGGATCCAGGGTAGTTGATCAAGACATCGCCAAGACTAAAATCGCCGAACGCGCCGTCGCCGATGTAGGCCTTGGCACTGAAGTCGCGCTAATACCGAAAGCAATTACCTATCGCTCGGCATTTTCGCAATTTCGCGACTGCGATATTATTTTTGGCTGCACCGATGATGAATGGGGGCGTTCACTCCTAACACGAGCGTCAGTTTATTATGGCATCCCGGCTTTCGACATTGGCGTGAAAATAGACTCCAAAGGAGGGGTTATCAGATCTATTCAGGGGCGGGTCACCTCGCTTATGCCAGGTGCGCCGTGTCTTTTTTGCCGTGGCCGCATTACGCCAGAACGGGTTAGTCTAGAATCTCAACGCGAAACAAATCCGACGCTTGCAGCGCAACGTGTACGTGAAGGATACGCACCGGAGCTCGAGGACCCAGCGCCGTCTGTGATTCCATTTACGACGACGGTCGCATCTTCGGCAGTCTCAGAGTTTCTAAATCGGTTGACGGGATTTATGGGGGAGATCAGCAGGGGATCGGAGCTGCTGCACCTGTTTGATGCATCCTTGATCCGTCGAAATTCAAAGACATCGGAGCCGAATTGCTTCTGTGCTCCGCGGAACAGCTGGATGCGCGGTGATGCGCGACCACTTTTGGATACGTTATGGCGCCCAGAGTGACCTTTTTCGGCGCAGTGCGCGCCCTTTGGCGTAGAGTTCGTCGGAGGAAACGCGTCTCTGGCATTGTGCATGTCTCTGGAATGGGCGCCTTGCCAGATTCGCTAGGCAGCACGCTCTATGTCGTCGGGACGCCATCGCCGAAATGGGTAGTTCTGGCCTGTCCCTGCCGATGCGGTGAGCGCATCGATGTCAACTTGATGCGTAGCAGAGAACCAAATTGGTCGCTTTCAATCGCGGCCAATTGCGCGACCCTTTCGCCTTCACTTTGGATGTCTGCAGAAAAGTGCGGCAGCCATTTCTTTGTCCGGAACAATCGCATCAATTGGGTGCCCTAGGTGCCGTCATGACTACAGTTTCGACAACTCCGGAAACGAACCTGGCTCGTCCTGAATTGATCTTCGCGATGGTCGGGCCACTCGGCACTCGCCTCACAGACCTCGCAAAACGGCTCGCCACGGACTTGGATGGTTTTGGCTATACAGTTGAACGAATCCGCGTATCGGATCTCCTTAAGCAGCTGCCCGATTGGACGCCGCCACAAAATACACATGAGGATGACCGCATCACCAACCTCCAAAAGATTGCTAATGCGGCAAGAATTCGGACAAAAGACGGCGCCCTGTTGGCTCGCGCGGCAATCGCCGAGGTCAGAGCACGGCGCATGGCACGTTCTGGCCATCCGGACAGGCCGATCGGCAACTGCGCCTTCCTCATTGATCAGCTTAAACATCCAGAGGAAGCGCGGCTTCTACGGCGTATCTACGGACGATCATTTTATCTTGTCGGCGGACATGCCTCGCACGATACGCGGGTGAACGCGCTCTGTAAGTCAATCACGGACTCAACCGCCGAGACGGGCCATGAAGGGCACTATAAGCCAAGCGCCATCAAGCTCGTCGAGACTGATGACAAAAGTGAATCCGCATTTGGCCAAAATATGCGAGACACGTACCCGCAGTCGGACATCTTCATCGATATGAATCCAACTTACGGCGAGAGTGCAATTTCGCGCTTTATCGACCTCATTTTTGGTCATCCCTTTCACACACCTACGCCTGAAGAGTACGCGATGTACATCGCTAGTGCCGTTGCACTGAGGTCGGCCGATGAGAACCGGCAGGTCGGTGCGGCGATTGTAGACATCCAAGAAGCAGAAGGCCGCATCGTCGATGTAAGCGTCCGGGCTGTTGGGATGAACGAAGTGCCGCGGGCTGGCGGTGGTTTTTATTGGGACGGCGATTCTCCCGACCGTCGCGATCAGCGTATATTGCCGGACGATCCCGCGCGAAAGATAAAGCTCAGCATCCTCACTGAAGTATTGGGCAAAGCTCAAGAAGCAAATTTGCTTGGCCCGAGCGCTGGCAACGGCGACAGCTCCGCCATTGCGCGCGAGCTAATGGCGCGCTTGGACGGTACGCAGTTCATGGGTATCGGGGAGTTTAGTCGCCCAGTGCATGCCGAAGTTGCGGCGATTATCGACGCAGCGCGCCGTGGCGTGGCTATTGATGGCCGCACCATCTTTGTGACGGCGTTCCCCTGCCACAATTGCACGAAGCACATTCTGGCGGCCGGTCTAAAAAAGGTGATTTACCTCGAGCCGTATCCAAAGAGTCGTGCAGCTTTGCTATACGGCGAAGAGCTTGAGCTTGATTCCAGCGACAGAGCTCCCAAAGCCGGCAAGGTTGTATTTTCAGCTTACACAGGCGTAGCACCTCGCCAATACGGCGCTCTTTTCGCGATGGCGGACCGTGGTGGCAAGCTCGGGATGAACCTGCCGAAATGGTACAACGCCTCTCGCAAAGAACTGCTACCGATCCATGTGGCGCCGCATCTCCAATTTGGCCATGTTGTGGCTGAGCGCACTGCGCTACGCTCAATGTCCACCACGGGATATAAATGGGATGAGGCCAAGATTTGTCCAGCGGACCTTGGTCTGTCATTAGAAATTTCCGTTAAGGACTCTTAGTACGGTCTGCCCGAGCTTCAGAATGTTGTTTCGTAGGTTACTGGAGGTCCGGTTTGCGTAAGAAAATGCTTCCGAAGCTTAAGGGCAAATTGGTCCAGGTATGGCCGCCGGTATTTAGCCTTTTCCCTGATGGAAACATTTTGCCGCGCAATTTTTTATGGCGCGTGGCGGAGCCAACTACACGCGGAGTGACTTTGGAATGCATCGTTACGGGCCACTTCATCTGGGTGGCCTCCGCTTATATTCGAAATTACGCCGAAGAATTCCCCGGGCCTCATAAGTTTCTGAATCTGCGCCGCCGTCTCTGGATCACCGCTCGTGATGCTCAGTTGAAGTCGCACGAATGGTGCCCAACTTGGCAGCACGCGCTCTCCCGAGATCTGAGCTGAAAGCACCTTCACATATGGTGACGAAAGATGGGTGGCCGCACATTTCCCAAGAGCGGCCCTCTCTTTGAGAGTGCCGCGCGATAGGCACGATGCAGGAGGCTGCCGGGGCTTCGCAGCAGGCTCAGGCCGAGTTTCCCGCTGGCCGCAAGGCTTCGTAACCAACCGGATCCGAGCGCGACTTACCGTACTTTATTATAGAAGGTTTTGAGCGTGCCAGCGCGTATGGCTTTGAGGGTCTGCACAATGTCACCGATATCCAAATATAGGATAGAGCAACGCCGGTCTTTTATTCCGCCGCGCACCACCATGCCGCAAAGCTTTTCCTGCGTCATATCGAAAACGGGTGAACCGCTGATGCCGGTGATGTCCGTAATTTCGGTATTGTCAAATTCCGCGACAGCATTCCGAAGGAAGGGGTCGGGCTTATAAGGCCCCACATCGATATATTGCAGGCGGCAATAGCCGATCGCGATATCGGGATTGAGAATCGTCGTCTTGTCTTTGAGAACGCCGGCGACAAGGAGCGAATGACCGTTGACGGCTGTCGCCACAGTTTCGTCCCGAATAACATAGGCGGCGCTACCAAAAAAGGCCGGTGTCACCTCCTCTGCAAATTCAATTACGCACAGATCGACGATGTCAGTTTCGATAGCACCCCGCTCGGGCGCGCTCGGGTTATAAAACGACGCTATCTTGGCGGGCGGCGTTCCCTTCTTCCCGAGCTTGTCTTGCACCACAAAAAGTCGGTCACGGGCAAAGTCCCCGAACACATGCTGGCAGGTCAAGCCGTAAAGCCGACCTTCATATTCGACGAGAAATAGTGTGCCCCCATGGGTGGCGTAGGCATACTCCTCATAGTCGGTCGTGAAAAAGATGGGCCGGATGGCCTCGGCGATATTCTGATAAGAGGGCTCGCCGGCGGAAACGCGACCGTCTTTGGCGGCATCAATCCGCTCGATGAAGGCGTAAAAGTCCTCTATGTGCCTCTCATTCATAGCCGATATCACGCTAGGCCGTGACCTGGCGCTGCTCGCTGACGGTCCAATTGGGATTGAAGCCGCGGGCGGTCATGCCCTCGACGTCGGTGCCGATCTGGGAAGCATCGACCTCGGCGCAGTCGGTCTCGATCACGGTGCCGTTATGACGAGCAATCGCTTCGCGGGTGCCCCACCGACGGGAAACGCGCGTCTCGTCGATCGAAATATCATATTTCGACCAGCGATATACCGTAACGCGGCTCACGGTTTGCGCCACTGGTCAGGATGGCCCTTTGTGGTGTGGCGCACCCGCTCGACGAGTGGCGAGCGATCCGGGTTCATTTCCCTGGCGATGGCGATAGCTTCGGCCTGGGTGTCGGCGACAGCGCTTGCGCGCTCGGCACCAGGCTTGCGCACGGCATAATCACCCTGCGGACGCTGCTCGACGAACAGCTGATCTTTAGCGACCATATATCAATTTCCTTATATGCGTGCTTCCCCACCGCGCAATTGCGGCGTTATCAACCCCTATGTGGGAAGGGCCATATCGGGGTTCAAGTCCGCGCCGCCGGGCGGACGAAAAGAATCGAGCGGCGCAAGAGCATCGCTCGGCCATGACGGACAGTGGGGGCAGAGCGCGACGTTCATCGTCCCTCTCTTAGGGCTCCTGAGAGAGTTTCCCATAATGTGCATTTATCGACGGCCGCTATGCCCAAAACTAAATAAAAACCAAGGTGACGCCTCCATGTTAGCTAGCGCCCTGCTTCTAGCAACCCAAGCAAAAACGCATAATGTTGCTTGGCAGCGACTAGTGGGATTCTACATTTCAGGAGGCTCAGCCGATTGACGGGATGCAGACTTGCGAGTGTCGCCGCGCTTTTCAGGAATTGTATTAAAAAGATCGTCCATCTTTTTCCCCCTCCCCATTTGAGACTGCAGGAGTTCGGAGTGCAAATCCTCGAGCCATCCCGATTCTAACTTAAAGTGAGCGACGATATCTGACGACTTTATCCAATTCCCTTTTAGCTCTGGCCTATCTTTTCCAATGTTGAAAAAAGCGTCGTGATCATGAAACACCACTTCACCGCGCAAATGCACGGGTGCCCCTTTCTTCGTTGGTAAAGCGCGATGGGCTTCCTGAGCGAGGCGCCTTTCAACCGGGGGAAAACTCTTTCGAACGCTTTTTTCCAAAGCCCCCGCCGACTCTCTATAAAGGAGCCGCATCAGGTTGATAAATGAGAGTTCAAAACTTCCATCACCAGAATGCAAATAGGCGGAAGAATCCGAGGTCACTGCGAACATCAGCTGAAAATCGCAGGCGGCTATATAGCCCTCCAGATATCTGCTGTCGTCAATTGCTTTAAGTTTTCCGAGCAGCTTGGTGAGATTTGGAATTATGAACAGATCTTCCACAACTGCAGAGTTCATGTCGTGCAACATTGGTATCACGGCATCGGAAGGACGCCGCACCAGATGCGTCAAAGCCTTTTCAATTCGATCCTGAGAATATTGCGCAAGCGAATAAGCGGAAAAGAATTCTTGGAATGAGCGATGGGAAAATGCGTACTTCAACCCATCCCTCTGAATCAGACAGACGCAATTAATTAGGTCATGCAGCATATCATCTGGGCGAACATTGGAACTACCCAGGGCTATCGCCTTCTTCAGATATGAAAGTATCTCTGCGTCATCAAATTCGTATGCAGTCGCGTAATATGATGTGAGGCAGAAAAAGGAAAAAACCTTTCTAAAATCATGAATTGCAAGTTTTGTTCTATTTTCTCGTTTGAACCCACTTTTGAGCGCGTCATGCCTAAGAAAAAGAGTAATGAAAGCCTGCTCATAAAAAATATGAATTTTCTCCGGGATGTCTGCAAATTGATTGAAGGTCATTAACATCATGATGGACAGCAGGGGCGTCGACAAAAAACTTTTGTGCTGCTCGTAAAGGGGCCCCTTTAGCTTTTTCAGGAAAATCTGTTTGATGTCTCTGTCGTAGTCGAGCCTCTCTATCAGGGAAACGACTTGTTCCTGGTTCAATGGCAGTACCTTGAAATTGGAAAAAAGCTGCCAACCATCAAATCGTTCATCTGAGCGGCCTGAAACAATCACAATATTGTCAGGACAGGTCTGAGCAATTTCATTTATGTCGCGTTCAATTTGCGATCGCTTTGTTTCAACGATTTCGTCAAAACCATCAAACATAAATATGAAAAGGCCTGCCTTTACCCCGCGATCAAACGCTTCCTGCGATATCTTCGCTCGTGATGATACTACGGTATGAAATATATACGATTTGAGATCACCCCCGGTAACTGAGTTTAGCCCTCTTAGCTCGATAAAAAGTGGAATTTTCCCTTTAGGGTTTTCAAAAAAGCAGATCCACAAATATTTCATCAATACTGTTTTGCCGCCGCCACCAGTACCACTAATTATGATGCGCTTCCGTTTCCATATTTCGTCAATGAAATCGAGGTCATCGTAAATTTTATCCCTGCACTTGAGCTTCGCGCTTACATATTGTTCTAGCAAGTTTGCTGGCTCATCTGTGTGCAAGATTGTTTTGATTTTTGAACAACGATCAAAAGTGACTTGCAGATGCTCACCAAATGTAGCGCTCCAGTCCTCATAAAACTCACGTACCTTGGCCCCCACCAAGTCGAAAATGCTCGCTAGAAGGGCGTCAACTTTTTTGAGGGTTTCCTTGGTTATGTGGACACCTACTTGGGTGCCCAACGAGCTATTCATTTTTTCGTTTCCCCTTGTGGTCAAGGCCCTACCTCCATCCCAGCATTCGTTGTGAATTCGAACCGGCCTCATTTTCTGAGAGCGGGTAACGTCGCTCTGAACTTAGAGGATGAAATAGGAATGCCACCACTTCCGAGCGCCAATCCGGTATAGGAATACCAGTCTCGAGAAAATCGCGCGCGCATGCAAGCGCGTGCCAAACGCGATAGAACTCATATTCACCCCGCCCGTATTCCCAGGCGCTAGTCCATCCTCTAAGGCTGAGGGCATCTATACCCCCATTTAGGGGAGACGAGGAGACGATCAACAGCCTGACGTTTAGAACCTGACTGATTTTATTGCATTATTTTGATTGCACAAATTCACGCGTATGCATCTCTACGGACGTTTTGCGAAGACTGCGGAGCGAGCAAGACTTGGAGCGAAAGCGTTGGCCTGCTCTTTCCATGAACTGGGGAGGGATTGAAGGAGTGTCGCGATCTTCGGCATTAGTGGGCGGCCCTCAATAATGGCACCAAGAAACGACGGCGAAACAAATGCGAGCGACATCAGCATCCGAATGTAGCGCTCGGATTTGTCCTCTCGGTTTGCAATCTCGGCAATCGTTTTGACATGCCCATGCATAACATCTTCGACCCAGGCCCGTGATTTTGCAATCGCAGTCAGAAGTGCCTCTCTGGCCTCGCCATCTATGGACGAACGAGTCTTGTCCCCCGCTTGAATACCCTTTTCCGCAATTAACGACGGCGGCGCCCAGAGCGCGATGATGGGACCGCTGCGATGACTCACCTCGATCTCGTCTTCTGTGTTGCGCAAATAGACTTCGATGGCAGCCGGCTTCACCACCACCTTTTCGAGATGCTGCTCGACGACGGTTTGGTCGTTGTCGGTGTCGCTTGCTTCTGCTTTTGCTCTCAACGTGCCTAGGACGATGCCTTCGATATCCGGCGCAGAAACTCTTTTTACTCCGCCGACCTCGCCTTTTCGTTGCAGCAGCCCTTGCGAGACATAGTACCGATAGCGGACGCCGCGCTTGTTGGTATGCGAGGGTGACATCTTGTTGCCTTGGTCGTCGTAGATAAGGCCCGCCAACAGTGACGGCGATCTTTTCAGGCGAAGCGCCCGGTCAACGGCGTTGCTGGCCAGTTTGGCCTGTACGGCATCGAATAACTCTCGGCTCAGAATGGGCTGGTGCTCGCCGGCATGGACTTCGTTCCGGTGCACGATCTCGCCGATATACATGCGATTCTTCAGAAGGTGAGCCAAGGGGCCCGTGCCGAACCGTATGCCGCCGACGGCGCGGTCGCTGGAATAATTACGTTCCTTTGTGACGATTCCCCTTTGGTTCAGATCTTCGGCCAAGGCCAGGATGGAGCCCAGTTCCAAGTACCGCTGGAATATCAGCCGAACGGTCTCAGCCTCGGCAGGCTCAATGACCAGCTTCTTATCCTTGGCGACATAGCCCAGGGGGACGGGACCGCCCATCCAGAGGCCCTTCTTCTTAGAGGCGGCAATCTTGTCGCGCACCCTCTCCCCGATGACCTCCCGCTCGAACTGGGCAAAGGAGAGCAGGACGTTCAGGGTCAGCCGGCCCATGCTGGTCGTGGTGTTGAAGGACTGTGTAATCGAGACGAACGACACCCCATTACGCTCAAAAAGGTCCACCAGCTTGGCAAAATCGGTTAGAGACCGGGTCAGCCGGTCCACCTTGTAGACCACCACGATATCGACCTTGCCGGCCGCGATCTCTGAAATCAGCCTCTGCAGCGCCGGACGGTCCAGGGAGCCTCCGGATATGCCCCCGTCATCGAATTGGCCTGGGGCGAGCCGCCAGCCCTCATGGGCCTGGCTCTTTATGTAGGCCTCGCAGGCCTCCCTCTGCGCGTCCAGGGAGTTGAACTCCAGGTCCAGGTTATGTTCGGTCGATTTGCGGGTGTAGATGGCGCAGCGGGCCTGTTTGCGGGCCTCAGGCATGGGCACCGCCGCTGGGGCTTTGCCGCCCCTCCCCGGCCTTGGCCGGAGCCTCGGCTCGGGCGGGTTCTGCTGCCAGACTGTCCCGAGCCTCCCGCAGGCCAAAGAAGCGGGGGCCGTTCCAGTTGGACCCGGTTATCGCCCGGGCGATTGCTGAGAGGCTTGGATAGGTTTGGCCCCGCCAGGCGAATCCCTCCCCCGTGATCATCACGGTGTGGCGCTCGCCCTGGTACTCCCGGACCAACTCGGTACCGGGTTTCAGGCGCCTTATCCGGTCCACCTCTGCCGGACGCCCCTTGGCGTAATTGGCGAGCAGTCTGAGCGTGGCGGGGCTATGGCCTCCGAACGCTCGCTCCTGGATATCCCAACATATGGTGCGGACCAGGAGATCTTTCGTGAGCGCCCTTGGTACCGGCCGCTTGAAGGTCTGCTCCCACAGCGACCGGACTTCGTCCACCTTGAGGTTCTGGATGCGCTCGATTTCCGCCTCGATGGCGGCTGCATCGGGAGCGGCGGGCTTTTGCCGCCGCTCCCCGCGAACGGAACGAGACATCGCCTACGCCTTGATCCGATAGGTACGGACGCCACCGGCCTTTTCGGAAAGCACGGCGAGTTTCAGCTTCTTCTTAAGCGTCCCGGAAATAGCGCCACGCACCGAATGCGCCTGCCAACCCGTCGCCTTCATGAGGTCGGCAAGGCTCGCGCCGTTGGGACGTTTGAGCAGAGACACCAATTTCCCGAGTTTGCCGGATGCTTCCTTCTGCTTTGCGGGGGGCCTCTTGTTCTTGTCGCTCTGCTTCGACGCAGGCTGTGCGGGACTGGTTGCTAGAACAGTCGCTGACTGCGCTGCCGTTTTTTTGGGTTTGGAAATCATGCGGGTTCCTTTGGCTAAGACAGCTTCTGCTGCCACTGCCAAAGGCCCCGGTTCGGCCCATAGCCAGAGGGGCATGTGGAAGGCCATCAGCCGCCACACCCACAGCAACGCTCCTTTCCGGACAGAAGTCGAGCGGAATGTGCGAGAATTAATCGGGACCAGGATCGAAGATGCTGCGCAAACCGGCCTTGCCGACTGACACCTAGCCTTCACATTAGCTATATGGACATTGCGTCAATCAGGGCGGTGCGGGGACTGCACATCTCAACTTGGTCGGCGCAGAGCCGGAAAGCCCCCTTCTGTGCTCACTAGCCCTGTTGCATATTTTGATGGCAGCCCTCTCATAACATCGGCTCTTGCCAATGCAGCACGAAACGCGCTGTCGGCTATGGCGGTTGACGGAACAGCGGGAGCCGCAGGCGGGGTATAGCGCGGCGCCGGCGCTGAGACTCCGCCCGATCCAGAGTAATGGGAACTGTGGCTGGCGTGACTGGCATGACTAGCGTGACTGCCATGAGCTGCAAATCGCTCCAGCGAACTGTTTTCGTAGGGAAGCACCAATACCAATGGCTCGGGCGCCTGGCGCAGACTCTCAGTTGCCGGCGGCACATATATAGGCCGTTTACATCGACGCAGCCGCAAGGTCCTTTCAATCATTATTGGAGCGGGAACTGGCAATTCTCCCGCGAAGCGATAATCCCACGCAAATGAATAGGATTAGGCAAGCGAAGAACAGGGCGCGCTCCCAAAAATAAATGGGGCCGCTCCAGAAGTCATCAGGTAGCCAATACACGAGAGCGCCAAAAACCAGCCCGCCCCCAATAACGGCCCACCTCATAATTTCGTCCTTTTTATCTTTTGACATTCAATCTCGCATGGCGGTGAGTTGCAGCTCCGCAAATCATCAGGTCTCCGTTGGCCTGTCACTTTCGTCTTTTATATATCCCCCAACCTAGCACGGCACCGGCAAATGCGAATCCCGCCGCTGCCGCGAGTACCACAAATGTTGCTCCAGCGGCACCGGGGTGGGGAATTAGGTGCTGCATTGCGCCAAGGAAGAGGAAAGAGGCGATCCCGGCCATTAGGGCTATAGCAAATAGTCGAAAGGCAGAGAGGCGTCGATGACTGCTCGACGTGTGTTGTGGAGGCCTAAACAAAATTAGAAAGATCAAAATCCCCAAAACAACGATTATGTTCATTCCGGCTTGGTAGATTTGGGGTTCGACAAAATGCGGAAGAACATAAATCAAGAAAAATGTAATCAATCCAACTAAGACCAGACTAAGACTTGCTATTCCCCTTGGTGTCATTTTTCTTCTCTACGGACAGTATGACCTTCTATTTCCTGTAATCATGTTGGCAACACCCCCAGCTGCATACCCGGTTATGGGAGATGTCGGTAACGCAGCTAAAACTCCACCGATTACCGATCCTTTGAATAAGGTGTAATCGCCAGTCTGCTTTCCGATATAATATCCAGTAGCCCCTTGGAGCCCAATTCCAATCCCACTGAAGCCGATTCCAACCGCACCAAAAGCCACCGAGGCGCCTTGACCTCCGGGAATCTTAGCAAGCACCCCCGCCGCCAACAGACTCACACTGCCGGCAACTTGAAAGGCCCCCCCTAGTCTATAGCCCACAGTCAACGCGTCGACGTAGCCTGGGTCACACGAAGGACCTTTTGGTTGGTCTTGCTTGCGCGTAGGTTGGTTTGAAAACGGATCGTTGCCCAACCCAAGCCCGGCCAAAGGATTATTACTCAGGTCTATTGGCGTGACTCTGAAATCCCCGCAGGACAGCATCCAACAATTTGGATCGCGCTTTCCTCGAGATAGTACTGTTTCTATATCGTCTGATCCTCCGCCACATTCTGCCTCAAAATCCCATGTGTTTCCCTGCCAACATTTGTAGCCCTCGCCCTCGCCCTCCCTTCCGCTGGCGTCAGTTGTGTTCGGGTAGTTGTTCATAACGTAAGCATACATATTAAGGCCCTGAGCATAGCCATCCGGGTCGGTCTGCAGAAACCTTCCTAGCGCCGGATCATAAACTCTCGCCTTGTAATAGTAGAGCCCCGCTGAGGCCAATTGGGCCTGGCCCGTATACCGGAATATCGGCGCCCCGCCGCTGAAACCGCCCTGCGGCTCGCCAGTGGCGCTATAGGCATAGAGCGTGCCGACTCCGCTTCCATTGCTTGCGGCGATGACGGAACCCTGCTCGTCAGTGTGCAACTGGTATGGGGTCGAGAGACCCGAGCCCTCATACCAAACAAGGGTTTCGTCAGCTGACTGCCCAGGCACGTAACGACGCAGAATATTGCCGGAGCCATCATATTCCACCACCAACGAGCTGCCATCATAGACATAGTTCTCGGTGGTCGAGGATGCGGTGGTGCTGTGCAACCGGCCCGCCGGATCGTAGGAAAGACTCATGGTGGCGCAGGACGAGCCCACGCATGTCAGTTCATTGTCATAGTCGTAGCCGAAGCTGCGCGACCCATCTGAGGTGAGATTTCCACGGGCGTCGTAGCTATAGGTCTGCCCGCCGGAACAGGAGCCGCTCGAACCGCCTACCGTGGCGTATTGATTCAGGCCATTTGGGCAATAGTTAGTCGTGGCATTGGCCGTGTTCTGGTAGCGATAGCTGGAATTGTTGATCGCGCGCTGGCTCATCTGTCCGGCAGGGCTGTAGTCCATCGAGAGCGTTACATCCTGGCCCGTGCTTGCCAAGTCCTGGCTCAGGCTCCAGCTCTGGGAAGAACCGCCATAGGAGGCTGACGTGCTGGTGGAATTGCTTCGCGTGATGCCGGTCGTTCGTCCCAGGTCGTCATAGGCGTATTGGGCCAGCACGGTCGAGCCATTCTCCTTGACCTGGTACATGCGGCCTAGCAGGTCATAACTGTAGTCAATATAATTGCTGTCGGGATAGGTCAGGCGGGTGCGGTTGCCGGCAGCGTCATATTGGGATGAAAGGGTATGGCCGGATGAGGTTTCGCCCGTCTTTCGGCTAAGGGCATCCCAAGTGAATGAAACGTCCGGTGTGCCAGAGCTGCACCGGCAGACGCTCAGCAGATTATTCACGAGATCATATGTGTAATATATATCGTTGCTGCTCGATGCAGGGTCCTCGCGGCGATATAGCCGCTCCAATCCGTCGTAATGCATAGTGAACGTATCACTGCTTCGGAGCCGCTTGGTGGTCAGATTTCCGACGGTATCGTAGCTATAGCCTTCATAGTCCGTCGAACTGATTGTGTGAGTGGTAGAGGGGTCGGGGAAATTCAACTGGCTCAGCCGATTGTCACCGTTGTAGGTGTAGCCGCTCCGATTGCCTTTCGCGTCCTCGACCCAATCCAGCCTGCCGGAGGAATCGTAGTGATTGGTCAGGCTGGTAATTGATGAACCAGAGCCGACTCCGGAATCGACACTCGTTATCCGGTTGGCTGCGTCATAGTTGTTTTCAGAGATGAGATCGTATCCATTGCTGCCCGTGGTAGATTGGGTGCAGGCGTCTGAGGGCAAAGAGCCAAAGACCGAAGAATTTTGCCGGACAGCCGTGCAAGTCAGTCTGCCGCCAGCATCGTAACTGTACTGCGTCACCGATTGCGCCGTTCCGCCGATGCTGCCAACCGTCTTAATGAGGGCGCCGGTTGTCGAATCGTATGTGCTCGTAGTCTGCACCATCGATGTGAAATTGTTGTCGAAGTCATAACGTGACTGACTGATGGTGTAGCCCTGCTCGACCTCTAGCACTCGGTTGAAATCGTCATAGGTGGTTTTGGTTGCGGCATAGTTGGATGTGCCGCCTCCGCCGGACACTGGCTGCACTACGCCCACCTGCCTGCGGTCAGCATCGTAGAAATAGACCGTCTTATTGCTGGTAGAATTCGGCGTCGAAACGCTCGAAACGTTCCCATACATGTCATAAGTATTGGTGATCGTGGAGCAGTCGCTTGACGGGCAAGTCGCGCCGTCGATCTCGTTCGTGACCGTAAGGGTGTTCAGATTGCTGCCGACACTGCTGCTGCCAGACTCATAGGTGAACAACGTCTTCTTTTCACCAGAGCCGGAACAACTTGTCCTGGTGGTGACGCAAGTGTCGATCTCGTCCGGCAGATAGATGGCCGGGCCCTGCACCAAGGTGCTAGAGCTACTGGTCAGGTACCACGCATAATGCGCGGTCCAGGTATAGGTTGTGTAGGGGCGATCCGCGCCGGAGGAAGGCGGCGGGCCCTCTATCGAAGTTACATTCCCGTGACCGTTATATGTGTAGTCCGTGCAATAACCGTTGCCATCTGTGATGGACGTCGGGTTGGGACCATAACTGACGCTGGAACTGTTGCAGGTCTGCGAGAACGACGCGCTCGTGCTAAGAGAATTTCCGGTCCCCTGCTTGGAGACGTACCCCAGAATGTTGGTGGTTCCATCATAGCCATAGGACGAGTTGCTGCTATCCCGATCGGTGACACTCGCGAGTTGATTGGGGTTATTCCAAGTGTAGTATTTTGCGGAATTTATGTGGCCCGAACCTCCGGGATCAAGAATGTCGTCCGCAGGCAATCCTGTTGGACCATCGGTGTCCACCTGTCTCACCACTCCGTTAGGATCAGTAACGGTGCCGTTCACCGCCGGCGCATTGGTGGTGGTATCGATATTGTAAGTCCAGGTGTTGGTACCCACTACCGTACTCTGGTTTGAGACCTGCCCGGATGGGTCTATTGACCAGTAGTGCATGATGTGCTGGCCGGTAGGCAATTCGAAGTCGTCGGTCATGCTGAAATAGCCGCAGCAGCCAGAAGCGGTCTCCGTTAAGGTCCAAACGTGGCCCATGGAATCGGTGGCGGTTCCGCTTCCGAGCGTGATGGTAGGCCAGCTATTGGTGGGCGTGCAGGTTTGGGCGGTTGGATTGCACCATTCGACTGCGTTATTGAGCGCGATTACCTTCGTGTAAATGAAGTAGCACAAGCCGGAGCTACCGCTGCTACATGAAAAGTTGAATTTGATCTGATAGCCGAGGCTGTTGTTGATGGAGGCAATGGCAAATCCGCCGCCATAGGTTCTCCAGGTGTAGGAGATAACAAGACCATCCGGATAGGTTGTCGTGCTTCCCAAGGCATCAGTGATCCAGAATGAACCTCCGCCGAAGTTATTAAATTGAGTTACCGCGCCGAACTTGTCGGTGTAGGTCCAGGTGCTACCTGAGTGCGTAAGAGTGCCGCCGTCTCCAGTGTATGAAATCCAAGCGCTCCCCCAGGGAAAGAACTCTTCGTTTCTTCCCATGACGGTGACGATAACGTGGTCACTATCCCAGGCGTGCTTGATCGTGGTGTCGTAAGAGTTTATCTGCCCACTCATGCCCATCATGTAGGTGAATGAAAGGCCAAGGCGCCCTTGAGGACCAATGTGAACGCTCGCGGTGGGAGCCTCCCACCAACCAGTAGTCAGGTTCCAACCGAATTGATCGGTCACATTTACATCGGGCGGCGGCGGAAGCCCAGGTCCGCTTTGCGCCAAGGCTGGTCCCGCGATAAATGCCATGAAAAGCGTTGTGAAGAGTGCAGCAAGTATGGCTCGCGAGCACTGGGTTCTGGTCCTAGCAGATGGCTGCCAGGCGGACTTCAAGCACTTGAGCCAAATTGAACGCCCCATGACAGCCCCCCTGTCTTGTTGACCCAATGGATGCTCTAAGGTGATTTCACTTGCTGCGTGCGGTTGCCAGAGGCGTCATAGCTGTAGGTCACCGAGCCGCCCGCTGTGTAAGTCACGGATGCCAACCTTCCCTGCGCATCGTATGTGTAGGTGTCAGCGTTTGCCGCCGAGACCCACGCGCAACCGAGCAGCACCAAACAAAACCAGCCTTGAATGCGCGCCAATGGAGCCTCCAATTTGTAGGCGGTTCGCGATGGATCACACAAAGCCATTCGCCGCACATATGAAGGTGCGGCAACTGCCTCCAGTGAAAACCCACGCTGCCACGCTTAAAGGCGGGCAGTTTGATTTTATGAGCTGATTTTCTTTACGCGGAACGCAACGCAACTACGCTACGAAATTCACGCATGCAGACGGCAGCAATTTACTGCCGAAAGAGATTCGCTGCAAGGCAATTGCCGCCGATCGACTTACTCTAGTTAGAGAATATCTCCCGAGAAGCATAAAATATTTCGAATTGTCGCCCTAGCTCATGCATACGTTTGTCGCAGTTTTCAGGCCGTGATTGACCAAGGGTATCGGCTGGGCAAGGATGTCTTTGCTCGACGAGCCTGCCGGAATTCCGTCACCCTATGCGTTTGGAGCGTGTCCGACTGCGATCTCACCAACAGGGAGAAACGCCATGTCTCGCACTCATCTGCTTGCCGCTGCTATTCTTGCTCTGAGTTCGGCGTCATCATTCGCGCTGCAGACCGCGCCTTCCTGGATGTGCGCCATTCCGTCCGCCAAAGAAACCTTCCATTCTCTGGATCAAGTCCCCCAGCCGGTGGCTGCGCTATTACTCAAGAAGTATCCTGATCTTAAGAAATCCATGGCCGATTGCCCGCAATTTGGCCCAACCGACCAAAAATCATTCTGCCTTTACGTGGCGACGCACTTTAATGACGAATGGGTGACTGTGGTATCGACGCGTGGTTCTGCACCACTTCGTATCGTCAGTGTGTATCGCAACTCGAAAGAAGTTGGCACTGAAGAATTATCGCTTTTGAGGACGGGCATCCCACAATGCTCCATCAATCGCATCGCCGGGGTTAATCCACGATCACAGAGCGCTAGGTCCGCTCCGAGGCCGACACCGCCCGCGCCCCAGAATGGATCTTCTCCTGGAAATGCGGGGTCTAAGACGCCTTGACCACGGCTGTGCGATTGCCTGCTGCGTCATAACTGTAAGTTACCGATCCCCCACAGCCGTAGGTGATGGAAGCCAGCCGACCTTGAGCGTCATAGGTGTACGTGTCGGGTATGGAGGCGCTGCACGCCCAGGTGAATGAGTTCCACGTCGTGGGCGAACCCCAGTTATCCGCGCGGCACGGGCCTATAGCTGCGATCGCCATGAGGCTGACGGCGGCAAGCGCTATGCGCGGAACTAAGTAAGACAGCATAAATCGCCTCCTATCTTGATGCGGTTTTCGGATTGCGGCGCCTTTCCAGCACATCCAACCGGGCCTGCAGTTTGATGACCTGCGCCTCACTCGATTCCAGTCGAACCTTAAGTTCCTTAATGGCATTCACGCTGGCGGCAAGAATAGCTGTGGTCTCTAATGAATAATATCCATCCCGCTGCTGCGCGCTGGCTTGGGGAATTACGGCCCTCACGTCCTGGGCAATAAAGCCTGCATGAACGAAAGTTTCGCGCGGGCTTTTGGGTGTCGGCTTATAGGAGAACAGCATAGGATTGAGGCGAGAAACGGCGTCTAGCCCGGCCGTATATGGGCCGCGAATAGTCTTCAGTCGCGCATCGGAGCTGCAAATGATATCTCCCGAGCCATTGACAGCGAGCGTGCCGGCGGTTGTGCAGCCGGCTTGCCGGATGGTGCCAGAGACTTCCAAGAGCTGTCCCGGACTGGTCGTACCTACTCCGACGTATCCGCTAGTCCCCAAAATCGTTAAAAAAGGCGACTTCGTGGCGTTTGTGGTGTAGGGGCTTGCTCCACTGATAATATTGCCGATGGTGAGAGTCGCCACGTTGTCTGACGTCATATAGCTTCCGATTGCCAGCCCCCCCGCGACAGCGTTCGCTCCCTCCAAAACCAGTGTGGCGCTGCCATAGGTGGTTCCATAATTGCTCATGATACCAAACCATGTATCGGTGCTGCTTAATGACGTACCCAGCACTGAAGCTGCTTGACCCGCTAATTCATTGTACAACGTCGGAGCCGTTACGCTGGCGCTTACCTGCAGCCCTGCAATCGGTGATGTAGTGCCGATGCCTACGTTGCCGATGTTATCTATCCGCATGCGTTCCGATGGAGCGCTGCCATTGGCGGTGGTGAACACAAGCCCGCCAACCGGATTAGTTCCGCCTGCATCTAGTTTAACAGCGGCGATTTCTCCAAAACGTTTGTCGCTGCCAGAGAGCCCAGTGCTCGCGAACGATATTACCCCGGGCACGTTGCCGCTGCTTGTGCTAGTATTCGAAAGAACCAACGCCCCAACACTTGACCCAGCATTTGCAACTTGAAGAATTGTTGGTGATCCGCCTATACCCTGCCCTCCCGGACTTGAGGTGCCGACACCAACATTACCAGCAAAGCTGGGGCTATCGAGCGGCGCCTTACAGTTAAGCCAACTCATTACTTGAGTGGCATCAGCTGTCGTTCCATTGCTAAGAGGCGATCCAGGACAAGCTGCATAGGCGCTAGAAATGGTGGCGACAAGGATGGAAAGGAAGGTCACAACACTTTTTAGAAAATTCATGAGCCTTCTCCCCATATGAGCCCAGTTATCAGGACGCAACGGCGCACCCTAGTTGGACGCAGTCTTAATTTGTCGCATCATCGCCTGAAGGTCGGAAACAGATTGCCGGAGCGCGGAGATAATTTGCTCTTGAGACTTCAGTTGTGCTTCCAGCGCCTCTACGCGCTTATCTTGCGCATCCTGCTGGCGATAGACATCTTTGACGCCCCAAAGCGCTAATGGGGCAAGGCGAGCATAGTCCGCCTGCCACATTTCTTCGTTGTCGTTAGCGGGTTTGTGGATAGCTTCCGGATATAATGGATAGACTTGTTGAGCACGTATGCCAAAATCATGCCTTCCCGTACCTTTCCAATCGAAGTCGCCGACCCACATTTGCTGAATAACGTCGCGGTAGCTCCGTTGCGCAATCCTCCAATTCTTAAGCCGCTCATCGGATGTCGTATTAAAGCTAGTTGAGCTGCCATTGGTGGTGATGGATCCGACGGGAGAGCCGCCGTTATAATAGAAGCCAGCAAAGGCCACCGCGGTGTTATCGACACGAGCATTGAGTGCAGTGCCAACTGAGGAGGAATTGTAAGCTTCGACGGCCTGGCCGGCGCTTGGCTGCCAAGCAGCAATTTTAGAATTGCCATTCCATCCACCATTCGTAGTCGTGTTTATGAGTAAGCTGCCATCCGAGCCCGCTCTGAAAAACTCCGCGCCGCCGTTTCCGTAAAAGGCGATCCCTGTTGGCGTCCCGCTAGCGCCTTGCGCGTAGCCGATACGGACTAAATTACCGGCTGCCCAATAGTCCATGAATGCGCGAGATGAACCTGTCGTCCAATTCGCGCTATTCGAAGTCGCGTTAATAGAGCCCGCAACTTCCAAGCTTTCGGTCGGGCTCATGCCGATGCCAACAGTTCCCGTGAATTGCGGGTTCGCTATCGGTGCCAAGCAATCGAAATTGTTCATCACCTGGGCGGCGTCTGCAGTTGTGCCGTTACTCAAAGTTGTCCAGGAGCAGGTCGCCCAGGCAATGTTTGGTAGCAGCGCTGAAAGCAGCGCCACTGCGAGCGCACATCTTTTTGCTCGCAGGATGGCGGGGACTCGGATCGCGTGAGTAATGAGACCTTTGCGCATGGAAGCACCTCACAGGTTCGCGCCACGCGCCAACCCACGAGCGCGCAAGCGCAAAATGGTTGATTGGGATGATTGCTAAATATGCGGTACGCAAACGCGACGCTACGCAACGGACGTGATGATGGCGCAAAACCACCTTTCGTCAAGACGATGTATACCGCCAATTTGAGCAGATTCTTGCACCACCGGCTGGCATCTCGCAGAAAAGGAAGCAATTGTAAGTTATGAACCGCAAGTTTCCCTGCCCCTGCTGCAAACACCTCTCCCTTGAACGCCCGCCGTTTACGATTTTCGTTCTCGCTCATTGGACTTTCTTGCCCGCAAAATGTAATGGCAGATCGCGTCCCAAGCAGGCCGAGAGCTGGCCGTCCATGACTTGAGGCGCTGGTCCGGGAAGCCTCTTCCGTACCGTTCACACGGATTCAGATAGCCGCCTCTGCTGCGATGCCGATGCCTCCTTCGGCGCCCCCTTCGTTCTCTAGAAAACTTTTATCCCAGCGCTCAAAAGGGGAAGAGGTGCAGCGCATTGTCGCCCCCCACCTGACGATGCGGACATGATCGTGACATTTGACGGCCATTAGGATACAGGTTTGTTGCTGTGTTGCGTGCGGGTGCGGCGGGGTTCTGTTGGCGCGCACCTGATCCCATATTCCAATGCGTATCGGCGTATAGTGCGCATTCGTTGCGCGCTCTGAGTACGGCAATGACTTTGCCGTTCGATAAATCGCGTTTGTCTTGGAGGCAGCCATGACTTGCAACGAAATTAAGCGTTTCCTACCGGCACTTTCACTGCTCGTTTCGTCATCAGCGATGCCTTGGGGCGACGCCAGTGCCGCCACGGCCGCGGCGATCCCAACGAAGATTGTGGCACAAAACAATGTGGCGGGTGGCTCAGCCGGCCCCAATGTGGTCGAGACACAAGTGCCTAACAGCGGGGATAATTATCTGAACGATACGCTTTTCTGGGATCGCTATATTGGGCTTAAGGAAAATCTAAACGATAGCGACCCGACAATCTGTATATCGCCTCGTACGCGTCTGATGGGAGCCAGCTCATCATACGACACCGTTACGGTGATACCAGACGGAGCGAAGCCGGCAGATGGAGCCACCAAATCCAAGCAATATTTGGAAGTGCAACTGGGGGCGCCTCGGTCGTTGTTCGGAGGCGGGCCTACATCCGCTTCAAAGGCGGCAATCTTGAGATGCCCGACCATCCCAACTGCGGTTCAGCAAAAGACGTTGCAACCAGATCAGATCGCTTATCTTGATGTGGTTGACCTACCGAAAGCCTATCGAGCCGGTTTCGATTTCGGCGTGCTTACGGTGCCGTTTAAAATCCAGTTGTCCGGAAAGCACTCCTTCTCCGGCTCGGCATCCGTAGGCGCCTACCTTGGCTACCGCATCCCTTGGCCGGAGAGCGGACTGGTTTTTAGCCCAATCCTATTCGCCGGCGCATCCAATATATCCACGAGCGCCACCACGGCGAGCGGGACGACGTCTCAAACGGTGGCAGGGCTGAGTTACGGGATCGGCGTTATTACTACTGTGAAGGACAGCTTGCAGGTGGGACTTGTCTTTGGTGCGGATCACGTGGATTCGGCTCAGCCTTATGCCTATAACGACAAGCCCTGGCTTTCATTTGAGATCGGGTATTCCTTTACGAAGTAACGCCGGCTGAAATGGGGGCGAACTTGATCAAATCGCTGAAGGCCAAGGGGCGCGGTGCGGCGCTCCTTGGCAGCTCGTTTGCTTGTTTGTTTGCCCTTAATGGCTGTGTTGCGCCGCCTCAGCCACGCAATGTGGCTCTCACACAAAAGTTGGTGAACGTGGAGCTGTTAGATCCAGGCGCCGAAGAAGATACCTCTATTCTCCAGAACCGGTATGACTTCGACGCTTGGTTGGCGGCACATCATAAGCACCTGCCCAAGCATGCGATCATCATCACAATGTCCGGGGGCGGAACGCGGGCCGCCAGCTTATCTCAAGCAGTCATCTTGATGCTGTCTCAGTATAAAACTGGCCCGGGCAAAACACTTGCCGACAATATCATAGCGGTTTCGGGCGTGTCCGGCGGTTCCATGACCGCTGCAACCTATGCGCTTGATGGCGTAAAAGGCCTCGGCAGCCAGTACGAAAGCCAAGTGCTCAAGCATAGCCTTCTAGACACCGTAGCGCTTGGCGGCCTTGCCAATCCCTTAAAGTGGACTGACCGTGCAGAGGTTCTTGGCAGCTTCCTTGATAAAGCAGAGTTTAACAAGCGGCAGTACAGCGCCCTTACTCAAGGAGAAAACCTAAAACGGGCGCCGTTTTTGTTCTTAAATTCGACCGATATCGTTACGGGGCGCATATTTTCATTTACGCAGCGGCAGTTTGGCGATCTCTGCTCAGACTTGAATGCATTTATGATTTCCGATGCCGTTACGGCGTCGTCCAATTTTCCGTTTGCGTCCACTGATATCGAGCTCCGGAACTTCCAAAGTGACAACGGAAGCTGCGGCGATCCCTCGTCGCACCTGTCCGCGATCGCGGCTAGCACGCCCTATGTCGATCTCAATGCGGCGACGGAAAATCGCTATCGCATGCAGATGACCGAGGTCGCTGAATCTGATCCATTGGACAAGCCCTCGCGGCCAATAGCGTATCTGCATTTATTTGATGGCGGCTTGGCAGATAATCTCGGCATACGGCCAGTCATTCGAACGCTAAACCATCAGATGCTATCAGCCCTGGCCAAATATGGGGTTGAGGACATCGAGCTAATTCAGGTCAATGCTCGGTCGGACCCGAACGATCCGCTCAATACCAGTAGTGGTTCTCCCCGGTGGGTGCTGCCCCTGCTAACGCAGACCAGCTATGGCCCGATAGATCGGGTTACGGCCTTGTCGACCACCTTTGGAGCCGAAAGGCTAGATGTTCTTTTCGCCAGACGTGTGCAGGACAGCTCCAAACGCGAGAATCCCGACCCCTTCCCGAAGGCGCTATACCCCATTGTGATAGATTTCGACCAAATTGCCGATGAAAAGTTCCGCAACGAGGTCAAATCCATCGAAACGCAAACGGCGCTCAACGAAATCACACTTGCAGAGGTTCAGAAGGCAGGGCGCATGCTTTTAACCGCAAATCCATGTTTCAAGCGTTTCAAAGAGGATCTGGCAAAGGCTGGAGACGAGGCCACCTACGTGCCCTCAGCACTCGATGATATTTACAGGTTCGATCCGAAGGAAGGTCCCGGATCGTCTTTGTGCGAAAGACTTGTTCCAGACAAGCTATCGTTGTCGAGTGTCGATATTGAAGGCGACATTCCGCTGAAGGCTTTTATCAAGCCGATCCCCGGCCTATTCAGCCAACCCACTACGCCACCGCCAATCTCAATACCAAATGAGAATGCACGTCCTTGACCAGGTAGCGCAGAGCCGGGGGCCTCTACCGGCTCTCTATTTGCGCCGCCTAGTTCGCGAAACCGACTGGGGCCACCCGGCTCCGCCGCGCCAGATCTGTGGAGGGCAGGCTCCCCGCCGGCTTTGCGCTACTGGGTCATGGACGAGCTAAGGCCCGCTGCCGCTTTTTTATTGCGCCAACTATTACGTGAAACCGACTGGGGCCACCCGGCTCCGGTGCGCCAGATCTGTGGACGGCAGGCTCCCTGCCTGTACCAGCGCGAACCACCAATTAGCCCGGTTCGCATGGAAAGGCGAACCCATTCATCGGGATTTCAGGATATGTCGGGAAATTTAATCCCCCTCAATTCAAACGCCTGCTTCAATATCCCAACTGAAATAAATCTTGAGCCTCGGCGAACTGGCATACCCAGCGCTTTCCAGACTTGATATTTTTCCTTCAACAGCCATCGTTTCGTTTTGCCTCTCAGATGCATGATCTTCGACGCCATTTGTATGTCTGAAAGATAATCACGCCTGGATAAATCAAATAGGTAGCCATTCTCTTGCTGGGCTAATACGATTGCACAGCTGTGATTTTTGTAGGTGTCTGCCTTATCATTTTTGCGGCGCAATTTTTCGTCATGCGCGTACTGCAATATATAGGCGTCGCGAATCTTGACTTTGCGCGCCACATATTTGGCCTGCTCCTCGTTTACCGGGCCTAAGATAGACACCCCTTCCTTGTCATCAATCACGACGTCATCTGGATGAGGATAGATGGCCGGTTCGGGCTCGCCACGCTGTCTGGCGTCGTCGAAGTGTTTTCCCATAATTTCTTTGTAGCGGCGCCAGCTTTCGCGGACTTCCTTTCTTCGCTCTTCCTCAGCTCGAACTGCTTCTCCATAGTCATTGAGAATCTCTTTTTGCGCATGGGAGCTGCCGCTAAGCGCCGTTTTGTATTGCGCTTTTCGCACCGCTTCGATCGCCGTAATTTCGCGAAGTTCATCACCTTCTCGGACTTTTATTGGACGCTCAGCTTCCTTCAGGACCATCTCGCTAACTAAACGTGATTTCCCCGTTTCGGCCTTCTTGGGTCGCCCGTTCGGATTGCCAGATTGACCCTTTTTGAATTGCGTATGCGTTGGTGGGACTTTGTAACCTGTCATCCTGTCAATCCCTCCTGGGGAATCGGCATACCCGATACAGGTGTCAACGTGTGAGTTGCCAGGTCCTCAAACGCGGCTCGCGAAACTGCGTGGATGGCCTTCTTGCCGGTATAGTTCTGCCAGCGGGCAATAATTGTGTCGCAGTAGCGGGCGTCGTATTCGAGCAGCCGCGCACTACGGCCGCAGGTCTCGGCTGCTAATAGCGTCGTTCCGGACCCTCCAAATAGGTCCAGAACCACCTCGCCTCGGCGCGAGCAATCTCTTATGGCATCTGCAACCAGTGCCACAGGTTTAACTGTAGGATGCATCGCCAGATCCTGAGCCCGGCTGGCGCCAAAACTGCTTATGCCGGGATAATCCCATACATTGGTCCGATAACGCCCGGTGTCCCCTAGCCCAAAGCTATTGGTATGGGGCGCATTGCCAACCTTAAAGACGAAAACTAGTTCGTGCTTTGATCGGTAAAAGGTACCCATTCCCGCATTGGACTTGTTCCAGACACAAAGGTTTTTGAACTCAGAAAAAGCTTTCTTGCCGGCATCGAGAAGCTCACGCATATGCCGCCAGTCCATGCATATGAATGCAATAGCCCCGTCCCTTGCTACGACGGAGCCATTGGACAACGTCGTTGTTAGGAAGTCAGTGAACTGGGCTTCGGTCATTTCGCCGGAGGCGAATGCGAATTCGCGATGTCGGGCGGCTCCCAGACCGCTAACATGGCCATCGATCGGCACATTGTAGGGCGGGTCTGTAAATATCAGGTCCGCCCTTTCGCCATCCATGAGCCTCATCACGTCATTAGAAGACGTCGCATCCCCGCAGAGAAGGCGATGGCGTCCTAGCAACCAAAGATCCCCGGATTGGGTGACCGCGTGGCGCTGAGGCTCCAAAATCTGATCCGCGGGGTCTTCGGGTGTTGAGGTCGACGATTCCCGAGCTTGATCAAGAGTTTGATCGACCTCCGCCAAGGAAAACCCGGTTAGCGACAAGTCAAATTCGATATCGATCAGTCCCTGCAACTCATTGGCTAAGATCTCAATGTCCCAGCCCGCATTGAGGGCCAGCTTGTTGTCCGCAATGACATAGGCGCGCCGCTCTTCGGCCGTTAGATGCGCGAGCCGCACGGTCGGGACCATTGCCAGTCCCAATTCTTTAGCTGCCATTACGCGGCCATGCCCAGCGATGATTTCTTGGTCCTCGCTGATGAGCACAGGATTTGTAAAACCGAATCGATGGATACTTTCCGCAATCTGTTTCACTTGCTTCTTAGAATGCGTGCGCGCGTTATGGGCATAAGGCCGCAACGCGCTAACGGAGAGCATTTCAATTTTCGGCGCAGGTATCGACATACGACTCGCTCGTGACTCAACGTGAGCAGTATGCGCTTTGATATTATTTACTCAAAAACAATTTTGCCGTTCGGTCTTTGTACGGATTTTTGCGCGAATGACCGATGGCGCAATCATTTCCCGGATAACGACAATGTGCGCGCATCAGAGCGCTGCGTTGACTTTCAATATTTCAATCAGAAACCACTATCGTGCGTTCGTTTCCCGTATCCCGGAGATCATTTCCCGGCATTCGGCAATTGCATCCCGCTTCCCGACAATCATTTCCTGGCATTCGGCAATCCGTTCCGGGAACGGAGGCACTCACGGGTGGCCAATTCCCTGTTACCGCTGGGTCCACCCCTACTCTTTGCCCGGGTACCCCCCGAAAAAGGGGAAATGCCCAGGGAATTCGGCCTTTGGGCGGGATTTCCGTGTTATTTCCAGGAAAACAGGGATTTACAGGGAAGAGACCGGTTGGGGTCCGACTGGGTCCACAGCCATCCGCGTACGTCAGACGCGCCGAAGGCGCGCATTGACGTAGCGGATGTCCTCGGGTCGCGAAGCGATCCCGGGGACCCATCCCCCGGCTTGACCGGGGGACCCAGGCGCCGCCGCCGCTGTCAGGGTAATATGTATAGTGTCCCCGGAATTCATGTAGGCACTCCGGCGGGATATATTCCGCCCGCGCTGGTACAGGCAGGGAGCCTGCCGTCCACAGATCTGGCGCACCGGAACCGAGTGGCCCCAGTCGGTTTCCATTTCCCGATATTTCCCGAAGATTCCCAGTATTTCCCGGAGGACGGCGCTTTGTGGCACTTGCGCCAACATGCTGTCCGGTCCAGCCGGCATTTCCAAATTCAAGAAACGCTACGATCCGCGAAGGCGCTGCTCCAGCCGCGCCCGCATGGCGGCGAAGACCGTTTCCCAGACGCCCGGCGTCTGCTGGCGGAACAGCGTCATGGTCGGATACCAGGGCGAGGTCTCGCCGCCTGTGCCCCAGCGCCATTCGGGATGGCGTTTCAGCGCCACCCAGACCGGCCGGCCCAGCGCGCCGGCCAGGTGCGCGATCGCGGTGTCGCAGGTGATGACGAGATCGAGCGACGCCATCACCGCGGCGGCATCGACAAAGGCGTCCGGGCCGGCATCGAACTCCCCGCCAAGGCTTTCCACCGTCATGCCGGCAGGCAGGGCGGACAGTTCGGCGACGCCCTTGCCCTTCTGCAGGCTGATGAGACGCACCCCGGGCAGCCCGGCCAGCGCCGCGCAATGGCGCAGGGCAAAGGAGCGATCCGCCCCGTAAATCGCATCATAGGTGCTGCCGGCCCAGCAAAGGCCGATCCTGAAGCCCCCGGCGCCGATCCGGCGGCGCCATTTTTCCGCCAGCTCCGGCTCGGCATGAAGATAGGGAATTTCGGCCGGAATATTGTCCGGCCTGGTGGCGAAAGCCTTCGGCATGCTGACCAGCGGGATATGCAGGTCGAAATCCTTCGGCACGGCCCTGGGCGCCAGCACTTCATCGGCCATGCCCTGGCCGCGGAACAGCCGCGACAGGGCCAGCGAGGGCGAGAAGATCACCTGGGCGCCCGCCCGCCGCGCCATGGCCATGAAGCGCCCAAACTGGATATGGTCGCCAAAGCCCTGCTCGCCATGGACAAAGAGCGTCCTGCCCGCGAGCGCGGCATCGCCCAGCCATTCCGGCTGCGGGAAATGCGGATAGACGTGAACCCGGTTCCTGCGCTTGAGGCCGCGCCGCGCTTCGTAGAACTTCCAGCCCTCCTCCCACGCCTGGCCGTTCAGCAGCAGGGTATCGGCGCTGTGATAGTCCGCTTCCGCCCGGAAGGCAGGATTGCGCGCCAGTTCGCGGTCATAGGCCAGGGACTCCGCGATCCGGCCTTCGCGGGCCAGGGCGCCGCTGCGGTGGATATGGGCGCTGATGGAATTGGGCCGCAGCGCGATGGCCCGGTCATAGGCGCCAAGCGCTTCCTCGCACCGTCCCATGTACGACAGCAGCAGGCCGAGATTGAGATGGGCATCGGGATGATCGGGCCTCAGCGCGACGGCCCGGCGATAGGAGTCCAGGGCTTCGTCGAAGCGGCAAAGCGCGTTCAGCGCAATGCCGCGATTGTAATGGGCAGCGGCGAAATCCGGCATCAGCGCGATCGCCCGGTCGCAACTGGCCATGGCCTCTTCGAAGCGCCCCATGTCATGCAGCGTGACGGCCCGGTTGCTCCAGGCCTCGGCATAATCCGGCCTCAGGGCGAGCGCCCGGGAAAAGCTCTCCAGCGCTTCATCCAGCCTGTGCAGATTGGTCAGCGCGCTGCCGCGATGGCTGAAGCTCTCGGCATGGTCGGGCCGCAGGGCAATCGCCCGCTCGTAGCTGGCGACGCCTTCGTCATACCGTTCCAGCACCGCATAGACGTTGCCCAGATTGGCGTGCGCCAGCGCCGATCCGGGATCCATCGCCAAGGACCGGGAAATGAGATTGACGGCCGTCGTCATGTCGCCGTTCTGATAGGCGATGACGCCAAGCCAGTGCAGCGCCGCGGGATGATCGGGTTCTGTCGCCAGTATCTCCCGGTAGACGCGCGCGGCCTGCGCAAGCTGACCCTGCTCATGCAGGCTCATGCCATGTTGAAGTCTTGCCGTCATGAGGGGAGAAATCGCCGTTGGCCGCGCTTTTCAGCCGGATATACAGCGCCGCGCCCGGACCTGCCAGAGCCGCGGCGGCGGCGGTCAATCCGGCGCCCGGCCAGGCGCCGGCGCCGGAAAAGCCGCCCCTTGCCCGGCAATAGCTCGAATTGTCGGCAAATTGCGCCGGCGTGCTTCACGCGCCTGAAACGGCAGGCGGGTCTCAATGGGCGCGCAATCCTGCAGGGCGCGCGCTTGTACACCATCGTTGCCGCTTCCCAGAAGGGAGGCTCCGGAAAGACCACGCTCTCGGGCCATCTGGCGGTCGAGGCGGCCCGCGCCGGCGCCGGGCCGGTGGCGCTGATCGACACCGATCCGCAAGGCTCGCTGGCGCATTGGTGGAACGCCCGCCAGGCGGCCGAACCCCATTTCGTCAAGGTCGGGCTGCTCGACCTTTCCGCCGCGCTGGCGGAGCTGGACCGCATGGGCATCCGCATCGCGGTGATCGACACGCCGCCCGCCATCACCCAGTCGATCTCGCATGTCGTCGCCCATGCCGACCTGGTGCTGGTGCCGACGCGGCCAAGCCCGCACGATTTGCGCGCGGTCGGCGCCACGGTGGACATCGCCGAACGCCATGGCAAGCCGCTGATCTTCGTCGTCAACGCCGCCACGGCGCGCGCCCGCATCACCGGCGAGTCGGCGGTGGCGCTGTCGCAGCACGGCACCGTGGCGCCCGTCACCCTGCATCACCGCGTCGATTTCGCCGCCAGCATGATCGACGGCCGCACCGTCGGCGAAGTGGTGCCCGCCAGCGCCTCGGCGCGCGAGATCAGCGATCTGTGGCTTTATATCCAGGGAAGGCTGTCGCGCATCGTGCACGATCCGGCGCTGCTGCCGCAAATCGCGCCCAGCCATCTTGCCATCAGTCCGCTGCAGGAGGCGGCGATCGAGGAGCAGGCCGCGATGGCCGATGCCGGCAACCTGCCGCCGGTGATGCCGCCGCCGGTCTATGGCGGGCCGGACCGGCGCGGCCTTCCCGACCGCCGCACCGGCGTGCAGCCGATTGCGTTCAAGGATCGCCGCAGCCCGGTCTTTGGCCGCCGTTCCGGCGACCAGTTCTAGGCGCGCGCATGGGACTTTAATTCATGAGCCAGGGAAAATTCGCTGCCATCACGTCCAGCCTGCTGGCCCGCAAGGGCGAAGCCGCGCCGTGGAACGACAACAATCGCGCGCCGCTGCCCTGGCGGGACGCGCCGCCGCTGGATATCACGGCGATTCCCGGATTTGTCGTGATGTCGGCTGCGGACGGGATTGAAGTGGGCGCGATGCTCCAGGCGCCGCGCGAAATCGACGACAGGCCGGCTGTGATCTGCCATTGGGGCAT
>CAZNGO010000088.1:0-7639 GCA_964572805.1 uncultured Rhizobium sp. | reverse complement strand
GCCCTTGGGCTGGGCGCCCGCATGGCAACCGACGCAGTATTTGTTGAAGACCGGCGCGATCTCGCTGTCGAATTTGGGATGCCCGGCCGGCGCGGTATCAGCCGACGCCGCCAGGGCGCAGAGCACCGCGCCCTGCAACAGGGCGCCACTCAAAGCCAGCATTGCGGCCTTGCGGTTCATTCCATCCTCCCGCCTCGGCGGCTATCGCGCTTCAAAGGAGAGCGAACGGCTGAAGAACGGCATCACGAAATCCTGGAAGCGGAAGGCGACATTGCTGGTGTGGGTACCGGGATAAATCGTGAAGCTGTTGGCGATGCCGTAACTGTCCAGCAGGTCATGCAGCTTGCCAGCATCGACGCGCAACCCGTCCTCGTCGCCCACATCCATGGCGATGGCGCGGTACTGCCGCAAATTCGCGGCATACTGGTCAACAAAGGCCAAGGGCGCATTGGCCGCCCATTTCGCCAGCACTGCGTCGCGGTCCGCGCCGATGGGCAGGTCGAGATAAAGCGGCGGCTTTTTCGGATTGGGCGACCATGCGGCGGCGCTGGCCAGCTGTGCGCGCAGACCGAAGGGCAGCTTCTCGACATCGGCCGGGGTTTTCACCGCCGCCAGCGGGTCTTCCGCCGGAGCAGCCCCGGCTGCAGCGGGCGCGCCGGGCGGTCCGCCAGCGCCGCGCGCCGACATGCAGCAGGGGCTCATGATATAAAGCGCCCCGAACACCTCGGGATGCTTCATGCCGATGCGGCTGGCGCCATAGCCGCCCATGGAATGTCCGACCAGGCCGCGGCTGCTCCGAGCGGGAATAGTGCGGTAATGCGAGTCCATGTAGGCAACGACATCGCGCGCGACATAATCCTCGAAATTGCCGGTGGTGATGGAGTTGGAATACATCGAGCCATTGTGCAGGGTCTTGGCGTCAGGCAGAACAACGATCATTTCCTTCGCGCCCTTGGCGAAGGCGCCTTCGACGGTCTGGGGAACACGGATTTCTCCGCTCCATTGCTCGGCGCCGATGGAATAGCCATGCAGGGCATAGACCACCGGATAACGGTGGTTCCGGTCGCTGGCATAGCTGGGCGGCAGAATGACGACGGCGTCACGGTCCACCGCGTCGCCTTCCAAATTGCCTTCCAGCGCTTTGCCGTGAATCTTGATGTGTTCGACGGCAGCGGGACGGGCGCCAGGCACCAGGTCGGGCTTGTTGGTGCCGACCTGGGCAATGGCCGCACCCGCCATCAGGACCAGAGCCAGTATCAGGCCGGCGCGCAATGCGTGGATCATGCTTGCCTCCCGTTGCGGTCGTGCCAGCCGCTGTTTTTGTCAGACAATAATGGCACCAAGGCTGAGTTTGCCAAGACCGGGCGGCATTGGCAATCGGTTGCACACAGCAATCGTCGGCTGCATTCTGCTGCGGGGAATTGCGCCCAGATGGCGGATGAGGAAATAATCCTCAGACAAATAATGCGGCGCGCGGCACGCCCTCGGGTCTGGCTGCGGCGCGCCACCCGCCAATCCATAAGCGCAAGTGGGGCGCGGTAGACAGGGGCATTCCATCATGAAAACAAGAATCCTGGCGTTGCTGGCGGCGGCCATCACCGTTTCCGGCGGCGCCTTGACTGTGGCGGCCCCTGCCCTTTCGCCCCATATCCGCCCAGAAGGCCCTTGCGACATTTATAATGCTGCGGGCACGCCCTGCGTCGCCGCCCACAGCACCACCCGCGCGCTCTATGCCGCCTACAAGGGGCCGCTCTACCAAATCAAGCGCCAGGCGGACGGCAGGCTGCTGGACATCAAGGCGGACGCCGAAGGTTTTGCCGATGCGCCGGCGCAAGATCGCTTCTGCATGAACACACTCTGCGTCATCACTCGCATCTATGACCAGACGGGCAAGGGCAATCACCTCCTGCAGGCGCCGCCCGGCCCGCTCTATCCCGGTCCTTCCAAAGGCGCTTTCGATACCCAGCCCATCGCCGACATGGCGCCCATCAGCATCGGCGGCCACAAGGCCTATGGCGTGTTCATCATGCCGGGCATGGGCTTTCGCAACAATGGCGCGGTCGGCATCGCCGTCGGCGACGAGCCGGAAGGCATCTACTACGTGGTGGACGGGACCCATTACGACAGTGGCTGCTGCTTCGATTACGGCAACTCCTCAACCAACAGCCGCGCCGTGGGCACCGGCACGATGGAGACGACCTATTTCGGCAACGCCCTGGGCTGGGGCACTGGCGCCGGCAACGGCCCCTGGATCATGAGCGACCTCGAGGCCGGGCTTTTTTCCGGCTACAATGCCCGCCAGAACAGCGGCGATCCCAGCATCGATTCCTGGCGCTTCGTTACCGCGGTGATGGATGGCGGCGGCGGCAACAAATGGGATCTGCGCGGCGGCGACGCGCAGAAGGGCGGTCTGACGACCTATTACAGCGGCGTGCGTCCCGGCTCGCGCGAAAACAGCACCTACTTTCCCATGCACAAGCAGGGCGCGATCGAGCTTGGTACTGGCGGCGACAATGGCAATGGCTCATCTGGCACCTTTTATGAAGGTGTGATGACCAGCGGTTATCCCAGCGAGGCAACCACCGACGCAGTGCAGGCCAATATCGTGGCGGCTCGCTATGCCGGGCCGCGGCTGGAATTATCGCGGCTCACCAGTTTCACGCCGGGAAGCGTCAAGGAAGTTACCGCGAGCTTCACCAATATGACGGGCGCACCGATCTCGGCCGTGCGTATTGATCTGGCGCTGCCCCGAGGCTGGCAGGCCAACGCACCGCAGGGCATTTCCGATCCGCTGCCGCCGGGCGGTCGTGTGCAGAAGATATTCCGGGTGACGGCCCCGCCGGGCGCCGGCGCCGGCTTCCTGACCGCCACAGCCACCTGGAAGACACGAGCCGGCGCAGCGCAATCCGAGACGGTACAGCAGCGCGTGCGCAGCGCCCCAGCGGTTAAGATCAACGAAGTCCGCTTCGCCAGCGGCGGCAATGCCGCCGACCAGTTTATCGAACTCTACAACGCCTCTGGTGTGCCGGTGGATATTTCCGGCTGGCAGCTCAGCTACACGCCGATCCAGTGGGGAACCGTGAAGCTGGCGACGATACCCAACGGCACGACGCTGGCGCCGCATGGCTTCCATCTGTTCGGCCTGTCGCCCTCAGGCCTGGCCGCCCCGGCCAAGGCGGGCGCCTCCACCATTCTCGTGCGCAGCACTGCGGGTTTCTCCGCCGGTCAGCAGATCGGTATTGACGGCGAAAGTCGCACGATCAAGACCGCAGGCAGCGCCGCCACGGCCATGACCACAATCTTCATCCCGGTCTCGACAGGCCCGTGGCTTACTGTTCCCGCCGGCGCGACCAGCCTGCCGGTCGCCAGCGCTGCCGGGTTCGAGATAGGCCAGAAGATCGGCATCGATGTGGGCGGCAATTACGAGGAAGCCATCGTTACCTCGGTCGGCAAGGCAGCGACGCAGACCACCCTGGCGGCAAATGCCGACGCGGGCGCCACCACTCTCAAGCTGGCGGCCAGCGCCGATATGACCGTGGGGGACACGCTGACCATCGGCGCCGGCGTGCACAAGGAGACGGCAAAAGTCGCTTCCGTCGGCACACCGGGCGCAACGGGCGCCGGGGTGACGCTCGTCACGCCGCTCAAATTCGACCATGCCGCCGGCGCCGACATCTCCGATCCCGGCACCGGCATCCGCTTCGCGGCGGCGACAAAATTCGCCCATGTCAGCGGCGATGCAGTGCAGGCGCTGGGCAGCGGCCTCACCCTCGACCGTCCGCTGGCGCGCGCGCATGCTTATGGCGCTGCCGTGATCAGCGCCCAGGCCGGAATCATCGGCTATCAGGGGCCGGCGCCGCAGCAATGGTTCGGCAACCTGCTTTCCATCAAGGGCGGCTCCCTCGCCCTGACTGACGCCGGCGGCAGGGTCGTGGCCGACGCGCTGGTCTGGGGCTCGCAGCAGAGCAGCTCCAGCGCCAGTGGCTCAATCACCAGCCCCGAGCTGGCGACGCTGGAAGGCGTGCAGGGCATGGGCGGCTGCATCGCCATTGTGCCGGGTGCCGGCTCCGGTCCCGGCGCGGCGGCCACCGCCGCCGCCGCTGCGGCGCCCGGCGCGCCCAGCCGCTGCATCGGCCGCTTCCCCGGCGGTCATGACGGCGACGGCAACTGCGACGACGTCTTGGTGCAGCCCGCGACCCGCCTGCCCGAAGGCGCAACGGCTGGCGCCGCCAACATCAAAGCCGGCAGCGTGGCGGGCCTTGCTGCCGGCCAGAGCGTGATGATCGACAATGGCGCGAACATGGAGAGGGCGGTGATCGCCAGCGTCGGCACCGCCGGCGCCAGCCATGCCGCCTCCGCCATCGAGGCCGGCGCCACCGTCATTCCCATCGCCGCGGCGGGCGGCTTCGCGCCTGGCCAGAGCGTCACCATCGACAGCGGCGCCAGCCAGGAAACGGCGATCGTCGCTGCCGCCGGCGGCGGCCGTGGTGGCGCGCGGCTTACCGTCGCCGCGCCCCTGAAGCTGGCGCATGCGGCAGGCGCGCCCGTCTCCGGCAGCGGCATCACCTTGTCCGCGCCGCTCGCCAAGGCGCATGCGGCCAACACACCGGTCGTCACGGACCTTCCCACCCCCGGCGCCGCCAACCGCTATTCCAGCGCCCGATAGACAGGATTTGCCGATGAAGCGTCCTTTCCTGCCGGCACTCGCCGTTCAGTTGGCCTGCCTGTCGCCCATCGCTGTCGCCGAAGCCGCAACCTGGCGCGCAGACAATGGCAACGGCACCTATACCAATCCGCTTTTCTATGACGAGTTTTCCGACCCCGACATCATCCGGGTGGGCGACGACTTCTACATGACCGGCACCACCATGCACTCCATGCCGGGACTGGCGGTGTTGACCTCGAAGGATCTGGTCAACTGGAAGTTCGTCTCCTACGCCATGGACAGGCTCGACCTCGGCCCGGAATACCGGCTGGAAGGCGGCAAGGACATTTATGGCAAGGGCATCTGGGCGCCATCCTTCCGCTACCACAACGGAACCTTTTACATTTTCAGCAACGTCAACGGCCAGACGACGCAAATTTTCAGCGCTACCGATCCCAGGGGTCCCTGGACGCACCGGGCGATGAAGAAGTCGCTGCACGACCTGTCGGTGCTGTTCGATGATGACGGCAAAGCCTGGGTGGTGTGGGGCTACCAGAATCTGCACATCGCCCAGCTCACCGATGATCTCACCGACATCGTGCCAGGCACCGAGAAGGAAGCCTTTGCCCGCACCGATGGCATGGGGGAGGGCAGCCATTTCTACAAGATCGATGGCAAATATTACATCATCACCGCATGGTATGCCGGACGCATGAAAATGCCGGCCGCCCGCTCCGACCGCATCGACGGACCGTGGGAAGTGAACAAGGCCATCGCCTTTGACGAGGATTTCGGCCTCAACGAAGGCAACCGCGCCGGGCGCGGGGGCGTGCTGGTGCCGGCCAACCTGACGCCGAACGGCAAGGTCTCGCTGCATCAGGGAGGTATCGTGCAGACCGCCAAGGGTGACTGGTGGGGCTGGTCGATGCAGGACTACAACTCCGTAGGCCGCCTGACTTCGCTTTCGCCCGTCACCTGGGCTGATGGCTGGCCATGGTTCGGCCTACCCGGCAATCTTGGCCGCACGCCCCGCACCTGGATCAAGCCGGATATCGGCGCGAACCAGAAGCCCGCCGCGGTCTATTCCCGCGACGACAATTTCGACGGCAAGCTGAACAAGGTCTGGCAATGGAACCATGCGCCGGTAGACACCGCCTGGTCGCTGACCGAACGGCCCGGCTTCCTGCGGCTGCATGCATTGCCCGCCGAAAGTCTCTGGAACGCCCGCAACACCCTGACCCAGCGCGCCATGGGTCCGGTCTCCTCGCCGCTGGTGGTGCTGTATACGGATGGCTTGAAAAATGGCGACGTCGCCGGCCTGTCGTTGTTCCTGGAAAAGTACGCCACCCTAAAGGTCGAGCGCGGCGCCGATGGCCTTTTCCTGGTGCAGCGCGACCTGCAGGCCGACCAGACCGTGCGCCAGCCGCTCAAGGCCAATCGCGTCTGGCTGAAGGCCGATGCCGACTATCTGAAAGAGAAGGCCCGCTTTTCCTGGTCCACCGACGGCAAGCGCTTCACGCCTATCGGCGGCGAATTCACCATGGTCTATACCCTCAAGACTTTCCAGGGCGTGCGCTATGGCCTGTTCGCCTACAATAGCGGCGGTGCAACGGGCGGTTATGCCGACTTCGATTCCTTCCAGATGCGCGAACCTTATCCGCAGGGCCTGATGCACGGCATTCCGCTGGGCAAGACCGTCACCTTCACCTCGTTCCAGCCGGCGGCAGGCAAGCTGGCGACAGGCCTGTCGGCCGTTGCGACGAAGGGTGCGCCGGGCCGCTTCCGCGTCGAGGACCGAAGCAAAGGCCGTGTCGCTCTGCGCGCGGCGGGTGGCGCTCTCACAGTCGGCGCCGATGGCGCGGTCAGGCTGGCCGCAGTCGCGCCCGGCCCATCGCAGAGCTTCCAGTGGAGCGAGACGCCGACGGGCGAGACGGTGCTGATGTCGCTTGCCACGAACCGCTATCTGCACATTGACCCGGTGACGGGCGCCGTGCGCGCCGACAGCCCGGGCCCCCAATCCGATGGACTGGATGGCGACCGGTTTGTCTGGGAGGTCTCAAAGTAGCAATCACTCGAGCGGCGAACGGGCTCAGAACGGGATTGAAACCTTGAGCGATTAGCTGTCCTGCCGCGCGGTTCCAGATCCGGTTTGCCCAGCAGGTCGAAACCAATGCCGGGCTGGAAGAGATCGGCATCCGGCGAATTGCAGATCTGGAAAGGCATCACTCCAAGAGGGGCGCCCACGAAGCCCGCGATGATGCTCTGCCGCCGCCCCAGGATGGCGTGCTTGAACTCGACGCCCAGGAAAGGCCGCAACAGATAATCGCCCAGATGGCTCTCGCTGCCGGCTTCCCAGCCGGTGCCAGCGGTGGCCAGGTCATGCCAGGCCGCGCTTTAATCCGTACCCGGATCTGTCAGGGACCGGCGTGATAGGTCTTGTTGTAGCCGTTGCGCTCGTTGATGACGGTGATGGTGCCGTCCTTCTTGATGCGCAGGCGCAGATTGTAGTTCTTGTCCCTGGTCTGGTCATGGTCGGGATTGGCGATCATGTTGGGATCGCCGTCCAGCTCGTCATGGCCCCGGCTGACATGCAGGTGCCACATGCCCTGGAAGCGCGGATTGGCCATGTAGCTCTTCATGCGGTCGGGATCGTCGCCCTTGCCGATGGCGTTGCCGACGATCACCACCTTGGGCTGCAGCGACTCGACCTGTGCCGGGCTGTTGGAGAATTGCAGCCCGTGATGGCTGGCCAGCAGCACATCGACCTTGCCGACCTTGTCGATGGGGCAGAACAGCTTCATTTCGCTGTTCCAGGTCAGGTCGCCGAAGGCGGCGATCTTCACCTTGCCATAAGTGATCAGCGAAGAGGTGGAGCGCGAGTTCTCCTCGCCGCCATTGGGATCCATCGGCTGCATCGAGGCGCAAGCCGCGGGACGCTCGCCGGCGCCCGGCAGAGGCTTGGCAAGGGGTTCGCCGTCCGCGTCCACGAAGAGA
>CAZNGO010000087.1:0-69879 GCA_964572805.1 uncultured Rhizobium sp. | reverse complement strand
GGGAGGACCGCCGGCACCGCCGCCGCGACCACCACGGCCGCCGGCCGCGCCCGGCGCCGCCGGCACGCCGCCGCGATATCCGAAGGGCGAGGCGTCGTCCTTGACGTCGCCATGCACCGCCGGCTGGGTCTTGGAATAGACATAGACGATCTTGGTTTCCGGATCGACACAGGCGCCCGGCCAGTTGGTGCCGCCCTGCGAACCCGGCAGGCACAGCGTGCCCCACTTGCCGTCCAGCGTCGCCATGGTCGGGGAATCGAACGGCCCCCTGCCGCGCACATAATGGTCGGCGATCTCCTTGGCCCGCGCCTTGATGGCCGGCGTGAAGTCCACCAGATCGTCATCGCCGACATTGACCCGGTCATAGGCCGGCGGCTTGGATGGAATCGGCTGGGTTGGCGAATACCATTCATCCGGCACATCGCCCGGCTCGCGCGGCACTTCCGGGATCGGCCAGATCGGCTCGCCGGTTTCGCGGTTGAAGACATACAGGAAGGACTGCTTGGTCGGCTGGGCGATCGCCTTGACGATCTTGCCGTTGACCGGAATGTCCACGCACATCGCCGAGCAGGGAACGTCATTGTCCCACAGGCCGTGATGGACCATCTGGAAATGCCATTTGCGCTTGCCGGTCTTGAGGTCCAGCGCCACCAGGCTTTCGCCGAACAGGCCGGGCCCCTTGCGCTTGACGCCGATATAGTCGCCCGAGGGCAGCTCGACGCCGAAATAGACCGTGTTCAGGTCCGGGTCGGCGCACATCTGGCCCCAGACGCCGGCATGGCCGAAGGCGGTGGTCGGGCCATCGGCCAGCCAGGTGTCGTAGCCGAACTCGCCCTTGTGCGGAATGGTGTGGAAGATCCAGAGACGCCTGCCGGTGCGGGCGTCATAGCCGCGGACATTGCCGACCGGCGGCATCAGGTTGCCCGCGCGCGGGTCGCTGCCGCTGTGGGCGGCGCCGATCACGATGACGTTGTTGGCGATCAGCGGCGTGGAATGCCAGGAGATTTCGCCGTTCACCAGGTCGATCTCCTGGTCGTCCTCCAGGCGCAGATCCACCACGCCGTTCTTGCCGAAGCGCGGATCGGGGATGCCGGTCGCGATGTCGAGCGAAATCAGGCGATAGCCCTGGGTGGTATAGACGATGCGCTCGACCTTGCCGTCGGTCCAGTAGGAACAGCCATGGCCCGACAGGATGCGCGGGGCGCGCGCGCCGCGCTCACCCTCGTCTTCGCGGTGCAGCCAGATGATCTCGCCGGTGATGGCGTCGAGACAGACCACGTCGCGGCGCGTGCCGATGGTGACGTAGAGGCGGCCCTTGATCAGCAGCGGGGTCGATTCCCAGTTGGTCTCGATGCGCGGACCGAAATGGGAATTGTCCAGGCGCCAGGCGATCTGCAGGCTCTTGAAATTGTCGCCATTGATCTGGTCAAGCGGCGAGTAGCGATTGGCGCCCACATCCTTTGCGAAATGCAGCCAGTCGGTGTCCTGGGCGATGGCGCCGCGAGGCGGCGGCGCGGGATAGGCGTTGGCGAGGGCACCGCCGCCATTGGGGCTGCGCTGTGCTTCGGCCACCGTCGCCAGCGCCCCGAAACCGAGGGCGGCAGTGGAGCCGTAAAGCATCGAACGTCTGGAAAGAGGCGGCATGGCGGTTCACTCCCGATTCAAAACTTGTGGTGGGGCGGCAGTCCGTTTTCAGGCCGCGCGCCGGGGATTCTGCGATCCTGACCGAGCATCGCCCGGCGCGGCCCCTAACGCCATAACGGCAATGTAACGGAGTTTGTCGCCCGGTCCTTCGATATCCCTGGAGCGGGGCCCATCCCGGCCCTACCCCCTTGCAGTTGCTCACGATCTGCCGTCGCGATTGGTGTTACTTATAGGCCGCGGCGACGGCATGACGCAATGCGCGCGATCTGTCGCGCCCCTATGCCGCACTGCAAAATGGCAGAGCGGCCACAGCCATTGTCGGACTGTGCCTGCCGGGCTATTCGAGCGCCATGCATGTCCTGATCGCCTGCGACTCCTTCAAGGATGCGCTCGACGCCGAAAATGTCTGTGGCGCCATCGCCCGCGGGCTGAAACGCGCCCATCCCGGCATCGAAACCACGCAAATGCCGCTGTCCGACGGCGGCGAAGGGGTATTGGACATTCTGCGCAAGGCGCTGTCGCTGAAGAATTTCAGCCTGGAAGTGTCCGATCCCCTGGGGCGGCCGGTCCAGGCCCGCTATGGCCTTTCGGCCGATGGCGGCACCGCCCTGGTGGAGATGGCGACCGCGTCCGGCCTGCAGCTTCTCAGCCAGGCCGAACGCAATCCCCTGCTCACCTCCACCTATGGCACCGGCCAGCTGCTGGCGGATGCGCGGGCGCGCGGCGCCAGAACCGCCCTGCTGGCGATCGGCGGCAGCGCCACCAACGATGCCGGCATCGGCATGGCGGCAGCGCTGGGCTGGCAGTTCCTCTACGCCTCCGGCGACCCGGTGAAGCCGACCGGCGGCAACCTGCAGCGCATCGCCAGGATCATTCCGCCGCCCACGCCGCTGTTCGACAAGGTGGAGGTGCTTTGCGACGTCACCAATCCGCTTTATGGCCCCAATGGCGCCGCCTGGATCTACGGACCGCAAAAGGGCGGCACCCCGGAAAGCCTGACGCATCTGGATGAGGGCCTGCGCCACGTCGCGGCGCTGGTGGCTGATCAGCTCGGCAAGCCCGGCCTGGCGGAAATTCCCGGCGCGGGCGCCGCCGGCGGGCTGGGTTTCGGCGGCATGGCGTTCCTGAACGCCAGCCTCAAGCGCGGCATCGCGATGGTGCTGGACCTGGTCGGATTTGATGCGGCGGTGCGGCGCGCCGACCTTGTCATCACCGGCGAAGGCCATATCGACGGCCAGAGCCTGCAGGGCAAGCTGATCCAGGGCGTCTGCGCGCGCGCCGGCGCAACGCCGGTTGTGGCGCTGTGCGGCAAGCTGTCGGCTTCGCCCGAAGAGATCAAGGCGGTGGGCCTGAAGGCCGCTTGGTCCATCAACAAGACCCCGCGCCCACTGGCCGAGATGCTGGCGGCGACCGGTGGCAATCTGGAACGGATGGCGGCGGAAATGCCGCTCACGGACTGAAAGTCCGCCATGCCGACACAGTTTTACAAGTCTTGGGCGCAGGGTTGCTTGGCAGCCTCACGTCAGTATGGTCGGATAGTCCGCTCATAAAGAAGATTTCGGGGAAGCGTTCCATGTCCAGTTCCGCCCAGCCGGTCCGTTCGCCGGTGCTCCTGCCGCTTGTGCTGCTGCTGTTCGTCGCCAGCGGTTGCGCCGCCCTGATCTATGAAGTGGTCTGGTACCAGATGCTGCAACTGGCGCTGGGGGCCAGCGCCATCTCGCTGGGCATCCTGCTGGCGACCTTCATGGGCGGGCTGTGCCTGGGGAGCTGGTTCCTGCCGAAGCTGGCGGGCCGCGACACCCACCCGTTGCGCGTCTATGCCCTGATCGAACTGGGTATCGGCGTCTGCGGCCTTCTGGTGCTGTGGGGACTGCCGCTGATGGCCGATGTCTATTTCACCATCGACCAGGGCGGCGTTGCGGGTCTGCTGATGCGGGCAGCGCTCTGCGCCGTCTGCCTGCTGGCGCCGACCTTCCTGATGGGCGCCTCGCTACCGGCGATCTCGCGCTTCATTTCCGCCACGCCGCGCGGCGTGACCTGGTGGGGCGTGCTCTATGCCGGCAACACGCTGGGCGCGGTGGCTGGCTGCCTGCTGGCGGGATTCTATCTGCTGCGGCTGTTCGATCTTTCGGTCGCGACCTATGCGGCGGTGGCGATCAATCTCGCCATCGCGCTGGCCAGCTTCCTGCTGGCGAAAGCCGCGCCTGCGACCAGCCTGACCGTGGAAGGAGATGCGCAAGCAACGTCTTCCCCTGAAGATGCGGGCAATCCCCTGCCCGTCTATCTGGTCATCGGCATATCCGGCGCCGCCGCGCTTGGCGCGGAAGTGGTGTGGACCCGCCAGCTCGGCATGCTGTTCGACGGCACGACCTACGCCTTCTCGCTGATCCTCGCCGTGTTCCTGATCGGCATGGGCATCGGCAGCGGCCTGGGGGCGCTCTTGCTGCGGGCGCTGAAGCCGCGCCTGGCGCTGGGCTGGTGCCAGGTGCTGCTGGCGGCGGCGATCTGCTGGGCCGCCTACATGATCACCCAGGTGCTGCCTTATCTGCCGGAGCCCCGCGCCATGAGCGGCTGGGCGGTGGCGCTGACAAACCTGGAGCGCAGCCTGATGGCGCTGCTGCCGTCCACCCTGCTGTGGGGCGCCAGCTTCCCGCTGGCGATGGCGGCGGCAAAGCACGGCACCGACCCGGCCCGGCCGGTGTCGCGCGTCTATGCCGCCAACACCTTCGGCGGCATCGCCGGCGCGCTGCTGGCCAGCCTGGTGCTGATCGCCTGGATCGGGACCCGCGATACCCAGCGCACCATGCTTGTGCTGGTGGGCCTGGGCAGTTTTGTATTGCTGCTGCCCGGCCTGAAGACAAAAGGCGCGCTCGCCGGCATCGGCATCGCGGCCGCAGCGGCAATTGTCGGCCTCTCCGCCTGGGCCCTGCCGCAGCAGCCGGGCGAGCTGGTGGCCTTCGGCAAGCAGATTCGCAACCTTTCGCCCTATGCCAAGGTGCTGGAGGTGCAGGAAGGCATGAACTCCTCCCTTGCCATCACCCGCGTCAGCGACGGGGCGCTGCAGATCAGCGTCGCCGGCCATGTCGAGGCGACCAACGAGCCTTTCGACATGAGCCTGCAGCGCATGATCGGGCACATCCCGGCGCTGATCCATCCCAATCCGGTGAAGGTGCTGGGCATCGGCTTCGGCGCCGGCGTCTCGGCAGGCAGCTTCACGCCGTATCCCAGCGTCAAGAGCATCACCGTGGTCGAGATGGAGCCGAAGGTGCCGCCGACCTCGACCAAGTATTTCGCGCCGTTCGACAACAATGTGAAAAACGATCCGCGCACCACCATCGTCTATGACGATGGCCGGCACTACATGCTGACGACGCGGGAGAAGTACGACATCATCGCCTCCGATCCGCTCGACGTCTGGGTCAAGGGCACCGCCAGCATCTATTCGAAGGATTACTTCGAGAAGGTGAAGGCGCATCTCAATCCCGGCGGCTATTTCACGCTGTATGTGCCGCTCTATGAAAGCGACGAGGAAACGGTGAAGAGCGAGTTCGCCACCTTCTTCGCCGTCTTTCCACAGGGCACGGTCTGGGCCAACCTCAACAACGGCCAGGGCTACGACCTGGTACTGATGGGCCAGGCCGAACCGCTCAAGGTCGACATCGACGCCGCCGAGTCAAAGCTGCGCAGCCCGGACTTCGCCAAGGTGCGCGAGTCGATGAACGAAATCGGCTTCCCCACCGCCACCGCGATGTACGCCACCTATCTGGGCGACGAGCCTGCGATGCGCGACTGGCTGAAGGGCGCGCAGATCAACACCGACCACGATCTGCGGCTGATGTACCTGGCAGGCTGGGGCATCAACGCCGAAATGGCCGACCAGCTCTATCGCAAGATCATGGCGATGCGGAAAACCCCGCGTCCCGCCTTCACCGGTTCGCCGACATCGCTGGCGGACCTTTATGGCGAGATGCGCTTCCCGCAGGCGCAGTGATCAGCCCGGTGCTGCTCCCGGCGGCGCGGGCGCAGGGCGTGGTGCTCCGGGTGGCGGGGGCGGCGGCGCCTTGACGAAGGCATCGACGTCCCTGGCGGCCTGGGTCTCGACGCCCGGCTTGTTGAAGAAGCCGAGATCCTTCATCCAGTCCACCATGCGATCGGGCCAGGTGCCATAGGCGATGAAGCCGCGATCCATCAATCCGCCGGTGGAGAGCGGCTCGTCCGGCCCTACCCGGTCGCCGGGGTGATGGCCGCGGGCATAAATGTGCATCTCCACATTGGGAATCCCGGCATTCAGCATGGCGGAGAAATATTCATCGGCCCACACGGCATGGACCTTGTCGCCCCAGCCGGCGCAGACGATGAAGGCCGGCGGCGTGTTCTTCGGGATCGGCGGCCTGGCGCCGCGGGTGAAAGGCGACGGCCCGGGATAGATGATGCCGACGAAATCCGGTCGCGAGGAAATCCCGGCCAGCGGATCGGTCGGCGCATTGTTCTTCCTGTCGAAATCCTCGAAGGCGATGGCGGCGGGCGCAGCGAGCTCGGCTCCCGCGGAGAATCCCATGATGCCGATCTTGGCGGGGTCGATGTTCCAGTCTTTGGCATGGGCCCGCACCAGGCGGATGGCCTGCTGGGCGTCATAGACCTCGTCGGTCTTGGGATCATAGCCGTCGCGGCGCAGCCGGTTGCGGAGGATGATGGTGGTGACGCCGTGATTGTAGAACCAGGGCACGAAGTCGGCGGACTCGCTGCCGACATTGAGGGTGTTGTGGCCGCCGCCCGCCGCCAGGATAACGGCGGTGCCGGTGTTGACGCTGGCGGGGGCGAAATGCACCTCGATGGAGGGATTGTGAATCGAGACAATGCTGTTGATGCGGCCCTGTACCCGGGCGTCCATGTTGTAGACTTCCGGGATGGTCACCTTGTCGGCTTTCAGATAGGGCGAGCCGGGCGGGAACAGCGTCATGACGATGCCGCCAGGCAGGATGGGCTGGGGGGCGTAAGGCGCGCCGGTCTGCGGTCCGGGCGCAGGCACGTTCATTGCCGGTGGCACGGGCGGCAGTGCCGCCCGCTGCTGCGCCAAACCGGGCATGGCGGCCAGCACTGCGCAGCCGGCCAGAAAAAGAATGTTCTTGCGCATGGTTTCCCCCGATGACCGGTTTTGCCGCATACCTTAATTACCGGCGGCGGCGGATCAACTGGCGCCCGGACGGAAAAGCCGCTTATACTCGGACAATTGGCCGGAGGCGGAGAGTCGCATGCGTGCAAGTATCCTGGCGGCAATCCTGTGCTGCTGCGCCACCGCGGCGCTTGCCGATGCGCGCAGTGACCGCCAGGCGGTGATGAAAGCCAACAACGCCGCCTACAGCGCCCTCGATGCCCTTGTCGTCGGCATCCTCAAGCCGGCCGAAGTGAAGAAGCAGGCGCAGATCCTGATCGACAATGGCGGCAGGATGGCCGTGCTGTTCGCGCCCGGCACCGACGAGAATGATGCCGGCATCAAGCCGGAATTGTGGACCGATGCGGCAGGCTTCAAGGCCGCCAACGACAAGTTCATCGCTGATGCCAGGACCTTCCTGACCGCGCCGGATCGAATCGCCATGGCCCATGCCCTGGTGACGGTGCAGGCCGACTGCGGCGCCTGCCACAAGGCTTATCGCGTCATGCCTGCTGCTGCCGCCGGACGCGGCGGCCGGGGCGCGCCGCCGGCCAATCAATAATCCGTGACCGTCAATCGCGAGGACGGCCAGTTCCAGGCCAGCTATTGGCAAAACGCCGAGGCCGTAGGCGGCGAACCGGACGAAATCGAGTATTCCGACTTCCAGATGGAATTGAAGCAGCGCATCGACCAGGCACTGCGGCGGCGCCAATATGCCTATGCCGCCATCTTCCACTGGAACGGCGCCGACTGGGATCTGGTGGAGGAGTTTGAGCGGCGGGCCGGCTAGCGCGGGGCCAGAGTTTTTCGCGTGTCGTGCCCTCGCCACCCTAGGCGTCGGACATTCCTTCCCACGATGAGAAGCCCCAATCATAAATGCACTTTCATCAAAGCTGGGCGCTGGCTTCAGGCGCCCGCCTTAGCATCGGCAAATATTCCGGTGCTCTATGAAACGCAGGTCAGCATCCACAACCTCCGAGCGAGAACTCATCGAGTCGCTGGCTGCCGCCGGGCGCAAGCTGCCTCTGAACGCTCTTGCGGGCTGGCGTAAGCACGGGCTTCTGCCGCCCTTGGACAGTTGCGGCACGGGCGCAGGTCGCGCCTATTACTGGCGCACGCCTGACATCAGGAGCAGGGCAAGAACAGTTTTTGATCTGCTCAAACGCTACAACCAGATCGATCAGGTGCTTTGGAGCCTGTGGCTACGCGGCTTTCCGGTTCCCGCCGCGAAGTTGCGCAGGGCCTGGCGGCAATGCCGGCGCGTTCGCAAACCCTGGCTTCCCCTGCCGGAACTGCCCGAACCGCCTTCATGCGGCGCATCCAAGGGCGATGGCGCGCTCCTGCAACAAGTCACACGCATGCTGGGGCGGTCGTTGCCACCGGATCGCCGCGTCGCCACCGTCTTTGAGCATGCCGCCAGCCGATTGAGACATCACGGCGGCAGCCTCGATACTGCATCCGGCACCCATCTCTGGTCGCTGTTGCAAATGGCCAGTCTTGCGCTGGAATCGAGTGCCCTGCTTGATACTGCCGACGATGCCCTGCTGGAAAAGGCGCAGCACTATTTGCGGCTGGCCGCAAGGCTGCTGGAGGATTCCGCGAGCGAACCCGACGCTTGGAATGGTTGGCTGGCCGAAAGAGTTGGCCCGCCCCTGGCGCTGATATTCATGGCGATGTTGCGCTCGGGCCAGGCGGAAGACATGGACGCCCTGGCCGCGCAACTGGAAGCGCCGGGCCGGCGACACGCGCCGGCCCGGGCCCTTCTGCATGGCGTCACCGCTGAAACTACGGCTTAGGCAGCGGGCGCGCGCGAAGCATCTCAGTAGCCGGAGCCCTGTATCACTTTCCAGCTCGCCTCGACCGCCTTTACTGCATTCTCGGGCAGCGCCACATACTGAAGCTGCGCCGCCATGTCGCCGCCATTTGCGTAGGCCCATTTGAAAAAATTGAGGGCGCGCGTGGAATCGGTGGCCGAAACCGGCTTCTTCTGCATAATAACCCAGGTGGCGCCGGTGATCGGCCAGGCGTTGGCGCCGGGCTGATCGACCAGCACCATGTTGAAGGCCTGGCGGGAAGCGCCCACCCAGTCGGCGCTGGCCGCCGCATCATGAAAGGTCTGGATCGAGGGCTGCAGTGTCTTGCCGGCCCTGTTGATCATCCGGGTGTGCGTGAGCTTGTTCTGGATGGCATAGGCGTATTCGACGTAGCCGATGGAACCGGCGACCTGCTGCACGGAACCGGAAACGCCTTCATTGCCCTTGCCGCCGATGCCCACGGGCCACTCTATTGCCGTGTCGGCGCCGACCTTGTCGGCCCACTCCTTGCTCACCTTCGAAAGATAGTTGGCAAAAATATAGGTCGTGCCGGAACCGTCAGAACGGTGGACGACCACGACGCTCCTGTCCGGCAGATTGACCGAAGGGTTCAGCTTCTTGATCGCCGCATCGTTCCACTTGGTGATCTTGCCCAGATAGATGTTGGCCAGGGTCGGCCCGTCCAGCACCAGTTGTCCCGGCTGGATGCCCGGGAGATTTACGACGATGGATTCCCCGCCGACGATCACCGGAAACTGGGTGAGGCCATTTTGATCGAGTTCGGCGACGCTCAGCGGCTTGTCCGAGGCGCCGAAGGTCACCGTCTTCGCCTTGATCTGGGAGATGCCGCCGCCCGAGCCGATCGAGGCATAGTTCAGATTGTCGCCCGACGGACCTTTGTAGACGGAAGCCCATTTGGTGATGATCGGCGCCACGAAACTGGAGCCGGCGCCGGTTATTTCAGCTGCCATTGCGCCGGTGGCAAGCAGGCAGGCTGCTGCCAGGCCAGTCAGGCATCGAGTCGTCTTCTTCATGTCGCATCCCTTCCGTTGGACGCGCGAGCATTCGCGCGCTTGAGAGCCGCGATAGGCGCGATTTGTTTCGTTGCCGTGACGGTCAGGCGGGATTCATCGCGGAGCGGAATGATTTTTGGCGCTGCATAAAAGCGCTTTAAAGGCCACATTAAAATCCACTTATAAATCCGTCTCGTTGCAAAACTGTCTTCTCGTCCGACTACCACGCGAGCCGGTGCGGCCACTTTTGGCCGTGAGCGGGAAAACAAGGATGACAATCATGAGGACGGGATTTTTGATGCGCGCCGGCGCGGCAGCCTGCGCGTTTGTGGCGGCGCTTTTGTCGCCGGCCTTCGCCGATGATTTTGATATCGGTCCGGCCAAGGTGACGCTGGGCGGGTTCCTCGCCTTTGAAGGCGTTTATCGCTCGCGCAGCGAGCAGGCCGACATCGGCAGCAGCTATAACGGCATTCCCTTTGCCAACTCGCCGCTGTCGCACCTGTCGGAAATGCGCTGGACGGCCCGGCAGAGCCGCGTCTCGATGCTGGCGCAGGGCGACGCCAATCCCAACACCCATCTTGCTTTCTATGTCGAAACCGACTTTCTCGGCGCCGGGCAGACCGCCAACTCCAATGAAAGCAATTCCTACAATCTGCGCATCCGCAACGTCTATGGCACTGTGGACTGGGACAATCTTGGCTTGCAGCTTCTTGGGGGCCAGAGCTGGTCGCTGGTGACACTCAACAGCAAGGGCATCACGCCGCGCAACGAAGTCTCGCCCGCCACCATCGACGCGCAGTATGTCGTCGGGTTCGGCTGGGCGCGTCAGCCCCAAATCCGCATCGTCAAGAGCTGGGACAAGGAATTCTGGGTGGCGTTGTCCGCGGAAAATGCCCAGACCACTTTCGCGCCCAATGCCGCCGCTGCTTCGGGCGTCAGCGTCACCAATATCGCGGCCGGCGGCTCGCTGTTCGACAAGAACAACAATTATTCGCTCAACAATGTCCCCGACTTTGTCGGCAAGGTCGCCTGGGAACCGATGTTCGGCAACACCCAGCCGCTGCACATCGAGGCTTTCGGCCTGTCCCGCTCCTTCTACGACCGCACCAACATCGCGGCAGGCAATGCCGGCAGCTATCCGGTGGGCGCCGGCAACCACTCGCAGAGCGGCGGCGGGTTCGGCGGCAGTATCGCCTGGAGCGTGATTCCGGGATCGCTGGATGTCCAGGTCACCGGCATGACCGGCACCGGCATTGGCCGCTATGGCAGCGGCCAGCTGCCCGATGTCACCTTCCGCCCCGATGGCACCCTGGCCCCGCTGCACGAGAACATGATGATGGCCGGGCTGACCTGGCATGCCACGCCGCTGCTCGACTTCTACACCTATGCCGGCCAGGAAGAGGAAAGCGCCAAGTACTACAATGTCGGCACCGGCCATCAGGGCCTGGGCAACCCCGCCTACAACCTGGCCGGCTGCTTCGTCGAGGGTGGCTCCTGCTCACCCAACCTGCAGGCCGTCAGCGAAGTCACGGCGGGCTTCTGGTCGCGCCTGTATCATGGCCGCAACGGCAGCTTCCGCTTTGGCATGCAATATTCCTATCACCACATGACCGCATTTCCGGGCACCGGCGGCAAGCCGGAGACCGACGACAACATGGTCTTCAGCAGCCTGCGCTACTATCCGTTCTGAGCAGACAGTCAGTTCTGCACCTGAGTTGCCGCCGCGGCCCCCGCGGCGGCAATTCTGTTTTCTAGGGCGTCAGGCGCGCCAGCCAGCGGCGCAGCCTGCAGCGGGAGTTCCACACGGAAGCAGCTGCCCCGCTTGGGCGCGCTGCGCACGCTGATGCTCCCGCCATGGGCCTGGCAGATTGCCTTGACGATGGCCAGCCCCAGGCCGGCGCCCTCCTCGCCGCGGTCGGTGGAGACCCGGTAAAAGCGGTCGAATATGCGGTCCTGCTGCTCCGGACCCATGCCGATGCCGGTGTCCTCGACGGCAACGAAAGCGGTATCACCCCCGGCACCGGTCTGAACCGTCACGCTGCCGCCAGCAGGCGTGTACTTGATGGCATTGTCGATCAAGTTGACCATCACCTGCTTCAGCCGGTCGCGGTCGCCCGCCACCATCACCGGCGGAGCCGGCGTCACGCTGATGGCGATCTGCTTTTCCTCAGCCAGCAAGCTGATCTGCTCAATGGTTTCGCGCGCCAGTTCGCTCAGATCGACGCTGGCATGGGCGTGCTTGCCCCAGGAACTGCCCATCCGCGACAGGGTCAACAAGCTGTCCACGATCCCGGATAGCCGGGTCATCTCCTCCAACGCGTTGCTGATGGCACGCTCGATCTCCGCCCGCGGTCGCGGCTGGTTGGTCGCCAGCTCCAGTTCGCCGCGTATGATGGTGAGTGGCGTGCGCAGTTCGTGTGCCGCGTCGGCCGAGAAACGGTTGACATGGGTATAGGCCTGGTCCAGCCGGTCCAGCATGCGGTTCAGCGCCAGGCCAAGCGCCTCGATGCGCGGCTCGGCACCCACCAGCGGAAGGCGGTTGTGGGGATCATGGAAGGTATAGGATTCCGCGGCGTTGATCATGACCTCGACGGGGGTCAGGGCGCGGCGCATCAGGATATACCCGGCAATGGCGGCAGCCAGCAGCAGGATGGGCAGGCCGATGGCGAGCGATGTTGCGAGCCGCCGCTGCACGGTCCGCGCAAAAACGAAGGACTGGCCGCTGTCAATGACGTAAGTTCCATCCTCGTTGGTAAAGCTGCGTGTATAAAGCAGCAGATTTCCATGCAGGCTCGCCCGCGGATGGAGCGGAGATGCAGACAGCGGAACATCGGCGGCATGGAAATCGTGGCTGGCCGGATCGCCAGAGCGGTAAAGCACGGTTTCCCCCTGCCGGATGCGAATAAACCGCTCCTGCACTTCCGGGGCGAACCGTCTGGTAATGAGCGGCGCCAGCTTGTCCGGCTGGTCCAGCAGACCTTGCGAAAGGTTCCAGACTTCGTCGGTGCGCGCAGCGAGGTTATCGGTGATCGCCTGGCGGGTGTAAGTCTCGAAACTCAGCACCGTGAAAAAAAGAAAGGTGCCGCCGAGCGCCACCAGCAGCAGGCAATAGAAAAATACCAGCCGCGAAGTGACGGAGCGCGGGATCATTGCGGGGCGCTGTCCCCGTCCAGCATGTAGCCCAGGCCGCGCACGGTGCGGATCAGCTTGGGTTCGCGGCCTTCGTCGATCTTGCGGCGCAGATGGCCGATATAAACATCAACGATATTGGTCAACCCTTCGAAGGACTGGTCCCAGATCTTCTCCACGATCATGCTGCGGGACAGCGTGCGGCCGGAATGCAGAAAGAGATATTCCAGCAGGGAATATTCCTTCGGGCTGAGTTCAATGCGCTTGCCGCCGCGCTTGACCTGCCTGGTCAGGCGGTTCACTTCCAGGTCGGCGGCGCGCAGGATATTCTCCTGCAACGCGGGACCACGCCGTAGCAGCGCCTGCACCCGGATGGTGAGTTCGGCCATCGCCACCGGCTTGACGACATAATCGTCGGCGCCCGCCTGGAAATTCTCCACCTTGCTCTCCAGGTCGTCGCGGGCGGTAAGGATCAGGATCGGCATGGTATGGCCCAGTTCTCGAATCTGCTTCAGCAGGCTGGTGCCGGTGCCGTCGGGCAGCTGCAGGTCGATGACGATCAGGTCATAGTGATAGGTCTTGACGTAATCGAGGCCGGCGGCGGCCGACAATACGCCATCAACCGCATAGCCTTCCGCGCGCAGACTGCGCTGCAGAATGTCGATCAGCTTATGCTCATCTTCCACAATGAGGATGCGCATTCTTGCCTTTCCCCTCCCCTGAGGCCGTTACAGAACGCCTTTTTGGCGCCTTTTTCTTCATAAAAACGTCATGATGGGCGATGTGTCACGCTGCCCGAAACCGCTGAAGAATCCGTGAGATGCGGCATGTCCTGCCGCGACCAGCCGCCCCCCAGCGCATGCACAAGATTGACGCTGGCCGTGAGCCTCCCGGTCTCGATGGCCAGGGCCGCCTGCTGGGCCTGCAGCGCCGTGGTCTGGGCCACCACCACGTCGAGGAAGGCCAGGGCGCCATTCTGGTAAAGGGCCATGGCCAGGTCCTGGGTATGGGTGGCGGCTGTCACGGAATCGGCCTTGTCCCGCGCTTCCTGCGCCAGGTTATCCAGCAGCGCGAGATTGTCCTCCACCTCCTGGAAAGCCTGCAGCACAGTGGCGCGATAGGATGCCGCCGCCACCTGGTTCTGGGCCTTCGCCGCCGCCAGCTGGCCTGCATGACGTCCGGCGTCAAACAATGTCATGGCTGCACTCGGGCCTAAAGCCCAGAGAGTATTGGAGGCAGTGAAAATGTCATCACTGCCGGTGTTCTGCAGGCCGATCAGAGCGCTCAAGGAAATGTCGGGGTAGAAGGCCGCGCGCGCGGCTCCGATCTGCGCATTGGTCGCCGCCACGAGCCGTTCGGCGGAAGCGATGTCGGGCCGCCGCTGCAACAGGGTGGAGGGAACGCCCGCCGGAACCTGCGGCAGTTTCAGGGGCGCGACGGAAACGGCAATCGAGAATCCGGACGCCGGTTCACCCACCAGGCTGGCGGCAGCGTGCTCCAGCAGCGCCCGGCGCGCCAGCACGCCGGAGAGCTGGGCCCTGGCATCGGACAACTGGGTCTGGGCGCGGCTGACATCCAGGCCGGAGGCAATGCCTTTGTCATGGCGGGCGTTGGTGACGGTCAGTGCCTTGTCGTAGATGGCAATGGCATCCTTTAAAAGTCTTGCCTGCCGGTCCTCCCCCCGCAATGCGGCATAAGTTGCGGCCAGCCGCGCCTGCAGGTTCAGCCGCACCGCGGCAAGATCGGCGGCAGCGCCTTGCGCCAGCGCCGCGCCGGCCGCCGCCTGGCTACGCAGGCGCCCGAACAGGTCGGTGTCCCAGGAAAGCGTCAGGCCGAGAAGATTGTCTCCATAGAATGTGGGCTGGCTCGCGCTGCGCAGCGGCCGATTGGCCGACTGCCGGTCGGCATTGGCATGGCCAGCCACATCCAGCTCGGGATATTGGCCCGCCTGCACCTGCTCCAGATATCCCAGTGCGGTGTCGTAATGCGCCAGCGCCGCCGCCACGGTCGGGTTGGCGCTCTCGACCTTCCGTTCCAGCTCGTTGAGGGTGCCATCGCCATATAGCATCCACCAGGCGGCACGCGGCACCGCGTCGGACGGCATGCCGGTCTTCCAGATTCCGCCTTCCTTGTAGACGGGCGGCGCCGGCGTGGCCGGCTCCTGGTAATCCGGCGCCAGCGAGCAGCCAGAAAGCAGCAGCAGCGCGGGCAGCAGCCTAGTCCGCATGGGCGGTGCGCACCCTGTCGCCATTGGCCAGGGAATCCGGCGGGTTGTCGATCACCCGGTCCTGCGGCGACAGACCGGAGCCAATGATTACTTCCGTGCCCAGATCGGTGGCGATGGTCACGGGTTTCAGCTCCACCCGGTCATTGGCGCCCAATGTGGCGACGCGCAGGCCCTCGGCACGGAACAGGAGCGCGCTGGCTGGCAGCCGCAGAGCCACAGTGCCGCCCGGAAGGCCCATGCTGACCTGGGCGAACTCGCCCGGTTTCAGCAGGCCCCCTTCATTGCCGGCCTCGAACTCCACCAGCAAGGTGGAGGAACCGCTGGCGATGGCGCCGGCGGTGGATGCGAGCCTGGCCGGGAAACTGCGCCCGGGATATTCCGGCACCGTCAGCGACACGGTCATGCCCGGCACAATCTGGGCCGAATAGGATTGCGGCACGTTCACATAGACGCGCAGCGCATGCATGTCGGCGACGGCGAACAAGGGCTCGCCGGACGCTGAGGCGCTGACCAGGTTGCCGATATCGACATTGCGCTTCGTCACCACCCCATCCAGAGGCGCGGTGATGCGGGCAAAGGCCTTCATCGCCAGCATCCTGTCCAGCTCCGCCTGCGCCGCTTTCACTCGGCCGCTCTTGGCGGCAAAATCCTCTTCCTTCTCCTCGGCATCCTGGCGCGAGACCGCATCCAGCGGCAGCAGGTCGTTCCAGCGCTGGGCGGTGGTGCCGGACAACTTGGCCGCCGCCTGGGCCGCGCCCAGATCGGCGCGCGCCTGGGCGATCTGCTGGTCCAGCTCCGGTGTGTCGATGACGGCCAGCAATTCGCCCCGCTTCACATGCGCGCCGATATCCTTGTGCCAGGACTTCACATAGCCGGGGACGCGGGCATAGAGACTGGCGTCGTACCAGGCCTGCAGGGTGCCGGGCAGCACCAGCAACTGGCCCTTGCCGCTTCCCGACGGCGTGAGCAGCGAAACCGTCGGAATGTCGGTATCCCTGGTCCAGCTTGTCAGGGCGCTGGCCTCGACCAGCCGGGTATAGGTACCGGCCGCCAGGATCACCAGGGCGATGGCGCCGGCGGCCAGCGCGGCGCGCACCAGGCCGGAGCGCATGGCCTGGGTTTCATTCTGCGGGGACATGGGAGACTCCAAGGATCGGCTCGGCCCGCGGGCGGCCGCGCACCAGTACAAACAGCGCCGGAACGAAGAAAAGCGTCGCGACCGTGGCGAACAACAGACCGCCGATGACGGCGCGGCCCAAGGGCGCATTCTGCTCGCCGCCCTCGCCCAGCCCCAGCGCCATCGGCGCCATGCCGATGATCATCGCCAGCGCCGTCATCAGGACCGGCCGGAATCGGGTAATGCCGGCCTCCAGCGCTGCGGTCATGGCATCGCCGGTGGCGGCCAGCCGCTCGCGGGCGAAGCTCACCACCAGGATGGAATTGGCCGTCGCCACGCCCATGCACATGATGGCGCCGGTCAATGCCGGAACGCTGAGGCTGGTGTGTGTGGCGAACAGGGTCCAGGCGATCCCGGCCAGCGCCATCGGCAGCGCCATCACGATCACGAAAGGATCAGACCAGGAATGGAAATTGACCACGATCAGCAGGTAGATCAGCACGATGGCCTCGGCCAGGCCAAAGAACAGACCGGAAAAGGCGCTGTTCATGGTCTCGACCTGGCCGCGCACCGCCACGGTGGCGCCGGCCGGCAAGTCATGTTGTGTGTCGTCTATCGCTTTTTGGATGGAGCCGGCGATGGCGCCGAGATCGCGGTCCTGGGTCGCGGCATAGACGTCGAAGGTCGGCTGGATGGCGTAATGCGACACCACCGCGTCGCTGTTCTGGCGGTGGATGTCGCTGAGCCCGCCCAGCAGCTGCGGCGCGCCCGGCTTTGAGCCGGTGATGGGCAGGGTCTTGAGATCGCCCAGCGTGTCCAGCCGGTATTGCGGCGTCTGGATCACGATGGGATAGGAAACGCCATTCTTGGGATTGAGCCAGAAGGCCGGCGCCACCTGGAAACTGCTGGCGAGATTGACCACCAGCGAATTGGTGACGTCGCGCTCGTTGATGCCCACCAGCCCCGCACGGGTGCGGTCCACGTCAATGCCGAACTCGGGATAATGCGAGGATTGCTGCAGCCGCACGTCCGCCGCGCCGGGGATGGCGGCGACGCGGCGTGCCAGTTCGGCGGCATAGGCTTCGCCCTTCTGCTTGTCCGGTGCCGCCACCTGGACGTCGATCGGGGCCGGCGAGCCGAAATTCAGGATCTGGCTGACAATGTCGGCAGGCAGGAAGGAAAAGACCGAGCCGGGAAAGCGCTGCGGCAATTCGGTTCGTAGCGTCTTCACATAGCCAGCGGTCGCGGCATGGTTCCGGTTCAGGCTGATCAGGATGTCGCCATCCTCGGGTCCGACGCCACCCGTATTAAGATAGGCTCGGTTGGTGCCGGAAACCGGCAGGCCGATATTGTCCACGATGGTGGCGACCTCGTTGGGCGGAATGACCCGGCGAATAGCAGCCTCGATGCGGTCGAACAGGGCGGCGGTTTCTTCTATGCGAGTGCCGACCGGGGCGCGGACATGCAGCGAGATTTCCCCGGCATCAACCGCAGGGAAGAAATTGCGTCCCAGGAACGGCACCAACCCCAGCGAGGCCAGGGCAAAGGCAAGGAAGCAGGCAGCGAAGACGGCGCGGTTGGCCAGCGCCAGCTTCAGGCAGCGGTGATAAAGGCCGCGCACCTTCTCGAAGCGCATCTCGAAGCCATGCTGGAAGCGCGCCAGCAGGCCGAAAGGCCTGTTCCCGCGCGTCGCGTCATGGCTGCGCGCCACAGCGGCATCGCCGGCATCGCCATGTGCCACCAGCAGGTAGCTTGCCATGGTCGGCACCAGGGTGCGCGCCAGGATAAAGGAACCGATCAGGGCGAAGACCACCGCCTCGGCCATTGGCGCGAACAGGAAGCCGGAAACGCCGGGCAGGAAGAACATGGGCACGAAGGCGATGCAGATGCAGAGCAGGGAGACGAAAGCCGGCAGGACGATCTGTTGCGCCCCGTCCAGGATCGCCTGGGGCACGCCCTTGCCCCGTTCCAGGTGCCAGTTGATGTTCTCGATGGTGACGGTGGCGTCGTCCACCAGGATCCCCACCGCCAGCGCCAGCCCGCCCAGGGTCATGATGTTAAGGGTCTGGCCCAGCGCCGAGAGCAGCGCCACCGAGAACAGGATCGCCAGCGGGATGGCGACCACGATCACCAGGGTCGAGCGCCAGCTTCCCAGGAAGAGCAGGATCATCAGCGCGGTCAGGGCGGCGGCGATGGCGCCTTCCTTGACCACGCCGGAAATGGCGGCGCGCACGAAGATGGACTGGTCAGCCAGCGGCAGCACCTTCAGACTGGCCGGCAGGGTCTGCTTCAGGCGCGGCAGGATCGCCTTGACATTGTCCACGATGTCCAGGGTCGAGGCCGAGCCGCTTTTCAGGATTGTCATCAGCACGCCGCGGCGGCCGTCCATCCGCACCACATTGCGCTGCGGCGGGGCGCCGTCACGAACATGGGCGACATCGCGCATGTAAATCGTGGCCCCGCCGATCTGCTTGATCGGAAGGTCATTGAGTTCGTCCACCAGCGCCGGGCTGTTGTTCAGCTTCACATTATATTCGAACTGGCCGACCTTGATGGTGCCGGCAGGAATGATCTGGTTCTGCGCCGCCAGGGCGTTTTCCAGGTCCTCGGCCGAAAGATTGTGCGCCTGCAGCGCCACCGGATCGAGGTCGATCTGGATCTGGCGTTCCTTGCCGCCATAGGGCGAGGGCACCGCCGCGCCCTGCACCGAGGCCAGCGAAGGACGAATGAAATTCTGCCCCAGGTCGAAAATGTCCTTTTCGCCCAGAGACGGACTGGAAAGGCCAAGCTGCAGGATCGGCACGGTCGAGGCGTTGTAGTTGAGGATCAATGGCGGGGTGATGCCCGGCGGCATCTGCTTCAGCACCGTCTGCGAGAGCGAGGTGACCTGGGCCGTGGCGGTGCGGATATCCACGCCGGGATGGAAGAATATCTTGACGATGCCGACGCCGGAAAGCGACTGGCTTTCGATATGATCGATATCGGTGACGGCGGTGGAAAGCTGGCGTTCGTAGTAATAGACCACACGTCCGGCCATGTCGTCCGGCGACAGGCCGCGATAGGTCCACACCGCCGCGATCACCGGAATGCGGATATCCGGGAAGATGTCGGTCGGTGTTTCCATCGCGGCCAGGCCGCCGAACAGCACGATCAGGATTGCCAGGACGATGAAGGTATAGGGACGCTTCAGCGCCAGACGGACGATGGCCAGCATGCGCGGGTTTGCTTACGGCGTGGACGTGGCCTGCACGTCCGCGTCCAGGCTGACGACGCAGTGGGTGAAGGCGGCGGACCCCGGCACCAGGCCAAGCTGGGCGCAGGAATATTGCTCGCGCCGCCACTGCACATCATGGGTGATGCCGAAATAGCTGCTGCCGGCCTTCAGATCCCCATGCGGAAGCGCCATGGGGCCGGCGGCGGCAATCCGCATGGGCGCGGCCTGCTCATTGTCCAGCATGCAGGTGGCCAAAGCGGCGCTGCCGGAAGCCAGCCCCTTGCCATGGCAAGCATCATAGGCGGCGAGACGGGCTTGCCCCTGAGCCAGCCCGGCGGCGGTGCCGCTGAGGCTGTCGCGGCAGGCCACGTACTGAAATTCGCCCTTTTGCAACCCCATGATGGTGGTGCAGCTCGCCTCGATGACGGACGCCTGCTGAGAAGAGATGGCAGCCGGCGTCGCGGCGACGGCACAGGCGGACATGAGCGCGAAGGCGGCGGCGGCGAGAGCGATTTTCTGAAGCATGGCATCCCCTTCCAGAAGACCATGCAGCGATATCGCAGCGGGGCTGAAGAAATCTCAGGCCAGAAATGAAAATCCGCTCATCTTCCGACGGACAGAGAATATGGGCCTAGGCAGCGACGTTGCGGGCGGCATGGGCTGCACGCAGCGGCCGCAGCGCCAGGACCGCCAGCAGGGCTGCCGCCACATTCATGCCTGCGCCCACGAGCAACACGGTCTGCCAGTCCTTTGGACTGGCTGCCAGCATCGCCGCCACGGGCACCAGAAGCGAGGCGGTGCCCTTGGCGGTATAAAGCATGCCGGCATTGGTGGTGGCATATTTCAGGCCAAAAGCGTCGGTACAGGTGGAGGGGAACAGGCTGTAGATCTCGCCCCAGGTGAAATAGATCGCTCCACTGCAGATCACGAACAGCAATGGGTCATGACCGAACTGCCAGAGCGACCAGATTGCGGCAGCATTAAGCAGGAAGACGCCAAACATGGTGGGCTCACGGCCTATGCGATCGGATACCCAGCCGAAGACGGGCCGCGCCAGGCCGTTGAGGACGTTGTTAAGCCTCAGTCCGACCGTCAGCACCGTTCCCGCAAGGCCCAGCAGCGAGACCGGCGAGGACGCAACCTTGAAGTCGGCTGCGATGGAAGCGAACTGAGCGGTGACGATCAACCCGCCGGTAGCGACCAGCACGAACATCACATACATCAGCCAGAACAGAGGCGTCGCCAGAACATCCAGCGGCGCGAAGCTGCGCGCCGATTGCGCATTGGCCAGTGCCGCATGCGGCGCGGCCGTGACCGGCGGCTTCTTCAGCAACTGCGAGGCAATCAGGATGACAAGGCCCTGGCCGAGGCCGAACCAGAGAAAGGCCGACTGATAGCCGTGATTGACGATCATGTCCTGGATCGGCACCACCGTCGCGGCCGCGCCGGCGCCAAAACCCGCCGCCGTAAGGCCCGCCGCCAGTCCACGCTTGCCGACAAACCATTTCAGGGAATTGCCGACACAGGTGCCATAGACTGCCCCGGCCCCGATGCCGGAAATCACCGCTCCGGCGTAGAGCATGGGCAGGGTAGTTGCGATGGAGTTGAGCGACCAGGCCAGCGCCACCAGGATGCCGCCAATCATCACCACAATACGCGGCCCGAACTTGTCAACGAACCAGCCTTCAACCGGCACCAGCCAGGTTTCGGTCAGCACGAACAGGCTGAAGGCGCCCGCGATCTCGGCGCGCGACCAGTGCTGCGCCTTCGACATCGGTTCGACGAAAAGATTCCAGCCATATTGCAGGTTGGCGATCATCACCATGCAGACAATGCCGATGATGAGCTGCAAAACGCGGCCGCGATTCTCGTCGGGTGTGCTGGCTGCCATGTCGGGGTCCTTGTTCTTTTCGCTGGAAGCCGGTTTCCCCTACCGCTATTGTTTTTGTCCGGCGGTCAGACCGCATCTACGTTGAGAGAGAGCCCGGATGTCAAGCCTTTATCGCGCCAGCACGATCCAGGATCTGATCCAGTCCGGCGACGGTGCCAGCGGCGCCATCGGCGCACCCGGCCGCGAAACCATGACATATCGCCAGTTGCGCATGCTGGCAGGCCAGACCGTCAAGGCCCTCAACGGCATGGGAATCGGCCGCAACGACCGTGTCGCCATCGTGCTGCCCAACGGCCCGGAAATGGCCAGCGCCTTTATTTGCATTGGCTGCGGCGCCACCACTGCGCCGCTGAATCCCGCCTATCGCGCCGAAGAATTCGATTTCTATCTCTCCGACCTCAATGCCAAGGCGCTGGTCATTCTCGAAGGCATGGAAAGCCCGGCGTTCGATATTGCCAGGGCCCGCAACATTCCCATTGTCTCGCTGGTGCCCGGCGAGACCGCGGGTGATTTCACGCTGATGACCGCTTCCGCCGGCGGCCGGCTCGGCGCTGGCGGCTTCGCGCAGGAAGACGATATCGCACTGGTGCTTCACACCTCCGGCACCACCTCGCGGCCCAAGATCGTGCCTCTGAGCCAGAAGAACATTACCGCCTCGGCCTATCACATCGTCAATACGCTTGCGCTGCGGGAAGAGGATATCTGCCTCAACATCATGCCGCTGTTTCATATTCACGGGCTGATCGCGGCAACACTGTCCAGCATCGCGGCAGGTGCCAGCGTGATCTGCACTCCCGGCTTCAATGCCCTGAAGTTCTTCGGCTGGTTCTCGGAGGTACGGCCAACCTGGTACACCGCGGTGCCGACCATGCACCAGGCGATACTGGCGCGCGCCGACCGCAACGCCGACAGCATCGCGGCCAGCCGGTTGCGGTTTATCCGGTCGTCTTCCTCATCCCTGCCGCCGCAGGTGATGGAAGCGCTGGAAAAGACCTTCGGCGTGCCGGTAGTCGAAGCCTATGGCATGACCGAAGCCTCGCACCAGATGGCCTCCAATCCGCTGCCGCCCCGTGCGCGCTTCGCCGGCTCGGTCGGTATCGCCGCCGGTCCCGATATCGCCATCATGGACGACAGCGGCAAGCTGCTGGCGCCGGGCGAGCTCGGCGAGGTGGTGATCCGCGGCCGCAACGTCACGGCGGGCTATGAAGCCAATCCGGACGCCAACGCCAAGGCCTTCAGCAATGGCTGGTTCCGCACCGGCGACCAGGGCATCCTGGACAAGGACGGTTATCTGCGCCTGACCGGGCGCCTGAAAGAGTTGATCAACCGCGGCGGCGAGAAGATCAGCCCGCTGGAGGTGGATACCGTCATCATGGATCATCCCGCCGTCGCCCAGGTGGTCACCTTCGGCATGCCGCACGACATGCTGGGCGAGGACATCGCCGCCGCGGTGGTGCTGCGCGAGAACGCCGCATGCGATGAACGCGAATTGCGCGCCTTCGTCTCCGGGCGGCTGGCGGACTTCAAGGTGCCGCGCCGCATTGTCTTCCTTGCCGAGATCCCCAAGGGCGCCACTGGAAAATTGCAGCGCATCGGCTTGCACGAAAAGCTGTCGGCCGAACTCGGCGCGCCGCGATGAAGATTGCCGTCTTCGGCGCCGGCGCCATCGGCGGCTTTCTCGCCGTCAGGCTCAAACAGGCGGACGCCGAGGTCAGCATCGTGGCGCGTGGGCCGCACCTGGCCGCGATCCGCGAACGGGGCCTGACGCTGAAAAGCGAGGGCGCCAATACGACGGTGCGGCTCCCCTGCACCGACAAGGCGGAAGAGCTGGGACCGCAGGATTATGTCGTTGTTACGCTAAAGGCCAACGCCCTTCCCGGCGCCGCCGGCGAAATCGCCAAGCTGATGGGCCCCGACACGGCTCTGGTCACTGGCGTGAACGGCATTCCCTACTGGTATTTCTACGGCCTCGACGGACCTTGGCGCGACCGGGTGGTGGAAAGCGTCGATCCGGGCGGCAGGCTCTGGCGCGCGCTGCCGCCGCGCCAGGCGATCGGCTGCATCGTCTATCCGGCAGCGGAAGTGACCGAGCCCGGCGTCATCGAACATACCTATGGCAACCGCTTCACCCTGGGTGAGCCCGATGGCAGCAAGAGTCCCCGCGTCGAGGCCCTGTCGCAGATTTTGGCCCGAGCGGGCCTGAAGGCGCCGGTGCGCGCCAATATCCGCGACGAACTGTGGGTGAAACTCTGGGGCAATCTGGCCTTCAACCCGCTGTCAGCCCTCACCGCCTCCACCCTGGACCGCCTGGCCTTCCGGCCTGATCTGCGGTCTGTGGCGCAGGCAATGATGACCGAGGCCCAGGGCGTGGCGGAAGCCCTGGGCGTGAAATTCGCCGTCAGCATGGACAAGCGCATCGACGGTGCCGGCGAGGTCGGAGCCCACAAGCCGTCGATGCTGCAGGACCTGGAGCGCGGCCGCCCGATGGAAATCGACGCCCTGCTGGGCGTGGTGCTCGAACTGGCGCAGCTGACTGGCAGAACGGCGCCCTGCTGCGAAGCCATCCTGGCGCTGGTACGGGAACGGGCGCGCAGCGCTGGTCTATATCCGGAATAGGTTCACCGGTAGCCAAGCGCACCTAGCCAAGCGCACCGGCGAACATTAAGCGCCTTTTTCCATTGGATGTTTTGTCTGCCGTGAACCGACCCGTACATCGGCGAAAGTACCGATGGTGCCAGAAGAGGACCCTGAAAAATCTGCCAAGGTATTGTCGAAGCTATGCATTTGAGTCCGAAAAACTGCGCTGTACCCACACCGTACCAACAAATCTGAATCCCTTACCAGCTGACATTCAGTAGGGTCCTCTGAAAGCAAGGTTGGCTAAAGCGGCCCGCAATTTCAATGTCCGCTTTGCGCCATAAGCGGACATTCAATAATCCCCGACTATCGCTACTAATTCCGTTGTCCCAACTCGAAAAGATAGCGTCCTAGCTTGAATTGGCAGCCATTCCAATCAACCAACCAGTGTGACCAATGCGGCGCTGGCAGCCGGTACTTCGAAATTGGCGTCCCTGCCCGAGATTTGGATAGGTGATGGGCGTCCCCCACCCCATATGCCGTTTGCTAGGACGCTTGAGCCGCCGAACACGATCCCCGCCTTGGATTGAAGCGACGGCGCCGTCAGTCCGACTATCTCTCCCCGCCTCAGTTGTGATGGCGTATGCAACTGCACCGCCGCATTACGCGTGGGATCCTTGTTGATCACCGTCAGCACGGTGCGCCCGTCCCCCTGGTCCGTTGCATAGGATGTCAGGTTCATGCCGCCCGAATTGCAGGACACCGCCATCAGATTGCCCCGGCCAACCTGTGCAAAAGCGAGAAGCCCGTAATATTCCGGCGCGGGACTGTAGTGACCGGCTAGATCGTCGCCGATCGGGGTGTAATGGCTTATCCACCCCAAATGATTGACGCCGGTTTCCATATTGACGCCGCTGCAGCCGTTCGACGCCAGGACGAAAAGATAGTCAAGCGCCCAAAGGGCCGCCGCAAAAGTATCGCTGACATCCAACCTGCCGCCGCCGGAAAAAGAGGCGGTTTCGCAAATCCTGTAAGGCACCTGCGCCTTGACTGCTGCCGCCTGAAACCGTGCCAGAGCGGGTTGATATTTCTTTTCCTCCTGCAGCATCAACGGGATCGAGACGTCTGGATTCGCCTGTCCGGTGATGTAGTGGTGCGCCGTGAGAAGGGATATGTCCCGCCCCTCATCGCGCGCGAAATTCTCCACCCAGTCCACCGCACCGGCGGCATCCGGCCCGGCAAGGGGAACACGCGGCAATACTGCCCGTATCGCCGTCTTGTAGCGCCGATAATCAGCCAGCCATGCAGCATAGCCATAGTTTGGCTGGCGGTGGCCATTGCGCGGGAACAGGTCGGGTTCGTTGCCGATTTCCAGCGCCAGCAGGCGCGGACCCATCGTCTCCGCCACGGCGCGGGCCTCCTCCACCGCATTGTCCAGTCGGTCGGCACCCAGATTGAGCCCCCATATCAGTGACCAGCCGGTGGCATCTAGGAACGTGCGCAACTGCCGCAGATTCGCCAACGTCAGTATCGTGGCCTTGGGCAGGGAGGCAGACCTGCCTCGCGCATCGAAAGTGGAAAAGTCAGAGACATTTCCGCCAATTCGTATTACGCCCTGCCGTCCGAGGTTGCGGACAAGCTGAACATAGGAGCGGTTGTTTGCCGATAGCAGGCCGTCAATGGCAACCGAAGAAGCCTCATAGCCAAGACCCATGAAATCTGGGGAAATTCTACCGATGCGTTGCGTGGTCAATTCCATTGCCACCACGTCGGCCGCCACTGCCCGAGTTGCGACCCAAGGCGCAGCAAGTGACGCCTGCAGCAGGCTCCTTCTGGAGATGCGCATTTATCGCTTCCTCCTATTCCGAGTCGTTCCTGTCTCCTAGTTACGCCGGCTTTGTGCAAATAAGAAATCCCTGCCGCCGCGGCGATTTTCCTTAAAAATGCCTTTATCAGCGCCCGACAAACGGGCGAGATGTTTCGCCATGTGAAATGGCTTCAGGATATCTGGTTTGTAAGCACCTCCCGCGGTAGGCAAATTGGCTTTCGGGAAAATGGGAGGCATCATGGCCGGGATAACTCAGGACGTGAGTGGGATTCTGCCTCGGCAGTCGCGGCGGCTTTTCGTCACGCGAACGGCCGGGCTTCTCGCCTCTTCATCGCTGGTGACGGCGGCGGACGTCCTCAACGGGCCGGCCTGGGCCCAGGCCGGCGATCCCTGGGGGCCGTTCAGCCCTTCCAGCGAAGAAGGCCGCTATCTGCAATTGGCCTATCCGGCGTCCACGGTTTCTGGCGAGCTGCAGATAGCGACGCATTTCACCATGTGGATTCCGGAGGGGCTCGAGACCGTCCGGGCGATGATCTTGCACCAGCATGGTGCAGGTACCACGGCGGGGCAGTTCGGCGCCACCGCCGCCTACGATCTGCACTGGCAGGCGCTGGCGAAGAAATGGGGCTGCGTGCTGATCGGCCCCTCCTATCATGTTCTCAACGAAGCGATCGACCTGACGCCCGGAGGATCCGAACTCTGGTTCGATCCGAGGCACGGCTCCGAAAAAACCTTCCTGCATGCGTTGGACGAGTTCGCGCGCATGTCCGGCCATGCCGAGATCACGACTGTGCCCTGGTGCCTGTGGGGCCATTCCGGCGGCGGCATCTGGTCCAATGTGATGAGCACACTGCATCCGGAGCGCGTGCTGGCCGCCTTTCTGCGTTCGGGAACGGCGACGGCATTCCGCACCATGCCGGAATTTCCCCAGCCCCACGTTCCGGCGGGTGTTTATGAAATTCCCACCATGGTGAATTTCGGCATCGGCGAACGCGGACATCGCCCTTGGGACGGCTCGGTCTCCACCTTCCAGGAATACCGGGCGCAAGGTGCGCCCATTGGTTTCGCCCCCGATCCGCGCACCGAGCATTATTGCGGCGATAGCCGCTATCTGGCGATCCCGTTCTTCGACGCCTGCCTGCAAATGCGCCTGACCGACTGGCCAAATTTCCTCAAGCCGGTGGACATGAGCGCGGCCTGGCTGGCGGCGCCCTTCAGCGACATCGCGGTGCCTGCTTCAGAATATCGGGGCGATCCGCTCAAGGCCGCGTGGCTGCCCAACGAGACGGTGGCGAAAGTATGGATGGAATATGTCAGGACCGGCACTGTCAGCTTCGACAACGAACCTCCCGCCCCGACCGGCGTAAAGGTGAAAGCCGTCGCCGGCGGCAATGAGATCACCTGGAAAACAGAAGTGGATCTCGCCGGCGGACTGGGCGGCTTTATCGTCTTCCGCGACGGCAATGGCATCGCGAAGTTTCCAACACAGATTCCGCCGCAGCTTTTCGGGCGCCCCCTGTTCCAGGGTCTTTCCTATCACGACACGCCCTGGCCGCCGTTGCCGCAGATGAAACATCTCGACACCACTGCCAGAGCCGGCGCGAAGCACGCCTATACCGTATTGGCATTGAACAGTTCTGGGGTCCGCTCGCGGCTCTCCCAGGCGGCCTTGATCGGGTAAAGGAACGCAATAGGGTGATCCGCCGGCTTTCCATCAATCAAGGTCGGAACGCTCGCGGTCAGTAGTGGATCACCCTACTTTATGCCTCAGGCTTCATGCTGAAATTGCTCCAGGGTCTCCGGTTTCATCGTAATTGAGAAGCCCGGCGCTGACGGTGGCATATAGGCGGCGTTCCGGATCACACAGGGATCGACGAAGTGCTCATGAAGGTGGTCTACATATTCCACCACCCTCCCCTCCATCGTGCCCGCAATGGAAACGTAATCGATCATTGCCAAATGTTGGACGTACTCGCATAACCCGACGCCGCCGGCGTGGGGACAGACCGGCAGATTGTACTTTGCGGCCATCAGCAGAACGGCCAGAATTTCATTCACGCCGCCAAGCCGGCAACTGTCGATCTGCACCACGTCGATCGCGTTGCGCATCATGAATTGCTTGAACATGATGCGGTTGTGGCACATCTCGCCAGTCGCCACCTTGGTGGGCGCGAGCCCTTCCCGAATCTGGCGATGGCCTTCGATGTCATCGGGATGGGTCGGTTCCTCGATGAACCAGGGCTTTGCAAACTCCAATGCGCGCACCCACATGACGGCCTGATTTACGTCCCAGACCTGATTTGCGTCGATCATGAGCTTGCGTTCGTCGCCGATGACCTCCCTCGCAATCGTCAGCCTGCGAATGTCATCGTTCAGATTTTGGCCGACTTTGAGTTTGATGTGCCGGAAGCCTTGATCCACTGCCTCCTTGCAAAGTCCACGCAACTTTTCATCCGAATATCCCAGCCAGCCCGCAGAGGTGGTATAGCAAGGATAGCCGTCCGCCTCCAACTTCGCGATGCGAGCGGCTTTGCCCGTGACCCGCGCCCTCAAAAGCTCAAGCGCCTCATCCGGCGTAATGCAATCGGTGAGGTAACGAAAATCGATAGCGCGAACCAATTCCTCGGGCGACATGTCCACGACCAGGCGCCAGAGTGGCTTGCCTTCCACCTTCGCCCAAAGGTCCCACACGGCGTTCACGACGGCGGCCGTCGCCAGGTGGATAGCCCCCTTTTCGGGTCCGATCCAACGCAACTGACTGTCGCCGGTGATATACCGCCAGAACCGACCCGGGTTCTGCCGCACCCATCCGAGGTCCAGGCCCTTGATCAGATGAACCATGCTTCGGATCGCCGCGCAGCAAACTTCGTTGCCGCGGCCGATCGTGAAGGTCAGACCGTGACCGGTCAGGCCCGGCTGGTCGGTCTCAAGAATGACATAGGCGGCCGAATAGTCGGGATCCGGGTTCATCGCGTCGGAGCCGTCGAGCTGGGCAGACGTCGGGAAGCGGATGTCCAGAACACGCACATCCCTGATTATCGTCATTTCCAATTCTCCACATCGCTCAATCTGCTTGGCCGGCTTTTATATATGGATTTCGTGTTCGGTCCGACCGGGCACGAGCAGGTCACGACTATCGTTCAAATCGCATGAAACATTTTTACGAAAGGGACGAAAGATCACCGATGTTTCGCAGGATGAAACCGGACGGCGCGTTCTCATGCGCGCAAGGGCTTTCCGCACCTCGCTTTCACTGATAAAACTGGTTCGGTGCCCGCGTTGCAAACATGCCGCCTGCTTGGCGGCAAAATGCGGCAATTGCGGTAGGAGACGGGGTGGCGAAAAGAAGCAAGAAACCAAAGGATACAGAGCGGCGATACCGGGCGCCGGCGCTGGAAAAGGGGCTCGACATCCTGGAACTCCTGGCCCGCTCATCCGGCCCACTCACCACGTCGATGATTGTCCAGAGCCTCAATCGCTCGATGAGTGAGCTCTTCCGGATGATCCAGGTCCTCGAATACCGCGGCTTCATCGAACAAGCGCCCAATGACGAAGGCTACAGACCTTCCGACAAGTTGTTTTCTCTGGGCATGGAACAGGCGCCCAACAAGAGCATGCTGGAGATCGCCCTGCCCGTCATGCGCGAACTCTCGAACAATATCGGGCAATCCTGTCATCTTGCGATCCGTTCCCGGGGCGACATCGTTGTGGTGGCGCGCATGGAGTCAGGCGAGCAAATTGGCTTCACTGTTCGGATCGGCTGGCGCCGATCGCTCGCCCTCACGCGCTCCGGCGCTGTGCTGCTCGCCTATCAGCAGGACAGCGTGAGAAAGCGCTGGATTGCTTCCCTCTCGCCTGAGATCACGAAAGCGCAAATCGCCGAGTTCCTCGCCCGTGCCGAGCTTGTCAGGTCACGTGGATTTGATCGCGCCAAGAGCGAGTTCGTCACCGGCGTCACGGATCTCTCTGCCCCGATCCTGCGGGGCGCAACCGCAGCGGCGGCGCTGACGGTGCCATTTGTTCACGCGACCCAGCTGGTGATGCCGATCGAGGAGACCTTGCGGCACCTTCGTACAGCAGCAGCTGAGATCTCTGCATCATTGCTGAGGACGGACCACCGCGTCTGACCTTTATCCTGGACATGACACCTTGCCGCCACGGCTAACAGGTTAGCGGTTCGGAAATTTGATGCTCTGGCGGTGTTGATCGCGTGAGATCTCGAGCGTGCTCTCGCCGGCCCCTCGCCCGCCCTGATAGGCAGCCAGAAAATCCTCCGCTGTGGCGGTCGATTTGGCCTGCCCCCCATCCCCGTCCGTAATGCGTAAAATCACGTCGCCCGCCTTCAATCCGGCGCCGGCGGCAGGACCGCCCGGCTCCACGGCGAGGATCAAGACGCCCTGGAGACTGGCAAGGCCGGCAGCGGACTGCTCGCCAGCGGTATCCACGGATTTGAAGGTCATGCCCAGCGTCTGGCGCAGCTGGGCCGATTGCTGATCGTCAATGAAAATCGCTTGCGGAATCTCCGGTCGCTTTGCCAGGGCACGGAGCCGCGGGCTTGTCACGCCGACACCGTCCATCGGAAAATTATGGAAGCCGAGAGCGATTGCCGGCGAAGCATCGGCAACCCGAAAGTCGCCATGGGCCGGGTCCTGGAAGCCGGGACGGCCTGATGCGGAGTGGGCATCTGTGCCGTTGCTTCTCGCTCTCGCTAGCGCCTCCGGTGTGGGGAAGAGGTTGTAGTCAAGCTCCTTGCCCCAATGCTCTATCAGAATGGGCTTGTAACCCGCCATCACGATATTATGCGCGAATACATCTCCACTGTTCGCGAACCACACATGCGGGTGAAAGCTGTTGTTGAAGATGACGTTATTTTTGGCAGTACGGGAAAAGCCCTCCCGAAACTTCAAGCCGCCCGCCAGCAGCACGTTGTCTTCAATGATGAAGTTGCTCGACCCATCGTCCAGATCAATGTCCCACCCATGATCCGACCGGAAGCGGTTGTGCCGCAGTGTGTTGGGCTCAACGGCGTCCAGGAACACCAGCGATGGCTCGACTGCAACGCGGCGGTTCATTTCGGTTCGGTCAGGGTCCCAGAAGCGGTCACGGCCCCAGCTGTTGAACGCACCGTGGTCGCCTGTCTCCAGAACGGTGTCAAACACGTCATTGTCGGAAATCAGATGCCCGCCCCATGTGCCATCGCCAATATTGATACCGGCGCGCGGCACGCTATAAATGCTGTTGTGACTTACCCGGATGCGCGCCGACATCGAGATTTCGACGCCGGCAGCCTGAAGGTCGAGTGTCCCGATGTCATGGATCAGGTTGTCGTCGGCGGAGCTGTCCGCCGGGTAGTTGGGGCTTTTAGGACCCGGCGTCTGATCAATTGCCGAGAGTTGCTGGGACTGATGATATTCAAAAAGTGGCGAGCGGACAGCGTCGGGCCGCCCAACAAAAGCAATCCCGGTCCCACCGATGTCCTGGATAATGTTGCCATCGATGGCCACACGCCGATTGAACCCGCTGACCACGACAGCATTGCCACCCAGTTGGGTGAAATCCGAACCTGTAACCTGGACGCGTTCCGTGCCTTCTAGGACAACGGCGCCCGTACGATCGAACATCCAGTCGGATCGGAGCAGGGGTTCGGTCGACTGCATAACGGAGGGCGCCGCATCCCGAAAGGCGAGCCCGCGGATGACCACGTCGTGGACCGGCTGTTTGGCCGAACCACGAACCTCGATGATCGTTCGCCCGGCACTGGCGACCAGCCCCGTCCGGCCTGGCGGCTTGCCGTCCGCGGGCCACAAATAGAGCCAACCCGATTTCGAGTCGAGGTACCACTCGCCAGGTGAATCAAGTTCCTCGAAGATGTTCTCAACGAAGCGCTGCTGTTCGCTCGCGCCGGTCTGCCGGTTGTTAGCGGTTGGCGTTCCAAGGCGAAGCGTCCCGTCCGCATTCTTTCCAAGGATCGGGATATGGATACTACCCCAGCGGCCCGCGTGAAGGGCATGGATGACTCCCCCGGCGGGATCGGCCCACCGCGCAACGCGCTGCGGGCTTGTCGCCTCGGCCGAGACTCCTCCGAACGGCGACAGTTTGGGGTCGTAGTTGGGAAAGCGGGCACGGATCAGAGGCCGATTGCCGTTCCAAAGCAGTTCGAATGCGGGGCCGCGAACCCTGGCGCGCCACACCTCGCCCTGCCAGCGCTGCCAGGCCAGACCGTCAAGCCGCCGCCCACCGCGGAGCACAGCCGGCCCTTTTCCGCCGCTGTGTATTTCCAGAGGTGCCGATTCCATCCCCGAGTCTTCAGGGCGGATCACTAGCGGCCGGGGAAGAAAGTAGTCCCCGCCAGCCAATTCGATGGTCACTGGTTCGCGCGGGTTCTTCCGCCGCGCATCGCGAGCCGCCTGCAGCGCAAGCTGCAAATTTGCGCCTGGAGTGACGCGGAGCACGGCCGACCAGGCCGGAACGTCCAGGCTGAACGCCACAAGAACCGTGACGAACAGGACCACGTGCCGCAGTCTCGCCATGGCGCCCAATCGCCTCTTGAACTCATATATGAAAACTAGACCATATATGAAAGTGCCGCAACTTGTACTATAACTGCCGGAAAATAAGGGGATTCCGATGGAAGGGATGGGAGCATGAGCCAGAACGGGGTGACAGCGGCGCCGCTGCAAATGGGCAGTGTGAATAAGGCGCTCATGGCGTTGCAGCGCCTGGGGGAAGCCGGCAGTGATGGGCGCGCGCTCAACCGACTTGCCGCGGATCTGGGACTGCACAAATCGTCACTGCACCACACATTGTCCGCCATGCGCCTGAGCGGTTTCGTGGAGCAGGACAGCTGCGGCAATTACCGGCTTGGACCCGCGGCGCTGTCCCTGGCGGAATCCTATTTGCGCGACGATTGTTTCGCCGCATTGCGCGAGCCCTTGAGACGGTTGTCGCTCGAGATTAACGAAATTTGCCATATGGGCATTCTGGCGGGAGAGGACATTGTCTATATCCACAAGACCCTGCCAAAAAACTGCATCAATACCTGGTCATCTGTCGGTTTCCGCAATCCCGCGCTGACGACGGCTCTCGGGCGCGCCATTGCGTGCCAGAGATTCATCGATTTCGAAAGCTTCGCGCTGTCCTTCCCTACTGCCCTTCCCCAGCGGACGGCGCACACACGCGTGTCACTGAAGGACATCTGGATGGATTTGGTTGAAGCGCGCCGGCGCGGTCACGCCAGGGAAATCGACGAATATGAAACGGGCACCAGCTGTGTCGCCGTGGCGATCCTTCGAGGTCACCGGCCTATCGCGGCGATAAGCATCACAGGCCCGTCGGACAGGATCTCGGGCAGACAGGAAACGTTTTTGCTGCGTAGCCTGCGGGCATGCATTACCCCGCATTTGCCGCCAGGTCTGACGCTGCAGGCAACAACAGACAGGAGTGCGTCGCAGGCGATCCCGGCCTGAGGGGGGCAATTGACCTGGCCGATGGGTGGCGGGTTTAGCCCAAGCACCTGCTCGAAAAAGAACCCCGCCTGTTTTCGCAGGCGGGGTCAGGTTCGACGCGGTCGGAAGTGACACCACGCGTCGGTGCGCCCAGGGGCGTTTATCGTTTCGGATATTTAGTTATGCCCAGCGGCGCCACATTGACTGCGCCATAGGCGTTGCCTGCGGGATCCAGAACGATACCCTCGCTATCCTGGGAGTCCGGGACAAAACCCGTGAGGTGACCATCCTGCGCACTGCCGATCCAGATGCCTCTGGGCCAGCCGGGATGATTGGCGGGGCCGGAATCCGCATCGATGGCATAGAGCGTATCGTCCCTGATAAAGATGCCGCTCGGGCGTCCGAACTGGGGCCACTCCGCCAGGAAGCGGCCATCCTGGTTGAAAATCTGGATGCGGGCATTGCCACGATCAGCGACAAACAGGCGCCCGCGTGAATCCAAAGCCAGCGCGTGCGGATTGCGGAATTCGCCCGGCCCCGAACCCAGCTTGCCCCACTGTTTTATGAACTTGCCATCCCGCTAGAATTTCACGATCCGAGTGATGTAATCGGCCGGAGCGGTTGAAGCTTGGCCGCTATGGCCATCGGCCACGAAGATATCTCCATTGGGCGCCGTGATGACGTCGGACGGTTCCTGAAAATGATCAGGGCCGCCGCCGGCGATGCCGGCCGTACCCAGCCGCATCAGAACCTTGCCATCCGGCGACAGCTTAACGACCTGCTGGCCTTTAGTGCCGTCCTTGCTTGAGGCTGCGTCCGTAACCCAGACATTGCCTTCCCGGTCGATATGCAGGCCATGGGGAAATGCGAAGAGTCCGGCGCCGATGCTGCGCAACGGCTTGCCGGTGGCAATATCGAGCAAGTGGACGAAGGCTAGGTCCGATTGGTCACAGCTGTTGGCGCCGCAGCGACCGAGGGCCCAGATTTCACCGCGCGGACCGCTCTCGATGGCGGCAACATGGCCGCCGCCTTCACTGCCGGAAGGCAGTCTTGACCAATCCAGTACCGGCGCCCCGAACGGATTGGGCAGGCCGGCATTCGGTTGGGAAGGGATTTGGGCGAGCGCGATGCTGCCGGATAGCGCGATTAGCGCGGCGACCGCTCTGGCTCGTGATTCCGCCAACCTGTGCAGAATGCGCAATGCCCTATCAAATCCGCCCAACGGCGAACCTGTTTTCATGATGTTCCCCCACCCCCAGAGTATCCAGTTACGCCCCATCCAATAGATTTGACGTTTCGCCCTGCGAAACAGCCTGCAATATCAAGTTTATAGGAACTCTCGAAACTGGCCCAATTCGCTATCAATGAAGGAATTCCCCGGGGTTTCCGTTCTCCCGTCAGAAATTGGAAAGGAATAATGACCATGGACATTTCGCGAAGGCAGCTTCTTGAGACTGGGGCGACATTCTGCGCGGCGGCCACGGTTTTGTCCTCTGCTGCCGCGGCACAGGCCGCATACGTCCCCTTCCAGGGCGCGAAAACCGCCTGGCATGACGGGTTCGACCGATACGACTTTATCATGGACGACGCGACCGGGGCGATCGCGCCCATGACGGCCCCGGCGAGCGAGGTGACGAGCTTCGGAGTCGACGAGGCGGTAAAGGACGGCAAGCGCCGCGCCGTCGTGGTGGTCCCCAGGAAGGCGGCACCCGGCAATCCATGGTCATGGAAAACCTGCTACTGGAATCACCAGCCTCAATGCGAAACCGAGCTGCTGCGACGTGGTTTCCACGTCGCCTGGATCGCGCCCGATGCCGGCAGACAGGGCAAGGCTTTTGACCTTTGGTACAAGTTCATGACGGAAACCCACGGCCTGTCGAAGAAAGCCGTCTATGTCGGGATGAGCAAGGGCGGGGTAAATACCTTCAACTGGGGTGGGGTCAACCTCGACAAGGTGGCTTGCGTCTATAACGACAATCCGGCGGTCTATGACGAGGATTGGGTCAAGATCCCGGAGTTCGCCAAGCATGATATCCCTCTGCTGCATGTCGTCGGCACGGAGGATTTTGTGCTGCAGCGGAATTCCATGGTGGTGGAGAGGATATACCACCTGCAGGGTGGCTCGATCACCGTGATGATGAAGGAAGGTGTTGCGCATCACCCGCACAGTCTGGTGGACCCGACGCCGATCGCGGACTGGATTGAACGAAACCTGAATCCGGTAGAGGCAAACCGGCCAGCATTCGCCGACGCCACCTATACCAAAACCCACTACTACGGCCTCGAAACTTCCTACATCTATCTAAAGGCGGAAGACACCTACGCGACGGTGAGCGGACCGGGATATGTTCCCTCCTATGATCGCTATGACGGTCCTGGGACGGGTAACTTCCACGCGGATGCCATGTCGATCGTGGTGCCGCAGAAGCCGGCCCCGGGAAAGCTATGGGTGTTCCATCCGAGCTTCCTCGAACGCGACTCGACGGTGGCTTTGGCGCTGCTGGCGAGGGGCTACTACATCGTTTTGCCGCCAATCTCGGGGGCGGGAGCCGTGCAGAAGGAGTGGGACGACGTCTATACCCGGATGGTCGAAAATGGATTCTCCAGGAAGGTCGTGATGGAAGGAACGGGGGCGAAGGCGGGTGAATCCTATGCCTGGGCGATCGCCAACCCGGACAAGGTCTCGGTGATCTATGCCCGCAATCCGCTGATGCGCAGCCTGATGTTCACAAAGCCGCTGATCGACAATCTGGCGCCGCTGGCGAAAGCCGGGATTCCTGTTCTGCACGACTGCGGGAGCCTTGACCCCTGGCTGACAAGCCAGACACGGGCGGTTGAGAAACGGTACAAGGCGCTTGGCGGGAAGATCACGGTACTGGTGACCAAGGGTGAGGGTCACTTCCCGGTGTCGCGCAAGGATCCTAAGCCGGTGGTGGATTTCATTGTAAGCCATCGCTAGCAAAAGGCGTCAACGAAAAGCCGCCGGAGAGATCCGACGGCTTTTTCCATTTTGGCAAAACCCGCAAGGATGGAAGCGACCTACCAACCCACCTTACGCCGTCTCCAGAACCAGCACGGTTGCAATCGCATCGGGCGCCTGCGGCGGTAATCCCACGTGCACGCCGGCGCCCCGCTGCGTCATTTTCAGCGGCGTCCGCGCCTTGTCAGCCAGCAAGTATGCCCCCGTCACGTTACGAGGCACCTTATCCAGGTGAAATGCCGCGCCTGGCCATTCGAACAAATGGATATAGATTCTGTTCGGGGCGGTCGTCGATCGCCACTTCCAACTGGGCACAAACACCGGATTGCCGCTTTTGTCCTTTTCCGTGGCGGAGAACGCGCCCCCCTCGGCGCCGAATAATGTCGGCTGCGTCGCATAGACGGCCTCGCCGTTAACCGCGAGCCATTTTCCCATCTCCTCCAGCCGTTCAATTTCCGGGACCGGCACCTCCCCAGTTTCCATGGGACCGATATTCAGCAGGTAATTGCCGCCCTTGCTCGCAATATCAATCAGGTTCCGCAGCAACGTCTCTGTGCTCTTGAAGTTCGTATCGTCCTGCTTGAACCCCCAGGTGTCGTTCATCGTCATGCACGACTCCCAGTCGCGACCTGGGAAGCCCTGAGGCGGAATATATTGCTCCGGCGTCTCCGTATCCCCCCGATAGCCGCCGCCCAGACGATTGTTCCAGATGAGCTTGGGATGTTCGTTCAGGATCGCGACGATTTCGCTCGCCAACTCCGGTGTCATGTCCTTGGTCGGCGTGTCGAACCACAGGATTGACGGAAACTCGCCGAAGCTGGTGAGCAGTTCACGAATTTGGGGAATAGCCTTTCTGTGGAGATATTCCGGAAAACTACCGTCCTGCGCCTGGTCCCAGTGATTTGTCGGCGGCTTATGCTCGTCAAGTTTGGCGGTCGCCGTAGGATGCAGCAGCGCCGCTCCGCCTGGCGCCGTCCAGTCCTGGTCCTGTGAATAATAGAAGCCGAGTTTTATGCCCTGCCTTTGGCATTCTGCCGCCAGTTCCTTCAGCGGGTCGCGCCTGAAGGGCGTCGCCTGGACAATATTGAAGGGATCGGCCTTGGATTCGAACATGGCAAAGCCATCGTGGTGCTTGGACGTAATCACGATGTATTTCATCCCCGCCGATTTCGCCAAGCCGACGATCTGCGCCGCCCGGAATCGCACCGGATTGAATCTCGACGCCAGTGCCTTGTAGGTGCTCACCGGAATCGTGGCTGTATTCATGATCCACTCGCCAATTCCCCCCACCTTGTCGCCATTCCAGCGCCCCGCCGGAATTGCGTAAAGGCCCCAGTGAATGAACATGCCGAACCGCGCTTCGCGGAACCATCTCATCCGCTCGCTGTTCTGGGCGGGCGTCTCAATGTCCTGGACAGAAGGAACGGGATGCGGGCCGCCAGTCGCAACGCGGTCACCTTGAAGCTGCGCCAAGGCCCGCAGCGGAGCGCCCAGCACAACCCCAAAGGCCGTCAGAAGGCCGCTTTGGATGGTTCTACGCCTAGACAGCTTCATGCAACCTCTTCCTAAAGCCTTCGGTATTTACATGGGTTGAGGGGGCATTGGCTCCTGAGGCCGGCAGACAAAATTGGCCGCCTCGTTGGTGTTGCCATGGCCGACATATTTAGCTTCCAGCGGATAGCGGCATATCGGGCGGGTGGCGGTAACCACCTGGCCATCCATGTGTGCTCCAATGAAAACGGACGGTGCTAAGTCCTTTTTCGCCCACAGATCCAACGCCCGGACCATATCGTGATCGGGATCGTTCTTGATGGGAGCGCCAGTCGCGCCTCCGATATGAGAGAAGCCGGCACCACCGCCACAATGTCCCATGCCCGCCAGCGGAAAGAAGCGCAGGAACTTGTCGGTTTCCGCTTGGCCATATTTGGCGACGATGCGATTGTAGAAATCCACGTCCATCAATGGCGTGATGGTTGAATCGGCCCATCCCTGAAAGAAGACGAACTTGCCGCCGCGAGCCTTGAACGCGGTCATGTCCGGCTTTTCGTCATAAACTTCCGCCAGCGTGGAATTGCCTATCTTGGTTGACAGGGCACGACTGGCGTCCTTATCGAAATCGAACAGCGCGTTATTGAAATTGGCATCGTCGAAGACGACCTGTTTCCAGAACAGCCACGCCGAGCCGCCCGGTGTAGCGCCATTCATCAGCCCCGGCCAGCCCAATTCCGTGCCCCGAACCTGACCAGGCATCAGTTGGTTACCGTTCGACTGGCGCGCGCCGGCATAAATGTGCCGTGCCGCCTGGACCTGCAGGGGCGTCAGGCATTCGGTTTTCTTCGATTCAGTGCACTGGAATTGGACCGGGTCGACGGTGCAGCGGCGAGGGTCGGAAATGACGCCATCCTTCACGCCATCAAGTGTATCGCACGCCCCCATCATGCCACGATAAAGAATGGCAACGCTGTCACGCGTCAGGGCGTTTTGATCTTTCAGCGCGTCCACACTGTTCCAAGTGTGGCCGAACATCAGGCCAGTCCATCTCCAGGGCGCCGCCCCGCCAATCATGCCGTCATAGTCCTGCGGAAACCGGGTTGCTTCCATGATGGCGTGATGCCCGCCAGCCGAGCAGGAAACGAAATAGTTCTTTTTCGACGCCTTGCCATAAAATTGGCGCACGACATCCTTGGCAGCGACGGTGGAGAGATGCAGCGCCCGCCACGCCCAGTCGATTTTCTTCTCCGGATGATGCAACGCCCACAACAGGCCGCCGCCCGCGGTATCCAGATGGCCATTATCCGTGGACATAGTGGCATAACCATCCATCAGGGCATCGCGCATGGCGCCGGGCGAGAGCGCGCCGGCGCTGCCGCCACTGCCTTCACCGCGGAAATCGCCGTTCCAGGAAGAGGCAGGCGGCAGCCAAACCTCGAAGCCGATATGGGAGTCGGGAACCGGCGTGGCAACGCCGACGACACGGCAGAAAGGAACGGTGACCTTGGTATTGTTCACCGTATCGCCTTCTGCAGCGTAGGTGGCGCTTTCAATCACCGTGTGTGGTGCAATGGTACGGCCGGTCAAGCCAGCGCAACTACGGGCATCACCGTGTCCCGTTGCAGGCTTGGCGGCGTAGCCGGTGCCCACTGCAAGAAACGGCACAAGGGCCACCAAGGAAACACAGGTTTTGAAGCCCATATCCGTCTCTTCCTGATTTCAAACGGCCGGTCTAGGTCTTTTTCACAACCGGCCCGACATGGCCGGTGTATTTGGGACCGTTAACCTGCACCACAAAGCCATCGGGATCGTTGAACTTGAAGCTTTCATCATCGCCGCGCGAACCCGGCGTTATTTTCAAACCATGCGCCGCCACCTTGGCGCGCATCGCAGCAGCGTTCCAGCCTTGCAGTCCGAAATCATAATGGTTCAGCTTGGCCGGACCTGCCGCCTGTTCCAGCCCGAAAAACTGTTCGCCGACGCTCAAAATGTGAATCGTCTCGGATTGCTGGGCCAGCTTCATGCCGAAAAAGTCCTGGTAGAATTTGGAAGTCCTCTGCAAATTCGGCACCTGCACCGTGACATGGTTCAAGGTAATGGCCTTGAGACTGGGCGCAGCAGCGAGAGCGGCGGGCGCCGCGGCGGCGCTGACGGCCAGGCCGGCCAGGGTAGCGGCAAGCTGGCGGCGGCTCAGCACCCCCCTCTCGAAATCATTCAGCATTTTCTCAACCAGCGTTTCCATTTGCACTGCCTTCCTTTCACAAACACGATTGTTGTGGCAACAGTCTTTCAGCTCTTTGATGCTGCATTGGCCTTCGGTTCACGACAAAGGCCCATACAGCAACGCTATTCGCGCTGCTTGAAGATTACATACGTCAGCGTGTGTTCTGCCGTTCCTGAGAAGGAATGCCAGGTGCCTGCTGGCACCACCAGATAGTCACCGGGATGCAGGTTGTACACCGTCGCGCCGGTCTGCTTGGTGGCACTCGGCTCGTTGGGATTGCTGTAATTGGGATCGGTCGGGACACCGCCAATTTCCAGGATCCCCTCGCCTTCGAGTACCGTCACAAAGTCGAGCCAATGCACATGGTTCTCGACGTGGTCGGTAATCAGGGCGCGCGTCACATACTCGACATCATAATTTTCGTGATCAGTGACGACGGTGGACTGGGTATTGCCTGGCCGGTACATCAGTTGGGTAATCTGAGCCTTGGTCAGAAAGCGGAAGGGTACAGGCGGCCGCGAATGCGTGTTTGCCGGCGGAGCGGCCGGGGCGGCAGCTGCGGCAGGCGGAGCCGGGGCTGCGCCTGGAGCGGGCTGAGCCTGGGCCCCGGTTGCGATGCCTGCTACGGCGAGCATGGCGACAAACACTTTGACAGTCATGCGCATGAAAATTTCCCCTAAGTTATTGCGTCGACAAGAAAGTCAGGCCGCGCCTGGACAATGTGCAGCTCGGTTCGACGCGTTGGGGCCATGATAGCGCTCCCGTCCAGCCACAATATTGGTGGCCAGGGCGCTGTTTCACACCATGAAACGGATTCGGCGGGGCGATCGATTGCGCTCGTATAAATAGGCGGCCACTGTCAGGCCGGTCTGTCCTGACTAGGTGGCATCGAAACCGCGGCGGACAGCATGGCAGACGACAGCGCCGCTGGAGGGGAACTTGCAGAGATTTCGGCCAATCTTCATCGCAGCCCTTTTGGTGCTGGTGCCGGCGGCGATCCGAGCGGATGACAGTTTCAGTTTCCGGCTCTCCCCCGGCCCGCGCCTGGTGGGCACGCGGGCGCTGAACTCGGGTAGCGGCGCCGTCTCGGCGCGGCTTTCCGGCGACATATTGCGCTTGGACGGCCGCTACCATGGCCTTCTAGGCTTGCCCAGCGCGGCGCGGCTGCTGATGGGCGAAGCGCCCGGTGTGCGCGGGCCCGCCATCGCCGACCTTGTGGTTTCGCCGGCACGGGATGGCACAATCAGCGGCAGCATAAGGTTGACTGAAGGGCAGCGCGCCGCCTTCCGCAAAGGCGCGCTTTATGTGGAAATTGACAGTGCCGACGCGCCGGAAGGCGATCTTTGGGGCTGGGCGATGCCCGCGCTGAAATAGGAGAGGCTATGCGGCGCTTGCTCTTATTGTCGTCGGCTATGGCGGTTCTGCTGGGGGCCGGTTTCGCCATGGCGCAGCAGACCATGGCGCCTTACACCCCCGAACAGGTGACGCAGGGCCGGGCGGACTATGCCGCCCATTGCGCCAGCTGCCACCAGGCCAACCTCAGCGGCGGCGGCGAAGCGCCGTCGCTAGCGGCTGGCAACTTCATGAAAAGCTGGGGCGAGAAGTCCACCCGAGAGCTATTCGCCTATACCCGCTCCGCGATGCCACTGGGGCGCGGCAACTCCCTGCCCGACGCCACCTATGCCAACATTGTCGCCTTCCTGCTGGCGGGCAATGGCGCGACGGCGGGCGGCACGCCCCTGACGGCGGCGACCGACGTGAAGATCAACCTGATCGCCAATGGCGTGGTGCCGGCCAATATCGCCACAGATGCCACCCGTGTGGTCCAGCCCGAGCTGAGGCAGACTGTCTTCGGCCAGATCGCCCGCTATACACCCGTGACCGACGCCATGCTGACCCATCCTGCCGACGGAGACTGGCTGATGGCGCGGCGCAACTACCAAGGCTGGAGCAATAGCCCGCTTCACCAGATCACGCGCGCCAACGTCGGGGCGCTGCAGTTGAAATGGGTATGGGCGATGAACGAAGGCGGCGCCAGCCAGGTTACGCCCACCGTGCATGACGGCGTCATTTTTCTCTCCAACACCGACAACATCATGCAGGCGCTGGACGCGCGCACCGGCAAGCTGATCTGGGAGAACCGCATCGGACCGCTTTCGCCCCATCTCTACGGCGGCAACCGCGCCATCGCGCTCTACAAGGACAAGGTCTTCACCAACACTACCGACGCCCATCTCGTTGCTCTCGACGCGCGCACAGGCAAGGTGGAATGGAACGTCAGGCTGGGCACCGACCGCCATGCCACCACCGGCGGGGTGATCGCGGTGCATGGCAAGATCATCACTGGGCTGACAGGCTGTTCCACCTATGGCACCGAGAAGTGCTTCATCTCCGCCTATGACGCCGACACCGGCAATCTGATGTGGAAGTTCAACACCGTGGCGCGCAAGGGCGAGCCGGGAGGCGAGACCTGGAACGGCATTGACGACCAGTTCCGCGTCGGTGGCGAGACCTGGATTTCCGGCAGCTACGATCCGACTCTCAACCTCACCTATTGGGGCACGGCCCAGGCCAAGCCCTGGATGCGAGCCAGCCGCGGCACCAAGAACGACACGGCGCTCTATACCAGCAGCACCCTTGCCCTGGATGCCGACACGGGCAAGTTGAAGTGGTACTACAGCCACGCCCCCGGCGAATCGCTGGACCTGGACGAGGTCTTTGAGCGCGTGCTGGTGGATCATGGGCCGCAGAAGACGGTGATGACCATCGGCAAGGCGGGTATCCTTTGGAAGCTGGACCGGACCAACGGCAAGTTCCTGGCCGCGAAAGAGACCGTGTTCCAGAACGTCTTCACAGGCATCGACCCCAAGACCGGCGTGCCCGGCTATCGCGACAGCATCGCCAATGCTCCCACCAACCAATGGGTGCAATCGTGCCCGGGCCCGGAAGGCGGCCATGACTGGCAGGCCAGCAGCTACTACAAGCCCGCCGATCTTCTGATCATTCCACTCTCGCAAAGCTGCGTCGAGATGAACGGCCATGATGTGGAATTGAAGCCGGGCTCTGGCGGTGTGGCGGCTGCAGTGCGGGTGTTCGAGATGCCGGGAAGCGACGGCAATATGGGCCGGCTGTCGGCTTACGACACCAGGACCATGAAGCGCGTCTGGTCCTTCCAGCAGCGCGCACCCTTCCTGAGCGCCGTGCTTTCCACCGGCGGGGGGCTGGCCTTCGTGGGCGACTATGACCGCACTTTCAAGGCGGTGGACGTCAAGACCGGCAAGACGCTGTGGCAGACCCAGCTTGGAACCACCGTTCAGGGGTATCCCGTCAGCTTCAGCGTTGACGGCAAGCAATATATTGCCGTTACCACCGGACTTGGCGGTGGCAGCCCGGTGAATATGCCCAATGTGATCCTGACCGACGTGCACCGGCCCGATAGCGGTCAGGCGCTCTATGTCTTTGCCTTGCCCGACTGAGCTCGCAAAGGAACAACAAATGAAACAAAGAGATATGCTGGCCGGGCTGGCTGCGATCGCCAGTTGCAGTGGCTCGGCACTGGCGCCGCAGGCGGGAGCCGCAATTCCGCGGCGCAAGGAAACGACTCGCAACCTGTTCAAAGCGGCGCTGGGTGGATACCTGCTCGCCAGTACGTGCATTGCCCACGCCGCACCGCAGGACAGCGAATGGCCGGCTTATGGCCATGACTTTGGCGACAGCCGCTATTCGCCTCTGGCCCAAATCACGCCCGCCAATGTCGCCGGCCTGAAGCCGGTCTGGACCTTCCATATGAAGCCGCCGGGCGCGCGCCCCGGATTTGCGGCGTCGGAGGATACGCCGCTGGTGGTGGGCGGCGTGATGTTTGTTTCCACGCCCTATGGCCGGGTGGTGGCGCTGGATGCTGCCACCGGCACGCAGCGCTGGGCCTATCAGGTGCCGGGTAGCGATCAGCCGGCAACGCGCGGCGTTTCCTACTGGCCCGGCGCCAGGCCCGAGATCGTCTTCGGCACGCGTGGCGGCCTTTTAATTGCGCTGCATGCGAAAAACGGCGCGCCGGTTGCGGGCTTCGGCAAGAATGGCGTGCTGGACCTGCACAGCGATGCAGTGATGCAGGGTTTCCCCAGGGCGGCGCTGGGAATCACAAGCGCCCCAGTGATCTATAGGAACCTGATCATCACCGGTTCGCGCAACCAGGAAACCCCGCAGCAGGGCGCCTCGGGCCAGGTGCGCGCCTTTGATGTGCGCACCGGCAGGGAGGTCTGGCACTTCAACGGTGTGCCCCAGCCGGGAGAGAAATTCCATGACAGCTGGGAAGGCGACAGCTGGATCAAGCGCAGCGGCGTCAATGTCTGGGCGGGCCTAACGCTGGATGCGCAGCGCGGCATCACCTATCTGCCTTTCGGCGCACCGACGTTCGACCAGTCAGGCAATGACCGCAAGGGCCCGTCGCTTTTCTCCAACGCCGTGGTCGCGGTGAATGCGGCGACGGGAAAATATCTCTGGCATTTCCAGGCGCTGCACCACGATCTGTGGGACTATGATCTGCCGCTGACCACGCTGCTGGACTTGAAGAAGGACGGCAGGACAATCCCCGCCATCGCGGTGATGAGCAAGGCCAGCCTGCTGTTCCTGCTGGACCGCCGCAGCGGCAAGCCGATCTTCCCCATCACGGAACAGCCGGTGCCCACCGATACCGACATGATCGGTGAAGCGCCCTCGCCCACCCAGCCCATGTCGGTGACGCCGCCCTTGGGCCGCACCAGCTTCACCATGTCCGAACTGGCCAATCTGACGCCGCAACAGAAGGCCGGCTGCGACAAGATCATCCGCGACATGCACATTGTGGACGGCAAATTCCTGCAGCCGCAGCGCGTCGATTCCGGCGTGGCACGTTTCCCTGGTTCCTGGGGCGGCATCGACTGGAGCCATGCCGCCTTCGATCCCGCATCCGGCACTTATGTCTTGTCCATCTCCAACATGGCGTCGCCGGAAGTGATGGTGCGCAAGCCCGACGGCAGCTATGACATGCGCGACGGCTATCAGTGGTTCTGGGACCAGGCCACCCACATGCCCTGCCAGGCGCCGCCCTGGGGCGAACTCTATGCCGTCAATGTCAATACCGGCGGCATCCTGTGGCATTCGGTGCTGGGCGTCACCGACGGCCTGGCGGATCCCAATACCGGGCGGCCCAATGTCGGCGGACCGATCACGACCGGCGGTGGACTGATCTTCATCGGCGGCACCGACGACAAGCGGCTGCGCGCCTTCAACACCAGGACCGGCAAGGAAGTGTGGAGTACCATGCTGCCGGCCTCGCTCTATGGCACGCCGCTGAGCTACAGCGTGCGCGGCAAGCAGTATGTCGCGGCCGTCACCACCGGCGGCTTCTGGGGCGAAGCGGCCGGATCGGACGCGGTGACGGCCTGGGCCCTGCCGTGAATTGATTGCGCGTCAGAGCTGCCGCAGCAGCCAGCGTATCGAACGCTTCTGCAATTCCAGATATTCCGGATTCCACATCGCGTGGATGGTGTGGCCTACGGCCGTGAACACCACCCGGCCCTTGCCATGGTCATAGGCCCAGCCGGCGGGCGATCTGGTGCCGCGCCCGTTATAGGTCAGGCCGTCGAGATTTTCGGATTCCAGGATGACAAATTTCGGATCCTTGTCGTAATCGACATAATGCTGCTCGTCATTGACCACGAAAGGTTTCATCCCTGCCGTGATGGGATGGGCATTGCCGGTGGCATGCACCTGGAAGGGCCGCAGCGGCGGATGCCCGAAATAAGCGCCGCCCATGACGTCGCGATAGTTCTTCGAAGACAGCGAGATATGGCTGGCATTGTGCAGCGGATAGAAGCCGCCGCCCGCCGCGACCCAGTCCCGGATCGCCGCCCCCTGCACTTCGGTCATCCACGAAACCGATTTGGCCGCGGGCCATTCTTCCCCATTCTCCAGACTGGTCTCATAGGCATAGGCGTCAGGTCCGGAATAGCCGCCGGGCCAGAGCATGCCGTCGCGCAGGATCAGCAGCAGCTGATAGGGCTTCAGCGCCGCCGCCGACAGCCCGGCGGTGTCGATCGTATAGTCAATTGGGATGTCGAGTTCGTGGAACACCCTGTCCAGGCTGACGCGAATATAATCGGGATTGTGATAGCGGTCGCCGATCAGCGCCAGGGCGCGCGGCCTGGGGGCGGATTGCGCGCGGCCGGCCGCGGAGCCCAGCAGCGTGCCGGCCGATGCCATGCCCGTGGTCCTGAGAAGATGGCGGCGGGAAATACCGCGCTCAAGAAGTTTCATCCGTTTTCTCCAACCCGGGGCCTAGACGAAATTGATCTCGAAAACATAGCCGGCATTCGGGCTTCCGGTGCCTTCAAAGCCCGGCGGGCCGACACCGGCATCGCAGGAGATCAGCTTGCCATTGCGCATGTCCAACCCATGGGCGTCGGCGGTGCCTTCTGCGAACTCCGCCGTTTCCAGCAATTGGCCGGTGGTGGCGGAATACTTCACCAGACCGCAGGTGGTCGTATGGTGCAGCTTGCCATTCTGCATCACATAGCGGTCAACGTCCGACGAACCGGTGACCATCCAGACCGCGCCGCCGGGATGGGTGTCGTCCCAGGCAATGCCATGCCAGCGGTCGGTGGTAATGGGGATGATGAATTCCGGCGTCCAGGTCCTGGGGTCCACGCGCAGGATGGCCTTGATGCGGTTGGCGACGATCCACAGCTTGCCGGCATGCCACATCAGGCCGTGGCAGCCGCCTCCATTGTCGGCGGGGCCGAGCGGAATCTGGCGGTGCGAGACCTGGCGTCCATCCAGGTCCACTTCATAGATGCCTTCCGGCCCGCCATTGGCGCCCATCCAGACATGGCCGTTGCCAAAGGCGAAACCTGATGTGTTGCTGGAATCGGTCAGCACGGTCTTCAGCTTCCTGCCGTTCCAGTCGAACAGCCAGGCCGCTTCCTGGATCTTCTTGCCGCTGCGGCCATAGCCCTGGGCCTTCTGCTCGGCGACCCAGACGCCTTCGGGCACCACCGCAACGCCGTTGGGATATCCGCTCGGCACCTTGAAGAGATTGCGCGTCGTCACCTTGCGGTGCGGCACGTCGCGGCGCGGGGCCGGCGGCACGGCGCCCAGATCCTTGCCGCGCGGCGCGCCTTGTGCCAGCGCGGCACCGAGCCCCATGCCGGCCGCCATTCCCAAACCCGACAAAAACCCGCGTTTGCTGAATTCCATGGTCCCCTCCCAATCGGCGATCATTTTAGGCCGTCGCCCCTGACGAGATTATTCTATAAGATGGGCGCCTGATACCGGGGGCAACCAGATTGCAGCGCCGTCAATTCCTTTCCGCCAGCCTGTCCATGCTCCTGGCCGCACCGGCCCGGGGCGCCGAGCCGCTGGACGATATTCCCATTATCGACACCCATGTCCATCTTTTCGACGGCACCAGGCCTCAAGGGGCGCCCTACAAGGGCTCGGCCCTCTGGGCGCAGGACCATGGCGGCGTGGCATTGCCTTCGACCTACCGGCCCTATGCCAATCCCCTGAACATTGTTGGCGCCATAGAGCTCGAGGCCAGCCCCTGGGTCGAGGACAATCTCTGGGTCCTGGAGCAAATACAGACGGACCCGCTTTTTGTCGGCACCATCGGCGACCTGGAGCCGGAGAAGGAAGATTTCGCCGAGCTTCTGGACCGGCATCGTAAGAACCCTCTCTTCCTGGGGATAAGATGCGGCAACCTTTGGGGTCGGCGCCTGGCCGCGCAGGCCGGCGACCGGCGGTTTCTGGATGGCCTGCGCCGCGTCGCCGAAGCGCAGATGGTGATGGATACGGCCGATCCTTCGATGGACCTGCTCCAGGCGGCGTTGCGGGTCAGCGATGCGGTGCCCAATCTGCGGATCGTACTGGATCACTTGCCGGGATTTGACCCCGTGCCGCAGGAACGGGCCGCCTATGACAGTTTGCTGCGGGAATTCGGCCACCGTCCGCAAATCTATGCCAAGCTTTCCGGCGTTGAACGCCGTCCTGTTCACGGCATGGCGGCGAACCGCGAAAAGCTGGACATGATGCTCAGCATCTTCGGCGAAGAGCGGGTGCTGTTCGGCACCGATTGGCCGAACAGCTGGGGCCGCGCTACGCCGGCCGAAATCGTCTCGCTGGCGCGGAGCTACTTCGCGACCCGCAGCCGCGCCGCGGCGGAGAAATTCTTCTGGAAGAATTCCCTGGCGGCCTACCGCTGGCGCAAACGCGCTCCCAACCAGCCCGGATAGCCGACGACGCCATATGACCTAGTTTTCAAGCTTGCGGCAGTTCGGGGCTCAGTTAGTGCCAACTACAATACCAACAAAAGCCACCTCGGCGGACGTGGGCTCCGCCGCGGTGAGGTTCAAGCTTCGGTCTTTATTGTGCTTCCGGCGAGCTGACCGATCCACTTACCACTACGCTATCCACCAGCTCGATAAAGAGGGCGCCCATCTCAGGCGGATGAAGCGTCCGCCCATCATGCTGCCACCGTCTTGATTACGCTTGACTTCTAGGCCTGACGGAATTCCGCTTTCCGCGCCAATCCCCGAAAGTGCCTTTTCGAGTGCCACTTGGAGATCTCCAATGTCCGCTTTGCGCCAAAAGCGGTCATTCGTGGCACTCTCTGATTCTGCTCTGGCTTGCAGATTTCCACTAACGGATCGGGGATTGGCGCTGAAATTGTGTTTGCATCGGTCACGGCTGGGGCACATTTGGGGGGGGTAGGGAACCCTCGCTCAGTTTCTCTGCCTCATTGCGCGGTGTGTGCAAGGGTATGCAAACGGAGACTGATTTAATCTTCCCCTCATTGGTCGGGGTGACACCGATGGCCGCCGCGTCACGCAGGGCGAAATTACGCATAAGGTCAAGGGCGGTTCGGTCAAGGCGCGCTCGCTTAATCGCGCTTCGCAATTGCCAGTCTAGCTGCAGGCCGGCACCGTCCGAGAGCTTTCGACGCTTCGGTCCCGCTTTTGCGCTTCTACACACTGCATCAGTTAAGGGCATCATTTACCCCAAGAACGAACAATGACTTTTTGCGAGAACAAAGAAGAACAACGCGCTTCGCGTACCCAGAAAATACCCAGATTCCGCACGGGTAGCCAAGCGCACGGGCGAACACCGGCGAACAGCAAGTGCAGAATTTTACTAGGTTTTTTGTCTAGCGCGAGACCCGGCGAACATTGCCGAAAGTACCGATGGTGCCCAGAAGAGGACTCGAACCTCCACGCCTTGCAGCGCTAGTACCTGAAACTAGTGCGTCTACCAATTCCGCCATCTGGGCACGGGGCGGACCCTCAAGGCCCGCCGGTAGGGGCGCGATGTTTAGGGGCGGCCTTCCCCCAAGTCAATCGCCCCCCTTTTGGCCCAGAACCGGCCTTTTGCAGCCCGATCCGCGCGGCGAGATGCCGGTTTGCCGCCGCCGCGCGGCGCGTTAAATAAGGTGCGGTTTTCGGGTGCGCGAGTCATGGATTCCAGGTTGGTCACGGTTTTCGGCGGCACCGGCTTTCTTGGCCGCCACACGGTGCGGGCGCTGGCCCGGGCGGGCTGGCGGATCAAGGTGGCGGCGCGCCGGCCGGCGCGCGGTTTTTTCCTGCGGCCGCTGGGCCAGGTCGGCCAGATCGACTTCGTGAAATGCGACATCGCCGATCCCGCACAGGTGGCGGCAGCCCTGGCCGGCTCGGACGCGGCGGTCAATCTTTGCGGCATTCTCTTCCAGCGTGGCCAGAGTTTTGAGGATGTGCAGGCCGACGGAGCCGCCAATATCGGTGCTGCTGCCGCTGCGGCCGGCATCAAGGCGGTGGTACACGTCTCGGCCATCGGCGCCGACAGCGAAAGCGCCGCGCAATATGCTGTTACCAAGGCGGAGGGGGAAGCACGGCTGCGCCAGGCCTTTCCTACCGCGACCATTCTGCGTCCCTCGATCATCTTCGGACCGGAGGACGGCTTCTTCAACCGTTTCGCGGGCATGGCGCGCTTCCTGCCCGCGTTGCCGCTAATCGGCGGCGGCCACACCCTGTTCCAGCCGGTCTTTGTCGGCGATGTCGCCTCCGCCATCGTCCGGGCGCTGGACAGCGAAGCGGCGCGCGGCCGCACCTATGAGCTGGGCGGCCCCACCATCTACAGCTTCAAGCAGCTGATGCAGGTCGTGCTGGCCGAGACGCAGCGCAGCCGCCTGCTGCTGCCCCTGCCCTTCGGTCTGGCGCTGTGGAAGTCCTTCTTCCTGCAGCTGCTGCCCAATCCGCCGCTGACGCCGGACCAGGTGCGGCTGCTGCGGCGGGACAATATCGTTTCGCCCGGCGCCCTGACCCTAACGGATCTCGCCATCACGCCGACCACGGTGGAGGCGGAAGTTCCGGCCTATCTCTGGCGCTACAGGCCCAAGGGTCAGTTCGCGGACACGGCCAAGGCGAACTAAGCCAGGGCAAGCCAGGCGAACAAGGCGATCCCAGCGGCGATGCGATACCAGCCGAACGGCTTGAGGCCGTATTTCGCCACCACCGCCAGGAACTGGCGGATCACGACGTAGGCGACCAGGAACGAGACAACGAAACCGACAGCGATGTTGGTACTCTGGCCACGTGTCAGCGCCGCCGCATGGTGATGCAGTTCCAGGATGGTGGCACCCAGCATGGTCGGCACCGCCAGATAGAAGGTGAAGAGCGTCGCCGCCTTGCGCTCGACCCCCAGCATTTCGCCGCCCAGGATGGTGGCGCCGGAACGCGAGACGCCGGGAATGATGGACAGCACCTGGCAGCAGCCGATCTGGAACGCCTTGGCCAGCGGCAGCCGATCGCCCTCATGGAAGCGCGGCCTGGGCGCAATCCGCTCAAAGGCCAGGATGAGAATGCCGCCGGCAATCCAGCAGCCGGCGATGAAGGGCATGGCGGTGGCGGGATTGAGCAGCACCTGGTCGAGATATTTCTTCAGCGCCAGGCCCGCCACGACGGAAGGCAGCAGCGCCAGGATCAGGCCCAGGATGAAACGCCGCGCCTCGGCGGAACTGGGCAGGGTCACCAGCGTCCTCCAGAACAGTTTGAAATAGATCAGCACCACCGCCAGGATGGCGCCCAGCTGGATCACGACGGTGAAGGCTTCCCAGTTCTCCCCCAGGCCCAGCATTCGTTCCGCCACCAGCAGATGCGCCGTGGAAGAAACCGGCAGGAATTCGGTCAGGCCTTCGACAATGCCCAGGATGATGGAGATGATGATGTCGTGCATGGCGGCCCCGCAGAATCAGCGTTGAGACCTAACATCCTGCGCTGCGTCCAGCCATCACGCCCGCCATAAGTTTTGGTATGGTTCCACATGGGCTCATGGGGAATCAGGGCGCGCTGGTCGCGCTGGGGCTGGATCAGGCGCGCCTTGGCGCTGGTCTTCTTCTTCCTGGTCCCCGCCCCGATCCTGACTCTGCTGTTCTTCCGTTTCGTGCCGATCCCCGGCACACCGCAGATGCTGGCCAGCCTTCTGACCGGCAAGGGCGCGCATTACGAATGGGCCGACGACATCTCGCCCCGGCTGGAACGGGCGGTGATCGGGGCCGAAGATCAGAATTTCTGCCGGCATCACGGCTTCGACTTCGCCGCCATCCAGAAGGCCCTGGACGAGCACAAGCGCAACCCCAGCAAGCCCCTGCGGGGCGCCAGCACCATCAGCCAGCAGACCGCCCGCACCCTGTTCCTGGGTTATGCCGGCGGCTGGTTCCGCAAGGGGGTGGAAACTTACCTGACCGTGCTGCTGGAGGCGCTCTGGCCCAAAAAGCGGATTCTCACCGCCTATCTCAACACGGTGGACTGGGGCGATGGCATTTTCGGCGCCGAGGCCGCGGCGAGAAGCTATTTCGGCGCCGACGCCGCCTCCCTGACCGGCGACGAGGCGGCGCGGCTGGCCGCCATCCTGCCCAATCCCCACAAATGGAAGGCCGCTCATCCCGGGCGCTATGTCGCCCACCGGGCGGCTTCGCTCCGGAACCGCAGCGCCGAGGTGGCGCGGGATAATCTCAACTTTTGCGTTCGCTAGAACTGTCGCATAGATAAGGCGTGTTTATTTTGTCCTGCCGCTTCGCTACTTGAGGACGGATGCGCCGCCTGATTCATTTGATGCTCTCCCCCGCCTGCCGCGTCGCCCGCCTGGTGGTGGCGGAAAAACGGGTGGCCTGCGATCCCGTCCAGGGCGAGGACGCCCGCAATCCCATGCCGGTCTTCATCGACCTGGACGGCACCCGCGCCGAAGGGTTGTGGGCGATCATCGATCATCTGGAAACCAACTATCCCGACCATCCGCTGGCGCCGGCCGACGACGCCGAGCGCCGGGAGTCGCTGCGCTGGCTGGACTGGGCGCTCACCGCCTTCCATGAGCAGGTGACCCAGCGCATCGTCTATGAGAAGGGCGGCCAGCGCTTCACCGGCGCGCCGCACCGCCGCGCGCCCGACATGAACCTGATCCGCGCCGGGCGCGAGGAATTGAAGGTCGCGCTACCCGCCATCGGCCGCGCCGCCGAAAGCAACGGCAACCTCGCCGGGCGCGCGCCCAGCCTGGGCGACTTCGCGGTGGCGGCGCAATTGTCTGTGCTGGATTATCTGGGCGAAGTGCCGTGGAGCGAGTTTCCGGCGGCAGCAGAATGGTATGTGCGGATAAAGTCGCGCCCCAGCTTCCGCTCGCTGCTGAGCGACCGCGTGCCGGGCCAGCCGCCCGCCGTGCATTATGCCGACCTCGATTTCTGATACTAAACAGCAGATCATTGCCGAGGCGCTGGCGCTGGGCTTCGACGCCGCGCGCGTGACGCGCGCCGAGGCGGGACGGGCGCAGGGCGAAGGCCTGAGCGCCTTTCTCGCCGCCGGCCATCATGGCGAGATGGACTGGATGGAGGCGCGCCGTGACTGGCGCGCCGATCCGGCTGTTCTCTGGCCGGACGCGAAAAGCGTCATCGTGCTGGCCTTGAACTACGGCCCCGACGGCGACCCGCTGGCGGTGCTGGCGCAGCGGGACCGTGGCGCGATCTCGGCCTATGCCCAGGGCGATGATTATCACGATGTGGTGAAGAAGAAGCTGAAGGCGTTGGGCGGCTTTATCGCGCGGCGGTTCGCGGCCGATGTGAAGGTGTTCGTCGACACCGCGCCGGTGATGGAAAAGCCACTGGCGGCGCGGGCCGGGCTGGGCTGGCAGGGCAAGCACACCAACCTGGTCAGCCGCGACTTCGGCTCCTGGCTGTTCCTGGGATCGGTGTTCACCACGCTGGAGCTGGAACCGGACGAAAGCGAAGCGGATCATTGCGGCAACTGCCATGCCTGCCTCGATATCTGCCCCACCGATGCCTTCCCCGCGCCCTACAAACTGGATGCACGGCGCTGCATTTCCTATCTCACCATCGAGCACAAGGGGCCGATCCCGCGCCAATTCCGCCCTGCCATCGGCAACCGCATCTATGGCTGCGACGACTGCCTGGCGGTCTGCCCCTGGAACAAGTTCGCCGCCACGGCGCGCGAAATCGCCCTGCAGGCGCGGGCGGAACTGAAGGCGCCGGCGCTGGCGGAGCTGGCGGCGCTGGACGATGCGGGGTTTTGCGCCCTGTTCCGCAAATCGCCGGTCAAGCGCATCGGCCGTGACCGTTTCCTGCGCAATGTGCTGATCGCGATCGGCAACAGCGGCGACACGGCGTTGGCGGGGCCGGCGAAAGCATTGCTGGCCGATGCCTCGCCGCTGGTGCGCGGCGCCGCGGTATGGGCGCTGTCGCGGTTGCTGCCGGCCGGGGAACTGCGCGCGCTGCGGCGGCACGATGAAGACGGCGCGGTCAATGAGGAGTGGGAAACCGCACTCACTCCTTGAGCGCGTCCAGCGCCTCGGCAGCGTCATGCTTCACCACGGCCGAGCCGGTTTTCTGCGCCGCCAGGAAATCGGCGCGCGCGCCGCCGACATCGCCCAGGTCGCGGCGCAACAGGCCACGCTCCATCAGCGCCTCGCCATAACCCTTCTGGATCGCCAGCGCGGCATTGAGGTCGCTCAGCGCCGGGCGGTAATTCCTGAGAGCCCGGTTGGCGCTGGCGCGCAGCACCAAGAGTTCGGGATCGCGCCGCAGATTGATGGCGGCGTTGAGGTCCAGCACCGCGTCCTTCCAGTTGCGCAGCATGGCGTCGGCGCGGCCAAGATCGGCGAAGAGATCGGCGTCGCCCGCCGAGGTCACCAGCGCGGCGCGCAAGGACGCCGCCGCCTTGGCGCCCTTGCCCGCCAGCAGCCAGGCATTGCCGGCCTGGGCCAGTATTTCGCTGCGCATGCCCGATGGGGTGGCCGGGGCGCGGGCCAGCTTGTCCAGCCGCGCCGCCGCTTCGTCATAGCGTTTCAGTCCCACCAGGGCGCGCGCGGCGCAATGCTCGGCCGGGGCGCCGCCGCCCGCCTTGCTCCATCCCGTGGCGTCGGCCAGCGCCATCGCCGGATTGCGCGCGCCCAACTCCATGCAGCGGCCATAATGGGCGCTGTCATCCTCGGCGCGCGCAGGGCACGCGGCCAGCATCAGCAGAAACAGGGTGCGGCGGAACATGGGCGGCGAGAATAGACGTCCGATCATGGAAATAGAATGGCAGCCGGCAAGGCTTCTGCTAGGCTTGCACGCGGGAGGAAGGCATGAAACGGCCAATGTTGGGCGGGATTTTCCTGCTGCTGATGCTGGCGGGACAGGCCCCGCAGCCGGCCCGGGCGCAGGATGTGCCGCCGGTCGCCGCCCCCACCACCAGAATCGAGTCCAGCGTCCTGCCGGTGATCGACGCCACGCCGGCTTTCGACACCGAACGCGCCACGCGGGACTACCTCTCGCGCGTCAGCGGCGCGGCGCGGGCGCGTTCCGACGCCTATTTCGAGGGCGGCTACTGGCTGCAGCTGCTCGATCTGCTGTATGGCCTTGGCGTCGCCGGGCTGCTGCTTTTCACCGGCCTGTCCACCCGGCTGCGCGACTGGGCCGAGGAACGCACCCGCTCGCGCAGCGGCCAGGTCATCCTCTACGGCGCCGGCTATATCGCCGGCGTGACGCTGCTGGAACTGCCGCTGTCGCTGTATGAAGGCTTTTTCCGCGAGCATGCCTATGGCCTCTCCAACCAGAGCTTCTGGGCCTGGACCGGCGATTTCGGCATTTCCCTCGCCGTGACGCTGGTGGCGGGCCTGATCGCGCTGCCGGTCTTCTATGCCGCGGTGCGGCTGGCGCGGCGCGACTGGTGGCTGTGGGGCGCGGGGCTGGCGGTGCTGTTCCTGATCGTGCAGCTGACCCTCTATCCGGTCTTCATCGCGCCGCTGTTCAACCATTTCGAGAAGATGCCGGACAGCCCGCTGCAGCGGCAGATCACGGCCCTGGCTCGGGCCAACCAGATTCCGGCCGAAGCGATCTATGTCAGCGACGCCTCGCGCCAGTCCAGCCGCATCTCGGCCAATGTCTCCGGCTTTCTCGGCACGGCGCGCATCACCCTCAACGACAATCTGCTGAAGAGCGGCACGCCGCAGGAAGTGCTGGCGGTGCTGGGCCATGAGATGGGCCATTACGTCATGGGCCATGCCACCCGCATGATCCTGATGCTGGGCCTGGTGGTGTTCCTGGGCTTCGGCTTCATCGCCTGGAGTTTCGGCGTCGCGACCGATTTCTTCGGCGGCGCCTGGCAGGTGCGCAAGGTGGAAGACGTGGCCGGCTTGCCGCTGCTGGCGGCGCTGGCCAGCCTGTTCCTCTTCCTGGTGACGCCGCTGACCAACAGCATCATCCGCACCGCCGAATACCAGGCCGATATTTTCGGCCTCGACGCGGCGCGCCAGCCCGACGCCTTCGCCACCGTGATCCTGAAACTGTCCAGCTACCGCAAGCTGGAGCCGGGCGAATTCGAGGAGGCGGTGTTCTACGATCATCCGTCCGGCCGCACCCGCATCGAGACGGCGATGGCATGGAAGAAGGAACACATGCACGATCCCGACATCGGGATGATGCCCGGGCCTGGCGTGGCGGCGCATTGAGGGGGATAGCGTGAGGTGTTCGGCAATGGAATTGTTTGTCCAAAAGCCGTTGCCCCCCTCCCCTCCCCCTGTTGAATTCACTGCATTATTCGCGCCCCTGCTCCCCGATTTGCGGGGATCGGGCGGGGGATAGCAGGCGGATAGTGAAACGCGGCTTCTTCTCATCCGCGCATTGTACGACGGCGTGAAGCGACGGGGATAAGTTGTAATATGCTGGAAAGAATCCGGGGGACGCCATGAAACGCAGAAGCTTCCTGGGCCTTGGCGCCCTGATGCCGGCGGCGCTGCTGACGCGGGGCGCGCAGGCGCAGCGCGCCGGCAGCAACAGCATTGTTCCCGCCACGATTCCAATCCGCCCGTCCGGCCCCGTCGAAGTCGCCTACAAGGCGCCGCACGGCCAGCCCAACGGCCTGGCGCAGGGACCGGAAGCCGGCACGCTCTGGGTGCAGGACCGCGGCACCGGACGTCAGGTGACGCTGATCCGCGCCAGCGACGGCAGCGTGGTGCGCGAAATCCAGGTGGACGCCATCGGCCCCAGCGGCACCGCGCTGGACGATGACGGCACCATGTGGAGCAGCGACACCCATGGCGTGATGCTGGTGCATTTCGATGCCAGGGACGGCGCGACGCTGGGCAAGTATTTCGTGCCCGGCGCCACCCGCATCTATGAAAAGGTCGGCGATGCGCCGCAGAGCCGCAGCCCATTGCAGCGCGCCTATCCGCAGGAGTCGCGGGCGATGGGCGACAATCTGCCCAACAATGAGCGCAACAATACCGGCTCCGGCCTGGGGCCGGGGCGCGTTGACCCGAAGACCGATCATTTCTGGAGCGCCACCGGCTCGGCCGGGCTGCTCTGCAAGGGCGATCTGCTGATCGTCTCCAACCTGTCGGCGCGGGCGATCTTCACCATCCGCAAGACCGGCTGGCTGGTGCAGGATGTCTGGCCGACGCCGGGCAACCGGCCGCTGGGCCTGTGCTGGGCCGATTCGGCGCGCACCTCGTTCTGGAGCGCCGACGCCAATCTGCAGATTCTCTATCGCTATGAGCTGGCGACGGGAACGATCCGCGAAGGCATCCAGCTGCCGGAAAATTCGCCGGTGCTGCATGGCTGCCAGATCGTCGGCAACCAGATGTATTTCACCGATGATCTGGGCTGGATTTGCCGCTTCCGGATGTCGGTTTAGTCCGGGTTCTTATTCTCTTGTCATGGCCCGGCTTGCCCGGGCCATCCAGAGCAGCAAGCACCGTGAATTGGACTCTGGATGGCCCACGTAAAGTGGGCCATGACAGGCAGTTACTCGCGCGACAACGCGAGTTCGATCAAAGGTGACGGCGGTAGCTCGCGCGCCAAGTCAACGTAACTAGCGCCAAGTCTGGAAAGCAATTTTGCGCCAGCGCTATGAGCTTCAACATTCCAGTCCGCCGTGAGCGAGGCCGCCAGCGTCGCCTGGCTTTTCAGGATCACGCCGTCATCCGGCACCTTCAGGCCGTTGTCGCGCAGCGTGGCGCCGGTGGTGGTGATGTCCACGATTACTTCCGCCGTGCCGGCCGCCAGCGCCCCTTCGGTGGCGCCAGCGCTGGGCACGATGCGGTAATCGGCAATGCCGTTATGGGCGAAGAAGCCGCGCGTCAGGTTGGCGTATTTGGTGGCGACGCGCAGGCGCTTTCTGTGCGCGGCGGCGTAAGAGGCGCAGACATCGTCCAGGTCGGCCATGGTCGAGACATCGATCCAGTAGTTCGATACCGCCACCACGACATCGGCGAAGCCGAAGCCCAGCCCCTTCACCAGGGCGAGGCGGCCCTCGATCTCGGGCGCGGCTTCACGCAACAGGTCTTCGCCGGTGACGCCGAGATGGATGTCGCCGGCCAGCAGGGCGGCGGCGATCTCGCCGGCCGAGAGCAGCATGACCTCGACGCCCGGCAGGCCGGCGAAGGCGGCGCGATAGCCGCGCGCCGTCACCTGTTCCAGTTTCAGCCCGGCGGCGGCGAAATTCTCGTCGCACTTTTCCTTCAGGCGGCCCTTGGACGGGATGGCGAGCGTGAGAGTCATGACGCCACCGCCGCCAGCAGCTTTTCGGTGTGGATGGCGCAGCCCACCGCGGTCACGGCCTCGCGCGCACCCAGCAGCTCCAGCAGATTGTCGTAGCGGCCGCCGCCCGCCAGTTCGGTCGCCCCGTCCGCCGTGCGCAGTTCGAAGACGAAGCCGGTGTAGTATTCCATGCTGCGGCCGAAATGGGCGCTGAACGCGATCTTCGCCGGATCGACGCCCAGCGACTTCAGCAGCGCCAGCCGCGCTTCCACCGCCGCCAGTTCCGCGTCCAGCGCAATGCCGGCCTTTTTCAGCAGGGCGCGGATTTCCGCCAGCGCGGTTTCGACCGGCGCGGAAATGGCGAGCAGCCGCGTGATGGCGCCGGCGACATTGCCATCCAGCTTCAGCACCTCGGCGGCTTCGGCGCGGGCGCGGGCGATCACTTCCGCGCGCGAACGCCCGGCCGGCGGGGTATCTCCCTGCGCCTCCAGCAGCTTTTCGATCGCCTTCACGTCCGCAGGCAGGCGCGAGGATTCGGCGCCATGGCCGATGCGGTCGAGCAGGGTCTCGACATAGCCCGGCCGCCAGAAATGGCGCTTGAGGCGCGAGCGCCAGTGTGGCGGCAGGTCCAGATCGTCCACCAGGGCGCCGAACAGGCCGAGATCGCCCAGCCGCAGGGTGAAATCCTTCAGGCCCGCGGCGCGCACCGCCTCGATGGCGAGGGTGAGGATTTCGGCATCGCCCGCGCGACGATCATTCTCGCCAAACAGCTCGACGCCGGCCTGGAAAAACTGCACCGGCTTTTCGGGTGCATTCGGCTCGTGGCGGAAGACCGCGCCGTTATAGGCGATGCGGGCGGGCAGCGCCCTGCTCTCTTCCACCAGCTTCTTGGCGATGGGAATGGTGAGATCGGGGCGCAGCGCCAGGTCGCGGCCGGACGGATCGGTGAGGGTGAAGGTGCGGCGGCGGATTTCCTCGCCCGAACGGTCGAGAAACAGCGCGGCGGGCTGCAGCACCGACGGCTCTTCCCGCGCATAGCCGCGTTCGGCGAACAGCCTGAGCAGCGTCACCGCCTGGCGGTTCAGCGCCTCGATGGCGGCGGGCTGGTACCAGGGAAACATCAGCGCGCCAGCAGTTTGCGGATTTCGTCGACCAGGTCGGTTCGCTTCACGCTCACCTGCGCCTGGCGGGTGGCGGTCCATTCGGCGCGGCTTTCCACCGACTTGGCCAGTTCGGCGCCCAGCGCGAGGTCCTTCAGCGTGACCAGGCCCTGCGCGCGCTCATCGGGGCCTTCGACCACGGCAATGGCGGCGCCGCGCCGGTCGGCGTACTTGAACTGGTCGCCCATCTTGCCGTTGCCGACATAGGCCTCGGCCCGCAATCCGGCGGCGCGCAGCTCGGCCACCATGGCGAAGGCGGCAGCGGTTTCGCCCCTGTCGAAGACCGTGACGACGATCAGCGGCGCACGCGCGGCCGCGCTCAGTCCGCGCTGCGACAGCGCCGACAGCAGGCGCGAGACCCCGATGGAAATGCCGGTGGCCGGAACCTGCTGGCCGGTGAAGCGCGCCACCAGGTCGTCATAACGCCCACCGCCTGCGACCGAGCCGAACACCACTTCTTCGCCATCCTCGTTGGTGACGGGGAAAGTCAGCTGCGCCTCGAACACCGCGCCGGTGTAATAGTCGAGGCCGCGCACCACGCCGGTATCGAACATCACCCGGTCGGGGCCATAGCCGCAGGCGTTCAGGAGCTTGACGATCTGCTCCAGTTCGTTCAGTCCCGCCGCGCCGGTGGCGCTGCTCTGCACCAGATGCGCGATCTGGTTGAGGTGTTCTTCCTCGTCCTTGGCATCCGGCGCGACGAAGGCCAGCACGCGATGCGCCTGGTCCGCCGTCAGGCCCGCGCCTTTGGTGAAGTCGCCGCTTTCGTCCTTGCGTCCGGGACCAAGCAAGGCCGAGACGCCTTCGACGCCCAGCCGGTCCAGCTTGTCGATGGCGCGCAGCACGATGCCGCGGCTTGCCATGTCGATGCCGCCGGCTTCCAGCACGCCATCCAGCAGCTTGCGATTGTTGATCTTGACGATGTACTCGCCGCGCTTGAGGCCCAGCGCCTCCAGCGTGTCGGCCAGCATCATCAAGAGTTCGGCATCGGCGGCGGGATTGGCGCTGCCCACCGTGTCGGCGTCGAACTGGGTGAATTCGCGAAAGCGCCCCGGCCCCGGCTTTTCGTTGCGCCACACCGTGCCGACGGCATAGCGGCGGAACGGCTTGGCCAGGTTCTGGAAATTGGCCGCGACATGGCGGGCCAGCGGCGCGGTCAGGTCATAGCGCAGCGAGAGCCATTGCTCGTCGTCATCCTTGAGCGAGAAGACACCTTCATTGGGGCGATCGACATCGGGCAGGAACTTGCCCAGGGCGTCGGTGTATTCGAAGGCCGGTGTCTCCAGCGGCTCGAAGCCATAGGACTCATAAACCCGCCGAATCGTTTCCAGCATGGCGCGTTCGGCCGCCAGCTCCGCGCCGGAACGGTCGCGGAAGCCGCGCGGCAGACGCGCCTTGGGCCTGGATGCCTTGTCTTTGCTCATGGGACTCAAAGGGTGCGGAAACCGGGCGGTTGTACGGGAGGGGGGCTAGGCCTGCAAGAAACCGGCCCCAGCGCCTTAAAATATTCAAATAAAACAGATATTTAGTCTGTGGCGGGACACCGCCTTGTCATTGTGCGGCGCGGCGGCAATCATACTGCACCGCAGCAATGATAAGGAAACGCCGTGGCGGAAAGCAAAGTCTATCCGGACGCCAAAAGCGCCCTTTCCGGCCTCTTGTTCGATGGCATGACCATCATGTCCGGCGGCTTCGGCCTGTGCGGCAATCCGGAGAACTGCATCGCCGCCCTGCGCGCCGATGGCGTCAAGGACATCACCATCATCTCCAACAATTGCGGCGCCGACCATTACGGATTGTGGGTGCTGCTGGACAACCGGCAGATCCGCAAGATGATCTCGTCCTATGTCGGCGAGAACAAGCTGTTCGAGGAACTCTATCTCACCGGCAGGCTGGAACTGGAACTGAATCCGCAGGGCACCCTGGCCGAGCGCATCCGCGCCGGCGGCGCCGGCATTCCCGCCTTCTACACCAAGACCGGCGTCGGCACCGTGGTGGCGCAGGGCAAGCCGACCGAAATCTTCGACGGCGCCACCTATGTGCGCGAAAGCTGGCTGAAGGCCGACCTCTCGGTCATCAAGGCGTGGAAGGGCGACACCGAAGGCAACCTGATCTATCGGAAAACCGCGCGAAACTTCAATCCGATGATGGCGACGGCGGGCAAGGTGACGGTGGCGGAAGTCGAGGAGCTGGTCGAACCCGGTGCGCTCGATCCCGACGCCATCCACACGCCGGGGATTTTCGTGCAGCGCATCTTCAAGGGGACGAACTACGAAAAGCATATCGAGCGCGTCACCACGCGCCCGCGTCCCGCGGAGGCCGTCTGATGCCCTGGTCCCGCGACGACATGGCGGTCCGCGCCGCCCGCGAATTGCAGGACGGATTCTATGTCAATCTCGGCATCGGCATCCCGACCCTGGTGGCCAACCACATCCCCCCGGACATGAAGGTCACGCTGCAAAGCGAGAACGGCATGCTGGGCATGGGCCCCTTCCCCTATCCGGGCGAGGAGGATGCCGACCTGATCAACGCCGGCAAGCAGACCATCACCCAGCTGCCGACCTCGTCCTTCTTTTCCTCGTCCGATTCCTTCGGAATGATCCGCGGCGGGCACATCGACCTTTCGGTGCTGGGCGCGATGGAAGTGTCGGAGGATGGCGATCTCGCCAACTGGACGATTCCCGGCAAGATGGTGAAGGGCATGGGCGGGGCGATGGACCTGGTCGCCGGGGTCAAGCGCGTCATCGTGGTGATGGAGCACGCCAACAAGGCCGGCGAATCCAAGCTGCTGCGCAAATGCACCCTGCCGCTCACCGGCAAGGATTGCGTCGACATGGTGATCACCGATCTGGCGGTTTTCACCAAGCAGCGCGGGCGCGCCGGCCTGGACCTGGTCGAACTTGCGCCCGGCGTCACCCTGGACGAAGTTAAGGCCAGGACCGAGGCAGGCTTTACCAGCAGGCTCTGACATCAAGACCTCGGGGCGGTTACGGGAGAGGGCGATGCGCAAGGTCCTGGCGGCGATTCTGGCGGGCAGCGCGATTTTTTCCGCCTGTGGCGCATTGGCCGCGCCCCCCGTGGTGACGGTCGCCGACCGCGATGTGTTCCCCGAAAGCATCACCGCCCTGCCTGACGGCACGGTAATTTTAGGCGGAATGTTGCAACCATACATCTACCGGTCCAGGCCCGGTTCGGCGGTGGCCGAACGCTGGATAGACCTGCGGGGAGTCGGCAGTTCGACCTGGGGGGTGCTGCCCGACCAGAAGACCAGCACCCTCTACGCCTGCACCGTCGCCTTCCCCCTGCCCGCCAAGGCCACGCCGCCGATCAACCAGCGCCATTCCTCCCTGCGGGCCTTCGACCTCGCCACCGGAGCCGTCAAGGGCGCCTGGCCCCTCCAGGGCGAGACCAACGCCTGCAACGACATCACCGTGGCGCCCGACGGCACGGTCTATGTCAGCGACCTGGCCAATGGCCAGATCCAGCGCCTGAAGCCCGGCGCCACGGCGCTCGACGTGTGGCTGAAAACCCCGGAATTGGCCAATATTGACGGCATTGTTTTCAACGGCCCCACTTTGTACGTCAGCAACGTCCAGACCAATCACCTCTACCGCATCCCCATCAATCCGGACGGCAGCGGCGGCGCCCCGGTGGACATCAGGCTGTCCCAGCCCATCAACGGCCCGGACGGTGTGCGGGCCTGGAACGGCAAACTTTATGTGGCGGAGAACCGCGCCAACCAGATCTCGGAATTGACCCTGAGCGGCGATGCCGCGACGGTCAGGGTGGTGGGCAGCGGCTACCAGACGGCGACGGGGGTAGGCCCTGCCGGAGACACGATCTGGGTAGGCGAATCGAAGCAGAATTATTGGCGGGACCCGGCCCTCGCCAACGCCGATCCCAACCCGTTCCGGGTTTACCCCCTGGCCATGCCGAAGTAGTCAGGGCCTTGAATCCGAGCTAAAAAGGCGCATAAAGAACCGCCGGGTCATCAAATTGACGCCAGTTCCTGCGGGTGCTAACATTCTATCAATACTGAAAATAAAGGGGACGCGTTCATGAAAAGAGTTATTTTTGCCGCCGCCGCTGCTGCCGCCGTCATGGGCATGGCGGCGCCCGCTGCCGCGCAGGATGCGAATGCCCGCGGCTGGGGCTGCTCTCTCGGCGGCGGTTTTGCCGAGACCTGGCAGAACAGCAAGTTCACTCAGATCGGCAAGGCCGGCTCGGTCGCCTATGTCGCCAATGGCGGCGGTCCCCGTGCGAGCGCCGCTTTCGGCAGCCAGTCTCCGGACGCCATCGGATACCATATCCGCATGAACTGCGACTGGCACAATGGCCCCTGGGTGATCGGCGCTGCGATCCAGCACAGCAATGGCCTTGCCGGCACCAACGTCGTTACCGCTTACCCGACTTACTCCATCCGCGCCTCGCTGCAGTCGCTGGAAACCGTCACCGGCCGCGTCGGCTACATGGTGACGCCGGATCTTCTGGCCTATGCACGCACCGGCGTCGCCGTGGCGTTCAACAGCTATAATGCCTACGCAAACTCCACCAGCGTCTCTCCGGCCCCCGCCACGCAGATTGAGTTCGCCCAGACCCGCAATGTCGGTTTCGTGCTGGGTGGCGGCCTGGAATGGACCATCAACAAGGACTGGTCGATCTATGGCGAGTTCGATCACAACAATTTCGGCTCGTTCCCCTATCCCTTCACGCTGGCGGTGGGCCAAACCGGCCAGGCCGACACCATCCGCATCCGCCAGAGCGTCAATCAGCTGCTGATCGGCGTGAACTTCCACTTCTAGGCCTTACGGCAACGAAGACAGAAACGGGGCGGAGATATATCTCCGCCCCGTTTTCTTTTGCGCTCGCGGTTGCCCGCAACCTCCCGCAGCTGCCGCCGCAAACCGCATGGCATCCCGGTCGCGAGCCGGCCTGAGGGCAGGCATCTTGCCGGCCGGGGAGTGGAAGCATTGCCAAGACCAAAAGACCAAGCCTGACTTGCAAGCCTCTAAGTTCGAGGTATATGATGCCTCTAACTTAGAGGTATAGGAATGGCGCGCGAACCCAATCCCAATTTCATGGCCGGGGTGCCGGAACTGATGATCCTGCGCCTGCTCCAGGACCGCGAGATGTACGGCTATGAGCTTGTGCAGGCGATCCGGGCCGAAACCGGCGACGTGGTTTCGATCGGCGAAGGCGTTGCCTATACCGTGCTGCATGCGCTGGAGCGCGAAGGGGCGCTGAAGTCGCGGCGGCGGCGCGTCGAAGGCCGCAGCCGCATCTATTACGCCCTCACCCCGGCCGGGAAGAATCGCTACCAGAACCTGGCGAGCAACTGGGTGACGCTGGCCCGCGCCATCCAGTCGGTGATCAAGCAGGACGCATTTCAGACATTCATCATGGGAGGACAGCATGCAGCCGTTTGAGAATGTGCGTGAGCAGTTGCTGAAGGCGGGCATCGCCGCCGGTCATGTCAACCGCTATGTCATGGAATTGCGCGAGCACCTGGCCGACCTGACGGCCAAGGAACGCGGCAATGGCGCCGACGCCGGCCAGGCCGCCGCCCGGGCCCGCACCCTGATGGGCAGCGACGCGCAGCTGGTGCAGGCGATGCTGGACCGCAGCCCGCCGCGCGCGCTGTCGGTCAAGGCGCCGTGGGCGGTGTTCGGGCTGCTGCCGGTGGTGGGTCTTTTTCTGATAATCATGGTGACCGCCATGGGCATGATGCGCCTGACGGTGCCGGTGCGCGCCCAGTTGCCCGCCGACATGCCTGGCGGCTATCAGGCCCTGATCGCCGCAGTGAGCCTTTTCACCAGCTATGCCCTTGGCCCGTTGGCGGCTGCGGTCTGCATTACCATTGCCTTGCGTCAGCGCCTGACCTCGGCCTGGGTCTGGACCGGCCTGGTCCTGATCGCACTGTTCTGCGGCCTGTTCGGCTTCTACGCCCCATCCGCGCCGGGCATGCCCTATCACATGGCGGCGCTGGTCTATGAGAGCGGGCATAATGTAAACGTCGCTGGCACGCTGGCGCTGATCGCCCTGCGGGCCGGCGTGTTGTTCGTGCTCGCCGCCTTCGCCTGGCGGACGCTCAGGAACCGCCAGACCGGCATCGCCTAAGCCACAGAAACGGAGACTGCAATGATGAAACGCTCGCTTCCGGGCGCGATGGCGCTCGCCCTGCTGTTCGCCCTACCTGCCGCCGCGCAATTGCCGCCTCCGCCGGTGGCTGTTCCGCTTGACCAGAAAGCGGCGGACACATTTGCCGGCTATTATCAGCTTGGCCCCGGCGGGGCGATGCGGTTCTACCGCGAGGACACGCACTTCTATTTCAACACTGTGGGCACGCCGCAAAAGGCGGAAACCGTTCCGGTAGCGCCTAACAAATTCGCTTACCTGAATGGCGTCGTCACCATGACGTTCACGCCGGGCGCGGACGGCAATATCAACCAGGTCGTCATCAACCAGGCCGGCCGGGATATTGTGGCGCCACGCATCACCGAGGAAGCCGCCAATGCCCTGGCGGCGGCGGCCAAGGCGCCGCCCCCGCCGGTGGCGCGGACCTGGCGGGTGATGACGGGGGTAATGCCGCGGCTGATTACCCATATGCCCGCCGGCAGCGTGGATTACTGGCCGTGCTTTTCGCCGGACGGAAAGACAGTCCTGTTCAGCCGCTCGCCCGATGGCGGCAAGACGTGGAAACTCTATCGTGTCCCCGCCGCCGGTGGCGCAGCGGAGACGCTCGGGCAACTGCCGGCCGGAATGAGCGCGACCCGCGCCAGCTGGTCGCCGGTGAGCAACAAGATCGCCTTCAATGCTGACGGTGAAAAGAGCAACGGCATCTGGGTGATGGATGCCGATGGCAAAAACGCCCATGCCATCGTCATCGCCGATATGTTGGCGCCCAGCTATCCTTCCTGGTATCCCGACGGCGTCAGCATCGGCTTCGGCGACGGCGCCCGTGATATTCTCTATCGCGTTGATACGCGTGGTGGCGCGGCGGTGCCGGTCACGCATCAGGACCAGGTGCTCACCGGCATGTCCAACGTTTCGGCCGACGGCAAATGGACGGTCTTTGCCGGCCAGAAGAATAGCGGTCAGGTCTATAATCAGAACGTCAACCAGATCTGGCTGGTGGACGACAAGGGCGCGGCGCGGCCGGTGGAAGCCTCACCGGGACAGGGACGGGCACCGACCTGGTCCCCGGACGGCAAGCGTATCGCCTTTGAATCCGGGCGTGGCAGCCCGGATGGAAAATACGCCATCTTCATCGTCAACCGCGACGGCAGCGGCCTGACCCAGGTGACGGACTATGCCCTGAACAGCTTTCACCCGGTCTGGTCGGCGGACGGCAAGCAACTGGTATTTTCCACCGGCGCACCGGATCAGGAAAACGGCATCGCGATCATTGACCTGCCGCAGTGATTGCCGCGGCAGTGGAACCTATTCCGGCCTGCGCGGTTTACGATTGGCGCGGGGCTGAAACCGCTGCTTCAGCCGGAGTGGCGTGCATATGAGACAGACAACAGCCCTTTGTGCGGCGGCAATCGCGGGGCTTTTTTCCGGCGCGGCGGCGGCGCAGCCCGACAGTTCGGCCTGGAAAACCTGCACCGGCGACACCGACCGCGACAGCGTCATCATCTCCAGCTGCTCGGCGGTCGTCGCCTCCGCGCGCGAGCCCGCCGCGCACAAGGCCATCGCCCACAAGAACATGTGCCTGGCCTACAATGATGGCGGAGACCATGACCGCGCGATTCGCGAATGCGACGAAGCGATCAGGATCGATCCGGAAAACGCCGAAACCTTCGTGTTTCGCGGCCATGCCTTGTTCAACAAGAACGACTTTGACCGCGCAATCCTCGATTATGACCAGGCGATCGCCCTGGGCTCAAAGGCGGCAACCACCCTGGTGCAGCGGGCCGCCGCCTATCACCGCAAAGGCGACGAGGCCCGCGCCATCGCCGATCTCGATGCGGCAATCACCCTTAATCCGCGCGATCCCGTCGCTTTCTATATTCGCGGCGCCGCCTACCAGAAGAGCGGCATGCCCGACCGGACGCTGCAGGATTTCACCGAGGCGCTGAAACTCGCGCCGAACTATGCCGAAATTCGCTATCGCCGCGGTCTGCTGCGCAAACAGATGGGAGACATGGGCGGGGATGACGACATCAAGGCGGCGCGCCAGGTGGATCCTCGCCTGGGCCGGTGAATCGCCAGCCTGCCGCCACGTCATCGGCAAGCCATGCATTTTTTCCTTGACTTCCGGAAACGGGTTCGCGGCTTGCCGCGTTATCCGCTCGAATGAGGCGAGTGCGGAACCTCCTTGGATGGTCCTTGGGGAACATTCGCCGAGCAACGTTGCAGGTGGAATTATGGCCAGAACCAAGAGTTATGCATTGATCTTCGCAGCCCTACCCTTCGGCCTGATGCTGACGGGATGCGGGACCGCGAGCGACGCCCCGGGCATCGGCCTCAACGGCGTCAACGAAGTCGTCGCCGGCAACTGGGATGCGGCCCGCAGCGATTTCCATTCGGACTACGCCAACTATTCCGGCCATCCCATCGCCGTCTTCAATGAGGGCGTGACCATTCACCATGACGGCGACATCGACAGGGCCGACACGCTGTTCAGCGAAGCGGTGGTGCGCGGCCAGGGCTATCATCCCGACCTGACGCTGGAGCCGGAAGGCGCGCGCGCCCCGGTCGAGCCGATGCTGGCGAGCCTGACCGTCAAGGAGCATGCCTGCAACCGCCTGCACCGGGACAACAAGCTGGATACCAATTGCGGTGACCAGATCGTTGCCGCGGTGATCCCGGCGCCAGAGCCGGCCCCCGCTCCGGTAGCCGAGGTTGCGCCGCCGGCGCCTGCCCCGGCGGTCGAGGCGGAAGCCACCACGGCCCCGGCTCCCAAGCCGTCCCGTCACTAACCGAAGGCGGGCTTGGCCATGGGGTGGCGAGGTCATGCCAATGCGATGCGCTTCTCGCGGTGTCGCCAGTTCGTTCAGAAAAGCTCCCTTGCGGGCTTTCTGGCCCTGGCCATCGCGGGGGCGCTCGCCTCGCCAGTTTCCGCCAAGGCCGCCCCGGCCAAGTCAGCGCCAGCCGCTGCCAGACAGCCCGTCATGCCGCTTCTGCCCACGGGAAAAGCGCAACAGATGGCGGATTGGATCATGGCTTCCGGCGACAATGCCGGGATGGCCTTCATCATCGTCGACAAGCCCGGGGCGAAGGCGTTCGTCTTCACAAAAGACGGCCAGCTGCTGGGTTCGGCCTGGGTGCTGGTAGGCCTGGCGAAAGGCGATGATTCCATTCCGGGCATCGGCACCATGCCGCTGTCGGCGATCAGGCCGGAGATGCGCACGACGCCGGCCGGGAGGTTCGTGGCCATGCTGGGCCATGATCTGGATCCGGCGGACGTGCTGTGGGTCGACTACAAGGATGCGATCTCGCTCCACCGCGTGATCAACACCGAGCCGGCGGAGCGGCGGCTGCAGCGCATCGTTTCCACCAAACCCAGCGAACACCGGATTTCCTTCGGCTGCATCAATGTGCCGATCAAGTTCTTCGATACCGTGGTGGAACCGACATTCCAGCAGGAAAAGGGCGTCGTCTACATCCTGCCCGACGTGAAGACGCTGCAGGATGTCTTCCCTGCCTATTATGACGTGAAAGGCGCTGCCGCCGCCGGCCAGGACTAGCGCCGCGGCGGCCGGTCAGTTGATGGCCATCACCTTGCGGGCATTGTCCATGGACCAGGAATTGAGCCGGCTGAGAAAGCTCTGGCCCAGCAGCAGGTGGCTGCGCTCGGCGGAAATCCGCACAGTGACGTCATGGACCACGGTGCGGCCGATGGTGATCGAGCTGATCCGGTAGATATCCGAAGCGACCTGGGAGCCGTCGGCCAGCATGTAGATCTTGCTGCCCAGCAGATCGCTGGCCTTCAGGGCGCCCAGCGCCTTCAAGCGGGACGCGACTTCTGCGGGAATGCTGACATCGGCGGAACCGCTGTCGACGATGAACTTTTCCGTGATCACGCCGTTCAGAAGAACAGGAACGACAAAGGCGCCATTGAAAGGTTCCAGCGGAACCGCCTGATGCGCCGACTCTCCCCTCGTCTCCGCCGCGGCCGGTACGGCCAGCAGCATGAGCGCCACCAATGCTCTGAACATTTTTCGACTCGCCGTCAGCCCTGATCTTCGACGGCGTAGATGTAGAACAAGGAATGGACTTCTGCAAAGCCATCCCTTGCATGGGAAGAAAGTTCCGTCGTGGAACCTGTGGGGCTCAGGTGTGGCCGACGCGCAGGCCGGCAATATCGCCCAGCAGGCCGAAAGCCTGCAACAGCCAGAGCACCACCACGATCACCACCACGGCATTGAGAATGCCTTTGATGGTTCCCTGCATCGGGATGTAGGTGTTGATCAGCCAGAGCAGCACGCCCACCACGATAAGCACGACGATGATGGTCAGCAGGGACATGGCTGCTCCTGAAAAGGTCTCAGGCGCAAGAACGCGGCCAGGCGGCTAAAAGTTCCCTCGCAGTCACGGCAACCGGTAGACCGCCAGCTGCGCCGCCTGTGGCGGGCCGGAGATCGGCACGGCGATGTACTGCCTGCCATCCAGGGCATAGGTCATGGGCGAGCCGGTGACACGGGACGGCATGGGGACCGCGCCCACCTCCCGGCCCGTTTTCTTGTCATAGGCACGCAGCCAGGCGCCGGATTTGCCGTCGGCACCGGTGGTGTTGGTGCCGTCGCCGGCGATTACCAGCGTCTTGGTCACCAGGGTGCCGACCTTGCCCAGGCTGCCGGTGCGCGGGATCGTCAGCCCCTTCAGCGCCGGGTTGTTCTTCACATCGTCGGGGGTTTCGCCATGGGCGATCTGCCAGACGATCTCCCCCTTGTTGAGATCAATGGCGGTGATGCGGCCATAGGGCGGCTTCATCAGCGGA
>CAZNGO010000086.1:0-37373 GCA_964572805.1 uncultured Rhizobium sp. | reverse complement strand
TATCGCGGCGAATTCGCCGCCTGGGACCCGGTGGCGCGCAAGAAAGTCTGGTCCATCCGCGAGAAGTTTCCGGTCTGGAGCGGCACACTGGTGACGGCGGGCAATATCGCCGTCTATGGCACCATGGATCGCAACTTCAAGGTGGTGGATGCCCGCAACGGCAAGCTGCTCTATCAGTTCCGCTCGCCTAGCGGCTATATCGGCCAACCCATCACTTATATGGGCAAGGACGGTCGCCAATATATTGCCATGCTGTCGGGTGTCGGCGGCTGGGCCGGCGCTCTTGCCAATGCTGAGCTTGATCCGCGCGTGCGCAATGGCGCCTTGGGCTTTACCGGGGCGGTGAACGACTTGCCGGCGGTGACCAGCGGTGGCTCCACCCTGATGGTGTTCGCGCTGCCCAAGGGTGCGCCATGAGGACGCTGGCCATCGTCATTGGCGCGGTCATCCTGCTGGTCCCGGCCGTTGCGCTCTGGCGCATCGCCATGCCGGGCCGGGGCGCCGATCCAAACCTGGCCTCAGGCTATAGCGGCCTGATCGCGCCGGAACAGATGCTGCGCGTGCCCGTCACCGGCGTCTATCCCGGTGGCAATCCGGCCGGTCTCAATCCCGATCTGCAAAACCCCCTGAAGAACGATCCCGACGCGGTGGCGCGGGGCGCCAAGGATTTCGACGCCTTCAATTGCAGCGGATGCCATATGGCGCGTGGCGGCGGCGGCATGGGGCCGGCGTTGAGCAATGCCCGCTGGCTCTACCGGGACTCGCCCGCCAACATCTACCTCTCCATTGCCCAGGGCCGCAGCGCCGGCATGCCCGCCTTCGGCGCCATGCTGCCGGACCGCACCATCTGGGAGCTGGTGGCCTATATCCGGAGCATCGCCGAAAAGCCGCCTGCGACCTTCGGAGACACCACCGCGCTTGAGCCGCCATCGCCGGACCGCGAGCAGGTGCCTGCCGAAAAGCTCGATACCACCAAGCCCTGGGATCATGTCGAACCTATGCCGCCGGGTGGTCTTGAATCCGGCGCCGATCTGAAGGATTACCATCCGGCATCGCCCAGTGGCGGCGCCTGGCCAGGTGACAAACCGGCTGACCAGCCGCAGGCCGCTCAATAGCCGGGCGTGACCGCGATGGCGTGACGTTCCGTTTTCACGTCATTCGCGGCAACCGCGGGGGCGCGGTTGCCCCAGCTATTGCGGATATAAGTGGCGACGGCGGCAACGTCCCCGTCGCTGAGCACGGGAAAGCCGGGCATGGCGAAGGTGGTGTTCTCATGCGGCGTGGCCGGCGCCTGTGCCCCCTGCAGGATGATGCGGATCACGCTGGTGGGATCGCGCGACCAGAGGAGCGTGTCGCCCGCCAGCTTGGGATAGTCGGCCAGTTGACCTGGCGTCGGCTGGTCGGGGCGGCCGGGCGGCTGGTGGCAGAAATTGCAGCGCGAGACGAAAACCGCTTCCCCCGACGCCATCTGATCGGCCGGCGGCGGTGGGGGCGCAGGCTGCTGTTTTTGTGGGAGACTCTTCAGATAGGTGGCGATGGCGGCACGATCAGCGTCGCTCATCAGGCTGGTGGAAAGCGAAACCTTTTCCTCCATCGACCCTGCGGCTGTGGCGTGCGCATTGCGGCCGGTGGCAAGGTACTGCGCGACATCCTGTTGGCTCCAGCGTCCCAGCCCGTCGTCGCGACCGCCCGTGAGATTGGCGGCAAACCAGTTCTGCACCAAGCCGCCTGCAAGTGCCTCATCCTTTCGGTCGCCAAAGAGCAGATCCTTGGGTGTGTGACAGGCGGCGCAATGACCGGGCCCCTCGACAATGAAGCGACCTCTGTTCCAGGCGGCGTTTCGCCCCGGATCGGCGCGGTAGGGCCTGCTATCGAGATAGAGCCAGTTCCAGAACGTCATCATGAAGCGAATATTGAAGGGGAAATAGAGCGCATTGGCACTGGGGGGGCGGCGCACCGGCTTGAGGGTCTGCAGATAGGCGAACAGGTCATCGCATTCCTGGCGGCTGAGGCGGGCGAAATAGATGTAGGGGAAGGCGGGATAGAGATGTCTGCCGCCCGGCGCGATCCCTTCATGCAATGCGCGATAGAAGTCGTCCCTGTTCCAGGCGCCGATGCCGGTTTCGCGGTCTGGGGTGATGTTGGTCGAATAAAGGGTGCCGAAAGAAGCCGTGAAAGGCAGCCCCCCGCTGAAGGCGGGCTGGTGGGGAGCGGTGTGGCAACCGCGGCAGTCTCCCAGAATGGCTAGGTAACTACCTCGCACCGTAGCCTCATCCGCGCTCGCCCGTGTTGCCATGCCAAACAGGGCCAGGAGCAGGTGCACCCCGGCTAAGAAACGGGCAGCCCGGCACAACGGAGAACGACCCAAAACGGATCGTCGCAGATCCACTTTCATCCCCCGCTATAGCCGCCAATGATAGGCAGTATTTCACCCGTGATGTAGCTGGAGCATTGCGGACTGGCCAGGAAGACATAGGCGGGCGCGATCTCTTCCGGCTGTGCGGGGCGCTTCATAACCGTCTTGGCGCCGAACTTAGCGACGTCCCCAGCGTCCTTGTCGGCCGGATTAAGGGGAGTCCAGACCGGGCCGGGCGCCACGGCATTGACGCGGATGCCGCGCGGCGCCAGGTGGGTGGCAAGGCTGCGGGTGAAGGCATGGATGCCGCCCTTGGTCGTGGAATAGTCCAGCAGGTCCTTGTTGCCCTCAATTCCGGTGACCGATCCGGTGTTGACGATGGCGCTGCCATTGGCCATGTGCGGCACCGTCGCCTGAGCCATGTGGAAATAGCCGTAAAGATTGGTCTTCATCGTCTTGTCGAAATGCGCCTCGGTCAAATCCTCGAAGCGCGAGACATGCAGCTGGAAAGCGGCGTTGTTCACCAGAATGTCGAGCTTGCCGAACGCTTTCACCGCCTTGCGCACCGCGGCAAAGCAAAAGGCGCGCTTGGCGACGTCGCCCGCGATCAGCAGGCATTTGCGGCCTTCGCCTTCGACTGCCTTCTTTGTCTTGGCGGCATCGTCATGCTCGTCCAGATAGACAATGGCGACATCGGCGCCCTCACGAGCAAACAGCAAAGCAACCGCGCGTCCAATGCCACTGTCGCCGCCGGTAATGAGGGCGACCTTGTCGCGCAGCTTGCCCGATCCTTGATAGAAAGGGGCTTCATAATATGGCTGCGGCTTCAATATGGCTTCGTGGCCCGGTTTGGGGATGGGTTGTTGCGCGAAGGGTGGTTGGGGATAGCGGCGGGCGCCAGCTTGCACCGGCTGTTCGACTTTGAATTTCGGCCGCCTGCGGTCGGCTCGCTTTACCTGGTTCTGTATGCGGCGGTGTGCTTTTGCAGTCCTTGACGCCATTTGCAGTCTCCCGCGAGGTAATGGTTGAACCGGCGGTTCGTTCAATCGTTCCGTCATGGAACCAGCGCTGAAACGGGCAGAGGAATCCCGGCCGCCTCTTCGGAAGAAGCGCGCGGAGAGCGCGCAAGCTGCCGGTCGGAGGCCAGCCTGCGTGAAGTCGATTGCCGCTTCGACGCAAGGTGCACGCTCACATGTGATTGCTACAAAGTTATTGCGGAGCCCGCAGGGCGTTTCACGGCCCGACGCGCATGCTTTCTCCCCACTTTCTCCTCACAGCCAAAAAGTCGGGTGTGACGGTTCATTCCTCCATTTTCAGGATGGAAATGTTACCGCAGGGTTCCCCCATCGGCGGAAGTCTCTCAGCTTGGCAAATCGGGCTTTGGCAAGATCAACTGAAAGCGGCCTGAAAGGACCGCATCTAGTGAAGTAAGTAGGAAACTCCAGCAGGGAACGCCTGTGGCGCCATAGCGTTGGAACTTTGTCCATGGCGCAATCTCTGACTCCCGAAAAGCGCCTTCGCACCGGGCGGTCGGTTTGGAGCGAGGAACGTGTTCCTCATGTTCCGCTTAGCGCGTTGCGAAAGAGCATTCGTTGTCGCATTGCCATTGTGGGAGCGGGTGTTTCCGGCGCCTTCATGGCGAATGAATTGGGACGCGTCTTCAGTGACGTTGTAGTGCTGGATCGCCGCCTTCCGGCTATGGGTAGCACTCACGCTTCCACCGCGATGTTACAGTATGAGATCGACACGCCGCTGATCCGCCTGTCAGATAAAATCGGGCATGCAAAGGCCGCCCAGGCCTGGCGTCTTTCGCAGCGCACGACTGGCGAACTGATCAAGCTGGTTCGGGAAGAAAATATTTTTTGCGACCTTGCCGAAAGGTCGTCGCTCTATCTGGCGGGACCAACAATGGGAAGCCGGGCGATGGGCGAAGAGGCCAGGGCGCGGAGGCGCGCCAGTATCGACTGTGAATTTCTTTCAGCGGCTTCTCTGAAGGCGCGCTATGGCATCACGCGCGCTGCCGCGATCTGGTCGTCAGGTTCTGCCGCGGCCAATCCCGTTGAGCTGACGCGTGGTTTGCTGCGCCTTTCGCGTGCGAAAGGGGTGCGCGTGTATGCGCCCTGCGAAGTTCGCGGCGTTGTGTCTAACAAGAGTGGCGTTGTTCTGGACGCTGGCGGTTACTTTGTTGAGGCCGGCGCCGCGGTTTTTTGCACTGGATATGAGACGATCCATGGGCTGCCTACGACCGGGACCCGCATCGTTTCCAGCTGGGCGGCAGCCACTCCACCGAACACCAGCTACCCCGGCTGGCTTGACGACACTCTACTCTGGGAAGCAGCGGATCCGTATCTCTATCTTCGCACGGATGGCAGGGGCCGTTTGATCGTTGGAGGTGAGGATGCCGATATCGACAGCCATGTTTATCGTGCGAACACGTTGAATCTAAAGGCTCGCAAGCTCGAAGAGAAAACGCGGCGGCTGCTTTCCGGAGTTAGGCCGAAATGGACGCATGTTTGGGCTGGAGCCTTTGGCGAAAGTGCGGACGGCCTGCCGATCATCGATAATATTCCGGACATGAAGCATTGTTTTACGGTGATGGGGTTTGGCGGCAATGGCACTATCTATTCCCTGATAGCTGCGCGGCTTATGCCGAGCCTGATCAAAGGCAAGCCACTAAAGGACGCGACGCTCTTCCGATTTCGCTAACGCGTTCCATTTGCTGTCACGGGTTATCACTCGCCACATTTTGGTGCCGGCGAATGGCTGCTTTTGGTGAAAAGCGGACATTGATGGATAGCATTCCCACCCGGCGTGATGATGTTGGTATCGGTGTTGGTACAATGCGCATCGATAAATAAAAAATACTGATGCATCAATATCAGTTTAAGTTAACGCGTGGGTTCTGCCGGGCCCACCCTTGATTCATTGTGCGATTTGAAACTCTCAGGAACACCGAACCAGTCGCGGCGAGCAAATGCGAGCCGGCAAGGCGCGGGTTTCGCTGAAAGCTGAAGCCAGCCGCAAAACACGGCGAGCTCGCAGGTTCGATTCCCGTATATCGAATCTATATTTTCCGCCCTCCTGGCCCGTATCGAACGCATATGCAACTCCCTCTAGATCAGACCTCCTGAACAGGAGGTTGCTGATGTGGGATGCCGTCTTTCTGGTTGCCGCAGTGGCGTTCTTTGCCGCTGCCATCGGCTACACCCTTATCTGCGAGCGTCTGTGATGGGCGGCGCCATAATGCTGCACCTGCCGCGCCCCGGCAGAAGCAAGCCCGTTGATCCGGGTCAAGGCGCGCAGGGCATGAAGCCGGTTCAACTTCAGGGGCTGTTCAAATGGCGTGGAGGGTTCATGGCGGACTTGATCCTTGTGCTTTGTGGCGTCGCCTTCTTCGCCGGCGCCATCGGCTACACCCTGACTTGCGAGAGGCTGTAATGGGCGGCGACTATGTTCTGGCTGCCCTGGTGACCGCTGGTCTGCTGGCCTACCTGGTCTTCGCCCTGATCCGTCCGGAGAAGTTCTGATGACCGCCAATGGCTGGATCCAGATTGGATTGTTCTGCGTGGTGCTGCTTGCCTGCGTCAAGCCGCTGGGCCTTTACATGGCCCGCGTGTTCGAGGGCGAGATCAGGTTTCTGGCGCCCGTCGAGCGCGCCTTCTATCGCCTGGCCGGGGTGAAGGGCGAGGAGCAACACTGGACCGCCTATACCATCGCCATGCTGGTCTTCAGCATCGCCGGCTTTGCCTCGCTCTATCTGCTGCTGCGGCTGCAGGGCATTCTGCCCTTCAATCCGCAGGGCATGGCGGGGACTTCGCCGGACTTGTCCTTCAATACCGCGGTCAGCTTCGTCACCAATACCAACTGGCAGAGCTATGGCGGGGAAACCACCCTGTCGTACCTGGTGCAGATGCTGGGCCTGACAGTTCACAATTTCGTCTCGGCGGCCACCGGCATCGCGCTGGCGATTGCGTTGGTCCGCGGCTTTGCCCGGCGCAGCGCCAGGACGGTGGGCAATTTCTGGGTCGATCTCACCCGCTGCACCCTTTATGTCCTGCTGCCGATGGCGCTGGTCTTCGCCCTGTTTCTGGTCTGGCAGGGCGTGCCGCAGAATTTGGGCAGCTATACCGCCGCGGTTGGCCTCGACGGCGCCAGGCAATTGATTGCCCAGGGACCGGTGGCCTCCCAGGAAGCGATCAAGATGCTGGGCACCAATGGCGGCGGCTTCTTCAACGTCAATTCGAGCCATCCGTTCGAGAATCCCAGCGCGCTCAGCAATTTCTTTGAAATCTGGTCCATCCTCGTCATCAGCGCAGCCCTCACTTACACCTTCGGCCGCATGGTCAAGGACACCCGCCAGGGCTGGGCCATTTTCGCCGTGATGACGGTGCTGTTCCTGGGTGGCCTCACCGCGACCTATTGGGCGGAAGGACAGGGCAATGCCGCCGTCGCCGCCGCCCATATCGTCCAGTCCGGCAACATGGAAGGCAAGGAGGTGCGCTTCGGCGTCGCCAATTCCGTGCTCTGGGCCACCGCCACGACCGATGCCTCCAATGGCAGTGTCAATGCCATGCATGACAGCTTCACCCCGTTGGGCGGCATGATCCCGATCATCAACATGGAATTGGGAGAGATCATCTTTGGCGGCGTCGGCTCCGGCCTTTATGGCATGCTGGTCTTCGCCGTCATCGCCATGTTCGTCGCGGGCCTGATGGTTGGCCGCACCCCGGAATATCTCGGCAAGAAGATAGAGGCCAAGGAAGTGAAGATGGCGATGCTGGCCGTGCTGGTGCTGGCGATGTCGGTGCTGGGCTTCGCGGCGCTGGCGTCGATAACCAAGGCCGGCCTGGCTGGGCCGCTGAATGCTGGCCCGCACGGCTTTGCGGAAATTCTTTACGCCTTCAGCTCCGGCACCGGCAACAATGGCAGCGCCTTCGCCGGCCTGAGCGCCAACACGCCCTTCTACAACACGACCTTGGCCTTCTCCATGCTGATCGGCCGCTTCCTCTTCATCGTGCCGATGATGGCGATAGCCGGCTCGCTGGCGGCCAAGAAGATCGTGCCCGCTTCCGCCGGCACATTCCCGACCCATGGCGGCCTGTTCGTGGGGCTGCTGATTGGCGTGATCCTGATCGTGGGCGGCCTGACCTTCTTCCCCGCTCTGTCGCTTGGCCCCATCGTCGAGCATCTGGCGATGGTCGCCGGCAGCTTTTTCTGAGAACCGCCCATGAGCAAGAAACCCAATCTGATTGAGCCTTCGATAATCTGGCCGGCCATCGGTAATGCCTTCCTGAAGCTGAACCCGATGCTGATGGCGAAGAACCCGGTCATGTTCACGGTCGAAGTCACCGCCGCCCTCACCACCTTCCTGTTCCTGCGGGACTGGCTGACGGGCGTGCCGCACCAGGGCTTTGCCTTCCAGATCAATCTCTGGCTCTGGTTCACCGTGCTGTTCGCCAATTTCGCCGAGGCGGTGGCCGAGGGCCGCGGCAAGGCCCAGGCCGATGCCCTGCGACGCACCCGCAGCGACACCGTGGCCAAGCTGCTGGCCGACCAGAAGGCGCGCGTCTATTCCATGAAATCCGCGCAGCTCCTGTCGCGCGGCGATCTGGTGCTGGTGGAGGCGGGCGACATCATTCCCTCCGATGGCGAGATCATCGAGGGCGTTGCCTCCGTGGATGAAAGCGCGATTACGGGCGAAAGCGCCCCGGTGATCCGCGAATCCGGCGGCGACCGCTCGGCGGTGACGGGCGGCACCCGCGTGCTGTCGGACGAGATCGTGGTGCGCATCACCGCCATACCGGGCTCGACCTTCCTGGACCGCATGATCGCCCTGGTGGAGGGCGCGGAGCGGCAGAAAACCCCTAACGAGATCGCGCTCAACATCCTGCTGGCAGGCCTGACCATCATTTTCGTCTTCGCAGTGGCGACCATCCCGGCCTTCGCGGCCTATGCCGGCGGTACGCTGCCGGTGCTGGTGCTGGTGGCGTTGTTCGTGACGCTCATACCCACCACCATCGGGGCGCTGTTGTCCGCAATTGGCATCGCCGGCATGGACAGGCTGGTGCGTTTCAATGTCTTGGCCATGTCGGGCCGGGCGGTGGAGGCGGCGGGCGATGTCGATACGCTGCTGCTGGACAAAACCGGCACCATCACCCTGGGCAACCGCCAGGCCACGGCCTTCCTGCCGCTGGAGGGCGTGAGCGAACAGGAACTGGCGGAAGCTGCTGCTGTCGCCAGCCAGGCGGACGAGACGCCGGAAGGCCGCTCCATCGTGGCGCTGGCGCAGGCCAGGTATGGCGTCCGGGAAAGCGCGGCGCCAGGCACCTTTGTGCCCTTCACGGCGCAGACGCGGCTGTCGGGCATCGATTCCCTCAACGGCTCCATCCGCAAGGGCGCGGTGGATGCCGTGCTGGCCTGGTCCGGCCTGTCCTTGTCGGGCGCGGCGCTGACGGTGATCGCCGATCGCATCGCCAAGACCGGCGGCACGCCGCTGGCGGTGGTGAAGGACAAGCGTCTGCTGGGCGTCATCCACCTCAAGGACATCGTCAAGGGCGGTATCCGCGAGCGATTTGCCGCCCTGCGCCAGATGGGCATTCGCACCGTGATGATTACCGGCGACAATCCCTTGACCGCTGCCGCCATCGCCGCCGAGGCGGGGGTGGATGATTTTCTTGCCCAGGCGAGGCCGGAAGCCAAGCTGGCGCTGATCCGCCAGGAGCAGGGCGCCGGCAAGCTGGTGGCGATGTGCGGCGACGGCACCAACGATGCCCCAGCCTTGGCCCAGGCCGATGTCGGAGTGGCAATGAACAGCGGCACCATGGCGGCGCGCGAGGCCGGCAACATGGTGGATCTGGACAGCGATCCCACCAAGCTGATCGAGATCGTGGAAATCGGCAAGCAATTGCTGATGACCCGCGGCGCTCTGACCACCTTCTCCATCGCCAATGATGTCGCCAAGTATTTCGCCATCATTCCGGCGATGTTCCTGGCCTTCTACCCGCAATTGCAGGCGCTCAACGTCATGGGTCTGCATTCGCCGCAAAGCGCCATCCTCTCGGCCATCATTTTCAATGCCTTGATCATCGTGGCTCTGATCCCGCTGGCCCTGAAAGGCGTGAAGTATCGTGCCGAAGGGGCTGCCGTGCTGCTCCGCCGCAATCTGCTGCTCTATGGCCTGGGCGGCATCGTCGTGCCCTTCATCGGCATCAAGGCGATCGACCTTCTGGTCACTGCATTGAATCTTGCGTGAGGCAAACCATGTCCCATATCCGGCCTGCCATCGTCATGCTGGTCCTGATGACCGTCCTGACCGGCGTTGTTTACCCACTCGGCTTCACCGCCCTGGCGCAGGTGCTGTTTCCGCATCAGGCGGCGGGCAGCCTGATCCAGAGAGACGGCAAGGTGATCGGCTCCGAACTGATTGGCCAGAACTTCGCCAGTGCCAGGTATTTCCATGGCCGGCCCTCGGCGGCGGGTAATGGTTACGACGCCGCGAACTCCTCCGGCTCCAACCTGGCTGCAACATCGAAAAAGCTGAAGGATCGCGTTGCCGCCGATGCGGCGAAGCTCAGGGTGGAAAATCCAAGTGCCGCGGTCCCCGCCGATTTGGTGACGGCTTCCGCCAGCGGGCTGGACCCCGATATCTCGCCCGACGCTGCCCTGTTCCAGGTCCCGCGCGTGGCCAGGGCACGCGGCCTGTCCGGGGCGGCGGTGACGGCCCTGGTGCAAGCCCATGTAGAAAGCCGGCTTTTCGGCCTGCTGGGCGAACCGCATGTCAATGTCCTGAAGCTGAACCTTGCGCTGGATGCAATGAAGCCGGGCGCGCAGGGCGCGGCCAATCGGGCTAAAATCCCGGCCGGATGACCGATGCCGACGCCAGACCATCTCCCGATGCCCTGCTCAAGGCGGCAGGACGGGGCGGGCATGGCCGGCTGAAGATTTTCCTCGGCGCCGCCCCAGGCGTGGGCAAGACCTATGAGATGCTGGTGCAGGCGCGGGCGCGCAAGCTGGAAGGCGTGGACGCCGTGATCGGCGTGGTCGAGACCCATGGCCGGGTCGAGACCGATCTTCTCACCAAGGGCATCGAGAGCGTTCCCAAGAAGCGCATCCCCTACAAGGGCCGGGTGGTGGCGGAGATGGACCTGGACGCCATCCTGCAGCGTCGGCCGCGCCTGGTGCTGGTTGACGAGCTGGCGCACACCAATGCCGAAGGCAGCCGCCATCCCAAGCGCTATCTGGATGTCGAGGAACTGCTGGCGGCGGGGATTGACGTCTATACCACCCTCAACGTCCAGCACATTGAAAGTCTCAACGACATCATAGCGAAAATCACCCATGTGCGGGTGCGCGAGACCGTGCCCGACGCCATCCTTGATCGCGCGGACGACATCGAGCTGGTGGATTTGACGCCGGAAGACCTGCTGCAGCGCATGAAGTCGGGCAAGGTCTACATGCCGGAAGCGGCGGAACGGGCGCAGCAGAATTTCTTCCAGCCCGGCAATCTGGCAGCGCTGCGCGAATTGGCGCTGCGCCGCACCGCGCAGCGGGTGGACGCTCAGGTGGCGGATTACATGCGCGCGCACGCCATCCAGGGTCCCTGGGAGGCGAGCGAAAGGCTGCTGGTGACCGTGAACGCCCGTCCCGGTACGGCGGCGGCGATAAGACAGGCGCGGCGGCTGGCCGACCGGCTGCGTGCGCCCTGGACCGCCATTCATGTCGAGACCGGCCATGCCAGCGAGGCCGAGCGCGATCTGGTGGCGCAGGGGCTGCGCCTGGCGGAACGCATGGGCGCCGCCGCCGCCACCGTGCCCGCCGCCAGCGAAGCCGAAGGCGTGCTGCAATATGCCCGCGCCAACAACATCACCCATATTGTCACCATTGGCGGGGGCTGGGGCTGGCGCAACTGGCTGCGGCCGCCGCTGGCGCTGGCGTTGTTGCGCCGCGCGCCGGACATCAGCGTGCATGTGGTCCCCGATCGCGGCGGCAAGGAAGCGGCGTTGAACAAGCCGGCTCGGGCGCCTTATCCGCCGCCGCGCGCCTTTCTCGGCGCCGCGCTTTTCAGCGCCGTGGCGCTGGGGGCGGCGCTGCTGCTGCGCCAGACCATGGCGGTTTCCAATGTCGCGCTGGTGCTGCTGGTGGGGGTACTGGCCAGCGCCGTCGCTTTCGGCCTCTGGCCTTCGCTCGCCGCCTGCCTGGCGCTGGCGCTGGCCTACAACTTCCTTTTTCTGCCGCCGCTCTACACCTTTACCATCGCCGATCCGGAAAATGTCGTTACCCTGCTGGTCTTCCTGCTGGTGGCGGTCATCGCCAGCAATCTCACGGCGCGGGTGCGAACCCAGGCCATCGTGGCGCGGGACCGCGCCGCCACCACCGAAGACCTTTATCTTTTCGCCCGCAAGCTGGCCGGCGTGGTATCGCTGGACGACCTGCTCTGGGCCACCGCCTATCAGGTGGCGCATATGCTGAAGGTGCATGTGGTCTTGCTGCTGCCACGCGGCGAGAGGCTGGAAGTGCGGGCGGGCTATCCGCCCGAAGACACGCTGGACGAAGCTGATCTGGCCGCGGCGCGCTGGGCCTGGGAACAGGGCAGCGCGGCGGGACGCGGGGCGGACACGCTGCCGGGCGCCCGGCGCCTGTTCCTGCCCATGCGCACCGGGCGTGGCATCGTCGCCATTATCGGCCTGGATGGCGCCCATGACGGCCCGCTGCTGACCCCCGACCGGCGTCGGCTGCTGGATTCACTCACCGACCAGGCAGCGCTGGCGATCGAACGGCTGCATCTGGCCGGCGAGATGGACAAGGCCCGCGTCGTGGCGGAGGCCGAGAAGCTGCGCACAGCGCTGTTCACCTCCATCAGCCATGACCTGCGCACACCGCTGGCCTCGATCCTGGGCTCGGCTACCAGCCTTCGCCAATATCGCGATCAAATCCCCGTCGCCGATCAGGATGCGCTGCTCGCCACCATCCAGGATGAAGCCGAGCGGCTCAACCATTTCATCGCCAATCTTCTCGACATGACGCGGCTGGAATCCGGCGCACTGGCGCCGCGGCTGGAAACGGTGGACATCGCCGACGTTACCGGCAGCGTGCTTCGGCGCACGGCCCGGCTGCTGGCGGGTCATCGCATCACCCTGGCGCTGGATGACGATCTGCCGCCGGCGCGGCTCGACCCCGTCCTGTTCGAGCAGGTGCTGTTCAACCTGCTGGACAATGCCGGCAAATATACGCCGCAAGGCAGCGAAATCACGGTGCGCGGGCGACGCGACGGCAACCGCTTGCGCCTCAGCGTCGAGGATGAGGGCGAGGGCCTTCCGGAAGAGGATCGCGAAAAGGTATTCGACAAGTTCTACCGGGTGACGGCGGCGGATCGGAAGCGCGCCGGCACCGGCCTGGGACTTTCCATCGCGCGCGGCTTCATGGAAGCGATGGGCGGCACGCTTACAGCCGCCAATCAGGCGAAAGGCGGCGCCGTTTTCACCCTCACCATTCCGGCGGCGGCATGAACCCGGCGCGTATCCTGATCGTGGACGATGAACCGCCCATTCGCCGCTTTCTGCGCACGGCGCTGGCGGCGCAGGATTACCGCGTCGAGGAGGCGGGCAGCGGCGAGGAGGCGATGGCCTTGCTCCAGCGCAATCCGGTTGACCTGATCGTGCTCGATCTCGGGCTGCCCGGCATGGACGGCCTGGAGGTGATAAGGCGGTTGCGAGGGGGCGGGTCGGCGACGCCCATCGTCATCCTGTCCAGCCGCGACGACGAGGCGGGCAAGGTGGCCGCCCTCGATCTGGGCGCCGACGACTATGTCTCCAAGCCTTTCGGCATGGAAGAGCTCTCCGCCCGCATTCGCGCCGCGCTGCGTCATCGCCTGCAGCAGGAGGGCGAGAAGCCGGTCTTCCGCAGCGGCGACCTGGCCGTCGATCTGGTCCGGCGCATCGTCACCGTTCACGGCCAGGAGGCGAAGCTGACGCCGAAGGAATATGACCTGCTGCGCCTGCTGGTTCAGCATGCCGGCAAGGTGCTGACCCACCGGCACATATTGAAAGAGATCTGGGGCGGGGAAAGTGACGTACAGTATTTGCGCATCTATATTCGGACCCTTCGCCAGAAGCTGGAAGCCGACCCCGAGAAACCAGCCCTGATCCTGACCGAGCAGGGTGTCGGCTACCGGCTGGCGTTGCGCTAGGGGTCGCTTGATATTGACACGTGCCGGCGCCGCTCCGGTTTTGTCTGCCCCAACGTCCTGCGGAAAGATGGCGAAGTAGACGTTGGCGCAGTCGAAGACCGCGTGCGTGAACGCGGCATTCTGCGCCGCGCGATCCTGGCTTTCCGAGAGAGCGCCGACCGCCCGCGGCAGGGCGCGGCTGTTGAGCCTTCGCAAGGCAAATCGGACAAGCCGAAAGCTCGCTGGGTTCGGCAACCTGTCGCAATTTACCGCGCCTCCACCATGCCATTGAGAGGCTCGCCGCCATCTGTTCCGTGCTACGCTTCGGGGGCAGATGGCATGTGAATGAAGTGGGCCGGGGCAATCGGGAAATCGTCAATGGCCGCAGGCATTCGACCGGAGAGATCTTCCGGTCGTTTCTCGGCCTGGGCCTGACGTCATTCGGCGGGCCCGTCGCACACCTTGGCTATTTGCGTACGCTGTTTGTCGAGCGCAAGCGCTGGCTGACGGACAGTATTTTCGTCGATTTGGTGGCGCTCTGCCAATTCCTTCCCGGACCGGCCAGCAGTCAGGTTGCGTTCGGCATCGGAATGCTCGAGGCGGGGCTGTGGGGCGGCTTGACGGCCTGGTTCGCGTTCACGCTGCCCTCCGCCGTCCTGATGTTTCTGTTTGCGGAATATGCAGGAAGTCTTGGCGGGGCGCTGGAAGCGGCAATCCTGCATGGACTGAAGGTCGTGGCGGTGGCGGTTGTGGCTTATGCGGTGTGGAGCATGGCCCGGAGCCAGGCGCCCGATGCACGGCGCATCGCAGTGGCCGCTCTGGCGGCGGCCATGGCCCTCGCGTTCCAGTTCGCCCTGATCCAGCCTCTCATTATCGCGCTGGGAGGCCTTGCCGGTCTGGTGGTTTGCAGGCCGGGCTCGATGGCGACGCACGCTTGCCTCCCGATGGCGACCTCGCCTCGAATGGCAGCCGGGATGCTTTGCGCCTTCGTGGCCCTGCTGATCGCCGCACCACTGGCGGCCGATTTTTCCGGGTGCCAGGCGCTGGCGCTGTTCAGCGCCTTTTATCGGACCGGATCGCTGGTATTCGGAGGCGGCCATGTGGTTCTGCCGCTGTTGCAGAATGCGGTGGTTGCGCCTGGATGGGTATCGGCGAACTCCTTCCTGGCAGGATACGGCGCCGCGCAAGCGCTTCCCGGACCGCTCTTCTCCATTGCCGCCTACCTGGGCGCATCAGCGAATCCGCCGCCCAACGGGATGGCGGGAGCGGTAATTGCGCTGGCGGGGATTTCTCTTCCCGGTCTTCTCCTGGTCGCAGGCACGCTGCCTTTCTGGAAGCGCCTGCGCACCAGGGCGAACGTGCAGGCGGTCGTGCGGGGGATCAATGCCGCGGTTGTGGGCATCCTCGCGGCTGCCCTCTATAACCCATTATGGGTTACAGCAATCGACGGCACGGCGGATGTGCTGCTGGCATTGGCGGGCTGGGCGGTGCTGATGACAAGGCGAGTGCCCGTATTGGCGATGGTTGTCGTCATGGCCGGCGCTGAAACAGCTTTGGCCTTCCTTCGGTGATGGACGGGGATGGGTTTCCACGGCGCGGGACGGCGTCACGCGCCGAATTGCCCAACATCGCCAGATAAAATCGCGAAACGAGCTGCGACCGGCGCTGGCGCACAAGGCCCGGCGGGAGGCTGTTTCCTCACAGGCACAGTTCCGGGGCGTGATGGGTTTGCGATAGATTTGAGACAAGTCTCCCTTAGCGTGATCCTGCCCGGTGTTGGCGGGCAGAGGAACCGGCGACCGCATGTTGAAGCAAACCCGTTCGATCATGGCCATGCCGGTCACGGTGGCGATCCACGACGCCGCCGCGGCGCCGGACGATCTGGAAGCGGCCTTCGCCATCTTCGATGGCGCCGACGCCCGCTTCAGCCCCTTCCGCGCCGACAGCGAACTTTCGCGTCTCAATCGCAACGCGCTTGCCGGCGTCAGCGCCGAGATGGCCGAAATTCTTGCTTTGGCCGAAGAAACGCGCCGGCAGAGCGGCGGCTATTTCGACATAAGGCGGCCCGGCGGGGGCATCGATCCCTGCGGCATCGTCAAGGGCTGGGCCATCGGCAAGGCGGCCGAGGCCCTGCGGCGGCGAGGGCTGGAGGATTTCTTCCTCGATGCCGGCGGCGATATTCAGAGCGAGGGCCGCAACGCGGAAGGCGGCGATTGGCGCGTCGGCATCCGCAATCCCTTCAATCCGGAGGAAATCGTCAAGCTGCTCTATCCGCGCGGGGCGGGCGTCGCCACCTCCGGCAGCTATCTGCGCGGCAGCCACATCTACAATCCCCATGCGCCGGAGGAGGCGCTGGACGATATCGTCAGCCTGACCGTGATCGGCCCGGATATCGTCGAGGCCGACCGCTTTGCCACCGCCTGCTTCGCCATGGGCCGTGGCGGCATCGCCTTTCTCGAAAGGCTGGAAGGCTTCGAGGCCTATGAGATCGATGCGTGTGGCCGGGCGCGCATGACCAGCGGATTGAGGCGCTATCTGTCATGAGCGCGAATGGCAAACCCTCCGGCAGCCTGGCCGGCAAGCTCATGCTGTCGGGGGCGCTGATCCTGGCGTCCGGCGCTTATGCATGGCGTCAGGGCGGGGCCCAGGAGGCGCCCGCGGCAGCACAACAGCCGCCGGCGCAGAAACTGGCGGTCCTGCCTGCATCCGAACCGCAGGCCCAGGGGCAGCCGGTGCCGGAACCGCAGGCGGCCTCCACCGCGCCGGCGCCGGCAAGCCCGGGCAAGGATGAAATGCCGGCTGCCGAAACAGAACCGCCGGCCGCCGCGCCGCAAGCCGTCCTCCCGGCCCCGCCGCAAGCCGTTTCCGGCGATGCGCCGGCGCCGCCTGCCGAACCGCAGGACAGGCCGGTCCTGGCCTCCAACGCGCCGCCGGCTCCGCCGGTGCAGAAGGCCGGGCGCTATGCCGACGGCGATTATACCGGCCGGCCCGCCGATGCGGTCTGGGGCCTGATACAGGTCAAGGTCAGCATTCGCGGCGGCGCCATCACCCATGTGGAGTGCATCGACTATCCCAACCATCGCCGCCGCTCGATCCAGATCAATGACTGGGCGCTGCCGATGCTGGAGCAGGAAGTCATCGCCGCCCAGAGCGCGGACGTGGATATCGTCACCCAGGCCACCACCACCAGCGTCGGCTATCGCCAGACCCTGGCCAGCGCGCTGGCCCAGGCGCAGCCATGAGGGAGCTGCTGGCGCGCGTCACCATCCTGCGGCTGACGCTCTATGTCCTGTCGGCCCTGTGGCTCTGGGCCTGCGCCCTGGCCGCGCTGAAGCTGCTGCCCTATGCGCCGCAGGACATGGCCTGGTCGCTGCTGGTGCTGCTGCTGGCGGGCTGGAGCGTCAACAGCCTGTTCGCGCGGGTTTTCGCGGCGCGCTCCAATCCGGAATCGGTGCTGATCACGATCCTGATCCTGGCGCTGGTGATCACGCCCTTCGGATGGGGCGACGCCGCCGCCGCCGGCTATGCCGTCTTCGCCGCCGCCTGGGCAATGGCTTCGAAATACATGCTGGCCGCGTCGCGCCGGCACTGGTTCAATCCCGCCGCCTTCGGCATGGCGCTGGCGGCGCTGGCGCTGGGCACGTCCGTGAGCTGGTGGATTGGCGGCAGTCCCCTGCTGCTGGTCGCCATGCTGCCCGGCGGCGCGCTGATCCTTCTCAAGATGCGCTGCTACGATCTGGTGCTGAGCTTCGCCGCCGCGGTGCTGGCGACCGTGGCGCTGGCCTCAGGCGGCAGTATTTCCGCGCTGGAGCGGGTCGCCCTGCACTCCATGTTCCTGTTCTTCGCCTTCGTGATGCTGACCGAGCCAAGGACGGCGCCCACCGGACGGGCCCGGCGCAACGTCTATGCCTTCCTCATTGGCATCCTGTTCGCGCCGGAGGTGCATCTGGGGACGTTCTACTTCACGCCGGAACTGGCGCTGCTGGCGGGGAATGTCTTTGCCGTGGCGGCCAGTCCGCGCCGGCGGACGCGGCGCATGGAAAGCGCCGCCCCGGCATGAGGCGAATTGCAAACAGCCAATCCGGGTGGCGGCGGCGCAACGTTTTCCGGAAAGGCGTCTGCAACTTGCTCGCAGATGCAACTTGCCGGGCGGAAACGCGATAAATCCGGACGGCAAAGCGAGGGGATCATCATGCGTCATCATTCCGTGTTGCTGGCCGCCATGGCGCTGCTTGCGGCGCTCGCACCGCTGCCCGCGCTGGCGACGCCGACCGACGAGATCCAGGTCTATACCGGCGAGATCATGCCGGTGGGCGAAGTCGGCCTGACCTGGCACAACAATTTCACCTTCAACGGCATCAAGACGCCCGATTTCCCCGGCGCGCTGGTGGACCACCACGCCTATTCCAGCGTCACCGAATGGGCGCTGGGCGTCACCGACTGGTTCGAGGCCGGGCTGTACCTGCCGCTCTACGCCAACACCCCGGGCCAGGGCTGGACCTATAACGGCTTCAAGCTGCGCGCGCTCTTTGTCCAGCCGCACAATGAGGACCAGAACTTCTATTACGGCGTCAATTTCGAGTTCAGCTGGAACGAACCGCGCTGGGACAGCCAGACCAACACCGGCGAGATCAGGCCGATCATCGGCTATCGCTGGGGCGCGGACAAGGAGTGGAGCTTCACCTTCAATCCCATCGTCGACAACAACTACAAGGGCGGCATCAGCGGGCTGGAGTTCGTGCCTTCGGCGCGGCTGGACTATGCCATCGACAAGAGCTGGACGGTGGCGCTGGAGGAATATTCCGATTTCGGGCAGCTCAGGAAATTCCTTCCCGGCAGCCAGCAGAGCCATGCGCTGTGGCTGGTCGGCGACTATACCGGCAATCCGGTCTCTGTGGAGTTTGGCGCCGGCTTCGGGCTGACCCCCGCCGCCGACAGCTTCGCGGTCAAGCTGATGCTGATCAGCGACCTGACCGGCGAACACAGCCTGTTCAACTGGCATTGAGCAAACCGGAAATTCGCAGGCAAAGTCCGGCACAGGGGCGGGGCGGGCCCGCCGGCATCTGTCCGCGGTCATGCGCTGGCGTTCGCCGCCCGCGGGGTTATTCCAACAAAACCGTGGACTTTTGCCCGCCCGGCGACTGGCGCTGACGCCGGGCGGGCCGCGGCTTTGGGCTTTTGTCCCGACCCCAAGGCCGGTAGAGTAAGGCCAACAAGCAGTTCGGCCCGGACCTTCATACAAACGCCGATCGCACGCATCAGGGAACGACAGGACCAGCGACGTAAGAACAGAACAGCCGACGCAGAAGCCATACCGCATTGGTCTTGTATCAGGGCAGGGCATTGGGACGGTCAGCGACATGAGCAGTTCATCGGTGCATGAATCCGGCCGCGCCGCCGCGCGGCCGGCCAGCCTGTCTTCTCCAGGTGCCGGCATGGCGCCCACCGACATCGCCAATCCCGATTACTTTCACAAGGTGGTGGACTGCCAATGGGCCTGTCCTGCCCACACGCCGGTGCCGGAATATATCCGCCTGATTGCCGCCGGCCGCTATTCCGACGCCTACATGGTCAACTGGCATTCCAATGTCTTTCCGGGCGTGCTGGGCCGCACCTGCGACCGCCCCTGCGAGCCGGCCTGCCGCCGCGGCCGGGTCGAGGAAGTGACTGCGAAGGCCGAACCGGTCGCCATCTGCCGCCTCAAGCGCGTCGCCGCCGACAACAAGGACGATGTGCATGCCCGCATGCCTGCGCCGGCGGCGCAAAAAAACGGCAGGCGCGTGGCGCTGATCGGCGCCGGTCCCGCGTCGCTGACGGTGGCGCGCGACCTGCTGCCGCTGGGCTATACCGTGGTGCTCTATGACGCCGACCCTCATGCCGGCGGCATGATGCGGACGCAGATTCCGCGCTTCCGCCTGCCGGACACGGTGCTGAACGAAGAGGTTGGCTATATCCTGGACCTGCAGCCGGAGCTGCGGCTGGGGACACGGATAGAATCGCTGAAGGCCCTGCTGGCGGAAGGCTATGACGCGGTCTTTGTCGGCTCCGGCGCGCCGCGCGGCCGCGAACTCGATATTCCGGGCCGCAAGGAAGCCGCCGCCCATATCCATATCGGCATTGACTGGCTGTCTTCCGTCTCCTTCGGCCACACCACCAAAATCGGCAAGCGGGTAATCGTGCTGGGCGGCGGCAACACCGCAAAGGATTGCTGCCGCACCTCGCGCCGGATGGGTGGCGAGAAGGTCGATGTGGTGGTGCGCTCCGGCTTCGAGGAGATGAAGGCGTCTCCCTGGGAGAAGGAAGACGCCATGCATGAAGGCATCCCGATCCACAATTACCTGGTGCCGCTGGAATTCCTGCATGACAAGGGCAGATTGACCGGCGTCAGGTTCCAGAAGGTCAAGGCGGAATATGACAGCGCGGGCCGCCGCAAGCTGGCGCCGTCGGGCGAGCCGGACGTGGTGATGCCATGCGACGATGTGCTGGTGGCGGTAGGCCAGGAGAACGCCTTTCCCTGGATCGAGCGCGACATCGGCATCGAATTCGACAAGTGGGACATGCCGAAGGTCGATACCGGCACCCTGCAATCCACCAATCCCAGGGTGTTTTTCGGCGGTGACGCGGCTTTCGGGCCCAAGAACATCATCTGGGCGGTGGCGCACGGCCATGATGCCGCCATTTCCATCGATCTGCTCTGCCAGGGAAAAGGGATGGATGTGCGGCCGCCGCCCACCGTCAATCTTTCCAGCCAGAAAATGGGCATCCATGAATGGAGCTATCACAACGACATCTCCAATGATCAGCGCTACAAGGTGCCGCACGCCCCGATCGAGAAGACGCTCAAGGATGTCAGGCTTGAGGTCGAGCTGGGCTTCGATCTCGCCCAGGCCTTTGCCGAGGCGCAGCGCTGCCTGAATTGCGACGTGCAGACGGTGTTCAATGGCCCGAAATGCATCGAATGCGATGCCTGCACCGACATCTGCCCGATGGACTGCATCACCTTCACCGCCAATGGCGAGGAGGATGACCTGCGCAGCCGCCTGACGGCGCCGGCGCTGCACCGGGAGCAGGACCTTTACATCTCCGGCGCCCTCAAGACCGGGCGCATCATGGCGAAGGACGAGGATCTCTGCCTGCATTGCGGGCTTTGCGCCGAGCGCTGCCCGACCGGGGCCTGGGACATGCAGAAATTCCTGCTCGAAGCGCCGAAGACGGGGTACGCATGTCCGCGCCCATAAAGGCCGTCAACGATTTCGTGGTGAAGTTCGCCAACGTCAACGGCTCCGGTTCGGCCTCGGCCAACGAGATGTTCGCCCGCGCCATTTTGCGCATGGGCGTGCCGGTTTCCTCGCGCAACATCTTTCCCTCCAACATCCAGGGCCTGCCGACCTGGTACGAGGTGCGGGTTTCGGGCGAAGGCTGGCTGGGCCGGCGCGGCGGCGTCGACCTGATGGCGGCGATGAATCCCCAGACCTGGGACAAGGATGTCGCCTCGATCGATCCGGGCGGCTATCTGTTCTACGATTCCTCGCGCCCCATTCCGCAATCGAAATTCCGCCGCGACATCCACCTGGTGCCGATGCCGCTGACGGAAATCTGCAACGCCGCCTATACCGATCCGCGCCAGCGCCAGCTTTTCAAGAACATCATGTATGTCGGGGCGCTGGCCCATCTGCTGGGCATGGACCTGGCGGTGCTGGAACAGCTGATCGGCGAACAGTACAAGGGCAAGGACGCGCTGATCGGGCCCAACCGCCAGGCGCTGCGCATGGGCTATGACCACGCCGACGCCAATCTGGCCGGCATCTGCGGCCTGAAGATCGAGAAGGCCGACAAGGTCGGCGAGCGCATCTTCGTCAATGGCAACGATGCTGCGGGCCTGGGCTGCGTCTATGGCGGCGCCACGGTGGCGGCCTGGTATCCCATCACGCCGTCAACCTCGGTCGCCGAGGCCTTCGCCAGGCATTGCAAGAAGTACCGGGTTGATGCCGAAGGCCGCAGCAAATTCGCCATCGTCCAGTCGGAGGACGAGATTTCCGCCATCGGCACGGTGATCGGCGCCGGCTGGAACGGCGCCCGCGCCTTCACCGCCACGTCCGGCCCCGGCATTTCCCTGATGCAGGAATTCCTCGGCCTGGCCTATTTCGCCGAGATTCCGGCCGTGATCATCGACGTGCAGCGCGGCGGCCCCTCCACCGGCATGCCGACGCGCACCCAGCAGGCCGATCTGCTGGCCTGCGCCTATGCCAGCCATGGCGACACCAAGCATGTGCTGCTGCTGCCGGAGGACCCGCGCGAGATGTTCGAGTTTTCCGCCCAGGCTTTCGACCTGGCCGAACGGCTGCAAACGCCGGTCTTTGTGCTGGAAGACCTCGATATCGGGATGAATGAGTGGCTGTGCGAGCCTTTCACCTGGGACGATTCAAGGGTCTATGATCGCGGCAAGGTGATGACCGCGGACGAACTGGAGGCGGGAAAGACCTTCGGCCGCTATCTCGATGTCGATGGCGACGCCATCCCCTGGCGCACCCTGCCGGGCACCCATCCGACCAGAGGCGCCTTCTTTACGCGCGGCACCAGCCGCGACCGCTATGCCAAATACAGCGAGGAAGGCGCGGTCTATCAGGACAACATGCAGCGCCTGCTGCGCAAGTTCGACACCGCCAAGTCCCTGGTTCCGGCCCCTGTCGTGCAGAAGGCGAAGGAAAAAACCAGCTTCGGCGTGATCTATTTCGGTTCCTCCAGCCCGGCGGTGCGCGAGGCGATGGCGGCGCTGGAAGGCCAGGGCATCCATCTCGACACGCTGCGGCTGCGCGCCTTCCCCTTTGCCGACGAAGTGGCGGCGTTCATCGACAGTCACGCCCAAATCTTCCTGGTCGAGCAGAATCGCGACGCCCAGATGCGCAGCCTGCTGTCGAATGAATGCGGCATCGACCCGGCGCGCTTCATTTCCATCCTGCACTATGACGGCACGCCGCTGACGGCGCGCTTTGTCATGGACGCCATAGCCGGGCGCATGATCGCCCGGCGGGAGGAGGCGGCCGAATGACCTATATCGCCAAGCCGAAGCTGCGCCACCCGGCGCTTCCGGTGAACAGGCTCGGTTTCACCCACCGCGACTATGAAGGTTCGGTCTCGACTCTTTGCGCCGGCTGCGGCCATGACTCGATTTCCACCGCCATCATCCAGGCCTGCTTCGAGCTTTCCATCGCGCCGCACCGCGTCGCCAAGCTGTCGGGCATCGGCTGTTCGTCCAAGACGCCCGACTATCTTCTGGGCCAGAGCCACGGCTTCAATTCGGTGCATGGCCGCATGCCCTCGGTGCTGACCGGCGCCAATCTCGCCAACCGCGACCTGATCTATCTGGGCATTTCCGGCGACGGCGATTCCGCCTCCATCGGGCTGGGGCAGTTCGTCCACTGCATCCGCCGCGGCGTCAACATGACCTACATCACCGAGAATAACGGCGTCTACGGCCTGACCAAGGGGCAGTTCTCCGCCACCGCCGACCAGGGTTCGAAAAGCAAGAGCGGCGGCGTCAATGCCGATTCGCCGCTCGATCTCGCCAGCATGGCGCTGCTGGTCGGCGCCAGTTTCGTCGGCCGCAGCTTTTCCGGCGACAAGGAGCAGCTGGTGCCGCTGATCATGGCGGCGATCAGCCATCCCGGCCCGGCCTTCATCGATGTCGTCAGTCCCTGCGTCGCCTTCAACAACCATGCCGGTTCGACCAAGGCCTATGATTTCGTGCGCGAGCACAACGAGGCGGTGAACCGGCTGGACATCATGGAGCCGCGCGAGAGCATCACCGTCACCTACGCACCGGGCGCCAGCGAAGAGGTGGCGCTGCATGACGGTTCGGTGCTGCGGCTGGCCAAGCTGCGGGAGGACTATGACCCCTATGACCGCGCCGCCGCCCTGGCCTACCTGCACAGCCGCGCCGCCACCGGCGAGCTGGTCACCGGCCTGATCTACATGGACCAGGGCGCCGGCGACATGCACGCCCACCTCAATACCGTCGCCGGGCCCCTGAATGCGTTATCCGAGAAGGACCTGTGCCCGGGTTCTGCGGGGCTGACCGGGTTCAACGCGGCGCGCCGCTAGCCCGCATCCTTCAAGCCCGCTATCCTCGCCGCAACGACAAGAGGGGAGAGCATTCATGGATCGCCGCCGGCTGCTGGCCCAGCTTGCCGCCATGCCGTGCATCGCGGCGCCGTTCCAGGCCCGGGCGCAGACCCTGGCCCGCAAGGTCAGGATCACCGACGTCAAGGTGATGATCATCCGCGGCACCTGGGACTGGAACCTGATCAAGATCGAGACCGATGCCGGGGTGCATGGCATCGGCGAGGGCTATTGGGGCCCCGGTCTCAAGGACATGGTGCTGAACCGCTTCCGTGAACAGCTGATCGGCGAAGACCCGCTCAACGTCGTCAAGCTGGCGACCAAGGTTCTGTTCCTCAATGGCGGCTATGGCGCCATCGCCGGCGTCACCGTGCACGCCTCTTCCGGCATCGAGATCGCGCTGTGGGACCTGGCCGGGCGTCTGCTCGGCGTGCCGGTCTGCGACCTTTTGGGCGGACGCTTCCGCGACAAGGTGCGCTTCTATCGCACCCTGCAGGCGCCGGAGCGCAATCCCGCCGATCCGCGAAGCTGGGGCGAGCAGGCGGCGGAGGCCAAGGCCAACAATCCCTATGGCTTCACCGCCTTCAAATACCAGGGCGACGCGGTGCCGCGCACCGCCGATCCCAATTTCTCCGAGCCGGGTCACGATCCCTATACCAACCAGTTCACCAACAAGGACATTGACCGGCTGGTGGACCGCATGGACCGGGTGCGCGCCGCCATCGGGCCCGACACCGACATGGCGATCGAATGCCATTGGAAATACGCGGTCAATGACGTGATCCGCTATTGCAACGCCGTGGAGCATGTCCGCCCCATGTGGGTGGAAGACCCGACGCCGCCGGAGAATGTCGAGACCATGGCGCGGGTGGCGCGCGCCACCAACACGCCGATCTGCACCGGCGAGAATCTCTACCTGCTGTCCGGCTTCCGCGAACTGATCGAGAAACAGGCCTGCGCCGGGGTGCATCTCGACATTCCCAAGATGGGCGGGCTGTTCGAGGCCAAGCGGGTTTCCGATTTCGCCGATCTTTATGGCATCTGGACCGCGGCGCACAATCCGGCCAGCCCGGTCGGCACGGCGGCCAGCTGCCATGCCGCCGCCTCGGTGCGCAATTTCCGCATCCATGAACTGGCCAACTGGGTGGACTGGTGGCCGACCCTGGTGACGCGCGAAGGGCCATACTGGAAGAACGGCTATTTCGAGATCGAGGACAAGCCCGGCCTGGGCTTTGACATCAATCCGGACGTGGCCAGGGCGCATCTGGCGCCTGGCGAGCAATGGTGGGGCTGAACATGAAAAAGATTCTGACGATGGCCTTGTTCGGATGCATGGCGCTCGCCGCGCCCGCCATGGCGCAGGTGAAACAGACAAGCGACCAGATGATGTTCTACACGTCACAATGGAAGGGCGAGCGTTTTGCCGACGGGCGGCCGAAAATTCCCGACGACCTGCTCCAGCGGGTGGTGAATGTCTCGATCGAAGACCTCTGGGACTATCTGCAGGGCAAGGGGTATCACGCCCAGTTCGACACCGGCTTCCAGATGCTGCACCCCGACAAGCCTTTCGCCGGGCGGGCGCTGACGGCGCAATACATGCCGGCGCGCACCGACATGACCGACGCCATCGCCGCCGAAGGCAGGCGCGAAGGCCGGGTCAGCGGCAACAACAGCTGGCCGATCAACGAATTGCAGCCCGGTGACATGTATGTCGCCGACGGCTTCGGCAAGATCGTCGAGGGCACCCTGATCGGCTCCAATCTCGGTTCCGGCATCGCCGCCCACAGCAAGACCGGCTTTGTTTTCGATGCCGGCATCCGCGACGCCGCCGAAAACCGCGAACTGGAGAATTTCAACGGGCTTTACCGCGCCTATGACCCTTCCGCCTGGAAGGACATGACCCTGACTTCGATCAACGCCCCCATCCGCATCGGCCGCGCCGCCGTGCTGCCGGGCGACCTGGTCTATGCCAGCCGGGAAGGCGTGATCTTCATTCCCGCCTACCTGGCCGAGGATGCCGTCGCCCATGCCGAGTTCATCAATCTGCAGGACGCCTTCAATTTCGAGCTGAACCGGCGCGGCACCAATGGCGGGGAGTTCGAAGGCGGCTGGACGCCGGCGAAATACGACGCGCTGGTCGCCTGGATCAACGCCAATCCGGCGAAGCTCAAAATGAGCCGGGCCGAGTTCGACGCCATCCTGCGCGAACATCGCCGCTGAGGCGTCAGGTCCTGGCCCGCATCGGCCTGTAGATGCGGGCGGCATTGCCGCCCATCACCGCTTCGGTGGCGCCATGCGCCGCCACCAGCGCCAGCGCCTCTTCATGCCAGGCATGGTAATTGCCGTTGAAATGCGAGGAGGTCAGCACCGGCCAGTCGCTGCCCCAGATCAGGCGCTGCGGCCCGAACTCGCTGAACAGCACATTGGCGGCTTCTTTCACCATCGCGGCGCCGCCGCCCTGCGGCAGTTCGGTCACCAGGCCGGAAAGCTTGCAGGTCAGGTTGGGATGCCGCGCCAGCTTTGCGATCCCGGCGCGCCACGCCGCCATCGCCGCCGCATCGCCCATCTTCGGCTTGGCGCCATGATCCAGCACCATGGAAAGCGCCGGATAGCGCCCCGCCAGTTCGTCCGCCACGCCGATCTGGTCCGACAGCACCAGGGTATCGAACACCAGGCCTTCCTCGGCCACCGCCGCCAGCGCCGGCGCCAGTTCGGGGCGCAGGATCCAGGCCCGTTCGGCGATGTCCTGCAGCATGGGGCGAAGGCCCAGGAACAGCGGATTGGCCGCCCGCGCCTTGACCTGCGCCGCCGCATCGGGCGCCGCCAGATCGATCCAGCCGACAATCCCCAGCACCCAGGGCGTGCGGCGGGTGATGTCGAGCAGATAGTCGCTTTCCGCCGCGGTCGGCGCCGCCTGCACCACGATCGTGCCGTCGACGCCCGCCGCCGCCCTCTGGGGTGCCAGATCGTCCGGTCCGAAGGTGCGATAGAGCATGTTGTCCGGCTTCAGCCAGCCATAATCGCCGCGTGCCGGATTCCAGAAATGCTGATGGGCGTCGATCTTCATGGCGTCATCTTCAATGGAACGGGCGCGTCCTCGCGCAGCAGTTTCTTCGCTTTCAGCTCGGCCCACAAGGCGGCGGGAATGGGGGTGTCATGGAGTGTCACCGCCTGCGCCACCCGCTCCGGTGAATCCAGGCCAGGAATGACGCTGGCGACCAGGGGATGCGCCAGCGGGAATTGCAGCGCTGCCGCCGCCAGCGGCACCTTGTGCGAAGCGCAGACCGCTTCCAGCGCCATGACTTTCTCGATCACCGCTTTCGGCGCGGCCTCGTAATTGAAGGTGGCGCCGGATTTGCTTCCCGCCGCCAGGATGCCGGAATTGAACGGCCCGCCGATGACGATGGCCGTGCCCGCCGCTTCGCATCGCGGGAACAGTTCGTCCAGCGGCGTCTGTTCCAGCAGGGTATAGCGGCCGGCCAGCAGGATCACGTCCAGCCGCGCATGTTCCATCACCTCCAGGCAGGCTTCGACTTCATTGACGCCCATGCCGCACCCGGCAATGGCGCCCGCCGCGCGCAGTTCCTCCAGCGCCCTGAGGCCACCGCCTTCGGTCAGTTCCTTCATGCGTGCGTCATTGGCCTCGCCATGGGTCATGCGCCCGATATCGTGGATGTAGAGAATGTCGATGCGCGCCAGCCCCAGCCGCTGCAGGCTTTCGCTGAAGGATCGCATCACCGCGTCATAGGAATAGTCGAACACCGGTGCGAACGGCATCGGCGTGGCATAGCCGTGGCGGATTTCCTCTTCGCGGACCGGTCCGACGACGGGGTTGAGCACTCTCCCGACCTTGCTGGAAATAACGAAATCGCCGCCGCGCAAGGCGTCGCCCATCCGCCGCTCCGACAGGCCGAAGCCATAGAAAGGCGCGGTGTCGTAATAGCCGAACCCGGCAGCTTCCGCTGCATCCAGTGTGGCGCGGGCCTTTTCATCGGACAGCGGCCGGAACAGATTGCCCAGCGGCGCGCCGCCGAAGCCCAGCTCGGTGACGGAAAGACCGGTGCGGCCCAGCGGCCGGCGGGAAATTCTGGGCTCCGGTGAAATGGAATTCGGAGAGGGCAGGGAACGCGATCGACGCGCTTCCTCCACCAAATTTTCAAATATGTCCGGATGACCACCGGCAAGCGTCGCCATATGCAGGCCAATGCACTTCTGGCAAATGCTGGCATCAATCTGTTCAAGATTCTTGCCGAAGCCGCCCGCCACTATGAATATGTCGGCCTCAGATGGTCTGACGCCGCAGAAGCTGCATTGATGATTCATGCCGATTTCAATCGCGGCGCCACCAGGGCGAAGCTCAGCACCACCAGATAGCAGAAGGCGGGGAAGAACAGGCTCCAGTGCAGGGCGCCGGTCTGGCTGGCGAACCAGGCCATTGCCGGCGGCAGCACGCCCGCGCCGCAGATCGCCATGACGATGAAGCTGGAGGCGAACTCGGTCTCATGCCCCAGCCCTTCCAGCCCCAGGGTGAAGATGGTGGGGAACATGATGGACATGAAGAAGCTGGTGGCGACCATGGCGTAGATGGACGGAAAGCCGCCCAGCGTCGCCGCCAGGATGCAGAGCACGATGTTGCAGCTGCAATAGATCGCCAGCTGCCGCGCCGGGATCATGGTGCGCTGCAGCCAGGCGCCGGTAAAGCGGCCGATGCAGAAGGCGACCATGGTGGCGAAGAGATAGACCGTGGCGCCGGTGCGTTCCGGCACATTGGCGGCCTCGCGGCTGAAATCCACCAGCAGGCTCCAGATTCCGACCTGCGCCCCGCAATAGAAGAACTGCGCCACCACGGCATAGAGCACGCGCGGGCGCTTGAGGACGGCGAAAGGCGAGCCTTGCCCTTCCGGCGTCACTTCCGGGCGCAGGGCGGGATATTTCGTGCGCGCGATGGCCAGCGCGATGATCACGATCAGGATGCCGACGACGAGATAGGGCGGCCCCACCGCCGCCGCCTCGCTGGCGCGCCAGGCGTCGATCGCCTGTGGCGTCATCTGCGCCAGCTGCTGCGGCGTGTATTCGACGCCGGAGAAGATGACATAGCCGCCGACCAGCGGCCCCAGCACGGTGGCGACGCCGTTGAAGGCCTGGGCGAAGTTGAGGCGCGGCGACGCGGTTTCCGGCGCGCCCAGAATGGCGATGTAGGGATTGGCGCTGGTTTCCAGGAAGCCGGCGCCGATGGCGATGATGTAGAGCGCCGCCAGGAAGATGCCATAGACGCGCAGATGCGCCGCCGGCACGAACAGGAAGGCGCCGACCGCATACAGCGCCAGCCCGATCACGATCGCCTTCTTGTAGCCGAGGCGGCGGATGATCATCGCCGCGGGCAGGGGGGCGCAGAAATAGCCGATATAGAAGGCGAACTGGGTCAGGCTGGCCTGGGTGCGGGTGAGGTCCAGCGCCTTCTGGAAATGATGCAGCAGGAGGTCGTTGAATTGCGAGGCCAGGCCCCAGGCAAAGAACAGGGTCGAGGTCAGGGCGAAAGGCACGGCATAGCGCCGCTCGACGATGGGCAGTTTCATGTTTCCCCCAGTTTTCGGCAGTTAAGCGGAAAACAGGGGGCGGCGCTACATCGTCGCGCCAAGCTGCCAGGGCACGAATTCGGCGTCGCCATAGCCGAGCTGTTCGGACTTGGAGCGTTCGCCCGACGCCACCCGCAGGATGGTGTCGAAGATTTCACGGCCCTTGTCCTGGATGGAGACGCCCTCCAGCACATCGCCGCAATTGATGTCCATGTCGCCGGTCATGCGCTCGAACACCGGCGTGTTGGTCGCCAGCTTGATCGAGGGCGTCGGCTTGCAGCCATAGGCCGAGCCGCGTCCGGTGGTGAAGCAGAGGATGTTGGCCCCGCCGGCGACCTGGCCGGTGGCCGAGACCGGGTCATAGCCCGGCGTATCCATGAAGACGAAGCCGCGTGCCGTGACCGGCTGGGCATATTCATAGACTGCCTTCAGCCGCGTGGTGCCGCCCTTGGCCGCCGCGCCCAGCGATTTCTCCAGGATGGTGGTGAGGCCGCCGGCCTTGTTGCCGGGCGAGGGATTGTTGTTCATGTCGCCGTCATTGCGGCTGGTATAACCCTCCCACCAGCGAATCCGCTCGATCAGCTTCCTGCCGACCTCCGGCGCGGCCCGCCGGGTCAGCAGATGCTCGGCGCCATAGATTTCCGGCGTCTCGGAAAGAATGGCGGTGCCGCCATGGGCCACCAGCAGGTCCACCGCCGCGCCCAGCGCCGGATTGGCGGTGATGCCGGAATAGCCATCGCTGCCGCCGCATTGCAGCGCCAGCATCAGTTCACTGGCGGGCGCGGTCTGGCGCTTTACATTCGCGGCGGCGGGCAAGAGGTCGCGCACCGCGGCGACGCCGTCCGCGATGGCCTTCTGCGTGCCGCCGGAATCCTGAATCGTCAGCGAACGAAAGGTATCGCTCTCGGCGATGTTGTAGGCCTGCTTCCAGCGCCCGATCTGGAAGGTCTCGCAGCCCAGCCCCACCATCAGCACCGCGCCCATGTTGGGATTGGCGGCATAGCCCCATTGGGTGCGCTTGAGCACCTCATAGCCTTCACCCTTGGAGTCCATGCCGCAGCCATGGCCATGCACCAGGGGAATGATGCCGTCGATCTCCGGATAGTCGTCCAGCAAGCCGCGCTTCTCCACCTCGCGGGCGATGAAGCGGGCGACGGTGGCCGAGCAGTTCACCGAAGTCAGGATGCCGAGATAGTTGCGGGTGCCGAACCGGCCATTGGCGCGGCGGAAGCCCTGGAAGGTGGCGGACGGGATGACAGGCGCCGGATCGCGGGCATCGACCTCGAACTCGTATTCGCGGTCGACGCTGTGAAAGGCGATATTGTGCTCATGCACCCAGTCGCCGGGCGCGATATCCTGGGTGGCGAAGCCGATGATCTGGCCGAACTTCAGAGCCGGGGAATCCTTGGCGATCGGCCGCACCGCCGCCTTGTGGCCGCGGGGAATGCGGCGGGCGATCCTGACATCGTCCACCACGTCGCCGGGGCTGAGGTCGCAGACCGCCACCACGACATTGTCGGATGCGTGCAGCCTGAGGAAGGACGCCATGATTGCTCCGGATGCGCAAAAGGCCCTTATAATGCAAAGCCCATCCCGGAGCGCAACAAAATGAGCCGCCGCCTCTGCTTCGTCCTCGACCTGGTCGATGACGCCGCCAAAATCGCCGAATATGAGGCCTTTCACCGCCCTGGCCGGGTCTGGCCGGCCATCGTGGACGACATCAGGGCGCAGGGCTTCGAGGGCATGGAAATCTGGCGCAGCGGCGACCGGATGGTGATGATCGCCAGCGTCGCCGACGACTTTCCGCGCTCGCGTCCCATCCCGCCAGAGTTTGACGAATGGGAGATGCTGATGTGGTCGTTCCAGAAGGCGCTGCCCCATGCCGAGCCGGGGCAGAAATGGGTGCCGATGACCAGGATATTCGATCTGGCGGAACAGAAGGGAGCGAGAAGGTGACGGAGTTGAAGGTAAAGAGCGTCAGGGCGCGGGCGGTCAATGTGCCGCTGTCGGCGCCGCATCCCACCGCCGGCGGCACGGTGACCTCGGCGCCGCTGGTGCTGATCGACCTTCAAACCGATGGCGGCGTCACCGGCCGCACCTACCTGTTCTGCTACACCGCCTTCGCGCTCAAGCCTGTGGCGGCGCTGGTGCAAAGCTTCGGTGAACTGATCGCCGGCGACGCGCTGGCGCCGCTGGAGATATACAAGAAATTGCAGGGCCGCCTGCGCCTGTTGGGACCGCAGGGCCTGACCGGCATGGCGGCGGCGGGCATCGACATGGCGGCCTGGGATGCGCTGGCGGTGGCGAAAGCCATGCCACTGGCATCGCTGCTGGGCGGCAGGCCCGGCCCGGTCGCTGCCTACAGCAGTTGCGGCATGGGTGGGCTGGATGCGGCGGTGAAGGACACCGAAGCCGCGCTGAAACTCGGTTTCAGCACCCTCAAATTCAAGATCGGTTATGGCGATGCGGCGCAGGACCTCGCCGTGCTGAAGGCGGCGAAGAAGGCCGGCGCGCGCAATCTGCTGGTGGATTACAACCAGTCGCTTGATGTCACCTCCGCCATCGCCCGCGAGCGGGTGCTGGAGGAAATGGACCTGGTCTGGATCGAGGAGCCGGTCACCGCCGACGACTATGCCGGGCACGCGGCCATTGCCGCCGCCGCCGCGACGCCGATCCAGATCGGCGAGAACATGTGGGGCCCGACCGATTTCGAGAAGGCGATCGCCGAAGGCTTCACCGACGGCATCATGCTGGACGTGATGAAGATCGGCGGCATCACCGGCTGGATGAAGGCGGCGGCGCTGGCGGAGATTCACGGCATCCGCGTTTCCAGCCATCTGTTCCCCGAAGTCAGCGCGCAACTGCTGTCGGTGACCAAGGGCGCGCAACTGCTGGAATGGCAGGATTGGGTGGCACCGGTCCTGGTCGAGCCGCTGGTGCCGAAGGACGGCATCGCCCATGCCGGCACCGCGCCCGGCTGCGGCATCGCCTGGAACGAATCCGTCATCGCCAAATGCCTGGTCTGACGGTATAAGCCTTTCGTCTGAGGGATGGGGCGGCGGATGAAGAAATCATTTCTGGCGTTGGCGTTGCTGACTTTAAGCGGCGCGGCGTCGGCCCAGGCGCCCATGACGCCGCCGGTTTCCATCAGCGTCGATCTGGCGAAGAAAATCGGCCCCTACAAGCCGATCTATGCCTGGTTCGGCTATGACGAAGCCAATTTCACCACCATGCCCAACGGCAGGAAGCTGCTGCGCGAGCTGGCGGCCTTGTCGCCGGTGCCGGTGCATGTCCGCGCCCATTTCATGCTGGCGTCCGGCGACGGCGTGGCGGCGCTGAAATGGAGTTCCACCAACGTCTATTCGGAGGATGCGGACGGCAAGCCGGTCTATGACTTCCGCATCATTGACGGCATCTTCGACGAATATCGCGATGCCGGAATCGTGCCGATGTTCGAGCTGGCCTTCACGCCCAAGGCGATGGCCAGCGGCACCGGCACCTATGAGGATCACTATCCGGACAGCTCCACCGGCGGCACGGTGCATTCTCCCCCGAAGGACATGGCGAAATGGCAGGAAATGATCCGTGCCGTCACCGCCCACATGGTGCAGCGCTATGGCCGCGCCAATGTCGCCAAGTGGTATTTCGAGGTCTGGAACGAACCCGACATCGGCTATTGGCACGGCACGCCGCAGCAGTATTTTGAGCTTTACGATCACGCGGTGGCGGGCGTGCGCGCCGCGCTGCCGGAAGCGAAAGTCGGCGGCCCGGCCACCACCGGTCCGGGCGGCGCCAGGGCGGCGAAGTTCCTGGACGATTTCCTCGCCCATGTCGCGGCGAAGAAGTCGCCGCTGGATTTCATTTCCTTCCATGCCAAGGGCCAGCCGCGCATCCAGGGCGGCCAGGTGGTGATGGGCGTGGGCAAGGAGCTCAACGACGTGGACAAGGGCTTCGCCATTGTCGCGAAATATCCGCAGTTCAAAAAGCTGCCGATCATCCTCAGCGAGGCCGATCCGGAAGGCTGCGCCGCCTGTTCCATGAAAGTGAATCCGGCCAATGCCTATCGCAACGGCACGCTCTATCCCGCCTATACCGCCGCCGCCTACAAGCGGCTGTTCGAACTGGCCGACGCCCATGGCGTCAATCTGCTTTCGATGCTGAGCTGGTCCTTCGAGTTCGAGGGCAAGGATTATTTCGAGGGCTTTCGTTCGCTCTACACCAACGGCCTGGACAAGCCGATCCTCAACTTCTTCCGCATGACGGCGCTGATGCATGGCAATCGCGTCGCCGCCACCAGCACCGGCGCACAGGCCAGCGCCGCGATCATCGCCAGCGGCGTGCGCGAGGCGCCGGACATTGACGCCATGGCCACCGCCGACCGCAACGGCGCCGCCGTGATGCTGTGGAACTATCATGACGAGGAAAAGCCCGCCCCGGGCGCCCCGGTGGGGGTGACCATCAGGGGCCTGCCAAAAACCGCGCTCCGGGTGCGGCTGACCCATTACCGGATCGACGACACCCACTCCAACGCCTACACGGTGTGGAAGGCGATGGGCTCGCCCCAGTCACCGACGCCGCAACAGATGACAGATTTGAAATCTCGCGATGGGCTGGAACTGCTGGAAAGCCCACGCTGGCTGCCGGTTTCCGGCGGTGCTGTCAGCGTCAGCACCGAGCTTCCGCGCCAGTCAATTTCCCTGCTGCAACTCGACTGGTAACATTTGTTGCACTGCACAAAAGCGGGCCGGCAATCAACGCTCGCCCCCTGGCGCAGGACTCTGTTATAGAGCCATTTGTCCGAGGAAAGCCGTGCCCGCGCGGCAGCCATACATATAGACATAGAGTCGCTGATGAGATTGCTGCTTGCCGCCCTGTTCGTTTGCGCCGCCGCGCCCGCCATTGCGGCTGACGCACCGCTGGACAAGCAGTTTCACGACACGGTGCAGCCTTTTGTCGGCAAATATTGCGCCGGCTGCCATTCCGGCAAGACGCCGGCGGGCGGACTGGATTTCAAGTCCTTCGATTCCATGGATTCGGTCACCGGCGATTTCGCGCGCTGGTCGCTGGCCGCCGACCGCCTCTCCGCCAGGGAAATGCCGCCCAAGCCGATGGCGCCGCCGCCGCAGGAACTGGCAGACCAGATCGTCAACTGGGTGCATAGCGTGCGCGCCGATGAACTGCGCCGCCATGCCGGCGATCCCGGTGTGGTGCTGGCCCGCCGTCTCAGCAATGCGGAATACAACGACACCATCCGCGATCTCACCGGCCAGGACATCCAGCCGGCCAGGCAGTTCCCGGTCGATCCCGCCAACACCGCCGGCTTCGACAATTCCGGCGAGACCCTCACCATGTCGCCGGCGCTGCTGAACAAGTATCTGCAGGCGGCGCGCGCCGTCGCCGACGACATGTATCTGGTGCCCGAAGGCTTCGAGTTCGCGCCCCACACCATGAAGGTGGAAACCGACCGCATCACCTACGCCATCCAGCAGATCATCGCCTTCTACAAGGCGCAGCCCACCGATTATGCGAAGTATTTCGAGGCCTCCTGGCGCTATCGCTACCGCGCCGGGCTCGGCACGCCGAAAGCGACGCTCAAATCCATCGCCGCCAGCATGAAGCTCAGCCCCAAATATCTGCCGATGGTCTGGGCCATCCTGCATGACAAGGATGCCATCGGCCCGGTGGCGAAGCTGCAGGGCATGTGGAACGCGCTGCCGGCGCCGGGCGGTGACCTCGCGGCAGTGCAGACACAGACCGCGGCGATGCGCGACTGGCTGCAGAAAGTGCGCAGCGACACGGCGATGAACTTTGCCGCGCCGAAAGTCAAAGGCCTGCCGGGCCAGGCCCAGCCGCTGCACAATTACCGGCTTGAGGAATACGCCCAGAACCACCGCAACAGCGATCCCCAGGCGCTGCGCGCCGACAATGTGCCCGCGCCGAAGGAACAGCCGGTGCCGCGTTTCCCCGGCCTGCACGCCGACGCCACGGCGCACTGGCTGATCGTGCTGGGCAATGCCCGCATCGGCGATGCCGACCTGGTCTATCCCGCCGGGCAGAAGGACAGATACCAGAAGTCCTTCGCCCGCCTCGCCTCGGTCTTCCCGGACGTCTTCTATGTCAGCGAGCGCGGCCGCTACTGGCCCGACAATTCCGAGGACCAGGGCCGCCTGCTGTCCGCCGGCTATCACAACACCGCCGGCTATTATCGCGACGACACCGCCCTGCAGCAGCTGATCCTGGACGCCAGGGGCAGGAAGGCGCTGGACCGGCTGTGGTTCAATTTCGATTTCTATGCCGACCAGACCGCCTTCACCTGGATCCAGTATTATCTCAACAATGCGGGCCAGATCGATTCCCGCGACGCCGAAGCGGGCCTGCCGCGCCCGGCCAAGGGCAACATCACCGACACCGCCGTGATCATGGACCTGCGCGACCGGCATCTGGTCAAGGCCAAGGCCGATCCCGCCAATGACGTCGCCGAGGCGGTCAAGGCGATCAACTGGCACTTCGCCCTCAAGGACGCCACCATGCGCAAGGTGGAGAAGGCGCGCCTGGCGGCGGAGCCGGCGCAGCTCGCGGCGCTGGCCCGCTTTGCCGCGCGGGCCTGGCGCCGCCCGCTGAGCGCGGCGGAAAAGGCCAACCTCGTGACTTATTACAGGACGCTGCGCACCAAGAACCAGCTCAGCCATGAGGACGCCGTCCGCGATTCCATCGTCGGCATCCTGATGGCGCCGGACTTCCTCTACCGCTTCGACCTGGGCAGCGGGCGAGTGGCGTCGGCCAAACCGAGCCTGGCCTTCACCGCCCAGCCGCTTTCCGGCAACAGCCTGGCCAGCCGCCTCAGCTATTTCCTCTGGACCTCGATGCCGGACGCCAGGCTGATGCGCCGGGCCGGCGCGCTGAACAATCCCAGGGTGCTGCTGGCCGAGACCCGCCGCATGCTGAAGGACAAAAGGGTCGCTGGCCTTGCCACCGAGTTCACCGGCAACTGGCTGGGCTTCCGCCAGTTCGAGACCAACAATTCGGTGGACCGCGAGCGCTTCCCCACCTTCAACGACGATCTGCGCGAGGCGATGTTCCAGGAACCGATCCGCTTCATGCAGGACACCATCAGCAACGACCGTCCCGTCACCGACCTGATCTATGGCGACTACACTTTCGTCAATCCGGTGCTGGCGGCGCATTACGGCATGCCCGCGGTCAGCGGCGGCAACGACAATTGGGTGCGGGTGGACAATGCTTCCCGCTACAACCGCGGCGGCTTGCTGCCGATGGCGGTGTTCCTGACGCAGAATTCGCCGGGCCTGCGCACCAGCCCGGTCAAGCGCGGCGCCTGGCTGGTGGAGCGGGTGCTGGGCATCCGCATTCCGCCGCCGCCGCCGGTGGTGCCGGAACTGCCCAGCGACGAAGCCAAGATGGACCTGCCGGTGCGCGACGCGCTGGCGCAGCACCGCGCCAATCCGCTCTGCGCCGCCTGCCATGCCAAGTTCGATCCCCTCGGCCTGGCCTTCGAAAGCTTCGGCCCGGTGGGCAATGCCCGCAAGACCGACCTGGCCGGCCGGCCGGTGGACACCAGCTTCACCTATTTCGGCTCGCAGGGTGACGGCATTGCCGGCCTCAAGGACTTCATCAAGGCCAGCCGCCAGGATGCCTTCATCGACAGCATCAGCCGCAAGCTGCTGGCTTTCGCGCTGGGCCGCTCGCTGCAATTGTCGGATGAGGGGCTGCTCGAGAGGATGAAGGCGAACCTCAAAAAGGACAATTATCGCTTCCGCGCCCTGGTCGAGACCATCGTCCTCAGCCCGCAGTTCCGCGACCGCCGCGCCCCGGCAATGACGGCGGCGCAGGCCCCCACCGACACCGCCCTTCACAAGATCAATTTCCAGAAGGGAGCACGCTGATGCACAGCAAACCCCATGCCTTTTCCCGCCGCGCCGTTTTGAGGGGCACGGGCTGCGCCATGGCGCTGCCCTGGCTGGAATCGGTGAGCGCGCTGGCGCAGCCCGGCGCCGCCGACTTCCCCAAGCGCTTCGGCGTGGTCTTTTTCGGCTGCGGCATCCATGAGGATCACTGGAGCGCCACGGGCGAGGGCGCCGACATGGTGCTGAGCAAGACGCTGCAGCCGCTGGAGCCGCTCAAGACCAAGATCAACGTCATT
>CAZNGO010000085.1:0-103575 GCA_964572805.1 uncultured Rhizobium sp. | reverse complement strand
GCATGGCCCGCGAAGTCGCCGCCGTCGAGAAGACCGACGAGCCGACCGCGGTCAAGCGCGTCGAGGGCATGCTGGTCAAGAAGGCCGCTTAAGCAGCCACGCACTGAATGACAAAAGCCCGGTGGCGACACCGGGCTTTTTTCTTAGTTCAGCACCTCGATCTGCGCCGGATTGGACAACGCGATCATCGGGCGGCCATCGCGCTGCTGCACGATGCCGCGCAGGCGCAGGCGCTTGCCAGCCAGGCCGTCCAGATCGGAGCCGCGGAAATTGCGCCGGTCGGCGCCGGAAACCACCGCCAGCAGCCCGCTGCCCGCCGTGCCGCCGAAATCCAGCACCGTGTCGCCGTCCCGCGCCGTCACCCGCACCAGCCGGCCTTCGATCAGCTGGAAGGTGCCGAGATCGGGCCGCCAGTCGTCTTTGGTAGTGCGGATGCGATAGGCGGCACTGGCCCACAGCCCCTGCCCCGCCTGGCGCGCCGCCGCCTCGAAGCCATAAAGCTGCGCCGCGCACTCGCTGCGGTCGGGCGCGATCGCCACCCGCGCCAGGCCCTGCTCCAGCAGCGCCTGCTGCAGCCAGCGGGCGCCAAAGCCCTGCACCCGCACCCGGTCATAGCGGTCTTCCTTGGGCGGCACGGCGCGGCCATTGAGCGGCGCTTCCTGCGCCAGCGACAGCAGCGTGGCGCGGGCCTCGTCGGCCAGCCGCGCCGGGGCGTGGTCGCTCGCGCCCTGCGGCAGGCGGATGCCTTCCAGCATCAGGGCGCGGCCGTCGGACAGCACCAGCACGCCGTTCTGCTCCACCCGCACGACCTTGGCGCGGGAAATCTCCACCGGCCCGGCGCAGGCCGGCGCTTCCGCCGCTGCCGCGACGCCGGGGGCGCACAGAACCAGGGCGAGGACCAGAAGCTTTTTGTCCATGCCGTTCTATGCCCCTGCCCTGAAATCCGGTCAAACCCTTGAGGTACCTTAGCTTAACGGCTGACAGGGGCAGGTCAGGCGGCTAAACAGGGCGGATGCAGGCTCTTGCCACCCGTCTTCTTCATGCCGACCCCGCAGGCGTCGCCGAAGCCGCGCGCGTTCTGGTCCGGGGCGGGCTGGCCGCCTTCCCCACCGAGACGGTCTATGGCCTGGGCGCCGATGCCGGCAATGGCGAAGCGGTGGCCGCCATCTTCGCCGCCAAGGGCAGGCCGCGCTTCAATCCCCTGATCGTCCATGTCGCCAATGCCGAAGCGGCACGGCGGCAGGCCGTTTTCAATCCGCTGGCGGAAAAACTGGCGGCGCGCTTCTGGCCCGGCGCGCTGACCCTGGTGCTGCCGCGCAGCGCCAACGCCACCGTCTCGCTGCTGGTCAGCGCCGGACTGGACACGGTGGCGCTGCGCGCGCCGTCGCATCCCGTCGCGCGCGCCCTGCTGGCGGCGGCCGGCCGCCCCATCGCCGCGCCATCCGCCAATGCGTCGGGCCGCGTCACCGCCACCAGCGCGGCGCATGTCGCGGCGGAACTGGGCGACAAGGTCGATCTTATTCTCGACGGCGGGGCAACGCCGCTGGGGCTGGAATCCACCGTGATAGGCTTTGACGGTGGGCGCGCGGTGCTGCTGCGCCCCGGCGCCATCGCGCGGCAGGAGATCGAGGCGGTTACCGGCCCGCTGGCGCCGGCGGGCGGCACGATCCAGTCGCCGGGGCAACTGGAAAGCCATTATGCGCCGGCGGCGCGGCTGCGCCTGAACGCCTCCAAAGCCGAATCCGGGGAGGCGCTGCTGGGCTTCGGGCCGGTGGCCGACGCCTGGCTGAATCTCAGCCCGGCCGGCGACCTGAAAGAGGCCGCGGCCAATCTTTTTTCCATGCTGCGCGACATGGACGAGCAGGTCGGCGCCATCGCGGTCTCGCCCATTCCCGAGACCGGGCTGGGCGAAGCGATCAATGACCGCCTCCGGCGGGCGGCAACACGATGACGCCGCTGGATCGTTTGAAACAGGCCGCAGGCCCCGCCGGTTTCAGCGAGGATGCGAACGAGATCGCACCGCACCTGACCGAATGGCGCGGCAAATACACCGGCCACACCCCGCTGCTGCTCAAGCCCGGCACCACGGCGGAGGTTTCGGCCGTTCTGACGATCTGCCACGAGACCGGCACGAAAGTCGTGCCGCAGGGCGGCAATACCGGCCTGGTGGGCGGGCAGATTCCCTTTCATGGCGAAGTGCTGCTTTCGACCAAGCGCCTGAACAAGGTGCGCGCCGTCGATCCCCACGCCCCGGCTCTGGTCGCCGAGGCGGGCGTGACGCTGTCGGGCGTGCAGCAGGCGGCGCAGGGTGCCGGGCTGTTCTTCCCCTTGAGCCTGGCCTCGGAAGGCAGTTGCACCATCGGCGGCAACATTTCCACCAATGCCGGCGGCACCCATGTCATCCGTTATGGCATGACGCGGGCGCTGGTGCTGGGGCTGGAAGTGGTGCTGGCCGACGGGCGCATACTCGACCTGCTGCGCCTGCTGCCGAAAGACAATACCGGCTATGACCTCAAGCAGCTTTTCATCGGCGCCGAAGGCACGCTGGGCGTCGTCACCGCCGCCGCACTGAAGCTGTTCCCACAGCCGCGCAGCCGCGCCGTCGGCTTTGCCGCTGTTTCCAGTCCCGCCGCGGCGCTGGCGCTGCTGGGGCAAATGCAGGCGCGCACCGGCGGACTGGTTTCGGCCTTCGAACTGATCCCGCGCGTGGCGCTGGAACTGGTGACGGCGCACATCGCCGGCTGCCGCGATCCGCTCGCCGCGCCCTCGCCCTGGTATGTGCTGGTGGAAGCGACGGCCGGCGAAGGCGTCGACCTGCAGTCGCTGTTCGAAAACGGTCTGATGAACGCAGACGATGCCGTGGTGGCGGCCAGCGAGGCGCAGGGCGCGGCGCTCTGGGCGCTGCGCGAGAACATCTCCGAGGCGCAGAAAAAGGAAGGCGCCTCGATCAAGCATGACATCGCCGTGCCGGTGGCGCGCGTGCCCGACTTCCTCAAGGCCGCGGTGCCGGAAGTGCTGAAGCTGGCGCCGGGCGCGCGGCCGGTCAGTTTCGGCCATCTGGGCGACGGCAATCTGCATTTCAATTTCCAGTCACCGCGCCCCGGCGACGACAAGCCCTTCCTGGCGCTGTGGGAGGAAATGCAGCTGGTGGTGCACGACATGGTGCATCATTTCGGCGGCTCGATCAGCGCCGAACATGGCATCGGGGTGATGAAGCGGGACGCCCTGCCTCGCTATAAATCGCACGAAGATCTGGACGCCATGCGCGCCCTGAAGAACGCTTTCGACCCGAAGGACATCCTCAATCCCGGCAAGCTGGTGCCACCGGTGCTGAAGCTCTAACCGGTCCCGCGCACGCCCCAGTTGGCGATCTTTCCCGCCGCATCCAGGGTCACGAAAAGATCGACCAGCTGATATTCCTGGGTGACGCGATATTGCAGCGCGAGTCCCTGTTCCGTCTGCTTCCGCGAAATCAGGACAAAGGATTGAATCGGACCCGCATCGGCGAAACGGGCACGGGCATCCTCTGCCCCCGCGGCGATGCGCTCGCCCAGGTCCTGGTAAATGGCGGGCGCGAAACTGTCCTTGTCCATCACGCCGGTCATCATGCCCAGATAGACGGCCCTCAGATGCGCTGACTGCGCCGGATCGGGATCGGGGATCGGCACGACGGCGGCAGGCCCAAGATCGGGCCGCAGCACGCCCGCGATCCCCTGTGCCAGCGCATCGCCATTCAGCTGCTCGAAATTGGTCAGCAGGATGACGCTGAGATGGTCGTCGGGAAAATGGACGATGCCGCTGCCGAAGCCGGAGATATTGCCGCCATGGCTGAACAGGCGATGACCATTCACCTGCCGGATGGTCCAGCCGAAACCATAGTCGGCAGCTTTGCCGTCATTCAGGATGGCCGGCGTCCAGACCTGCTTCCAGCTTTCCGGCTTCAGCAGCTTTTCACCCAGCGCTGCATCCCATTTGGCCATGTCCGCCACGGTGGAGACGATGTCGCCGCCGCCCAGGGCGATAGACATCTCGATCCCATCGGTGGCCTTCATTTGCATGTTGGTGCGGGTGTAGCCCTGCGCCTGGCCGAGTCCACCCGACCGTTCCGGCACCTGGGTCTGGGTCATTCCCAGGGGACGGAAAATGCGGCTGAAGAGAAAATCCCCGAAGCGCTGACCGGAATAGCGCTCCACCAGCATCGCCAGCAGGACATAGTTGGTATTGGAATAGCGCCATTTCTCGCCGGGCGCGCCGGTGATCGTCATTGCGGCCGCCGCTTCCACCAGCTGGCGCGGCGTGCGGGCGCTGTGCGAGGTGCTGCCGAAATCGGGACGTTCGGTGTAATCCGGAATGCCCGAAGTGTGCGTGAGCGCCTGGCGCACGGTGACCGTGGCCCAGGCGTCCGGCACGCCGTCGAGCCGCGCAGAAATCCTGTCATCCAGGCTGAACCTGCGCTCCTCCATCAGCATCATGATGGCGGCGGCGGTGAACTGCTTGGTCAGTGAACCGATGGGATAGACGGTTGCCGCTTCCGCCGGGCGGTTTCGCGCCACATCGGCAAGACCATATCCCTTCGCCTTGATGACCGCGCCCTCACGGATGATCGCGAGCGACAGGCCAGGAATGCGGCGCCGGTGCATCTGGTCCTGGACGTAATCGTCCACCGCGTCTGCCCGCGCCATGACGGGGTAAAGCGTCAGCACCAGCGTAAGGACGGCGGATGGCAGCTTCATGCCAATTTTTTGGCATCAACCGTGGCAAAGGTCAAGCGCCGGCCAGACCGGCGGGATCAGCGCACCACGCGACCGTTTTCGATGATGATGACATGCGGGCGGGCGTCGGCCGCCAGCGCCCAGATCATGGCGATCAGCCAGCCAATGCCGGTCCAGCCCAGGAAGAAATTGAAGACGGCAATGCCGATGGCCGACGGCGTGCGGCGGATGATGGCCACCACCGTGGGCAGCCAGTACATCAGGACCAGGAACAGGATAAAGTGCATCGTCACTCCCCCGCCGCAGCGGCAACCTGCCTTATATCGTGCCCCGCCCGGCCTTTGACAAGGGCGCGGGAACCGGCGGCCTCAGGCGGCCTTTGGCATCACGACCACTTCGGCCGGCGGCTCCGCCGGGGCCAGGGCGCGGTTGGACATGGCGCTGATCGAGGCGGTGAGGAAGGTGGCGGCATAGGGCAGGCTCTGCACCCCCAGCATTACCATCCACAGCGTCACCGCCGGGTCGGTGAAGCCGCGGTCGAACGCCATCGAGACCATCGCCACCAGCAGCAGTCCCAGCAGCGCCGTTTCCTGCCACATCACCCGCACCACCTGGCCGAAGCGGGCGGAATCCTCGCATTTGGGGGTACGCAGGAAAGGCTGGCCGCGGGTGAAGAGGCCGGCCCAGACCGCCTTGCCCACCGTGTGGGTGAGCGCCAGGCCGGCCACCGAGGCATAGACCGCGCCGCGCATTCCAGAACGGACCTTGGGCGGATAGAGCATCAGCGTCTTGATCAGCTTGGCGGCGAAAAGCGCCATCGCCGCCGCCGACAGGGCCGGCATCGGCACATCGACATAGGTCGGCAGAACCCAGATGCCCAGGGTCCAGACGATGGCGATCAGCGTCACCAGCATGCTGAGCCCGTCGGAGATCCAGGGCAGCCAGCCGGAAAGGAACTGGTAGCGTTGCTGCCAGGAAAGGCCCGACGAGCCCAGGAAGATGTCGCGGGCATGGCGCTTCAGCATCTGCATGGCGCCATAGGTCCAGCGGTAGCGCTGGCTGACAAAGGCCTCCAGCGTGTCCGGTTCCAGGCCCTTGCCCATGCTTTCGGGGATATAGGCGGCGTCATAGCCGGCCTCGAACAGTTTGAGGCCCAGCTCGGTGTCCTCGGTGATGCACCATTCCGACCAGCCGCCCACCTCCTCCAGCGCCGCGCGCGCCACGATGGTCATGGTGCCATGCTGGATGATGGCGTTGTTCTCGTTGCGCTCGACCATGCCGATATGGAAGAAGCCGCGATATTCCTCATAGGCCATGGCCTTGAAGAGATTCTGGCGGGCATCGCGGTAATCCTGCGGCCCCTGGACCAGGGCGATGGCGGGCGAGGCGAAATACGGCAGGGCGCGGCGCAGCCAGAAGGGCTCGACCTGGTAGTCGCTGTCGATCACCGCGATATGCGTGGCGGCGGGATCGGTCAGCGCCAGGGCGCGGTTGAGGGCGCCGGCCTTGAAGCCCTTGAGCTGCTCGAAATGGAAGAAGCGGAAGCGCGGGCTGTCCATCATGGCATTGAGGGCGCGGACTTGCGCCTCCACCGGCTGCCACACCGCCGGGTCCGCCGTGTTGTTGTCCAGCACGATGACTTCGAAATTGTCGTAGTCCAGCCGCGCCAGCGCCGCCAGGGTCTGCGCCACCATCTGCGGCGGCTCGTTGTGGATCGGGACATGGACGGAGACACGCGGGCTTTTCAGCGGCACGATGGCCGGCACCGTGCGCCGCTCGACCCGCCACATGCTGGCGGCCAGCTCGATGCCCTCGGTCAGGACGATGGCGCAGCCCAGCAGCACCAGCGGCGTCATCGCGATCATCGCCGTGATGTCGGTGAGGTCGACATATTCCAGCCACGCCGCATCGATCAGCCACAACAGGCCGGTCGAGATCATCACCACCAGCAAGCCCATCACCAGATAGCCGACCTGGCGCACGCGCGGCATCCGGCCCAGCACGAACAGACCCAGCAGCAGCGAAAGTACGGCGGCCAGCAGCGCGTAGCCGCGCCATTCCGGGAAGGTGCGGACCAGGCCGGTAAAGGCGAATTTGGGATTTCCCTTGGCGTCGAACAGGCCCCAGTAGCGGCCCGCCTTGCCTTCGTTCACATGCTTCCAGGGCTGGTCATAGGCTTCCAGCAAATAATAGTCCCAGCCTTTTTCCATCGCATGCTGGACGAAGGCGCGGGCGAAATAGGCCTCGTTCGCCTCCGAGGCCTCGGCGCGGCCGCGGGTGCGCCCCTCCGAGGGCCAGCCCGCCTCGCCGACCACGATCGGCTTGCCGGGGAAGGCCTTCTCGATGTTGGCGTACCAGCCGTCGGTGGACTTGATGGCGCCGGCGATGTGGGAGCCCTCCCAGTAGGGCAGCAGATGGATGAACATCACATCGACATTCTGCGCCACCTGCGGCGGCAGCAGCATCCACTGTGACCAGGTCTCCGCCGTCGTCACCTTGATGCGCGCCGGCAGGCTGCTGCGCACCCGCTGCAGGTAGGAGACCAGCTGGCCCGGCCCGACATAGCCGAACAGCTGCGATTCGTTGCCGACAATGACGCGGTCGACATTGCGGCGGTTGGCCAGCGCGGTGCGGATGCCGAGCTCGATGTCCTTGTCGTTCTGGGCGAGGTCGGGGCTGATCCAGATGCCGAGCGAAACGGTCATGCCGTAGCGACGCGCGACCTGCGGCACCTTGTCCATGCCGCCCGCCACCGTATAGGTGCGGATATGCCCGGTGATTTTCGACAGCTGCGCCATGTCGCGGTCGATCTGATCGATGGTGACATTGTCGCGCTGATGGGCGGTGAAAAGATGGCTGGGATTGTAGGCGATGCCGCGCACCTGCCCGTCCCATTCCGGCGCCGTCACCTGCCGGTCGCGGCTGATCCAGAACAGGGCACTGGCGCCCACCACCAGGGTCAGCGCGACCGCGATGCGCAACTGCCCGCCGGTGAGCGGCAGGGCGGACCGCACGCGCCGCGCCAGGACCGCCAGACGGCTCATCTATTGCTGGCCCTGCTGCTGCGCCTGCGCCTTTTGCGACTCCGCGGCGCAATCGGGATCGCGCGCGCATTCCTGCGTGCCCGGCCGTGGCGGCCCATTGGCCGAGAGCAGCGTGAGGTCGAAGAATAGGGTCTGGCCGGGCGGCATGCCGTGCGCCGGATCGCCGCGCACGCCGTAACCGAGATTGGCCGGCAGCCAGATGAGCCAGCGGTCGCCTTCGCGCATCATCTGCAGCGCCTCGGTCCAGCCCGACACCACCTTGCCGACCTGGAGCAGCGCCGGCAGGCCGGGCGATGTGCCGTCGAAGATTTTTCCATTGATGAACTTGCCGGTGTAATAGACCTCCACCGTGTCGGCGGCGCCCGGATGGCGGCCGAAACCGTTCCGAATGATCTTGTACTGAAGGCCGTCGCGGGTCGCCCGCACGCCCGGCTGCTTCAGATTGTTGACCAGGAAATCGGCATTGGCCTGGGGGCTGAGCGCCGGATCGGCCATCAGCTTGGCCAGATCGGCCTTCTGCTGCGCCTCCTCCTCGGCCTCGCGGCTGGACTGGGATGCCGCCGGCAGGACCAGGAGCATGGCAGCCATGGCGCCGGCGAAAACCGTCATTACCCGCATCGGAGCGTCCTCTTTGGGCGGCATATCCCTACCCAGCCAAGGGGATACCGCGTTGGCGAAAGGAACTCCAGATTTTTGGCGAATTTACGTCTTGGAATTCAGAGGTGCCGTATCAGGCCCCAGGCCAGGTTGCCGAGCACGGCAAGCCCGAAAATGGCCACCAGCATGCCGCTGAAGCGGTTGATCAGCATGACCCGGTGCGCATCGATTTTGGCATGGAACAGCCCGATAACCGTGGTCAGGACCAGCCACCAGCCGGCCGAACCGCCCACCACCCCCGCCACAACCAGCCCGGCGTCCGCCAGGGTGCCGGGTCCGCCGGCCAGCCCGCCCAGACCGCCGAACATGACGGTAAATCCAATCAGGGTCGCCGGATTGGTCACGGTGAGGGCGAAGGTCGAAACCATCGCCCCCGCCAGCGAGGCGCCGGCCTTGTCGCCGTCCCGGTTCTCTTCAAGGTGCGGCTCATGGGAATCAAGGAATGTCTTGATGCCGAAAAAGACCATGGTCAGGCCGCTGACCAGATAGATCAGCGCCGAATAGCCTTCGATCAGCTGGGCGATCCAGGTCAGCCCCAGGCCGGTGATGACGGCAAAAAAGCCGTCGCCCAGCGCGGCGCCAAGCCCGGACAGAAAGCCATTGAGCGGCCCGAAGGCGAAGGTGCGGCGGATGCAGATGATATTGACCGGGCCGACGGGCACGGCCGCCACCAGTCCCATCGCAATGCCGGAAAGGATCAGCCAGATATAGTCCATTGGTCAGGGACGGCCTTCTGGAAGCGGCAGGACGGCGGCAAAGCCACCCCAATTCGGAGGCCCGGTCAATATTGACAAGACGATATCAGGCCGGAACCAGGGTTTCGAGGAAGCGCACCGGTTCCCCGCGGGCCGGACCGGTGGCGGCGAAGTCGCGCATCACGGTCTGGCCCCGCAGGATCGCGGCGACCGGCCAGCCCCTGGTCTTCATGCCGTCGAACGGAGTCCAGCCGCAGCGCGAGGCGATCCAGGCATTGGTGATCTCGCGCGTCAGCCCCAGATCGACAATGGTGAAATCGGCGTCATAGCCGCGGGCGATGCGGCCCTTGCCGGCGATGCCGAAAATACGCTGCGGCCCCGAGGCGGTGAGGTCGACAAAGCGCTCCAGCGTCAGGTTGCCCTTGTTGACATGGTCAAGAAGGATGGTCGCCAGCGTCTGTACCCCCGGCATGCCCGATGGCGTGTCCGGATATTCCTTGTCCTTCTCCTCGCGCGTGTGCGGGGCGTGATCGGAACCGATGACGTCGATCACCCCTTCGCGCACCGCGGCCCACAGCGCCTGGCGGTGGCTTTCGTCGCGGATCGGCGGATTCATCTGGGCATAGGTGCCGATGCGCTCATAGCATTCGGGCGCCGACAGGGTGAGGTGCTGCGGCGTCGTCTCGGCAGTGGCGAAATCCTTGGCGGCGGCCAGCAGCGGAATTTCGTCGCCGGTGGTGACATGCAGCACGTGCAGGCGCCGTCCCGCTGCCCGCGCCAGCCGCAGCACCCGTTCGGTGGACGCCCTCGCCGCCTCGGCGTCGCGCCATACCGGATGGGTGGTCGGCTTGCCGCGCTCGGCGAATTTCCTGCGCGCGATCAGCCGGTCTTCATCCTCGGAATGCACGGCGACGCGGCGCTTGCCCGATTTCAGCGCCGCCAGGATGTCGTCGGGATTGTTCAGCAGCAGCGAGCCGGTGGAAGAGCCCAGGAAGGCCTTGATGCCGCAGACGCCGGGCATCTTCTCCAGCGCGGCCAGCTCGGCGATATTCTGCGGCGTCGCCCCGGCATAGAAGGCATGATCGCACTGCATCCGGCCCCTGGCGCGGGCCAGCTTGTCCTGGATCGCCGCCGCATCGGTGGTGGGCGGATTGGTGTTGGGCATCTCGAAGACGGTGGTGACGCCGCCCAGGATGGCGGCCAGCCCGCCGGTGGCGAGATCTTCCTTGTGCTCATTGCCGGGTTCGCGGAAATGCACCTGGGTGTCCATCACCCCTGGCAGGACATGCAGGCCCTTGGCCTCGAAGATTTCCGCCGCCCTGGCATTTGGGAAGCTGCCGATGGCGGCGATGCGCCCGCCGGTGACGCCGATATCGGCCTCGGCAATGCCGTTAGGGGTGGCGGCGATGCCGCCGCGGATCAGAAGGTCGAAACTTTGATTCTGGGATTGGGCGCTCATGGGGACGCTGGTTAGACCCGCTTGGCTTTCCGGGCAAGCCGCATTACCTCAAGGGCCATGCAACCCTGCCGCCTCGATGACCGCGCCGTAATCAGCCTTTCGGGGCCGGAGGCGCGGCCTTTCCTGCAAAGCCTGGTCAGCAATGACGTGGAAAAGCTGGCCCCGGGGCGTGGGCTTTACGCCGCCCTGCTCTCGCCCCAGGGCAAGATCGGCTTTGATTTCTTCCTGGTGGAAGGCGACGGCGCCATCCTGCTGGATGTGGCCGCAGCGGCCCGCGACGCCCTGCTGAAGAAGCTTAAACTGTACCGGCTGCGCTCCAAGGTGGAGATTGAAGGGCGCGACGAGCATGGCGTCTATGCCGCGCTCGGCGACCATCATCCGCCGACCCGGCCCACGCCCTATGCCAAGCGCGCCGTCACCTTTGCCGATCCGCGCCATCCGGGATTGCCCGCCCGCAGCATCGGCGCCGCGGCGGAAATGCCGGCGGAGCTTCCGGGACCGGAGGCCTATCATGCCCTGCGGCTGGAACTGGGCGTACCTGAAAGCGGCGATTTCGGTTTCGAGAAGATCTTCGCCCTGGATGGCGGACTGGATGAACTGCACGCCATTTCCTTCGACAAGGGCTGCTATGTCGGCCAGGAGCTGACGGCGCGGATGAAGCACCGCGCCAGCAGTCGCAAGCGGCCCCTTGTGCTGACGGCGGAAGGCGAAATGCCGCCACCCGGCACGGCGGTGACGCAGGGTGGCGACATCGGCGAGATCATCGCCTCTCGGGGCCGCCGGGGCTTCGCCTCGGTGCGGCTGGACAAGTGGAATGAAGCGCAGACCGCGCGGGCCGGCGACGTGACGGTGACGCTGGTCAAACCGGACTGGCTGGAAAATGGCTGAAAGGAAACGCTGTCACTGGCCCGGCGAGGACGCGCTTTACCAGTCCTATCACGACACCGAATGGGGCGTGCCGGAATATGACTCCCGCGCGCTCTACGAAAAGCTGGTGCTGGACGGCTTTCAGGCGGGTCTTTCCTGGATCACCATCCTGCGCAAGCGGGAGAATTTCCGCAAAGCCTTCCACCAGTTCCAGCCGCAAAAGATCGCCCGCTATGGCGCGCGCGATGTGGAGCGGCTTTTGAAGAATGACGGCATCATCCGCAGCCGCGCCAAGATCGAGGCGGCGATCCGCGGCGCGCGGCTGTGGCTGGAGATCGAGGAAAAGGAGCCGGGCGGCTTTCCTGAACTCATTTGGAAGCATGTCGGCGGCAAACCCGTCACCAACCGCTTCAGGGGCAAGGGTGACATCCCGGCCCAAACCCCCATGAGCGAAGGTCTGGCGAAGGAACTGAAGCAGCGCGGCTTCAATTTCTGCGGCCCGGTGATTGTCTACGCCTTCGCCCAGGCCATCGGCATGGTCAATGACCATGTCACGACCTGCTTCCGCCATGGCGAATGCGCTCGCCTCGGAAAGCCAAAACACTAAAATCGGCGTTGCCGGGGCGGAAAAGCCCCCCTAAGTTCCCGGAATGATCAAGAAGGACGTCATCGCCGCCATCGGCAACACGCCGCTGATCCGGCTTCGCCGCGCCTCCGAGGCGACCGGTTGCGAGATCCTGGGCAAGGCGGAATTCCTCAACCCCGGCCAGTCGGTCAAGGACCGCGCCGCCCTGTTCATCATCGAGGACGCCCTCAAGCGCGGCGCGCTGAAGCCCGGCGGCACCATTGTCGAAGGCACCGCCGGCAATACCGGCATCGGGCTGGCAACCGTGGCCAACGCCATGGGTTTCAAAACGGTGATCGTCATTCCCGATACCCAGAGCCAGGAGAAGAAGGACGCGTTGCGCCTGCTGGGCGCGGAGCTGATCGAGGTTCCGGCCGTGCCCTACAAGGACCCCAACAACTACGTGAAGCTTTCGGGACGCCTGGCCGAGCAGCTGGCGAAGACGGAAAAGAACGGGGCGGTCTGGGCCAACCAGTTCGACAATGTCGCCAACCGCAACGCCCATATCGAAGGCACCGCGCCGGAAATCTGGCAGGGCACGGCTGGGCGGATCGACGGCTTCACCTGCGCCGTCGGCACCGGCGGCACCCTGGCGGGCGTCGCCATCGGCCTGAAGGAGAAGAACAGCAACATACACATCGCCGCCGCCGATCCGCTGGGCGCCGCGATCTACAGCTGGATCAAGAAAGGCACGCTGGAGGCGCATGGTTCCTCCATCACCGAAGGCATCGGCCAGGGCCGTATCACCGGCAACCTCGAAGGCGCGCCGATCGACGACGCCTATGAAATCCCCGACGAAGAGGCGCTGCCGCTGATCTTCGACCTGCTCGCCCATGAAGGCCTGTGCATGGGCGGTTCCACCGGCATCAATGTTGCCGGCGCCATCCGCATGGCGAAGATGATGGGGCCCGGTCACACCATCGTCACCATCCTGGCCGATTACGGCAACCGCTATCAGAGCAAGCTGTTCAATCCCGATTTCCTCCGCGACAAGGGCCTGCCGGCGCCATCCTGGCTGGCGGCGCGGCCCGCGCCGCCACCGGTACCGTTCGAAAAATGAACCCGCTCGTTTCCACCGACTGGCTTGCGGCGCATCTGGATGCGGTGCGGGTGGTGGACGCCTCCTGGTACATGCCGGACGAAAGACGCGAACCGGCCAAGGAATTCCTCGCCGAGCATATTCCCGGCGCGGTCTTCTTCGACATTGACGGCATCGCCGATCATGCCACCGACCTGCCGCACATGATGCCGTCGCCGGACGTTTTCGCGGCGGCGGCGAGCGCCCTGGGTCTGTCGGACGGCGACAGCATCGTGGTCTATGACGGCAGCGGCGTCTTCTCTGCCCCGCGCGTCTGGTGGGCGCTGCGCGCCATGGGCCACGACAAGGTTTTCGTGCTGGATGGCGGCTTGCCGAAATGGAAGCGCGAGGGCCGTCCCACCGCAAGCGGCGCAGCCGCGCCGAAACCCGGCAGCTTCCACGCCCATCCCGCCGCGGCGCTGGCGCGGGATTACGACTCCGTGCTGGCGCACCTCAAAAACGACGACGCGCAGATTCTGGACGCCCGTTCCGCCAGCCGCTTCACGGCTGCGGAGAAGGAGCCGCGCCCCGGCCTCAGGTCCGGCCACATGCCGGGGGCGATCAATCTGCACTGGCGCAGCCTGCTGACACAGCAGAACACGCTGAAGAACGATGCCGAGCTGCGCCGTATTTTCGCCGAGAAGGGCGTGGACATGCACGCGCCCATCGTCACCACCTGCGGTTCCGGCATTTCCGCCGCCATCCTGATGCTGGCGCTGGAAAAGCTCGACGCCGCCGATGTCTCGCTCTATGACGGCTCCTGGGCGGAATGGGGCGGGCGCGAAGGCGCGCCTGTTGCGACGGGATGACGGCCAGCGCCAAACGCCGCATCCCCATGACCGTCACCTTCTTCGAGATGACGGCCAAGCCGCCTGTCCTGCCGCCGCCCGCGCCACGCGGCCGCCATGCCATCCTCAAGGCGGAAAATCCGACGGCGCATTTCTACCGCTACCTCTACGACAATGTGGGCGGCCCCTGGCTCTGGGTGGACCGCAAGAAGCTGACGCCCGAAGCGCTGACCGAGATCATCCAGCACCCGCTCAACCATCTCTATGTTCTCTATACGGAAGGTTCCCCCGCCGGCATGGCCGAGCTGGACTTCCGCAAGGACGGCGCCTGCAACATCGCCTATTTCGGCCTGATGCCGGAGGCCATCGGCAAGCGACTGGGCTATTTCTTCCTCTACCACACCTGCCAGAATGCCTGGGCCCGGCCGATCTCCCGCCTGACGGTGAACACCTGCACCCTGGACCATCCCCGCGCCCTGCCGCTCTACCAGCGCATCGGCTTCACCGCCTATGCGCGGGAGGAACGCTTTGTTGAGCTTCCCTGAGATTGCAGGCAAACTGGAACGCCCATGACCGAATCCGCCATCGCGCCAGACGCCAGCAGGAGCCACGACCTCTTCGGCCATCCCCGCGGGCTGACCTACCTGTTCGGCTCGGAGATGTGGGAACGCTTCTCCTATTACGGCATGCGGCTGCTGCTGCCGATCTATTGCCTGCAATACCTGCTGCTGCCCGGCCATCACGAGCAGGTGATTGGCTTCGAGACCGTGCGCGGCTGGCTGGCGGCGGTCTATGGCGCCGCCAGCACCGACCAGCAGCTGCAATCGGAAATCTATGGCGGCTACACCGCCCTGGTCTATGCCACGCCGCTGATCGGCGGCTTCCTCGCCGACCGCTGGTTCGGCCGGCGCTACACCGTCGTGGCCGGCGGCATCCTGATGGCGATCGGCCACTTCCTGATGGCGTTCGACAATTATTTCTACATCGCGCTGCTTTTCCTGATCCTGGGCAATGGCGGCTTCAAGCCCAACATCTCCATCCAGGTCGGCGGCCTCTACAGGCCGGGCGACCATCGCATTGATCGCGCCTATTCCATCTTCTATGTCGGCATCAATCTGGGGGCGCTGATCGGGCAGTTGATCTGCGGCGCCTTCGGCGACGCCAAACTCTGGTCCTATGGCTTCGGCGCGGCGGGCATCGGCATGCTGATCGGCACCCTGATCTACCTCCAGGCCCTGCGCATCCTGCCGCGCGACATGCCCGCAAAAGCCACGGCGGCCGCGCCGCGCCTGCCTTTCAGCAAGGACGACTGGTATGCATTCGCCATCCTCTGGCTGCTGTTCATTCCCGGCTGCCTGTTCTGGGCGACCTACGAACAGTCGGGAAACACCGTGGAGGTGTGGAGCGTCGATCACCTCAACCGCGTCGTCGATCTGGGCTTCACCAGCTTCACACTGTCGGTCGGGGCCATCCAGTCGCTGAACGGCGTTTTCATCCTGACGCTGACGCCGCTGGTGATTGCGTTCTGGACCAGGCAGGAAAGAAAGGCGCGCGAGCCCAGCGCCGTCATCAAGATGGCGATGGGCTTCCTGGTCCTGGCGTCTTCCTATGCCATCCTCGCGCTGGCGCAATTGGCGGCGGGCGGCGGCCAGGTGCACTGGCTCTGGTCGGTGGTCTATTTCGGCATCTATACCCTGGGTGAGCTTTATTTCTCGCCGGTGGGCCTGTCGCTTTATTCCAAGGCGGCGCCGCCCCAGGTGGCGGCGCTGATGATGGCCGTCTTCCTCGCCACCAGCTTTCCCGGCAACTACCTGGCCGGCTGGTTCGGGAAATTCTATTCCGAAATGCCACCGGCGGATTTCTTCCTGCTGATCGCGGCCATCGCGGCGGCGCCCGCGCCCATCATCTGGCTGTTCAACCGGCCGCTGCAGCGGATCATGCGCAGTCACGAGGAGCAGAGGGCGCAGGCCGCCACGCCCGCGCCATGAGCAGCGAAGACAAGCCTGCCACCCAGGCCACCGCGCTGGGCCGGATGAGCCGGGAGCATTTCGGCGTCGTCAACACCCCGGTCTACCGCGCCTCGACCATCCTCTATCCCGACTATGCGGCGATGACCGGCGCCGATCCGGAATACACCTATGGGCGGCGCGGCACCCCGACGACCCGCAGCTTCGAGGAAGCCATCAGCGCGCTGGAAGGCGCCGCCCGCACCGTCACCGTGCCGTCCGGCCTCAACGCCATCGCCACCGCCATCCTTTCGGTCTGCGGCGCCGGCGATCATTTGCTGGTAACGGACAACGCCTATGGCCCGACGCGCATTTTCTGCGAAAGGACGCTGAAGCGTTTCGGCGTCGAGACCAGCTATTTTTCGCCCGGCGACGACATCGCGCCGCTGCTCAAGCCCAGCACACGCGCCGTCTTCTGCGAAAGCCCCGGCTCCCTCACCTTCGAGATGAGCGACATTCCGGCGCTGGCCAGGACCGCGCACGCCGCCGGGGCCTCGGTGCTGATGGACAATACCTGGGCGACACCGCTGTTCTTCCAGCCGCTGAAGCACGGCGTCGATCTCTCGATCCAGGCGGCGACCAAATATGTCGGCGGCCATGCCGACGTCATGCTGGGCTATATTTCCGCCAGTGAAAGCCACGCCGAGCGCCTGCACCAGACCCATGGCAACATGGGCCTTTATGCCAGCGGCGACGACTGCTTCCTCGGCCTACGCGGCCTGCGCACCCTGCCCGTCCGGCTGGCGCGGCACCAGGAGACCGGCTTCAAGCTGGCGCGCTGGCTGCAGACCCGGCCGGAAGTCGCCCGCGTCCTGCACCCGGGCCTGGAAAGCGATCCCGGCCACGGCCTGTGGCAGCGCGATTTTTCCGGCGCCTGCGGCCTGTTCGGGCTGGTGCTGAAGCCGGCGCCGGAAACCGCCATCGCCGCATTTGTGAATGGCCTGCGGCATTTCGGGCTGGGCTGGTCCTGGGGCGGGTTTGAAAGCCTGATCGTGCCGTCCCATATCAGCCGCACGGTGCGGCCCTTTAAGGCGGAAGGGCCGCTGCTGCGCATCCATGCCGGCCTGGAGGATGCCGGCGACCTGATCGCCGACTTGGAAGCGGGCCTCGAAAGGCTTAAGCGGGCGGCATGAGCGAGACACTTTCCCACCAGGCCTTCCTTGCGGCGGTCAAGTTCGACGAAAAAGGCCTGGTCCCGGCCATCGCCCAGAGCGTCGCCACCGGCGAAGTGCTGATGCTGGCCTGGATGAGCCGCGAGACCCTGGCCCAGACGCTGGCCAGCGGCCGCGTCACCTACTGGTCGCGCTCGCGCGGGGCGCCCTGGACCAAGGGCGAGACCAGCGGCCATCACCAGCACCTGGTGTCGGCGCTGGTGGATTGCGACGGCGACACCATCCTGCTCAAGGTCGACCAGATGGGTCCGGCCTGCCACACCGGCGCGCCAACCTGCTTCTTCCGCCGCGCGGACTGACGCCATAATGGCGCCGCGGGCGTTGCGGCAGTATCGTGACCGCGAGCGCCCGGGTGAATCGTCATGGCCGACCTGAAGCTGCCCGTCCGGCCCGATCCGGCTTCGGGCCTGACCGTCAAGTTCCAGACCGCGGTGATCACCGCCGCGGTGGTGGGCGGTCTCTATGTCGGCCAGCCCTGGCTGATGCCGCTGGCGCTGGCGGTGCTGGTTTCCTTCGCCCTCTCGCCGCTGGTGGCGGCGCTGCGCCGAATCCGGCTGGGCCATGTTCCGGCGGTGATCGTGACCATGCTGTTCGCCGTGGTGGTGCTGGGCGGGGTCGCCCTTTTCACCGGCTCGCAGCTGGCCAAGCTGGCGGGCGAGCTGCCGCGCTACCAGACCAACTTGGCGGCCAAGATCAATTCGGTGGTGGGCAGCACGCTGCAGAACGGCACCCTGGCGCGGCTGCGCCAGACAGCGGAGAATCTGGCCGACCAGGTCACCGGTCCGCGCCATGGCCAGGTCGAGCCGCAACCGGACCTGCCGTCCGACACCACGCCGGTGCCGGTGGTGATCGCGCGCACCAGCCTGTCGCCGCTGGCGGTGGCGCAGGCGCTGGTGGGGCCGCTGCTGCAGCCGCTGGCGTTGGTGGCGCTGGTGATCGTCTTTGTCGGCTTCATCCTGTTCCAGAAGGATGACCTGCGCGACCGCATCGTCCGCCTCGCCGGCTCCGGAGACATGCAGCGCACCACCGTGGCGCTGGAGGAAGCGGCGGCCCGGCTGTCGCGCTATCTGTTCCAGCAGACCTCGATCAACGCGGTTTTCGGCTGCCTGATCGGCATCGGGCTGCGGCTGATCGACATTCCCAATCCGGGCCTTTGGGCGCTGCTGGCGATGCTGCTGCGCTTCGTGCCCTATGTCGGGGTCTGGCTGGCCGGCTTCTTTCCCGCCGCCCTGGCGATGGCGGTCGATCCCGGCTGGTCGATGCTGGCCTGGGTGGTGGTGCTCTATGCCGGGCTGGAATTCATCGCCGGGCAGATCGTCGAGCCCTTCCTCTATGGCCGCAGCATGGGGCTTTCGGCCGTGGCGGTGGTGGTGGCGGCGGTGTTCTGGACCTGGCTGTGGGGACCGGTGGGCCTCTTGCTCTCCACCCCGCTGACCATGTGCTTCGTTGTCCTGGCCCGCCATGTCGAGAGCCTGAAATTCCTCGAAGTGATGCTGGGCGACCGCCCGCCCTTGACCGCCGAGCAGAGCCTTTATCTCAGGATGCTGGGCGACGATCCCGACGAAGCCAGCCAGGAGGCCGAGCATTTCCTGCGCCACAACAATGTTTCGGCCTATTACGACCTGGTGGCGGCGCGGGCGCTGATGCTGGCCCAGGCCGACGTCAATCGCGGCGTGCTGGACGAGCGCCGCCAGGGGCGCATCCGCGACGCCATCAAGGCGCTGGTGGAAAATCTGGCCGAACGCGGCGACGACGAGGAACCGCCGATGCCGCCGCCGCCGGAGAGCTGGCGTGGCCGGCCGGTGCTCTGCGTCGCCGGGCGCGGGCCGCTGGACGAAGCCGCGGGCCTCTTGGTCACCGACATGCTGGACAAGTATGGCATCGGCAGCCGGCTGATCTCGGCCGACCAGGCCTCGGCCTCGCAGATCGGCGAACTGGACACCGAGGGCGTGCGGCTGGTCTGCGTCTCCTATCTCGAGCCGGGCACCTTCAAGAATGCGCGCTACCAGGTGCGGCGCCTGCGCAAGACCGTCCCCGGCGCGCCGGTGATCGCGCTGTTCTGGGGCCTTTCGGACGACAATTCCCGCTATCTCGACAGCATCGAGGCGACGGAATGCGACATCGTCACCACCGGGCTGAAGGAGACGCTGCGCCACATCCTGGCCTTTGCCCGGAGAGCCGACACCGCGCGGCAGCAAACGGGCGCGCAATAAAAGCCCGCGCGGAAGCGACGAGCCTGCTGTGAGCGAAGAGATGGCGACCCCGGTTGGATTCGAACCAACGACCACCGGCTTAGAAGGCAGGTGCTCTATCCAGCTGAGCTACGGAGTCTTGGCGGGGACATTAGCAGTTTCGCCGCCTGCGGCTAATTTTTCCTCCCCCGTTTACGGGGGAGGTGGATTGCCGCGCAGCGGCAAGACGGAGGGGGCGGCCGCCCCTTCCACCATCTTCGCTTCGCTCGATCGTCCCCCTCCCCCGCAGGCGGGGGAGGAAAATCAGAATCTGTAACTGATCTGCATCCCCACCATGCGCGGCGCCAGCGGCACGCACTGCAGCTGGCCAGAGGTGTTGGCGGTGCCGAAGGTGCCGTTGGGCGCCGAGTTCAAGACGCCGTTGAACTCCGGCAGGCAGGCCGGGGTGCCCGCGACATTGTTGGCGTAGAAGGCGAAGTCCACATTCTTCTGGCCGACAAAATCCCGGAACTCCAGCCTGAGGTTGAGCAGGCCATAGGCGAAGGCGCGCTGGCTGGCATTGAAGTTGCGCAGGTCCGACATGGTGCGGCTCTGCCAGAAATAATGCGCCAGGAAGCTGCCATCGCCCAGCGGCAGGCCAAGCGGATCGTGGCCGAGGTTGAAGGTGACGGTTTCGTTGGTCTGCCAGGCCGGAACCGGGATCGGCGTGCCGTTGAGGTTGGTGTTGGCCGGCTGCAGATAGCCGGGCGGCAGCGCCAGCGTGAAGTCGGTATAGTGCGGGTCGATGTAGCTGCCGGAAAAACGCAGATCCAGCCAGTCGGTGGCCAGCGCCTCGACATCCCATTCAAGGCCGTAGATGCGCGCCGACCTGGCGTTGACCGGAATCGCCTCGCTGGAGGTGCCGACGCAGTTGCCGGCGTTGAACGCGCCTTGCGTGCAGGCGCCGCCGCCGACGGCGCTGGCCTGGGAGATGTTGATCGCCGGCTGCTGGGTCTGGATGTTGTGATAGGCGGTTTCGTAGGCGGCGAGGTTGGCGCGCACCGGCACGTCCATCACCGCGAAGTCCGACTTCACGCCGACTTCATAGTCCAGCACCTGTTCGGGCAGCAGCGTCAGCGCCGCGGTGTCGGTGGCCTGGGTGTTGATGGCGCCGGAACGGTAGCCGGAGCGCATGGTGGCATAGACCATGGTGCCGTCGAACAGGTCATGGTCCAGCGCCAGGGTCCAGGTCGGCTTGTGATAGGATTTGGCGACATTGATGAAGCAGGAGGCCAGCGGCAGCGGCACCAGCTTGGCGTCGGTCAGGGCGCAATAGTTGGTCTGGCCGGTATAGGTGATGCCTTCATAGCTGACGGTCCCGGCATTGAAGACGCCGCCCGACTGGGCGTTGGCGGTGGTCTGGGTCGCCGGGGTCTTGGTGTTCTGGGTCGCCAGATGGCCGAAGCGCTCGTCATAGGTGTAGCGGATGCCGGCGGTCAGGCGCGTGCCCTCGAACACCGTCCAGGTCGCCTGGGCGTAGGCAGCATAGGAGCTGTTGCGCTCGCGGTTGTTGCGCGAGTCGGTGATGGTGATCGGCTTGGTGGCGGATGGCGCCTGCCCTGCGCTGGGCAGGAACTGATAGAGCAGCGCGCCATCGGCGGCGCCCTCGGTGAAGTAGAACAGCCCGCTGGTCCATTTCACGCTGTCGCCAAGGGCGCTGCCGTTGAGCGTGAGCTCGCTCTGCCAGGACTGATAGTCGGGAATGCTGAAATGATAGGTGTTGGTCTCGTAGGGCTGGCCGCGGCTGGCAGCGGTGTTGACATTGTCCCAGGTGCGATAGGCCGTCACCAGCTTGACGTCGGCGAAGTCCAGATGCTGGTCCGCCGTGGCGGAATAGGTCTGGTAATGGCCGGCGCCCAGATTGCTGACCGCCTGCTCGGTGCTCCAGAAGCCATAGGTCTGCTCGCGCGCGATTGAATTCAGCGTGGAATTGTAGGCCGCGGTCGCGGTGTTGACCGCCCCCACGCTGCTGGCGTTGGCGCTGACATAATAGGGCGCAATGGTGTGGCCGAGCAGATCGACGAAGCTGATGGCCGAATTGCCGGCGACGGTGCTGGGACAGGTGCCGGGAATGTTGCAGATCGAGGTGCGGCCGCTCGACAGCACGGTGCCGGTGAAATAGCCCAGGTCGTGATAGGTCGAGCCTGTATTGTGCTCCTCGGCCAGGTCGGCGCGCAGCAGCAGCTTGAAATCGGCGTCGGGCTGCCATTTCAGCGACAGCAGCCCCGCCCGCTTTTGCGTGCCCATCGCCGGCTGGTTGTTGAAGGCGCCGCTCACCGGATCGACGAAATGGTTCGAGATATAGCCCTTCTGGTCGTCGGCGTTCAGCGCCACGCGGACGGAAACGGTGTCGCTGAGGGGAATGTTGGCCACGGCGATCAGGCCGCCATGGACGAAGTCGCCCAGCGTCGCCTTGACATAGGCCTCGTACTGGTCGCCTGGCTCCCTGCTCTGGTAAAGCAGGGCGCCGCCGGTGGTGTTGCGGCCGACCAGCGTGCCCTGCGGGCCCTTCAGCACCTGGACGCTTTCGAGATCGAACAGCGAACCGCCCAGGCCGACGGCGCGCGCGTAATAGATCCCGTCCTTGTAGACGGCGGTGGCGGTGTCGAAGCCCAGGCCGGAATTGCCGCCGCCCGAAATCGCATCATAGTTGCGCTGGCCGCGCAGGGTGATGTTCAGCGTGTCCTGGCGGAAGGTGCTGGGCTGGATATAGAGCGAGGGCGCCGAATAGCGCAGATCCTCGACCGTCTTGACGCCAAGCTGGTCGAGATCGTCCTGGCTGTAGGCGGAAAGCGAGATCGGAACGGTCTGCGCGTTCTCCACCCGCTTGCGGGCCTCGACCAGGATGGTCTCGAACGGCGCGCCGGCGGAGGTCTGGTCGGTGGCCTGAGCGATGGCGTGCCCGGCCAGAAACACGCTCAAGGGCAGCGCCGAAGCGCCCAGCCAAAGGGCTCGAAAACGGCCTGTCATCACACAACTCCCCGGATCGGCGCGGCTTGTCGCCCAGGCAGTTGCAAGGCGTGCCGCGCCTGATATCTCAGGCGTTTAACCGATTTCACGGAACTTTCAAAGTGCGCCGCCCCCTGCGCCCCATGACTTCGGGTTAACCGCTCTCAATGCGTCCAGGGAACCTTGCGGTCGAAGCGGAAATTGTCCGCATAGGACTTGGACTTTGCGCTGGGCAGATGGGGCTCGAAGACCTGATAGGGGATGGCGTGCTTTTCGGCATAGGCCACGGCTTCCTCGGCGCTGTCGAACTCCAGGCAGAGCTGCTGGCGCATGTCGTCGGAGGAGGTCCAGCCCATCAGCGGGTCGATGCCGCGCGGGGTTTCCGGCTCATATTCCAGCACCCAGAGCCTGGTGCGGGCCCTTCCCGACTGCATGGCGTTCCGGGCCGGCTTGTAGATTCGGGCGCGCATGACGTCTTCTCCAATTCGTTGGCCCGCCAACCGAAGCTGCGCGGGACTGCACTGGCCCACCTTCGCCAAGGCTTCGGAGGGCACCCTTCGCGAATGTCTGCTCCGTGGCCTGCCACCCGAAGCGGCGAAGCCGCGAAGCGTGGTCGGGGCGGAGGGATTCGAACTCTCGACCCCTAGCTCCCAAAGCTAGTGCTCTACCAGGCTGAGCTACGCCCCGATCGGACCGGATTACACGTTGGGCATGACAGGTTCAAGGCGCATTGCCCTTGATGGGCAACGCACCCCCCGGCGGCCCTTTCATCCCAGGGGATACTTCTCCAGCATCTCGCGCCCCTTGGCCGAGAGCCCTTCGTCCCACTGGTCGGCGACATCCATCCTGGCGAAGTTCTGCTTCAGGGCGTCGCCGCGCTGTGCAAGCACGCGGCAGTCGAAGTCGCGGCACATCACCGGCCGCTTCGCCCATATCGAGCAGCCGAACGGACCGAGGAAAATGCAGCTGCCGTCCGCCTTGTGCGCCAGCCGGTAGACCGTCCTGGCAGGCTGGAGCGGGTGCTGCAGCGCGACCAGTGTTCCATAGTCGCGCGGATCGTCGCCTTTCTCGGGATGCAGAATGATCGCCGTCCTGTTCCTGCAGCAAAGGGTGCAGGCGCCGCAGGGAATGCTGGCGGTCATTCCACAAACCGCCCGGTAAACAGCAGCGGCCAGTATTTGCCCGTGACGGTGAAGAGGCCGGTCCTGGGGTCATGGGCGATGCCGTTGAGGACGAAATTGCCCTCGGCGTCGATCAGGTCGCGGTCCACCCTGTTGATGCGGGCGTGCAGCTCCCTGAGGTCCGCCGCCGCCAGGACGCAGCCATTGGCCGGGTCGATCTTGAGCACCCGCCAGGTCTCGAAGACATTGGCGAAGACCGCGCCATCAACATATTCCAGTTCGTTGATCTGGCCGACCGGCTCGCCGCCTTCGCGCACCTGGACCGAGCCGATGGTGGAGAAATCCGCCGGCTTCAGGAAGAACAGGTGATCGCTGCCATCGCTGGCGATCAGGCGGCTGGCGTCGTGTGTCAGGCCCCAGCCCTCGCGCGGGTTGGTGAATTCGCGCAGCGTCCTGCCTTTCATGTCGCGCAGGAAGACGCGATGCTCGCGCCAGGTCATCTGGTAGATGCGGCCGCCGAAGATGGTCAGGCCTTCGCCGAAATATTTGTGCCCGGCGTCATAAAGGACGCTCGCCTTGCCGCTGGCGGGATCGAGGCGCTCGATGCGCGAGGTGCCGAACAGATCGCCGCTGCTCTCGTAGAGAGCGCCATCGTGAAACTCCAGCCCCTCGGTGAAGGCCAGGTCGGAACGGCGCACCTGGCCCGTCACCTCGAACCGCATGGGCTTGGGCGCGGGACAGGCGGGCTGGGCGGCGACGGCCGTGGCCGTCAGCAGGAAGGCGGCAAGGGCGGGGAAACAGGAACGCATCGCTGCAGACTATTCCCAGCCCACACCAGAATTGCAATTGAGGGCTGTTTAATGATCGAGCAGCGCGACTTCGGCGACCAGTTCACCTTTGGGCCCGTCGCCCACCCGCACCCGCACGCGCTGGCCCTCGTGCAGTTCGCGCACGGCGCAGCGGCGCAGCGTCTCCATGTGGATAAAGATGTCCGGCGTGCCCTGGCCGCGCGAGATGAAGCCATAGCCCTTGCTGCGGTCGAACCACTTGACCAGCGCCTCGAAGGCCGGTCCGCGCGGGCTGACGGTGCTGCGCACGGGCCGCTCCGCCGCTGACGGCATCGGATGGGCGGTGCCATTGTCCAGCTGCAGCAGGCGGACAGCCTGCAGCCCCTTGGGGCCGCGGGCGATCTCGCAGATGACGCTGGCTCCTTCCAGCACCTGGCGGAAGCCGGATTCGCGCACGCAGGTCTGGTGCAGCAGGATATCGCCGCCTTCGACGGCGACGAAGCCATAGCCCTTGTGGGCGTCGAACCATTTGACATGGCCGCTGACGGTCTGCCGCCCATCGCCCGGCGCGGCGCCTGATTCGGCACCCTGAACGCTACGCATGCCCAGCCCCCGAACCGGCCGTCGCGGCCGGTACAACCGCAGATAGCCTGCCATGCGTCAGGCAGGCCCGCCCTCCCCCATTTATGGGTGCAGGATCGGGGGATGGCGCCGCTGCGGCCGGCCGCCATTTCCAATTTGGTGCAAATGACGCATGCTCTGCGGGTTTGAGAGGATTTGCGACAAATCCTTGTTTGCGCTGGAAAAGCCGGAGCCGCAAACTTGAAGCCCATGAGCAAGGACGAGGCCAAGCCGCACATCCTCCTGGTTGAGGATGCGCGCGACATCCGCGAGCCGTTGGCGCGCTATCTGCGCGAGCACGGCTATCGCGCCACCACGGCGGCCGACGCCGCCGCCGCCCGCAAGGTGATGAAGGGCGCCGCCATCGACCTGGTGGTGCTGGACATCATGATGCCGGGCGAGGATGGGCTGTCGCTCTGCCGTTCGCTGCGCGAAACCTCGCAGATCCCGGTGGTGCTGCTCACCGCCAAGGGCGAGGAAGTGGACCGCATTGTCGGCCTGGAGATGGGCGCTGACGATTATATCTCCAAGCCTTTCAGCCCCCGCGAGCTGGTGGCCCGCATCGCCGCCGTGCTGCGCCGGACCCAGGCGCTGCCGCCGCGCCAGACCCCGCCGGGCGCCGAGCGCATCCGCTTCGGCGACTGGACGCTCGATACCGGCCAGCGCGAGCTGATCGGCGCCGACGGCGTCGCCCTGCCGCTCTCCTCCAGCGAGTTCCGCCTGCTGACGGCGCTGCTGGAACGGCCCAAGATCGCGCTGACCCGCAACCAGCTGCTCGACCTCACCAAGGGCCGCGACGCCGACCTGTTCGACCGCTCGATCGACAACCATGTCAGCCGCCTGCGCAAGAAGATCGAGCCCGACCCCAAGAATCCGCGCTACATCAAGACGGTGTGGGGCGGCGGCTACATCTTCGCCATGGACCCGGAGAACGCCTGATGCGCCTGTGGCCCCGCACCCTGGCCTGGCAGCTGATAGCGGTGACCGCCGCGGCGGTGGTCATTTCCAATGTCGGCGTGGCGCTGTGGTTCGAGCGCGGCAACCAGCAGCTGAGCGAAAGCAATTTCACCGAGCGCATGACCGATCGCGCCGCCACCGTGGCCAGCACATTGGCGGCCGTGCCGGCGCCGATCCGCGCCAAGGTGATGAGCACCATGAGCTCCTTCCAATGGCGCTTCACCGAGATCAAGGCGCCTTACGACGCCGGTCCGATGGATGCGAGGGAAGCTGCCCTGGCCAGGGACCTGGCGGCGTCGCTGCAGGGCAAGCTGCCGGCCAGCCCTGCCCCCATCGTCCATCTGCACGAGCCGCTGCAAAATCTGAAGAACCAACAGCGTCCCTTCCGGCCCCAGCCGCAGGACGAACTGGCGCAGATCATCGTGCCGCTGGACAAGGACACGCTGCTCAGCGCCGTCAACCGCTGGCCACAGCAGCTTGTTCCGGTTGACCTGATCTTCGCCGCCGCCGTCGGCATCATCCTGGTTTCGGTCGCCGCCGCCCTGATGGCCCGCCGGGTGGTGCGCCCGCTGTCCGAGCTGACCCGCGCCGCCTCGATGGGCGCCACCAGCGGCGGCGTCGTGCCGCGCGTGCCCGAAACCGGGCCGGAAGACGTGCGCGCCGCCGCCGCCGCCTTCAACGCCATGAACGAGAAGGTGGCCAAGACCCTGGAAAGCCAGCGTCACCTGCTCTCGGCGGTGGGCCATGACCTGCGCACCCCCATCACCGCCATGCGCATCAACCTGGAATTCGTCGCCGACGACGATCTGCGTGAAGGCCTGAGCCGCAATCTGGACGAGCTGCAGCAGCTGACCGAGCAGGTGCTGTCGGCCGCGCGCGGCACCGGAGGGGAAAGCAAGCGCAATGTCGATCTTTCCGCCCTGGTGGAAAGCCTTTGCACCGATCTGGACGAGATGGGCGAACCGGTGAAGTGGGATCTCAACGCCCCAGCCCCGATCAGTTGCCGTCCCAACGAGATCCGCCGCGCCGTGCGCAACCTGGTCGAGAACGCCGTCGCCTATGGCGGCGAGGCCGATGTCCATATCGCCGCCTCGCCCGACGCCTATGAAATCCTGGTCGAGGACAAGGGACCGGGCATTCCGGAGGCCGACCGCCAGCGGGTCTTCGAGCCCTTTGTCCGGCTGGAAACCTCGCGCAACCGCGAGGGTGGCGGCACCGGCCTGGGGCTGACCCTGGTCAAGGCCATCGCCGAGGGCCATGGCGGTCAGATCACCCTGGAGAACCGGGCCGAGGGCGGCCTGCGCGCCCGCATGAAACTGCCCAGGCTGCCCGTCCCGGCCTGATGTTTCTGCCTGCCGTGCAACGCCGCTCCGCCGTCTGAAAAGCTATCTTTTCCAGCAGCTTTACGCGTAACTCTCGCCTTATGAGTGAAGCTTCCGACCCACTATACGGCCAGGCGCTGCTGCGCCTTGCCGCCGATGCGGCGGGGGCCGGGCGGCTGGCTGCCCCGGACGCAAGCGCCACGGCCTCCAATCCCGCCTGCGGCGACCGGGTGACGGTGGATGTGACGCTTGACGCGGGCTGCGTCACCGCCCTCGCCCATGACACCCATGCCTGCATCCTGACCCAGGCTTCGGCCTCGGCTCTGGCCGCCGCCGCGCCGGGACTGGACCGGACGGCGCTGACGGCGCTGGAAGCGGGCGTCAACGCCATGCTGAAGCACGGGACGCCGCCGCCCCTGCCCGCCTACGCCGCATTCGGCGCCGCCGCGGCCCTGCCGGGCCGTCACGTCTGCGTGCTGCTGCCGTTCCGGGCGCTGCAGGACGCCCTAGAGTCTGCCGAACCAGGCCGATAGCGGACCAAGGTTCAGCCCGGTGGGTGAGAGGGCGGCGCGGCCGCAGCCCCAGTCCAGCGGTTCGGCCCGGGCCAGGGGCGGACAGCTGAAACGCGCCGGCTCGCGGCCCAGATTGAAGACGCAGATCAGCTTTTCCCCTTCCGCTTCGCGCAGGAAGGCGATCACCGGCAAAGGCGCTTCCACCAGGTTGAGCGCGCCCAGCCGGAGCGCCGCGCTGGCCCGCCGCGCCGCGAACAGCCGGCGCGCATAAGCCAGCCCCGAAGCCGGGTCCTGCTCCTGCGCCGCCACGCTCAACGCCGCATGGGCGGAACCTGGCGGCAGCCAGGGCGTGCCGCTGCTGAAACCGAGATTGGGCGCAGCGCCATCCCATGGCATCGGCGTGCGGCAGCCGTCCCGGCCCTTGAACAGCGGGTAATAGAGATCGCCCACCGGATCGCGCAGCTGGTCGCGGCGCAAATCCACTTCCGGCAGCCCCAGCTCCTCGCCCTGGTACATCAGGATGGTGCCGCGCATCGCCAGCAGCAGCGCCAGGCAAAGCTTGGCCAGGGCCGGATCGCCCGCCAACCCGCCGCCAAAGCGGGTGACGGTGCGGATCACGTCATGGTTGGAGAAGGAAATGCAGGGCCAGTGGCCGGGATAATGCGCCAGGGTCTGCAGGTGATCGCGGACGCCTTGCGCACCCGTCGCGACCAGCAGGGCGAAATTGTAGCCCGCATGCAGTCCCTTGTCGGGCGGCAGATAGGCCCCGGCGCGTTCGAACTCCTCCGAGAATTCACCAAAGACGAAACGGTCGGGGAAAGCCTCGACCCGCCGCCGCACATTGTTCAGCAGCGCCCTGTTCTCTTCCAGGTTGGCGTCATGCAGATGGCGCTGCATGTTCGCCGCCGCCGACCAGGCATGGGCGTCGCGATCCTTCGCGGCAATGGCGGGATTGTCGGCCAGCGTCACGTCATGCAGGAAGGCGTTGGCGACATCGAGGCGAAAGCCGTCCACGCCGCGCAGCAGCCACGTGTCCAGCACATCGAGCGCCGCCGCCTTTGCCGCCGGATCGGTCCAGTTCAGCTTGGGCTGCTGGCGCAGGAACTTGTGGTGGTAATATTGCCGCCGCGCCGGCTGGTAGCTCCAGGCCGGACCGCCGAACACCGACAGCCAGTTGTTGGGAACGGTGCCGTCATCCTTCGGCTCGGCCCAGACATACCAGGTCTTTTTTTCCGCATCGCCGTCCCGGCTCGCGGCGAACCAGGCATGTTCATCCGAGGTGTGGGCCAGCACCTCGTCCATGATGATCTTCAGGCCGCGTTGATGCGCCGCTTTCACCAGGGCGTCGAAATCCGCCAGCGTGCCATAGTCGGGCTGCACGCCTTCATAGTCGCAAACGTCATAGCCCCAGTCGCGGTTGGGCGAGGGATGCAGCGGCGACAGCCAGATCGCGTCCACGCCCAGGGCGGCGATATAATCCAGCTTCGAAACCACGCCCGGCAGGTCGCCCTGCCCGTCGCCATTGGAATCGCAGAAGCTGCGGATATAGACCTGATAGACCGAGGCGCCCTGCCACCAGGGCTGTACAGCACTCACTTTCCTCCCCCGTTTACGGGGGAGGTGGCTCGCATCGCGTCAGCGAAGCGAGACGGAGGGGGGAGAAGCACCGTACCGCAGAGATTGCTCACACGGAGTTATTGCCCCTTCCACCATTCGCCTTCGCTGGCGCTTCGGCGAATGGTCCCCCTCCCCCGTAAACGGGGGAGGAAAATCAGATGTCCCTGGCGGAACTGATCACCTTGGCGGCCAGGCCGTATTTGACGGCATCCTCCGCGCCCATCCAGAAATTGCGCTCGGTATCGGCCACGACCTTCTCATAGGGCTGGCCGGTCTCCATCGCGATCTCGCGGATCAGGCGGGCGCGCATCTTGATGATCTCTTCCGCCTCGATGGTGATGTCCGAGGCCTGGCCGCGCACCCCGCCCAGCGGCTGGTGCAGCAAGAAGCGGGTAAAGGGCAGGCAGAAGCGGTTTTCCTTTTTCGCGCCCAGGAAGATATGGGCGCCGGCGGATGCGACCCAGCCGGTGCCGATCATCTTCACCCGGTTGCCGACAAAACGGATCATGTCATGGATGGTGTCGCCGGATTCGACATGGCCGCCGGGCGAATTGACGATGACGCGGATGTCGCCCTCGCTTTCGGCATAGGCCAGAAGCTGGGCCGTGACCCGCTCGGCCATCTTCATGTCGACCTCGCCGAAGATCAGCACGGTGCGCGACTTGAACAGCGCCTTGGCGACTTCGGAGGATTGCGGCTCCGGCGTCTTCTTCTCGTCCTTCTCGTCGTCTTCTTCGTCGGCGCGCAGCACGGCAACTCCGGAAATTGGGGGATTCGGGGGACAGTCTAGCGATAGTTAGGTACGGGGCAACCTGCCTACAAGTCCTTAACGGCGCTGGACAAAACCGGGGCTATGCCACCGTCATGCGGTTCACTGGGTTCGCAGCTTGTAGGGCTTGACCTTGCCGCAATCGGCCTTGACCCAATCCCCCTTGAAGGTGGTGGTCATGTTGGTCGAGCTGCCATAGCTGGTGCCCTTGAAATTGTAGGAGCCGCTGTAGTGCTCCGCCCCCTGATAGGCGACGGCGATGCTGCCGCTGCCCTTCAACTGGCCGCTGCACACGACATTGGCGCGCATGGCGCTGGCGCTCTGGGAAACCAGCTTGGTGACGCAGCCAGTGGCGCCGCTGTCGATATGGGGCGGCGCGTTGGATTCCACTTCTTCCCGGCTCATGCACATCTGCACCGTGACCGGCTTGGTCGGCATCACGGTGCCGGACTTTTTCATCTCCGCCGCCAGTTCCGGGGGCAGCGTGATCGCCACGCTGGAAGTGACGTTCCACAGCCCGACCTTGCCGTGATTGGCCAGGGCGGGCGCGGCAGGCAGCAGCAGGACGGCCAGGGCCGGAATGACGAAACGACGATTCATGATATTTCCCTTCGTTGCGCCAGCTTGCACCGCGGCGCCCCCGGACGCCAGTGCGTTCGGGCGGGCGTTCGCCGCCACCTTGGTCCACTGGACCTTTCGCTTATCCGCCCTTGGCGCGCGCGATGCCTTCCAGGATCAGCCGCTTGGCCTCGGCGGCATCGCGCCAGCCGATGATCCTGACCCATTTGCCCGGCTCCAGGTCCTTGTAATGGGCAAAGAAATGCTCGATCTGCTTCACCGTGATCTCGGGCAGGTCGCCATAGCTGGTGACGCCGTCAAAACGGGCGGAGATATGGGCGGACGGCACCGCCACGATCTTCTCGTCCTGGCCGGCATTGTCCTCCATCAGCAGCACGCCCACCGGCCTGACGCTGATCACCGCGCCCGGCGCGATGGCGCGGGAGTTGGCGATCAGCACATCCACCGGATCGCCATCGCCCGACAGCGTGTGGGGAATGAAGCCGTAATTGCCGGGATAGCGCATCGAGGTATAGAGGAAGCGGTCCACCACCAGCGTGCCGGAAGCCTTGTCCAGCTCGTATTTGATCGGCTCGCCGCCGATCGGCACCTCGACAATGACATTGACGTCGTCAGGGACATTCCGGCCCACCGGAATCTGGTCGATGCGCATGGCGGAAACTCTTCGTTGAAGCTGGCGGCGTGGTAGATTTTATGCTGCATTGCGTCAAGCGCCGCGTGCCAAAAGCTGCCCTTCAGGAGCCATTTCATGCAGACCAGAGCCTTCGCCGCCCAGTCTCCCACCACGCCGTTCGGTCCGCATGTCATCGATCGCCGCGCCCCGGGGCTGGAGGATGTCGCCATCGAGATCCTGTTCTGCGGCGTCTGCCATTCCGACCTCCACACCGCCCGCGGCGAATGGCCGGGCACCAAATACCCTTGCGTCCCCGGCCATGGGATCGTCGGCAAGGTGATGGCGGTCGGCGCCAGGGTGGCGAAGTTCAAGCCCGGGCAGCTGGTCGGCGTCGGCTGCCTGGTGGACAGCTGCCGCGTCTGCGACGCCTGCCAGGAAGGGCTGGAGCCCTATTGCAACGGGCCGGTCGGCGCCACCGGCACCTATAACGGCGCCTTTGGCGGCGGTCCCAACACCTATGGCGGCTATTCCGCCGCCATCACGGTAGACCAGCGCTTTGTGCTGGCGATCAGCCATCCGGAAAAGGACCTGGCGGCGGTGGCGCCGCTGCTCTGCGCCGGCATCACCACCTGGTCGCCGCTGCGGCACTGGAAAGCCGGGCCCGGCAGGAAAGTCGGCATCATCGGCATCGGCGGGCTGGGCCATATGGGTGTGAAGCTGTCCCATGCCCTGGGGGCGAAGACCGTGGCGTTCACGCGCTCCCCCGGCAAGGTCGATGAGATCAAGCGCCTGGGCGCCGACGAGGTGGTGATCTCGACCGACGCGCAGCAGATGGCGGCCCACGCCAACAGCTTCGACCTGATCATCAACACCCTGGCGGTGCCGCACGACCTCGATCCCTATATTTTCCTGCTGCGGCGCGACGGCGCCATGGTGCTGGTGGGCATACCGGCCGAGCCCCATCCCGCGCTGTCGATGGTGCCGCTGGCGCTGAAACGCCGCTCCCTCGCCGCCTCGATGATCGGCGGCCTTCCCGAGACCCAGGAGATGCTGGACTTCTGTGCGCAGCACAACATCGTCGCCGATATCGAGCTTATCCAGATGCAGGACATTGAAACGGCCTATGCCCGGATGCTGAAAAGCGATGTGAAGTACCGCTTCTCCATCGACATGGCATCGCTCAAGACATGAGCGAGCACGGCGTCCTGCTGACCACCCTGCCGTCGCAGGAGGACGCGCGCGCCATGGCGAAGATGCTGGTGGAAGAAAAGCTCGCAGCCTGCGTCCAGCTTCTGCCCATCGAAAGCTTCTATCGCTGGGAGGGCAAGGTGCAGAATGAGGACGAGGTGCTGCTGCTGATCAAGACCCGCACCGCCCTGTTCGACGCCGCCATCGCCGCCATCAAGGCGGCGCATCCCTACAGCGTGCCGGAAATCGTCGGCTGGCCGTTCAGCGCGGGGCACCTGCCCTATCTGGACTGGATCGGCCAGGTCACGCAGGCTTGAGGGCGGCGAACTGGTCATAGGCGGCAATGGCGTCGGCGGCGCACATCAGCGCCGGGCCGCCGCCCATATAGACCGCCATGCCCAGCGCTTCCTCCACTTCGGTCCGGCTGGCGCCCGCCTTGTGCAGCGCCTCGGTATGGAACCCGATGCAGCCGTCACAGCGCGAGGCCACCCCGATCGCCAGTGCGATCAGCTCCTTGGTCTTGCGGTCCAGGGCGCCGTCGCGCGTGGCGGCCTGCGCCAGGGCGGAAAAGCCCTGCATGGTCTGCGGCACATCCTGGCGCAATGTCCTGAGATTGCCGGAAATATCCTTGATCAGGGCGGGATAGTCCTTCATGGCGGCTCCTTTTATATATTCCATATCTTGAATATATTACGCCATCGTGCCATATCAACCCCATGAAGAACATTTCTGCCGCACTGATGGGGCGCCAAGCCGCCAGGGCCGAGGGCCTGCTGAAGGAAATGGCCCATTCCGGCCGACTGCAGATTCTCTGCTGCCTGGTCGAAGACGCCCATACTGTGGGAGAATTGATTGAAATGGTTGATCTTCCGCAAAGCGCGGTATCGCAGCATCTGATGCGATTGCGCCAGGCGGGGCTGGTGGAGGCCCGCCGCCAGGGCCGGAACATCCAGTACCGGCTGAAAAGCGGGGAAGCCAGGGCGCTGCTTTCCACCCTGCACCTTGTCTATTGCAAGGCGGTTTGAATATTCAATTTCAATAATGTCATGGAGCGAACAATGCGGACAGTCGATGCGGAACGGGCAAGACAATGGCTGGAGCGCGGCGAAGCGGTGCTGGTCGATGTGCGCGAGCCGGCGGAATTCCGCGCCGCCCATATTCGCGGTGCGCTGTCCCTGCCCTTGGACAAGGTGCATCCCGGCGCGCTGCCGCAACTGAACGGGCGCAGGCTGGTGGTGCAATGCCAGAAAGGCGGGCGCGGCGCGCGCGCCTGCGACCTGCTCGCCGCAGCGGCGCCCGCGCTGGAACTCTACAATCTGGATGGCGGCCTGGAGGCCTGGGCCGCCGCGGGCCTGCCCGTCGTTCGCGGCCGCCACGCCCACATGCCGCTGGACCGGCAGGTGCAGACCATCATCGGTTTGGGCCTGATCGCCGCCTCGCTCGCGGCCGCCCTCGCCAATCCCGTTTATGCCTGGGTGCCGGCCTTTTTCGGGGCGGGTTTGCTGGCGGCCGGCCTGACCGGCTTTTGCGGGCTGGCGCGACTGCTGGCGCTGATGCCGTGGAACCGCTAACGCCCCTCAGGCCAACACGATCTTGAGCGAGCGCGGCCCGCGCACCGCCAGTCCGCGCTTCCATTCCGGCTCCGCCAACAGCGCGATATCGCGCGTCTTCGCCAGCAGCGCGGCGAACACCGTCTCCAGCGTCATCCGCGCCAGATGATTGCCCAGGCAGAGATGGGCGCCATAACCGAAAGCCAGGTGCCGGTTGGGCTGGCGGCCGGCGTCAAAGCGGTCGGGATCGGGAAAGGCGGCGGGGTCGCGGTTGGCCGCGCCATAGAGCAGGCCGAAACTTGCGCCCTTCGGAAACTTGCGCCCGGCCAGTTCGACGTCTTGCGCCGCATGGCGATGGAAGAAAGGCAGCGGCGATTCAAGGCGCAGCATTTCCTGCGCCGCCGACGGCAGCAGCGCCGGATCGGCGCGCAACCGCGCCATTTGATCGGGAAAGCGCAACAGCGTCGCCAGGCCGGACGCGATGGCGTCAATGCTGGAACCATGCCCCGCCATCAGCAGCAGCATGGCGGTGGCGATGAATTCATCGGCGCAGAGCGCGCCCGCAGCCTCGGCCGCCGCCAGCCGGGTGATGAGGTCATCGCGCGGCGCGCGCCGCCGCTGCGCCGCCAGCGCCAGCAGATAGTCATGGAACTGGGCGACGGTGTTCTCGGCCAGCGCCTTCCTTGCGTCGCTGCGATCGACGTCGAAGAACTGCACGACATTTTCCGACCAGCCGCAGAGCAGCGCACCATCCGCGTCCGGCGTTCCCAGCAGCCTTCCGATGACAAAGCCGGGGACATGGGCGGCGAAATCGGCGACGAAATCCACCTCGCCCCGCGCCAGGACATCGTCCAGAAGGTTCGCGACAAAACCTTCCGCTTCCGTCTTCAGCCGGGCAATGACGGCAACGCCGAGTTCGCGGAACACCAGCCGGCGCAGCCGGTCATGACCCTCGCCGTCGCTTTCCAGCAAATTGCTCTGCACCAGGCGTCGGTGCATCGGCATGTCGTGCCAGTTGGCCGCCTCGCGCCGCGCCACCAATTCGTCCGGCGGGTAAACGGTTTCGGGTGAGCGCACCAGCCGCCGGTCCAGCGCCGCCGCCGCCACCCACGCGAAGCGCGGCAGCAGCCACATCCGCAGCCCCTCGTCCCACACCGGCGCCTCTTCCCGGCGCAGGCGGGCATAGACCGCATGGGCATCGCGGGCGAATTCGTCCGACAGGGGATCGAGGCGCATCGCCCGACGATAGCCGAAAGCCGCGCGGCGGAACTACTGCCCGGCGGGGCCCCCGAAAACCTGCTGCAAGGCCTGCGGACTGCCGGTGAAGGCGCCGCGCGCCGGCTTGGCCAGCGCCATCATCGCCCGATAGATCTCGTCGGCATGATCGCCGTTCAGCGCCAGGCCGGCGAGATATTGCAGCCGCATGTCATAGTCGTGATTGATCGCGGCATCCGCCAGCCAGGGCTTGAGGTCGGCGTCGCTGCCGGCATAGGTGGAGAACAGGTTCGCCGCCGACGGGATCGAGGCATTCTGCAGCGAGGCCAGCACCGGCGCATAGCCGGCCGAAGCCAGCCTGGCGTTGATGGCGTCAAGGTCGACCGGCCTGTTGTCCTTCTGCCCCACCAGCACCACGTCATAGCCCTGCCCGCCATTGGTGTTGGCGAAGACCATGCCGCCGGGAAAGACCTTGAAGAAGGTGGCGATCTCGCTTTTCACCGACGGCGCATCGCTTTCATAGAGCGGCACCCACTGGGTGACGATGCCGCCCGCGTTGAGATGGGCCTTCACCATCTCGAAATATTCCTGGGAATAGAGCGCGGCGCTGCCCTTGACGAAGGGATGGATCGGATCGGAGGTGATGATGTCGAACTTCTCCGGCGTCGTCAGCACGAAGTGGCGGGCATCGTCGAAATGGATCTGGGTGCGCCTGTCGTTCGCCACATTGTAGTTCTCGCTGGCGAACCATTTGGTCGTGGTCGGCGGGATCAGCGGCTCCAGTTCGCAGATCACGATGCGCCTGATGCCGGGATAGCGGGTGAAGCTGCCGGCGGTGACGCCGGCGCCGAAGCCGACGATCAGCACCGATTGCGGATCCTTGTGCATCAGGGCCGGGATGTGTCCCAGCATGCGCTGCAGCTTCATGTCCACGCCCAGGCTGGAAGCCTCGACCTTGCCGGCGACGTGGAATTGCAGCGCGCCGTTGGAGTTCCAGCGCGAAATGGCGATGGACGTGTTGCGGCCCTCTCCGGTGTAGAGAATGGTGGAATAGCCGAACTCGGTGGCGATGCGCCGGCCATAGGCGATCAGCTCGCCCGGCACCGGCCCCATGCCCCAGGCCAGCAGGCCCAGGCCGAACAGCGCCAGCGTCATCACGGCGGAACCCTGCCAGCGGTCTTCCTTCAGCAGCGGCGGCAGCAGCATCACCAGCGCGCCGACCACCGCCACGCCCAGCAGCAGGCGCTGGCTGCCCACCGTCCCCAGCCACGGCACCAGCACGATGCTGACCAGCAGCGCGCCGGCGATGGCGCCCAGCGTGTTGGCGGCATAGAGGCCGCCGACGGTGCGGCCAGGATCGCTGCCGGCGCTGGCGGCGCCGAAGGCGAGCGGAAAGGCCGCGCCCCAGAACAGCGCCGGCGGCAGAATGGCGAAAATCGAACGGGCCATGTCGATCTCGAAGGTGTAGCGCGGCGCCTGCGACAGCAGCGGATCGACCGGCCAGTAAGGCAGGTGGAAGGAAATGACGCAGGCGGTCCAGGCGATGCCCAGCGCCGCCAGCAGCTGGCACCAGCCCAGCGCGGCGCGCGGCTCGACGCGATTGACCAGCGATGAGGCGAACGCCGTGCCGATGGCGAGCCCGGCCAGAAACACCGCCAGGATGATGGAGAAGGCATAGACGGTGGCGCCGAACATCAGGCCCATCAGGCGGGTCCAGACCACTTCGGCCCCCAGCGCGGCGGCGCCGGAACAGAAGATGGCGATGATGACAGGCCAGTCGCGCGGTCCGCGCGGGCCTTCCACCGCTTCGCTGGCGGTCACCGGACCGCGCGAGAGGGCGAAGCTGAGGGCGGCGACCGCCAGGTTGATCGCGGCGGCGGCGAAAGTGGCGATGCGGATGTCGTAGACCCTGAGCAGCCAGAAGCCGGCCAGCAGGCAGCCCACCACCGCGCCGAAGGTGTTGGCGGCATAGAGGATGCCCCACCAGGACGGCTTGAGATCGGCGCCGCCGCGCGCCCAGCGCACGATGGCGGGCAGCGAGGCGCCCATCAGCACCGTGGGCGGCAGCAGCGCGACCGAGCAGACCACGCCACGCAACAACATGCCGGCGACGCCATCCTGCGCCCCGGAAACATAGAGCCGGTCGATCAGCGGGATCAGCACCAGCTCGACCAGGCCGCACAGCGCGATGCCGCCTTCGATGCCGGCATAGACCAGCAGCGGATGGCGGCGGGCGCGCGGCAGAAGCCGCGGCAGCAGATAGCTGCCCAGGCACAGCCCGCCCATGAAGGTGGCCAGCAGGATGCCGAGCGACACCGCGGTGGAGCCGATGGCCAGCTGCAGCAGGTGATACCAGACGATCTCGTAGATCAGGGCGGAACAGCCGCTGCCCGCGAACAGCAGCAGAAGCAGCAGGCGTTGCAGATCAAGGCCGGCATCGGCGCGTCCAGAACTCATGTCACTCAAGGCAATCCACTCCCCGGCGCATCCCGCGGAGGGGAGCGTTGTTTGTCTTTTCCTAGCACATGGCCGGCGCGGCGCATGTGCCGCGGTTTTCGCCGGAACATGGCAATTTGTCCCGGCACCCCTCCGCCTGCGGATGATTCGTTGACATTAACCATTTGAAGGCGTTATTAATACTTCATTAACCTTGGTTTTGGCCGTTTGCCGGAATACCGGAGGCACGAAACCGGGCGGGTATGAGGGTGGCTTCAGGAAGGCGGATCGCCTTTTGAAAGGATGCCAGCCATGCCCATCTCTCCCCGTCTTTCCACCGTCACGGTTCCCATGCCCATGGCGCTGCCCGACGCCCGTCTCCAGGCCCTGCACATGGAACATGGCGACCTCGATGCCGCCATTGCCGCCCTCTCCCTCAGCGGCAACGCCGATGACCTCACCATCAGCCGCCTGAAGAAGCGCAAGCTGCAGCTCAAGGACGAGATCGCGGCGATGATGACAGCGGCCATCGGCGATGGCGTGGCGCGGGCATCTTAACAGGAAGCAATCCGTTCCCGCGCCTCAAGGCCATTGCCGCGCGCAATTTTGCGGCTAGTGTGTCCCCGCAAATAATTTTGGGGGGATTCCATGAACCTGCGTCCTGGCGTTGCGCTTGCTGCGCTGCTTTCCACTGTCGTGCTGGCCGGCTGCGCCGGCATGGGCATGGGCGGGCCATCCAGCGCCATCGTCGCCGACGATTTTGAATCCACCGCTGTCGGCGCCATCCCCGCCGGCTTCACCAAGACCGGCGAACTCGGCGTCGAGGAAGGCGTCGCCCATAGCGGCAAGCACGCCCTGATGATCCAGCCCGGCGTGCGCGGGGGCCGCAGCATCGATCTTGCGCCCGACAAGGTTGCCGCCCTGGGCGGCGAGCATTGGGGCCGGCTCTACATCAAGTTCAAGACCCCGGCGCCGAAGCCGACCGGCAACCTGATCCACGCCACCATCGTGCATGGCCGCGCCGTCAGCCCCTCGGTCAAGGACACGGTGGACACGCGCCTGGCCACCTTCCTCTACTATCCCACCGGCCTGTTCAAATACATGTACAATGTCCAGCCGCCGAACGGCCGGCGGGAGTTCGGCCCTTCCTCCGCCACGCAGCAGCAATTCGACGATGCCTGGCACCTGCTGGAATGGCATGTCGATTACGCCACCCAGACCTACCAGTTCTTCGTGGATGGCAAGGAAGTGACCGACATCGGCCAGAGCAAGGGCGCGGGCAATTACGACGGCATCGAGATTCCCGCCGCCTTCCAGACCCTGCAGATCGGCTTCACCAACTACCAGGCGGCGACGGACCAAGGCTTCACGGTCTATATCGACGACATCGCCGTCGGCAAGAACCGGTTGGGTCCGGTGGCGGGCAACGCGCGGTAAGCCGTTTCATGACCGGCCGCACAACGACGGACGCGTCCGGGCGTGATCTGGTCGTCACCCGCAGCTTCAGCGCCCCCGCCTCGCTTGTGTTCCAGGCCTGGACCAGGCCGGAGCTGTTCCGGACATGGTGGGTGCCCAGGTCGGCCGGCATGACCCTGCTGTCCTGCGAGATGGACATCCGCACCGGCGGCACCTATCGCCTGGTGTTCAGGCACCCGGCCTTCGACCAGCCGATGGCCTTCTTCGGCCGCTATCGCGAGGTGACGCCCATCTCCCGCATGGTATGGACCAACGAGGAAGGCAGCGAAGAAGGCGCCGTCACCACCGTGACCTTCGAGGAACGCGGCGCCCAGACCCTGGTCGTGCTGCGCGACGCCTATCCCACGCAGGAAGCGCTCGATGCCGCCATCGCCTCCGGCAGCACCGGCGGCTTCGGCGAACAGTTCGAGCAGCTGGACGAACTTCTCGCCAGGCAGGACGCGGGAGGGCCGTGACCATCCGCTTCTGGCGCAAGGCGGACATCCGGACCGGTCGCATCCCGTGCCCTTGTTTCGCCTGCGCACCAACCCGGCAGGCGCCACGCGCACACGCGCACTTGTTCATAGAGCCCTGAAATAGCTCAGCATTCTCTTGAGTTGCCACTCTTGTTGTCAGCGGGAAGCCCTTCTGGCTCTATGTTCCCAAGGGCGGCTGCAGGACTTCATGGCGGGCGAAATCTTCATCAGTTATCGGCGGGCAGACGCAGCCTGGGCGCAGTTGCTGCACGCCCGGCTGCGGGCTGAAGGCGTTGAAGCCTGGTATGACGTCCATGTCGGTGCAGGCCAGGATTGGCGCATCGCCACAGCCAGGGCGCTGAAGGCCAGCAGGATTTTTGTACTTCTATTTTCGGAAAATGCAGCGGAGTCCAGCGATATCGCCAAAGAGCTGGCGGCAGCGACGCTGGAAAAGAAGCTGATCGTCCCGGTCAGATTGCAGAATATCGCGCTTGACGGCGCGTTTCTATATGAGCTGGCCTCCCGCAACTGGGTCAATGCCTATGAGAATACCGAGGCGCAGCTCGGCGAATTGGCCCAGAGCCTGGCCCATCTGGTACGCACAGGTGTGCGGGACGAAAATATCCTCCCCCGCGCCTCTTCCGGCAGCATCGGCGGCAACTTTGCGGCAGCATCGAAAAAACCAGTGCGCGCGGGTGCTTTAATCGCGGCGGCCATTGCCATTATCGCCGTTTCCACCATCGCCGCATGGAAGGCATGGCCGCTGATTTCGGCGTCGAAAACGCCGCCGTCCGCCATGGCAAGCCTTCCATCATTGCCAGGAACGGGCGGGGTCTCCATCGCCGTGCTGCCCTTCATGAACCTGTCATCAGACAAGGAACAGGAATTCTTTTCCGATGGCGTAACCGAAGAAATCACCTCGGCGCTGGCCAAGGTGCCCGGCCTCACCGTGATAGGACGCACCTCCGCCTTCCAGTTCAAAGGCGAGAACAAGGACATGCGCGCCATAGGCAGGGCGCTGAACGCGAGGTACCTGATCGAGGGCTCGGTCCGCAAGGATGGCGACCAGGTCCGGATCACCGCGCAGTTAATTCGGGCAGACGACGGCACCCACCTCTGGACTGAAAGCTATGATCGCAAGCTGAAAGGAATTTTTGCGCTTCAGGAGGATATCGCTACCGCAATCGCAGCGGCGCTGAAGATTCCCCTTGGCCTCAGGCAGGGCGAGAGCCTGGTTTCCAATCGCACGGATAACACCGATTCCTATCAGGATTATCTTCGTGCCCAGGCGTTCTTCCGGGCACGCAAGATCGAAGAATTGCGCAGCATCCTCAAAACGGTGGTCGCGCGAGATCCGGGCTATGCGCCTGCATGGGCCCTGCTGGCGGAATCCTACGGACTGCCAGAGATTTGGGCGCCCCTCGATGATGCGATACGGGAAGGTGCGCCGGAAAAAGGCCGCGAATATGCGCGCTCCCAGTATCGCGAAATGGAGCAGGCCGCTCGCAAGGCCATCAGCCTGGATCCGCAAAATGCCGTGGCCTATGCCGCGCTCGGCAGCCTGTCATCTTCGCAGGGCGACTGGGCTGCCTCGGAAGACTATATCAGGAAGGCTTTGTCCTTCGATCCGAACAATCCGGATATCCTGTACAGCTACGGTTATTTGCTCGCGGCAACCGGCCGGATAAGGGACTCGATGAAAATTCAGGGCGAGATCATGGCGCGAGAGCCCTTTGTTCCCGTCTATCGGGGCAGGAATGCCGACCTGCTGTGGGCCATGGGGCAGAATGACGCCGCCATCAAGTTGGCAGAGCCCATGTCCCGTGACTACGCATCCACATATGCAATCCGGCTTGGGAAATTCTATGCGACGGCCGGCCGTTACACCCAGGCCGCTGATGCCATTGCCTCCGCCAGCAAAGCCCCGCTCCTACCCGCCCAATCCCTGGAAGCGGCGGCGCGGCTGATGCGATCCGCGCCCAATCGGGTCAGCACCCCGGAGGCTCTCCCGCTGCTGCCGGGAGGCCTGAGTTTCGTCTATCTCTTCATCGGCGCGCAGGACCGCTTCCTGGACTTCGTGGAACGCGAGATCGCCCTGGGATATTATGGCGGCATCTATCGCGATCCCTGGGCGCCGCCCAGCGCGGCGCTGCGCAAGACCGAACGCTTCAAGACCTTTGTGCGCAAAGCCCGCCTTCTCGAATATTGGCGCGCGCGCGGCTGGCCGGAATATTGCCATCCCGTTGGCGCGGAAGATTTCGCCTGCGGCTAGGAATGACCGCTTCTGGCGCGAAGCGGACGCTGGCGCTGCTGCGTGATATTGCTAGAGTGGCGTGCCTTGGCCGGCCGTTGCATTCTGGCACCATTCCATTACAGCCCACCGCCGGGGAAAGAGGGATTCGTCGCCCATGAAAAAGAACAGATATTTTCTCCTGGCAGCTTTCGCCGCGCTTTCGACAGCGGGCCCTGCGATGGCGCAGGCTCTGCGGCCCAATCTTCCCCCCATCCCGACCTATGAAGTGCATCGGGCCGCGGTTGCTCCGCGCATCGACGGCAAACTCGATGATGCGGCCTGGCAGGCGGCCACGCCGGTAACCTTTGCCTTTCCCTGGGTCAGCCAGACCGGCAAGATGCAGAAGACCCTGGCCCGGCTGACCTGGGATGACGACAATCTCTATGTCGCCTATGAGTGCGAGGACAGCGACATCACCGCGGTGCGTACGCAGCGGGACGACCCCGTCTACATGGACGATGCCGTCGAAATCCACATTGCACCGCCGGGGGTCAAGAACCTGTATCTGGGTTTTGAAATGAATGCCCGCGCCGCGTTGTATGATTATCTCTATCCGTTTCCGCAGCGTTTCATAAAAAAATACAATCTGGAGGGCGTGCGGATCGCTGTCTCGATCGACGGCACGCTTAACAATTCGACGGACCAGGACAAGGGCTGGACTCTCGAAGTCGCGATTCCCTGGAGCTCATTTTCCGATTTGACGAACAATCCCGTTCCCAAGATCGGCGACCGCTGGATCGCGGACATGAGCCGTTGGGATGGAACGGCGCCCAACCGCCGGCTTTCGCAATGGTCGGATTCCGGCCTGGTGCGGGCGGACCCGCATTATCCGGACCGCTTCGGCCAGCTGCTGTTTGCGCAATAGCATCGGCGATAATTGGCGCGCCCTAGGGGAGTCGAACCCCTCTTGCAAGATTGAAAATCTTGAGTCCTAACCGATAGACGAAGGGCGCGGCCGGAGGGGGCGGGCTATAGCGGCTGACCGCCGCCCGATCAAGTCCGCTTTCCGATCAGGCACTTGCGGGCGCGGCGTCCTCGATTTCCAGCTGGACGGTGACCTGGCCGTTCCATTCGTTCCGCTTCAGCCGCCCTGCGGCGTGGATGCTGGCGCCCCGCGCGGCCAGCAGCCCGTCACCCAAGGGCGTACCCACCGCCCGGAAGGCGATGGCCTGCAGCGCCGCCCCGCCCCCGTTCAGCCGCAGGCGGACATGGTCCTTGCCCACCACATCGGCAAAGGCCACAAGCAGGTCGGGGAAAGCCAGCAGCGGTTCGGGGTTGCCGGCGCCATAGGGCCCGGCCAGGGCGATCTCCTCCAGCAGGGCCATCCCCGCCCCGGCGGGTGAGGAAACCGCATCCAGCTCCAGGGTCGCGGCGGCGGCCAGGGCGGTCGATTGGCCTTCAAACGCCGACTGAAGAAAGTCCTGGAAACCCTTGAGCTGGCTGGAGGAGAGCGAGAATCCCGCGGCCATGGCATGGCCGCCGCCAGATTCGATGACGCCTGCCAACACCGCCTCGCGGATTGCCCCGCCCACATCGATGCCGGGGATCGAGCGGGCGCTGCCACGCCCCATGCCGCCCTCGAAGCCGGCAACGAAGCTGGGCTTGCCGAAGCGCTCCTTCAGCCGCCCGGCGACGATGCCGACCACGCCGGGATGCCAGCCCTCGCCCGCCGCCAGGATGAAAGGAGCATTGGCCTGGGTGGCGGCGGCGGCCAGCGCTTCCTCGACGATCCCGCGTTCGATCGCCTGGCGCTCGCGATTGTGCAGGTCGAGCTGCCCGGCGAACGCCGCCGCCGCCTGCGGCTCGCGCGCGGTGAGCAGGTCAGCCCCCAGGCTGGAGCGGCCCACCCGCCCCCCTGCATTGATGCGCGGCCCCAGCAGGAAGCCGAAGGTGTAGGGCGAAAAAGGCGCGTTCGCCCTGGCGACTTCCATCAGCGCCTTCAGGCCCGGCCGCATCCCAAGCCGCGCCAGGCCCTGACGGACAAAGGCGCGGTTGAGGCCGGTCAGCGGCACCACATCGCAGACCGTGGCCAGCCCGACCAGATCGAGGGCGAGGCGCAGGTCCGGCTCGGCCATGCCGCGTTTCTCATAGAAGCCGCTGTCGCGCAGATGCCGGTTCAGCGCCACCAGGAACAGGAAGGTGACGCCGGCGGCGCAAAGATGATTCAGGCCGGATTCATCGCCCGGCTGGTTGGGATTGACATGCGCCAGCGCCGGCGGGGCGGACACGACGCGGTGATGATCCAGCACCACGACATCCATGCCTGCCGCCTTCGCGGTTTCCAGCGCCGCGCTGGCGGCGGCGCCGCAATCCACGGTGATCACCAGCCTGATGCCCTCGCCCGCCAGCAGCGTCATGGCGGCGGGCGACGGGCCATAGCCTTCGGTCATGCGGTCCGGAATGTAGAGCCGGGGTGGCGGGCCAAGCGCGGAAAGCAGATCGGACAGCAATGCCGAGGATGCCGAGCCGTCGACGTCATAGTCGCCGAACACGGCGATCTTTTCGCCCGCTTCCAGCGCCGCCGCCACGCGCGTCACCGCCGCGCCCATGTCCTTCAGCACCAGCGGATCGGGCAGCAGGTGCTTCAGCGAAGGATTGAGGTAATTCCAGACCTCGGTCCCACCGATCCCCCGTGCCGTCAGCAAGCGCGCCAGGGCAGGCGAAATCTGCTGCTCCCGCGCCAGCGCCCCTGCCCGCTCTTCATCCACGGCGCGCAACCGCCAGCGGCGCCCGCTGAAGGAGCGCGCAACGCCAAATGCGGCAGGCTCGGGAGCGGAAACGGTCAGGCCGCTTCCATCGGTATCATGCATGGCCGGGCGCGCACCTTGTCGGAGGCGGCGATGGCTGCGAGGGCGCGTTCCACCGCGCTCTGCGCCGCCTCATGGGTGATCATGACGATGGCGACGCCTTCGCCCGGCGCCCGGCCGCGCTGGATCATGCTTTCGATCGAGACGCCGGCCTCCGACAGGCGTCCGGCAATGGAGGCCAGCACGCCCGGCACATCCAGCACCTCGAAACGCAGATACCAGGGCGACACCGAAGCGCCGGCAGGCGCGGGCTTGAGCGTGGCAAGCTGCGCCGCCGGCCGGCCGAAGGCGGGACGGAAAGCGCCGGCCGCCGCCTCGACAATGTCGGAGATGACGGCGGAAGCGGTGGGAGCTTCGCCCGCGCCACGGCCGGAAAAGAAGAACGGCCCCGCCGCTCCGGCATCCACCATGACGCCATTCTGGGCCCCGTCGACATTGGCCAGGGGCGAGCGTGCCCGCACCATGGACGGCGAAACCTTCTGTTCAATGCCGTTCGCGGTCTTGCGCGCCACGCCCAGAAGCTTGATGCGGAAGCCGAACTCGGAGGCGAAATGGATGTCGGCGGCGGTGATCTGTTCGATACCTTCCACCGTCATGCTGGCCATGTCAGGCGCGGTGCCGAACACCAGCGCGGCCAGCAGCGCCAGCTTGTGCGCCGTGTCGCCGCCGCCCACGTCCAGGGTGGGGTCGGCCTCGGCATAGCCCAGCCGCTGCGCCTCCTTCAGCACCTCGGCGAAACCGGCGCCGGTGGCTTCCCTCTCGGTGAGGATGTAATTGCAGGTGCCGTTGAGGATGCCCTTCACCGCCTGCACCTGATAGGCAACCAGGCTTTCGCGCAACGTCTTGACGATGGGGATGCCGCCGGCCACCGCCGCCTCAAACTTCAGCGCGACGTCCTTCTTCTCGGCCAGCTCCGCCAGCGCCCGGCCATGCCTGGCCAGCAGCGCCTTGTTGGCGGTCACCACATGCTTGCCGTTGGCCAGCGCGGTCTCGACCAGCTGGCGCGCCACGCCTTCCTCGCCGCCGATCAGTTCGACCACCAGGTCGGCATCGCCCTTCGCCAGCGCCAGCGGGTCGGCGGAAAAATTCGTCATCTCGAAGCCGCGCGCCTTTTTCGCATCGCGGGCGGAAACGCCGACAACCTCCAGCTTGCGCCCGGCGCGGGTGGAAAGGTCGTCACCGCGCGCCGCCAGCGCCTTGACGACACCGCCCCCAACCGTGCCGAGACCGGCGATGGCGATCCGGAAAGGCTTCATTTGACGTGAGCCAACTCGGCGGGCGGATGATTGGTGCCCTGGGAGAGGAACTTCTTCACATTGCGGGCGGCCTGGCGGATGCGGTGCTCATTCTCCACCAGTGCGACGCGGACATGGCCTTCGCCATATTCGCCGAATCCGATGCCGGGCGAGACCGCCACCTTGGCATGGATCAGCAGATCCTTGGCGAACTCCATCGAGCCCAGTTCGCGATACTTCTCCGGCACCGGCGCCCAGGCGAACATAGAGGCTTCGGGCGCGGGAATGTCCCAGCCTGCCTGCGCCATGCTCTTCACCAGCACATCGCGGCGCGATTTGTAGACGGCACGGATGTCCTCGATCACCTTTTCCGGCGCGTTCAGCGCCGTCGCGGCCGCCACCTGGATCGGGGTGAAGGCGCCATAGTCGAGATAGGATTTGATCCGCGCCAGGGCCCCGATCAGCTTCTCGTTGCCGGCGGCGAAGCCCATGCGCCAGCCCGGCATGGAGAATGTCTTGGAGAGCGACTGGAACTCGATGGCGATGTCCTTGGCGCCGTCCACCTGCAGGATCGACGGCGGCGGCCGGCTTTCATCGAAATAGACATCGGCATAGGCGAGGTCGGACAGCACCCAGATCTCGTGCTTCTTCGCGAAGCGGATGATTTCCTTGTAGAAGTCCAGGTCCACCACCTGCGCCGTCGGGTTCGACGGATAATTCACCACCAGCGCCAGCGGTGACGGCACCGAATGGCGCGTCGCCTTGCCGATCTGGGAGAGATATTCCTCCGGGCTGGTGGCGGGGACATGCCGGATGGCCGCGCCGGCAATCATGAAGCCGAAGGCATGGATCGGATAGGCCGGGTTGGGCACCAGCACCACATCGCCCGGCGCAGTGATCGCCATGGCAAGATTGGCGAAGCCTTCCTTGGAACCCAGCGCCGCGATCACTTCCCGGTCGGGGTTCAATTCGACGCCGAAGCGGCGCTGGTAATAGGCGCAATGCGCCTTCCTCAGGCCCTTGATGCCGCGGCTGGCGGAATAGCGGTGGGCGCGGGGATCGCGCGCCGTCTCGCACAGCTTGTCGACGATGAAGTCCGGCGTTGGCATGTCGGGGTTGCCCATGCCGAAATCGATGATGTCCTCGCCCCGGGCGCGCGCCTGGGCCTTGAGGCGGTTGACTTCCTCAAAGATGTAGGGCGGCAGCCGCTTGATGCGGTAGAAATCGGTCTGCATGGCGATGAATCCTGAAAACGTCCCAGAATCCGGGATTTAGGCCCGGATCGCAATCGTTTTTGGGTTAAAATGCGGCGTTTTCGTGCAGGGCAGCTCAGCCCGAGACGAAGATTTCCGTCCGCCGGTTGCCTTCCTCGCCCTTGGGCATGGATTCGTAATAGACCGGCTGGCTGTCCCCCACCGCATCGATTTGCAGATGGTCGGCCGGGACGCCCTGGCGGATCAGTTCCTGCGCCACGGCATTGGCCCGGGCCTGCGACTTCTGGAAGATCACTTCCAGGTGCCGTTCCACCGGCATGTCGGCGGTGCGGCTGGAAGCATGGCCCACCACCCGGATGGTGGCAGAGCCGCCCGAGGCCTTGAAGGCGGATATGGCGGCGCGGATCTGGGTGCGTCCGGCGGCCGAAAGGGCGGTGCCGTCACCCGGGAAGAAAACAACGGCGGTGGGCGCGGCGCCCCCCATTCCTGCCGCCGAGGCGGAAATCACGGCACCATTGGCGCCCGGCCCGGCTGCGGAAACACCGCTGCCGCCCGTCGAGGTCTGACGGTAATGGGCCAGAATGGGAGAGGAGACGAAGTTGCTGACCGAGGGGTCCAGGGGCGGCGCGCCTGAGGGCCTGAAGCCCAGTGCTGCGTCGGACATCACCGGTGCGGCCATCATGGTGCTGCGGATGGCGCCATCGGGCGGGACCGCGGGGACGGCGGGTTCCGCCCCGGGAGGCGGCGCCGCCGCGGCAGGGCGCGCGACAGGGGCCGGTGCCGGGGTGGGCGCCGGCGTGCCCAGAGAAGCCAGCCGCCCCGGAACGCTGTCAGGCGGGGGAACGGCAGGGACGGCGGCATTGGGATTGGCCGGCCGGGACACGGGCGCCGGAGCGGGAACCGGCGCAACCGTCGGTGCGGTGTTTGCGGCCACCGAGACCGGAGCGGCAGAGCTGGCAGTGGGCGGCGCATCGGCCGTGGGCGGTGCATCGGCAACAGGCCGCGCGGCCGTGGCCACCTGCGGGCTGACAGGGCCGGCGGCGCCGGGAACCGGAGCCGCAGCCTCGGTGCCGGCGCGCAGAGCATCGGCGCTGTACTGGGCCTGGGCGCCCTGGGCGGCGAGGTTGCCGGCGACATTGCGCTGATCGTCGGGTACCTGCGGCGCGGCCGGAATGTTGGCCAGCTCCGGCGCGGCAGCGGCGCTGTTGGGGTCAGGCGGCGTGATATCTGTCTCGTCCGAGGCGAAAAGTCCGGTGGGGTCGAGCGAGGCCATGGTTTCGCAGCCCGAAAGCCCGGTCGCCAGAACCAGGATAACGCCGAGCTGCGCCCCGAATTTCACCAGGGGACGCGCGATGGAAGTCCTCATGACGGTATTCCCGACCAGCTATGTGTTCCCGACTGCACGCCCAGCCGCTCCCCGGGCGTTCACCATAAGCAGGATATACCGCGCTCCCGCCCCTCACGCCAGCGCGCGGACCGCCGGAATGCCCAGCAGGATGCGGTATTTGCGCGCTGGATGGGCCGTCTTGCCGCTTGCCCCCCGGCCGCTTATATGTTGTCGGTTTAGCGATGCCGACCAAGACCCCTGCCCCGTCTGTAAAGACCCCAGGATCCACCCCAGCCGACAAGCCGGCCGCCGAATCAGCTGCCCGGCCGGAACTGCTGGCCCGCAACCTGTTGCGGGCCGGTCTGCGCGCCCAGGAGCTGGCGGCACAGTCTGTCAGCCGCATGGCCGCGGCCGGGACGCCCCTGGACCCGCTGAACGTCTCGGGCGCCATGACGGCCCTGCTCGCGGCGATGGTCGAAAATCGCCAGACCGTGGCCGAAGCGCAGAAAGCCTGGTGGCGGGATGTGACGCTGCTGTGGGAATCCACCGCGCTGAAGCTTTTGGGCGGCACGCCGCAACCGCTGGTCCAGCCCGCCCAGGGCGACCGCCGCTTCCGCGCCGAGGAATGGCAGTCCAACGAAATTTTCGATTTTCTCAAACAGTCCTATCTGCTCACCGCCAACGCCATGCAGGAGATGGTGGGACAATTGTCCGGGCTGTCGCCGCAGGAGCGCCGCCGCGCCCTGTTCTTCACCCGGCAGTTCGCCGACGCCCTCGCGCCGACCAATTTCCCCCTCACCAATCCCGAAGTGCTGAAGGCCACCATAGCCTCCAACGGCGAAAACCTGCTCCAGGGGCTCGAAAATCTTGCCGCCGACCTGACGCGCGGCGGCGACGGGCTTTCGATCCGCCAGTCGGCCGACGGCTTTGTCATCGGCGAGAACATCGCCACGGCGCCCGGCAAGGTGGTGTTCCGCAACGAACTGATCGAGCTGATCCAGTATGCCCCGGCCACCGAGACGGCCTATGAACGGCCGCTGCTGATCTTCCCGCCCTGGATCAACAAGTTCTACATCATCGATCTTCGCCCCGAGAACAGCTTCGTCCGCTGGCTGGTCGGCAGGGGCTACACCGTCTTCCTGGTCTCATGGGTCAATCCCGACGCCTCGGCTGCGCAGAAGGGCTTCGAGGACTATATGCGTGACGGCGTCTTTGCCGCCCTGGACGCGGTGAAGGAAGCGACCGGCATCGCCGACCCCAACTGCGTCGGCTACTGCATCGGCGGCACGCTGCTGGCCGCCACCCTGGCCTACATGGCGGCGAAAAAGGACGGGCGCATCCATTCCGCCACCTTCTGGGCGGCGCAGACCGATTTCTCGGAAAGCGGCGAACTGCAGGTCTTTGTCGATGACGTACAACTCGACGCACTCAAGAAGCAGATGGACAGGGCCGGCGGCGTGCTGCCCGGGGCGAAGATGGCGGGCGCCTTCAACATGCTGCGTGCCAACGACCTGATCTGGTCCTTCGTCATCAACAATTACCTTCTGGGCAAGGCGGCGGCGCCATTCGACCTGCTCTACTGGAACAGCGACACCACGCGGATGCCGGAGAAGCTGCATCTGTCCTATCTGCGCCTCTGCTATCGCGACAATGCCCTGGCGAAAGGCGAGATGGAGCTGGGCGGCCTGCGTCTCGATCTCTCGAAAGTGAAGGTGCCGGTCTATCTGCAGTCGGCGCGGGAGGATCACATTGCGCCCGCCCGTTCGGTCTACAAGGCGGTCAATCTGTTCGGCGGACCGGCGCGCTTCATCCTGGCGGGAAGCGGCCACATCGCCGGCGTCATCAACCCGCCGGCGGCGAACAAGTACCAGTATTGGACCAACGAGACGAAAGCCGCGGATTTCGACGCCTGGCTGCCGGGCGCGAAGGAGCATCCGGGCTCCTGGTGGACAGACTGGGATCTTTGGCTGTCAAAGCTGTCGGGCGGTCAGGTGCCGGCGCGAACGCCCGGCGAAGGCAAGCTCAAGCCGCTCGGCGACGCGCCGGGCACCTATGTCAAGGTGAAGGCGCAATAGCGTCGTTCGTCCGGCCCGGTTCAAGCTTTTCATTTTCGCCATTGACCTGATGGTAATAGCCCGGCCCTTTCGCGCCGTTGGCCCAGAGATCGTGCCTAGGGTTGATCAGGTAGCTCCGGCCCCTGGGGTCGTGGACATAGCCAAGCTGCAGCGTCTTGAGATAGGCGGCAGCGAGATCGCTGTCCTGGCACTTGCCGCCCAGGCATTGCGCCGAAACGGATGTCACGGCCATGGTCCTGTCGCGCGGCGCCATCGTCGGGCCGCAATTGATCGAAAAGGCAACCGCGCCGGTGACGGGAAGCGCCCAACCCGCCTCCGCCGCCGCAACCGCCGCGATCCAGAGCTGGATGCGCCCGTCCCTGACGCGATATTCGGCAAAGCCGGCGCCGCCGCGGGCGTTGCCGAAGCTGACCACGGTAAATCCGAATGGCTGCGCCTCCGGCGGTGACAGGACCGCCCTGGAACCAAAAGTCTCTTCGAGATAGGCGCGAATGAAATCGCCCGGCGTCCTTCCCGCCAGCGGCGCGGCAACAAGGATGGCGTGCTGGAAGGTAGCCGGCGCCATGACATGCAGCAGGCTGCCGTCGGCCGCATAGCCGGCGATGCGCCATTTTTCCGGCGCCAGCGCGTTGCAGCGTCCCGCCCCCAGGCCAAACAGTTCCAGCGGTTTCAGGAAGGCGCCGCGCGACAGCTGCCGCGCCCAGGCGGCATTGGCGACGATGGGCGGCGGCGCGAAGAGTTCCCTGGCCAGAACAGGTGGCGGATAAACGGAATATTTCCCCGTCTGCCTGGGATCGGGCATGGCCGCAAGCGTGACAGCGACCTGCTGCGGCTTCGCCTCGCCTTGCGTGATGTCATGGAGCGTCAGCACCGCGTTCTGACCGATGCGAAGACGGCGAATCTTGCCGGAGGCTTCACTTGCCGTGGCGACAGGCATGCCATCAATGGCGCTTACCACTTCGCCCGGCGCGATGCCCGCCTTGTCGGCGGGACTGTCGGTATCCACGGCGGCAACCAGGGCTCCCTGTACGCCGGCACGCCGGGCGGCGGCCCGGCTCATTTCGGCAAACTGCAGGCCGCTATAGCTTTCTTCCGCCGGGAGCGGCGCCTGCGAATACCAGACCGCGCCCGCGAACAGCAGGATGGCGGCGGCGACAGCGGCGAGAACCCGGCTCATCGGGGATCGTTTTAGCCGCTAAAGACAAAGTCCGGAAGTTTCGGGCAATCCCAGCATCAGGTTCATGTTCTGGACGGCAGCGCCGCCGGCGCCCTTGCCGAGATTGTCCAGCACCGCCGTCACGCGGGCCTGCCCTGCCTTTTCATTGGCAAAGATGAACATCCTGAGGCGGTCGGTGCCGGAAAGAATCTCGGCGTCCAGCACCTTCAGCTCCGCCGCCTCGGCCAGGCTCGCCACCGACACCAGCGCCTTGCCGGCATAGGCTTCGGCCAGCGCCGCGTGGAGATCGGCGGGTTTCGGCGCGCCCGGCAGCGACCAGAGCTGCAGCGGCAGCTCCACCAGCATGCCGCGATGAAAGCGCGCCACGCTGGGCGAGAACAATGGCGGGCGAGTCAGCCCGGCATGTTGCGCCATTTCCGGGATATGCTTGTGGGAAAGGCCGAGCGCGTAGGAACGCTGCACGGTCTCGACATAGTGCGGCGCATCGGCCTTTTCGAATTCCTCGATCATGCTCTTGCCGCCGCCGGAATAGCCTGAGACGCCATGCACGGTGAGCGGATAGTCCGGCGGCAGGAGGCCGGCCCGCACCAGCGGCCGGACGATGGCGAGAAAGCCGGTGGCCCAGCAGCCGGGATTGCTCACCCGGTTCGAGGAAGCGATCTGCGCCGCGCCATCGGCTTCCAGTTCGGCGAAACCATAGGCCCAGCCCGTCGCCACGCGATGGGCGGTGGACGCATCAATCACCTTGACCGCCGGATTGTCGATCAGCGCCACGGCTTCCTTCGCCGCCTCGTCCGGCAGGCAAAGGATCACCAGACCGGCTTCATTGAGCATGGCCTTGCGGGCGCCCGCATCCTTGCGCCGGGCGTCCGGCAGCGTCAGCAGCTCGAGCTCCGGGCGTGCGCTGAGGCGTTCACGGATTTCAAGTCCCGTGGTTCCTGCCGCGCCATCAATGAAAATCTTCGCCTTCATGGCGGCGGCAGATACGCCAAAATATGCGAAAAAGATAGGGAATGGTCTGCTTTCCCGCCTTTGGCATGGCCGTTATGCTGCCGTCATTAAATCGGGGGGCGTTCCGTCGTGCGCAAGATCACACTGGCTCTGTTGGCATCGCTCATTGGCGGGGCGGCCTTCGCCGCAAGCCCCACCGACTGGCCAACCTACGGCAATGACGATGGCGGCGCGCGTTTCTCGCCCCTCACCCAGATCACCCCAGCCAATGTCGGCAGGCTCAAGGTGGCCTGGACATTCCATCTCAACCAGGCCCCCGACCTCCTGCCGCCGCCACGGCCAGGCCAGCAGCGGCGCCTGCCCTATTCCACCGCCACGCCCATCGTCATCAATGACGTGATGTATTTTCCCTCGCCCTATGGACGCGTGATCGCACTCAACGCCACCACGGGAAAGGAAATCTGGGCCTATGACCTGCCCAGGGGCGACCAGCCGCCTTTCCGCGGCGTCTCCTACTGGCCCGGCGACAAGAGCCATGGCCCGCGCATCGTTTTCGGAACCATCAACGGCTTCCTGATCGCGCTGAATGCCAGGACCGGGGAGCGCATCCACAGCTTCGGCAATGACGGATTGGTGGACCTGAAGACGCCGGAAATCATTCGCGGCATGCCGCAAGGCGGCTATGGCGTCACCACGCCCGGCAGCATCTACAGGAACCTGATCATCCTGGGCAGCCGCCTGCAGGAATCGCCAACCCTGGGACCATCGGGCGACGTCCGCGCCTTCGATATCGTCACCGGCAAGCTGGCCTGGACCTTCCACACCATTCCCGGCCCCGGCGAGAAATTCCACGACACCTGGGAGGGCGACAGCTGGAAGAACCGTTCCGGCGTCAATGTCTGGAACATGATGACGGTGGACAAGGCGCGCGGCATTGCCTACCTGCCGGTCGGCGCGGCGACGCTGGACCGCTATGGCGGCGACCACAAGGGCGACAATCTCTTCAGCGACAGCATCGTGGCGGTGAACGCCGCCACCGGCAAATATCTCTGGCATTTCCAGGTGACGCACCACGACATCTGGGACTGGGACATGGATACCGCGCCGGTGCTGCTGGAGGTGAAGCGGGGCGGAAAATCCATTCCCGCGCTTGCCGCGATGAACAAGAACGCGCTGCTCTTCATCCTCGACCGCGTCACCGGAAAGCCGCTCTATCAGGTTGACGAAGTCAAGGTGCCGGCTTCCACCGAGCCCAGCGAATCCGCCTCTCCCACCCAGCCGGTGCCGGTGAAGCCGCAGCAGCTGGCGCGCAGCAGCATCGCGCCCGGCGAACTCGCCGACATCACGCCGGAGCTGACCGCCTATTGCCAGAAGCTGATCAGCGACCGGAACCTGCGCTTCGGCGCCCGCTTCGACCCCATCAGCAGCGACCGGCCGATGATCCATTTCCCGTCATCGGAAGGCGGGCCGGAATGGGGCGGCGGCGGTTTCGATCCCAGACTGGGCCTGTTCATCGTCAACACCAACAATCGCGGCGCCATCGAGCAGCTGGTGAAAAATCCCGACGGCAGCTGGCGCTTCAGCGGCGGCACCTTCCATGATCCCGCAACGCGCATGATGTGCCAGCCGCCGCCCTGGGGCGAATTGTGGGCGGTGAACGTCAATACCGGCGATGTCGCCTGGCATGTGCCGCTGGGCGTCACCGACGCCGCCCCGGCGGGCAAGCAGAATACCGGCCGCGTCAGCAATGGCGGCCCGATCATGACCGCCAGCGGCCTGACCTTCATCGCCGGCACCGACGATGCCCGCTTCCGCGCCTTCGACACCAGGACCGGCAGGGAAATCTGGACCTGGAAGCTGGACTATTCCGGTCACGCCACGCCGATCACCTACCGCGGCAGGGACGGCAGGCAGTATGTGGTGCTGATCGCCACCGGCGGCTCCTATCTGGGAAGCCCGTCCGGCGGCGACAGCGTGCTGGCTTTCGCGCTGCCTTGAGGTCTATTCACGCTGCTTGAAGATGACATAGCGCAGCTTGGTCGTGGCGGTGCCGGAGAAAATGTGCCAGACCCCGGCCGGGACGATGACGAAATCGCCGGGATGCAACGGCACGATCTTCGCGCCGGTCATCTTGGTGCCGTTCGGCTCGGCCGGGTTGCTGTAATTGGGATCGACCGGCTTGCCGCCGATCGCCAGCGTGCCTTCGCCGCCCGTCACCGTCACCAGGTCGAGCCAATGAACATGGTTCTCGATATGGTTGGTGATTTGCGCCCGCTCGACAAACTCGACGTCGAAATTCTCGTGATCGGTGACGACATAGGAATGGGTGTCGCCCGGCCGGAACATTTTCTTGTCCAGATCGGCGCGCGACATGAACATGTAGTCCAGGGGGGCGCGGGAGTGCAGCGGCTTCGGCGCAGCCGGCGCGGGCGGGGTTTGGGCCTGAACCAGAAAAGCGCTGCTGCCAAGGGCGAGCGCCGCAAGCAGGATGGTTTTGCGCATGACAATGTCCTCCCTGAAATTGTTGTTATCCGGGGAAGCTAGGCGCGGGTTCCCGAAAATGAAAGAAGACGTTTGCGGCGGGGTTTACCCAGGTTTCCGCGCAGGGAATCTTCGGCACAGGGAAATGCCGGGCATAAATCGCGACAAGCCTGACGAAGGCGTAATGAAAGGGCCATGGGGCGGACGGGTATGATGCCGCCGGATGGGCCCGTCTCTGATCCCAAAACATAAGGAACGCCTGATGAAATTCTCCCACCTGATTCTCGTCTCCACCCTGGCGCTGGCTTCTGCCGGCGTCGCCCTTGCCCAGGCTCCGGCCGGCGCTCCGCCCGCCGGTGGCGGCGGCGCCCGCGGCGGCCGCGGCGGCGCCTGCGCCAACGACATCCAGACGCTCTGCGCCGGCAAACAGGGTCCGGAAATCCGCCAGTGCATGACGGACAACCAGGCCAAGCTGTCGGACGGCTGCAAGGCCGCGATGGCTGCCCGCGGTGGCGCCGGCGCCCCTCCGGGCCGCTAAGCCCGCAAGGCAAATCACGGAAAACGGCCGGGGAAACCCGGCCGTTTTTTCATGGCCGCGCGGCCTGACGCGAAACGCTCCGCACTTCGCGGGGCCCCCCTTATTGCCGCCGGGCAGCCTTGCTTCCGCCATGTCCCCGGGCCAGAAGCGATGCGAGGACACCGAAGGAAACAATCGATGGTGCGCGCTGTCCTGCTTTCCCTTTTCGCCCTGGCCCTGGCGCTCACCCCGGCAGCGGCGCAAGGCGCCAATCCCGCCGAGCAGTTCGTCACCGGACAGATTCGCGCCGGTCTGGGCATTCTCAACGATGACAGTCTCACCGCCGAGGCACGGGAACGGGAGTTCGAGGACTTCCTGCTTGCCGCCACAGACCTCAAGCGCATTGCCCTTTTCACCCTGGGCCCGGCCTCCGCCACCCCGGCGCAGCGCGACGCTTTCGCCGCGGCGTTCCAAGGCTACGCCATTTCCGTCTATCGCTCCCATTTCCAGCACTATAGCGGCCAGAGCCTTGCCGTTACCGGCTCGACGGCCAACGGGCCGGGCGACATCATTGTGCATGCCCGGCTGGACGATCCCGCCGGCGGACGGCCGCTGGCGGTGGATTTCCGCGTCCGCACCGACGAACCCAAACCGCTGGTGATCGACGTCGGCATCGCCGGCACCTGGCTGGCAGTCACCCAGCACGACGACTTTGCCGCATTCCTCGGCCGCAACGGCGGGAATGTCGAGGCCTTGACCGCATACCTGCAGGATGTGGCGAAGCGCTATCGCTGAGCGGTGCCGGGGCGTGCCTGCCAGATCCGCGATCCCGTGGAACAGGTGCGCACCTGCCGCCCGCAAGCAAAAGGCGGCCCGGCACAACCGGACCGCCCCTGCAAGGATCGCGAACGCGTCTAGCGCTTGCTGAACTGGAAGCTGCGGCGCGCCTTCGGGCGGCCATACTTCTTGCGCTCGACCGCACGCGGATCGCGGGTGAGGAAGCCGCCGGGCTTCAGCACCGGGCGCAGCGCCGGTTCATAGGCCACCAGGGCGCGGGAAATGCCGTGGCGCACCGCGCCGGCCTGGCCGGAAAGACCGCCGCCGGTGACGGTGACGATGACGTCGAACTGGCCGTCGCGGCCTGCGGCGATCAGCGGCTGGCGCAGGATCATGCGCAGCACCGGCCGGGCGAAATAGATCTTCTCGTCGCGGTCGTTGATGGTGATCTTGCCGCTGCCCGGCTTGATCCAGACGCGGGCGACCGATTCCTTGCGGCGGCCGGTGGCATAGACCCGGCCCTTGGCGTCGCGCTTGTCGCCGGACTTGGCGGCAACCTCTTCCGGCTGCCGGGCCTTGATCAGCGTGGACTTGAGTTCGGTGAACTTGTTTTCTTCGGCCATGTTCAGGCTGCCTTCGTCGTCTTGGACTGGGTGTTCTTGGGATTCATCTTCGCCACATCGAGCGTCACGGGCTGCTGCGCCTCATGCGGATGGGCGGTGGCGGGATAAACCCGCAGATTGGCGAGCTGGCGGCGGCCGAGCGGGCCGCGCGGCAGCATCCGCTCCACCGCCTTTTCGAGCACGCGCTCGGGGAACTTGCCGCGCATGATGGCGCCGGCGGTGCGCTCCTTGATGCCGCCGATATAGCCGGTGTGGTGGTAGTAGGTCTTGTCCCGCAGCTTGTTGCCCGTCAGCACGACCTTGGCGGCGTTGATGACGATGACATTGTCGCCGCAATCCATGTGCGGGGTGTAGGTGGCCTTGTGCTTGCCGCGCAGGCGCAGGGCGATGATGGAGGCCAGGCGCCCGACCACCAGGCCTTCGGCGTCGATCAGCACCCACTTCTTTTCGATCTCGGTAGGCTTGGCCGAGTAGGTTTTCATAATAACTTCTCCATGGCCGGGCAGGCCAAAGGCCGCGACCCGGCCATCCATGGCCAGGCGGCGAAGCCGCATGGCCCTACCCGTGAAAGACGGGCGCATATACGGACTCGGGCCCGGCCGGTCAACCGGAATGTCGGAATAACGGGCATTTTTGCCGTGCGGTATTATATTACCGCTTTTTCGGGGCGTCACTGGAATTGCCGGGAAACGGGACTAGATTGGCCCGATGAACGCCCCCTCCCCCGAACCCCTGCTGCTTTGCGCCCTCGAAAACGGCGTTCTGCGCCTGACCCTGAACCGGGCGCGGGCGCGCAATGCCCTCTCCTCCGCTCTGATGACGGCACTCAAGGCGGCGCTGGACGGGGCCGACGGCCGGGCGCGGGTGATCGTGATCGCCGCCAGCGGACCGGTGTTTTCCTCCGGCCATGACCTGAAGGAAATGAGCGGCCATCGCGCCGATGGCGACAGGGGCCGCGCCGCCTTCACTGCCCTGTTCACGCAATGCTCGGAGCTGATGCAGGCCATTGTCCGCCACCCCCTGCCGGTTATCGCCGAGGTCCAGGGCCTGGCGACGGCGGCCGGCTGCCAGCTTGTCGCCAGCTGCGACCTGGCGGTGGCTTCGGCGGCGGCGGGCTTCGCCACGCCCGGCGTCGATATCGGCCTGTTCTGCTCGACGCCCATGGTGGCGCTGTCGCGCAACCTGGCGCCCAAGCCGGCCATGGAGATGCTGCTGACCGGCGAGCCGGTTTCGGCGGAACGCGCCCGCGAGCTGGGCCTGGTCAATCGCGTGGTGGCGCCGGAAGCACTGACCGCCCAGACAATGGCGCTGGCGGCGAAGATCGCATCCAAGCCGCACCAGACGCTGAAGGTCGGCAAGGAAGCCTTCTATCGCCAGCGCGAAATGCCATTGGCCGAGGCCTATGATTACGCTTCGCGGGTGATGACCGAGAACATGCTGGCGGCGGAAGCCGAGGAAGGCATCTGCGCCTTCATCGAGAAGCGCGAACCCAGATGGCCCTGATGTTCCAGCAATTGCTGCGCACCCTCTCCGCGCCCGCCCGGAAAGCCCCCACCGACCTGCGCCTGGCGGTTGCGGTGCTACTGATCGAGGCTGCCTATCGCGACGATGTCTTCCAGCCGGAGGAGCGCGATGTGATCTTCCGCCTGCTGCAGCAAAAATTCGCCCTGACCGAGGACGAAACCTCCGCCCTGCTGCGCGCCGCCGAGGACACCTGCCGCAACAGCGTGCAGCTGCACCCCTGGACCAGCGCCGTGCTGGACCAGATGACAGAGGCCGACCGCATCCACCTGGTCGAGATGATGTGGGAGGTCGCCTATGCCGATGGCGTGCTCGACCCGGAGGAAGACGCCCTGATCCGCCGCATGGTCAATCTGATCCACATCACCGACCGCGACCGCATGCTGGCGCGAAAGCGGGTGGTGGAAAGGCTGGGGCGCAACTGATGCCCGCCTATTCCGACACCCTGATCAAATCCATCCTGCGCAGCGTCAGGACCATCGCCATGGTCGGGGCCAGCGGCAATTCCATCCGCCCCTCCTATTTCGCCATGATGTATCTGCTGAACAAGGGCTACAAAATCATTCCGGTCAATCCCGGCGCGGCGGGAACGGAAATCCTCGGCCAGAAAGTCTATGCCAGCCTGAAGGACGTTCCCGCACCCGTGGACATGGTGGACATTTTTCGCGAGGCCAGATTCGCGCCCGACATCGCCCGCGAGACGGTGGCGGAGAAAGACCGCCTCGGCGTCAAGGTTCTGTGGATGCAGCTTGGCGTCGTCAGCGAGGAAGCCGGGAAGATCGCCCAGGATGCCGGTCTCACCGTCATCATGGACCGCTGCCCCAAGATCGAGCATGGCCGCTTCTCCGGCGAGATGGGCTGGCTGGGCATCAACCGCAAGCTGATCGACAACCGCAAGCCGCTGTTGTTCGGCCGAGGTGGAAGCCTCAAAAACGACTAGACAAGCGCGGCTCCTTGAAGCGGCTCTGGACGTCCGCTGCATATCCACGTTTTTTCCGTCACGCGGTTCGGCTAGATTGCGCGCCGCCGCCCGTGCCGTTGCGCGGGCGCCCGCCCCCCGGGAGGGGGGTGGCAGGAAAATGCAAGACAACGGTCAAGGGATGGTGGTTTTGCCCTGACCGGCATCAAGGAGTGGCACATGGCGGAGTACGGCTTCAGCACCCTGTCGGTTCATGCCGGCGCCCAGCCCGACCCCGCCACCGGGGCGCGCGCCACGCCGATCTACCAGACCACCGCCTTCGTCTTCGAGGATTCCGACCACGCCGCCGCGCTGTTCAACCTGCAGGTCTTCGGCAACATCTACACCCGCATCATGAATCCGACCCAGGCGGTGCTGGAGGAAAAAGTCGCGGCGCTGGAAGGCGGCCGCGCCGGCCTGGCCTGCGCCAGCGGCCATGCCGCACAGTTGCTGGCCCTGCACACATTGATGGGTCCGGGGCTGGAGATCGTGGCGGCGCGCCAGCTTTATGGCGGCTCGATCAACCAGTTCAGCCAGGGCTTCGCCAAGTTCGACTGGCATGCCAAATGGGCCGACGCCACAAAGCCCGAGACCTTCAAGGCGCAGATCACCGACAAGACCCGCGCCATCTTCGTCGAGAGCATCGCCAATCCCGGCGGCATCATCACCGACATCGAGGCGATCGCGAAGATCGCCCATGACGCCGGCGTGCCGCTGATCGTGGACAACACCCTGGCGACGCCCTACCTGATCAAGCCGCTGGAATGGGGCGCCGATATCGTGCTGCATTCCGCCACCAAGTTCCTCGGCGGCCATGGCAACTCCATGGCCGGCGTGATCGTCGATGGCGGCAGGTTCGACTGGGGCAGCGGCAAGTTCCCCTCGCTGTCGGAGCCCAATCCCTCCTATCACGGCATGAAGATGTGGGAGACTTTCGGCGACATGGCCTTCGCCATCACCACCCGCGTGCTGGGCCTGCGCGACCTGGGGCCGTCGGTCGCGCCGATGAACGCCTTCCTGGTGCTGACCGGCATGGAAACCCTGCCCCTGCGCATCCGAAAGCATTGCGACAATGCCCTGGACGTGGCGAAGTGGCTGAAGGCCAATGACAGGATCGCCTGGGTGAATTATGCCGGGCTGCCCGACAATCCCTTCTACACACTGCACCAGAAATATTGCCCCAGGGGCGCGGGCAGCGTCTTCACTTTCGGCCTCAAGGGGGGCTATGAGGCCGGCGTCAGGCTGGTCAATGGCGTCAAGCTGTTCAGCCATCTGGCCAACATCGGCGACACACGCAGCCTGATCATCCACCCGGCCTCGACCACCCATCGGCAATTGTCCGACGAGGACCGCGCCCGGGCCGGCGCCGGCAATGACGTCATTCGCCTCAGCATCGGCATCGAGGATGCGGCCGACATCATCGCCGACCTGGAGCAGGCGCTAGGCTAGCCGCTTCAGTTCATGCGCATGCCAGACGGCGGCGCAGAACAGCAGCGCCGCCGTCAACTGGTGAATCGCCGCCAGCCATTCCGGGGCGCGGAACTGCAGGGTGACGATGCCCAGGAATATCTGAATGGCCGTCAGTATGGTTGCGGCCTTGCCGCTGTTCTTGGCCCAGCCCTTGCCGAGCTTTATGGCGCGGCTGTAGATCACGATCACCATCGCCGCCACGCCATAGGCCACCATGCGGTGATCGAACTGCGCCAGCGCCGGGTTCTCGAAGAAATTGCTCCACCAGGGCGAGAAATAGAATCCGTCTTCGGGAAAGAAGCGGCCATTCATGTCCGGCCAGCTGTTGTAGATCAGCCCGCCATGCAGCCCGGCGACCAGCGCCCCCAGCAGCATCTGGCAATAGACCAGCGCGATGAAGCCCTGGGCATAACCTGGCGTGCGCGCCTTACCGCGCCCTCTCAGATAATCCAGCGCCGTCCACACCATTGCGCCCAGGAGAATGATGGCGGTGCCCAGATGGATCATCAGGCGATAGGGCGCGACGCTGACCCGCACCTCCAGCCCCGACTGCACCATCCACCAGCCGATCAGGCCTTGCAGGCCGCCCAGCACGAACAGCAGCACCATGCGCGGCCATTCGCTGCGCCGGATCGCGCCCGCCAGCGCGAACCACAGGAAGGGCAGCAGGAACAGCACGCCCACCAGCCGGCCCAGGAACCGGTGCGCCCATTCCCACCAGAAGATGGCCTTGAACCCTTCCAGGCTCATGCCCTGGTTTTCGGCGGCATATTGCGGAATGCGCTGGTAGCGGGCGAAGGCGTCGGCCCATTGCGCGTCGTTCAGCGGCGGAATCGCGCCCAGCAGCGGCTGCCATTCGGTGATGGAAAGGCCGGAGCCGGTCAGCCGTGTCAGGCCGCCGATCACCACCATGGCCAGGATCACCAGCGCCACCGCCAGCAACCAGAGGCCCACCGCTTTCGGACTTTTCCAGAAATTCGCTGTGCTCATGGGGCGGATCTGATAGCCTTCCCGCCTCTTGCCGTCCACCCAAACACCATGACCCGCCGCACCAAGACCCTGATCGCCGCCATTGTCATCATTTTCCTGTGGCTTCCGGCCTATGCCGTCTTCATTGCCGGGCTGCAGTGGCGGGTGCTGCCCGGCGCGAGCGGCCTGGTGACCCTGTTGTTCTATGCCCTGGCCGGAACGCTGTGGATCGTGCCGATCGGTCTGGCGCTGCCCTGGATGCATCGCGATACGTCCAGGAAATGATCGTCCACGACACTGAACGCCAGCGTTTCGAACAGGAAGAAAATGGCAGGCTGGTCCATGCCAGCTACCGGATGCGGGACGGCGCCTAAGCCCTGGTGCATGTCGAGGCCGATGAAGAACTGCGCGGAACCGGCGCCGCCGACCGCTTCATGACGGCGCTGGTCGCCCATGCCCGCGAGCAGGGGCTCAAACTGTCGCCTTATTGTTCCTACGCCCGGGTCTGGTTCGGCCGCCATGCCGAGGCGGTGAAGGATGTGCTGCCCTAAGCGGCCACGACCTTTTGGCGCTGCTCCCCCAGACCGTCGATTCCCAGCCGCATCTCGTCGCCGACATTGAGGAAAATCGGGGTCGGCTTCTGGCCCAGGCCGACGCCCGGCGGCGTGCCGGTGGTGACGATGTCCCCGGGATGGAGGGTGAAGAAGCGGCTGAGATAGGCCACCAGGAAAGCCGGCTTGTAGACCATGGTGCTGCTGTTGCCGTCCTGATAACGCTTGCCGTTGACTTCCAGCCACATCGGCAGGTTTCCGGTGTCGCCGATCTCGTCCTTCGTCACCAGCCAGGGACCGACCGGACCGAAAGAGTCGCAGCCCTTGCCCTTGTCCCACTGGCCGCCCGGACGCTTGGTCTGGAATTCCCGCTCCGAGACGTCATTCACCAGGCAGAAACCGGCGATGTGGTCCAGCGCCTCGGCTTCGCTGACGTAGGACGCCTTCTTGCCGATGACAAAACCAAGTTCGACTTCCCAGTCGAGCATGGTGGAATCCTTCGGCTTGATGACATTGTCATGGGGTCCGGAAAGGCAGGAGGTCGCCTTCATGAAGAAGACCGGCTCGGAGGGCAGCGCCATCCCGGTTTCCGCCGCATGGTCGGCGAAGTTGAGGCCGATGCCGATGAACTTGCCGACGCCGCTGACGCATGTGCCAAGGCGCGGATTTCCGCTCACCTTGGGCAGGCTATTCACATCGAGCGCGGCCAGCTTCTTCAGCCCGTCCGGCGTTAGCACCGCACCGGAAATGTCCGCCACCACACCGGAAAGGTCGCGGATCGCGCCATCGCCATCCAGCAGGCCGGGCTTCTCGGCGCCCGCCGGTCCGTAACGCAGCAGCTTCATCGCCAATTCTCCTTCAACTTTTGATCTGACGCGCGATGGCGCGTGGCATTCATTCGCGGCCGCCAGGCAGCCGGAAAAAATGGTCGGGACGAGAGGATTTGAACCTCCGACCCCCTGCCCCCCAGGCAGATGCGCTACCAGGCTGCGCTACGTCCCGACACCGAGCTTTTGGCCCGAGGGCGCGGAGATATAGGGGCTTCCGGCCCCCGTCAACTTTCGGCGCGGAACCCCAGGGAAACAGGCCGCAAATCAGTTTCTGGCGGCCCTGAGGCGCTGTTTCAGGCCCATCAGCTCGGACAGTAGTGCCTCCAGCCTGGCCCGCTCGGCGGCGGCCAGCCCGGGCGTAAGCCCCGCCACCTCGGGCGCTGCTTCGGGTTCGGAGAACAGGTCGGCTGTCCGCACCGGGCGCGGCATGGGCGGCAACGGCGCCGACGGCGTAAAACGGGCGCCACGGCCGATCTCGGCGACATGACGGATGCCCCGGTCTTTCAAAAGCTTCTGTACACCCCGGATGGTAAGGCCATCGCTGTAAAGCAAGGCGCGAATACCGCGCAGCAGGTCCAGATCCTCGGGCCGATAATAGCGGCGGCCGCCGGCGCGCTTGACCGGCTTCAACTGAGCGAAGCGGCTTTCCCAGAAACGCAGCACATGCTGGGGCAGATCGAGATCGGTCGCTGCCTCGCTGATGGAGCGGAAGGCCTCCGGCGATTTTTCAGCGAATGCGAAAGCGGGCGATGACAAGGGCTAGTCGCTCCCCACAGGCGGCGTCTGGCCGTTGATCACTGCCTTGAGCACATGGCTGGGGCGAAACACCAGCACCCGGCGCGGCGCGATCGGCACTTCGTCGCCGGTCTTGGGATTGCGGCCCATGCGTTGGCTTTTCTGGCGCACGGCGAACGTGCCGAAGGAGGAGAGCTTCACCGTCTCGCCCTTGGCGAGAGCGCCGCAGACTTCCTCAAGCATGTCCTCGACCATCTGCGCCGAGTCGGTGCGCGACAGGCCCACCGCCTGGAAGACCGATTCCGTTAGGTCCGCGCGCGTCAATGTTCCGGTCATGGTCCCCAGCGACTCCCAAACTATCCACAGGAGCCTAGGCCCGCCCCGAAAGGCCGTCAATATCAGGGGGATAGGGGCGACGCTTAATATTCAGGGGACGGAGGACTGTCCGCTACCAGCGCAGCAGACAGGCGCCCCAGGTGAAGCCGGCGCCCATGGCCTCCAGCAGCACCAGTTCGCCCCGCTTGATCCGGCCGTCCCGGACGCCCGTCACCAGAGCCAGCGGCACCGAGGCTGCCGAGGTATTGCCGTGCAGGGCGACGGTGGAGATTACCTTGGCGGGGTCAATTCCAAGCTTTCTGGCGGTGCCGTCCAGGATGCGCTGATTGGCCTGGTGGGGCACGAACCAGTTCACCTGTGAAACCGGGATGCCCGCCGCCGCCGCCGAGGCCTCGATCGCCGCGGAGATGTTGGCGACGGCGTGCTTGAAGACTTCCTTGCCCTGCATGCGCAGCAAGCCGGCGTTGCCGGTCAGGGAAACCCCGCCATCGGTATAGAGCAGGTCGTGCAGCCGCCCGTCGGAATAGATGCGGGTATTGAGGATGCCCTGGTCGGAATTGTCGCCGATGCCGTCATGGGCCTGCAGCACCACCGCCCCTGCCCCGTCGCCGAACAGCACGCAGGTGGCGCGGTCGCTCCAGTCCAGCAGCCGGCTCATGGTTTCCGCCCCAATCAGCAGGATGGTGCGCGCTTGCCCGGTGCGGATCAAGCTGTCGGCCAGCGACAGGCCGTAGATAAAGCCGGAACAGACCGCCTGGACGTCAAAGGCCGCGCCATGGGCCATGCCCAACCGCGCCTGCACCATGGTGGCGACGGAAGGAAAGGAGCGATCCGGCGTGGTGGTGGCGACAATGATAAGGTCGAGTTCGTTCGAGTCGATGCCGGCATCGGCCATGGCGGCGCGCGCCGCCCCCAGCGCCAGGTCGGATGTGGTCTGGCCTTCCCTGGCGATGTAACGCTGGCGGATGCCCGTGCGCTCGCGAATCCAGGCGTCCGAGGTGTCGACCTTTTTCGCCAGATCGTCATTGGTGACGACATTCTCCGGCAGGAAGGCGCCGCAACCGATGATACGAGCCCGGATCATGTCAGCGCCGCCTGTTCCAGCGCCGGGGCGATAGCGCCGCGGTCGGCGGTGATGCGGCCATTGATGTCAGTCTTCACCATGTCGATAGCCATGTCGAGGGCGCCAGCAAAGCCGATGGCATCGGTGCCGCCATGCGCCTTGACCACGATGCCGCCTAGGCCCAGGAAAATGCCGCCCGCCGAAGCGCGCGGATCGATGTTGCGCTTGAGGGTGTTGAGCGCACCACGGGCGAAGAAGCCACCTATCATCCCCAGCAGGGAGCGCTTTAACGCCTGTCTCAGATACTGGACTATCAGCTTGGCGGCGCCTTCAGCGGTCTTGAGGGCGATGTTGCCGGTAAAGCCGTCGGTCACCACCACATCGACCACGCCCTGGGTGATGTCGTTGCCTTCGACAAAGCCGTGAAAGGCGATGGGAAGCCTGGCATCGCGCAAGATCTGGGCGGCACCACGCACCGCCTCATTGCCCTTCATCTCTTCCGAGCCGACATTGAGCAGACCGACAATGGGCCGCTCCAGTCCCAGCATGGCATGGGCGAAGGCCTCGCCCATCACCGCGAAGTCCACCAGCTGCTCCGCCGTGGCGGTGACGTTGGCGCCGACATCCAGCACCACGGTGCGGCCCTTCATGGTCGGCCAGATCGAGGCGATTGCGGGACGCGAAATGCCCTCGATGGTGCGAAGCTGCAGCAGGCTCATCGCCATCAGCGCGCCGGTGTTGCCGGCGGAAACCACGACATCGGCCTCGCCCTTCTTGACGCATTCGATGGCACGCCACATCGAGGTGTTCTGGCCACGGCGCACGATCTGGCTGGGCTTGTCTTCCATGCTGACGCGTTCGGGGGCGTGGCGCACCGTCACCCGGCTTCTCAGTTTCGGGAATTTCGCCAGCAAGGGGTTTAGTACCGCCTCGTCGCCATGCATCAGAAAGTGGGTGCCGGGCTGGCGCTCCAGGGTGCGCGCCAGGGCAGACGCGACCACGCCGGGGCCGGCATCGCCACCCATCGCGTCGATCGAGACCGTCAATTCACGCGTCACCGCAGGCCCTGTTCCGGAAGATTCGTTCTTCAGGCGGGAGTTTGGGGTCAGTCGGCGCTTTTCACAACTTCGCGGTCGGAATAATGGCCACAGGAGGCGCAGACATGATGCGGCAGCTTCTTCTCACCGCAATTGGGACAGTCGCCGGAGGCGGCCGCCGTCAGGGCGTGATGGGAGCGGCGCATGTTCCGGCGCGACGGAGAGGTTTTTCGCTTGGGGACCGCCATGGCGGGTGACTCCTGGTAAGCCCCCCCCAGAAAAGTGGCCTTCTTCAAATTGAAAAGGGCGGTTTTCCGGAAAGGGAGCGCGACAATTAAAAAGGGCCAGCTCGGGGCGGGCAAATCGAGGGCGCGGAGGTAGCAGGAATGGCCACGCCATATCAAGGGGCAAAAGCTGCTTAAAAACCCCAGGCAAGCCCTTCTATTTGCTAGGTTTCAGACTTTTGAGAGCCGCGAAGGGGCTTTCCGGAGGTGCCACCGACGCTTCGCCGTGGTCAAATTCCACCCCGGCGCGGCGCGGATAAGGGTCGAGGGCCAGCAGAAACTCCTCCAGCAGGGGCCCGGCCAGGTCAAAATGCAGGCTCTCGATTTCCTCCACCTCATCGTTCTCGTCGGGTGAAATTTCCAGGGCGGAAGGCGTCTCGATGGCATGGCGCCCGCTTGCCCTGAAATGCAGTTCACGCCGGAAGCTTCGCGCGATCCGCGACACCACCGGCTCCAGGCTGACAACACAGGCCTGGGTGACGTCCGCCTCCAGGGCATAGGCCACAAGGAAGTTGGCGGCCCCTTCCTTTTTCAGCACCACCCTGGCGGCAAGACGCTCCAGCGACAGCGCTCCGGCCATGACGGCGATTCCGGCACGCTCGGCCGCATCGGCCTCGATGCACACCTCGTCGCCGGCATTGCCGAGCCGGGCGAGATTGTAGAGCCGGGAAAAGCTCATGGCGCCCCCAGCGCGGGCAACGGCCCGAAATCCAGCATGCCGTCGGGGGCATAGCGCATATATTCGCGCGCCGCGAAGGCATATTCGGCCAGCGTCCTGGCGCGGTCGTCCACAGCGCCGCCGCGGTAAAGGTTGCGCGCCAGAGCCGCCGCCAGCGCCGGGACATCCGCGGCGGCGGAGTAGGCATTCAGCCGGCCATACCAGGCATCGGCGAACTGCCGCATCTTGCGGCCCAGTCCCATGTCGCCCTGGCCCTGTTCGCGCATGGCTTCGTCGAAGCCGATGAAAACGGCATCCACCAGGGCCTGCGCCGCTTCGCCCTTGAGCTGTTCCAGCGCCAGCCAGCCATGCAGCGCCATCACATCGAAACGGCCGTCAATGGTATCGGCGACGCCGAATTCGCGAAAAAAGACCGGCGCGCGGGAACGGGCCGTCAGTTCGGCGCAAAGGCGCAGGCCCATGGCCTTGCGTACGGCCGATTTCCTGAAAATATTCAACATTCCGGCAATCCGGGTGGCTCTTGCGTCTGCCGCCTCCCCTGCGCTAGCACAAGGCCAGCCAGGTTGGGCATGGGCGGCTTAAGGCGTTAGACGAGTGGCATGAAGCTGACAAGTATTTCGACTGGCGCCCTGGCGGGAACAACCGCCATTCTCCTGCTGGTGGCCTGCACCCCTGTGATCAGCCAGCGCGGCTATGTCGCCGACGCCGCCAGCGAGGCCACCGTCAAGCCGGGCGCCGACCGGAGCAGTGTGCAGGAAAAGCTGGGTTACGCCTCCATCACCACCACCTTCGGCAACGACAATGCCTGGTACTACATCTCCCAGACCGAGAAGCAGGTGGTGTTCTTTACCCCGACCATCCTGAACCGCCGCATCCTGGCGGTTTATTTCGACAAGGATGGCAAGGTCACCGGCCTGCGCCATTACGGGCTGGAAAACGGCCATGTCATCGCCTTCGAGACCCGCGAGACTCCGGCGCGCGGCCGCGAGCTCACCTTCCTGGACCAGTTGCTGAACGCCCAGACCAGCCAGGACACCTCGCCGCTCACCGACATCAATCCTGGCGGCGGCGGCCTGCCCTAGCCCATCCCCGGCGCAAGCAAAAAAGCCGGGAGCGACACCGGGCTTTCTGCTTTTCGCCTGCGACCGGATCAGCCGAGATGGGCAAGCGCTGCCAGCAGCAGCAGCGCCACGATGTTGGTGATCTTGATCATCGGATTGACGGCGGGACCGGCCGTATCCTTATAGGGATCGCCCACCGTGTCGCCGGTCACCGCCGCCTTGTGGGCGTCGGAACCCTTGCCGCCGAAATGGCCGTCCTCGATGTATTTCTTGGCATTGTCCCAGGCGCCGCCGCCCGAGGTCATCGAGATGGCGACATAAAGGCCGGTGACGATCACGCCCATCAGCGAGGCGCCCAGGGCATTGAAGCCCGCGGTCTTGCCGGCAACCAGCCAGGCGACGACGAACAGCACGATCGGCGCGAACACCGGCAGCATCGACGGCACCACCATCTCGCGGATGGCGGCCTTGGTCAGCAGATCCACGGCCCGGGCATAGTCGGGCTTGGTGGTGCCCTGCATGATGCCGGGCATCTCGCGGAACTGGCGGCGCACTTCCTCGACCACCGCACCGGCGGCGCGGCCGACCGCGGTCATGGAGATGCCGCCGAACAGGAAGGGCAGCGCCCCGCCATAGAGCAGGCCCACCACCACCCAGGGATCGGCGAGGCTGAAACTCGGCAGGTCTAGACCGGCAAAGAAGCCCGCGCCCTGCGCGGCGAAATATTTCAGGTCCTGGGTATAGGCGGCGAACAGCACCAGCGCGCCCAAACCGGCCGAGCCGATGGCATAGCCCTTGGTGACAGCCTTAGTGGTATTGCCGACCGCGTCCAGCGCGTCCGTGGTCTTGCGGACATCGCCTTCCAGCCCGCTCATCTCGGCAATGCCGCCGGCATTGTCGGTGACGGGGCCGAAGGCGTCCAGCGCCACCACCATGCCGGCCAGCGACAGCATGGTGCTGACCGCGATGGCGATGCCGAACAGCCCGGCCAGCGAATAGGTGACGATGATGCCGACGCAGATCACGATCGCGGGCATGGCGGTGGCTTCCATCGAGACCGCCAGGCCCTGGATCACATTGGTGCCGTGGCCGGTAACCGAAGCCTCGGCGATCCGCTTCACCGGCGAGAAACCGGTGCCGGTATAGTATTCCGTGATCCAGATCAGCGCCCCGGTGACGCCCAGGCCGACCATGCCGCAGAAGAACAACGTCATGCCGCTGAAGCTGGCGTCGCCGGCGGTGAGGCTGGAATCCATGCCCACCAGCCAGGAGGTCAGCGGCCACAGGCCGATCAGAGACAGGACGCAGGTGACGATCACGCCCTTGTAGAGCGCGCCCATGATGTGATTGTTCGGCCCCAGCTTCACGAAGAAGGTGCCGATGATCGAGGTGATGATGCTCATGCCGGCGATCGCCAGCGGGTACAGCATCATCGTCGGCTTCATGTCGCCGCTGAAATAGATCGAGGCCAGCACCATGGTCGCCACGGTGGTGACGGCGAAGGTCTCGAACAGGTCCGCCGCCATGCCGGCGCAGTCGCCGACATTGTCGCCGACATTGTCGGCGATGGTGGCGGGGTTGCGCGGATCATCTTCGGGAATGCCGGCTTCGACTTTGCCGACCATGTCGCCGCCGACATCGGCGCCTTTGGTGAAGATGCCGCCGCCCAGGCGGGCGAAGATCGAGATCAGCGAGGCGCCAAAGCCGAGGCCGACCAGGGAGTCGACAATGACGCGGCTTTCTTCCGGACTGGCGAGATCAAGGCCAAGGCCGAGGGTGAGAAAGGCGAAATAGCCGGCCACCGCCAGCAGGCCCAGGCCCACCACCAGCATGCCGGTGACGGCGCCGGAGCGGAACGCCACCGAAAGGCCCGCGGCCAGGCCGGAGCGCGCCGCTTCCGCGGTACGGACATTGGCACGCACCGAAACGTACATGCCGACATAGCCGGCGGCGCCCGACAGCGCCGCGCCGATCAGGAAGCCAAGCGCTACTTGCCAGCCCAGCACCAGGAACGCCAGCACGAAGATGACGGCGCCCACCATAGCAATGGTGGTGTATTGCCGGTTGAGATAGGCGCGCGCGCCTTCCTGGATGGCGGCGGCGATTTCCTGCATCCGGGTGTTGCCGGCCGAAAGCGACAGCACCTCACGGATGGTCCAGAGGCCGTAAAGCAGCGCGAGTGCGCCGCAGGCGATGATGATGAGCAGTTGCGTTTCCATGGCGTCCTCAAAATGAGAGAGCGGGTTGGGTCGCCGGTGACGCTGGTTCAAGGGAGCGGCACCGCCGATCCCCATGGCCGGGCGCCGTCGCTCATGAGAGGGGCGCGCCGCTTCAAGGGCGGCGGAGATATGCCAAAAGCCTCCCTGCGAAGCAACCCGGAATCAGGCCGGTTTCGTGGCCTCGCAGCGCGATTTGAGCGGATTGTTGTGCGCGTCTGTGTCGCGGAGGGCGTCCAGGGGGGCCGGTGACGGCGTCTGGACCGGATGCAGTTCCGCGATATTGACCGTGCAAACGGTTATCGTCTTGACCTTGCCCGGTCCCATCACCTTGACGACATCGGCCAGCAACCGGGCCTCAAGCCCGGGCACGTCAACCGCCTGCGGATCGGCGGCGATGGCGATGCTCCTGGCATTCACGTCGCGGACAAAGGCGTCCTGGATGAAGGGCAGCTTGTCACGCACGCCGGTGACCATGCCTTCCGAGGCCGCGGTCAGCCGCGAAGTGATATAGGCATAGCCCAGCAGCTTGCCGCCCGGCGCGGTCAGCGGCGCCATCACGAAATCCATCGGCACATTGGTGCCGGCAGGGCCGCCCTTGGCGCCCTCGTCGGTTTTCTCCGCCGCCATGGCCGGCAGGACGCAGCAAAGCCCAAGCGCGAGAAGGATCGCTCTTTTCATGCCGCCAAGCTGACAAAACAGGGTTAGCGAATGGTTAATTCAGAAATGCCGGTACCCCGGCTGCGGCACCGCCAGGGCCCGCCCATCCAGCTGGAGTTCAACGCCCTGCCCCGCTTCGGCGCGCCCGATGCGCGTCACCGTCACCGAAGCATCGCGCGCTGCCGCCAGCACCACCGCCTCTTCGGAAGCGGTGAAAGCGATCTGATAGTCATCGCCGGCCGTCGCGGCGCGAACGATCGCCGCGGCGTCATCACCCCAGAACGCCCGCAACGCCGGCGACCGCGGAATCGCCGCCGCATCAATCACCAGCTTCACACAAGATTCCCGCGCCAGATGACCTAGATCGGCAACGAGACCGTCAGAGACATCGATGGACGCATTTGCCAGCCCCAGCATGGTTTGGCCGAAATGCACGGGCGGCTGTGGAAGGCGATAACTGCCGGTGAGAATATCGCGGTGCGCTTCGGTCAGCGCATGCTTCTCGCGTTTGAAGATGGCAAGCCCACCGCCGCTGTCGCCGATCGTGCCGGTGACATAGACATGGTCGCCTGCCTTCGCGTGCGCGCGGCGAAGCATCCGCCCTGCCGGGACATGACCAAAGGCGGTCATGGAAATGGTAAGTGGTCCCTCGGTGCGGGCGGTATCCCCACCCAGCAAAGTGACCCCAAAAAGCGACTGGTCCTGCGCCAGACCACGCGCGAAGCCGCTCAGCCAATCCGCCGTGATGCTGGGCGGCAGCGCCATGCTCAGCAGGTAACCGCAAGGCGACGCGCCCTTGGCCGCCAGGTCCGACAGGTTCACCCGTAACGCTTTCTGCGCCACGGTGCCGGCGGGATCGAACGCGAAGAAGTCGGTGCCCTCGGCTATAGCATCCGTGGTCACAACTAGGTCGTAGCCCGGCCGCGCCGGGATGACGGCGGCGTCGTCGGTCAGGCCAAAGCTGCCTTCGCCAGCCAGCGGCGCAAAGATTTCGGCGATGACTCGAAACTCGTCCATGCCGGCAGATTAAAGGAAAAGGGCAGCGGCCCGGAAGCCACCACCCCTTCCTGACAGACATGCGCGGCCTAGACCGGCATTTTCCGCTTGGTGAACTCGCGGCCAACGATCGCCGCGGATTCCGGCGCCTCGTTCACCATGGCGCCCTGCTGGATCATCGCTACGATGTTGCCGGCATTGTCTCCCTGCAAGAACTTGACGTTGTGCTTCTTGCAGGCGTCCAGCACGGCCTGGCGCGCCCGCGCCAGCTCGGGGCGGGCTTCCGCCACGTTCGGATCGGGCGGACCGGCCGGGCGGGCGCCGGGCTGCATCCCCGCCAGGCCATAGAGCCAGTAGGAATGGTCGCCCGGACCATATTCGGCAAAGGCGACACCCGGCACCGCCACCGTGGCTTCGCAGTTCTCGTCGGCTATGGTGTCCTCGATCTTGACGCCGAAGATCAGCTCACCGGCGGGATTGAGCGGCCAGAGATCGGCCTTGGCGCAATATTCCGCCCCGCCCATGCCCCAGATCTGGGCAGCGAAGCTGGCGCTGGAACCGCGCAGGCCACGACGCGCCAGGCGCGGGGTGTTGGGATAATCCAGGAAGGGATAGCGGCAGCCTTCCTGCGCCAGCGAGGCGATCGCGCCCGGACTGCGGGCGTGGCAGATGTGCACGCCATGCACGCCGGCATCGAGGAACTGGCTCATCACCCAGCTGTTGGCGCGGGCATAGGCTTCATCCAGGCCAATGATGCCCGAGGTGACGAAGACGCAGGGCGTGGCATGGCCGCTGCGGGTGGGGCCGCCATCCTTAATGCCGCGCATGAATTCGCGCAATTGGGTGAAGTCCATGGCGCCATGTTCGAAGTCCACCGTGACGGCATCGGCATAGGTCTTGTTCATCTTGATGCCCTGGGCATAGGGGTCCACGCCCGGTCCAAGGCCCGCGCCGGTGTAATAGATCGGCTGGTTGTCTTCCCACAGCTCGATCACCTTGTTGAGGCGGCGTGGCTTGTAGTTGTAGTCCACGCTGGAAGGCTGGGTGCCGGTGGAAACCGGCGGCGCCGCGCCGCGCCCTCCGCCCGGGGCTGTACCGCGTCCTGCGGCCGGGGTCGCGCCACGTCCGGCCGTAGCAGCACCACGACCGGCCGGAGGCGCATTCTGCGCCATCACGGTGCCTGCCGCCGCCAGGCCGCCGACCACGCCGAGCCCAGCCGTCAGAAATTCACGCTTTTTCATGTCCATGGAAGTCCTCCCACCTTGTTGTCTGGGGAGACGTTTCCCCTTGGCGCAAAGACTGCCACAAGTCAGATGGTCGAGAACTGGCTAAATGGTGTACGTCCTGTAACGCTGCAGGTGCGAACTAGAAATCGCATTCGCCTTCCGGCGCCGACAGCCCAAATTCCGCCGCCCGCTTGGTCTTCGCCAGCCGATCCAGCACGCCATTGACGAAGCCGGGTTCCTCGCCGCCGAAGAAATCATGCGCCACCGCGACATACTCGTCGATCACGGTCCGGGCCGGCACGTCACGCCGCGCCACCAGTTCGAACAATCCGCAGCGCAGTATGGCGCGCAGGATGGAGTCGATGCGGGCAAGGGTCCAGCCGGACGCCAGGCTGTCCGAGATGGAGCGGTCGATCTCAACCTGATGCTGCGGCACGCCGCGCAGGATGGCGGCGAAAAAATCATGATCGGGCGGGGCCTCGAAATCGCCAAAGCGATGCCGGGCGAACTCCTCCAGCGTCTCGTCGGCGCCGCCGCCCGCCAGTTCCATCTGGTAAAGCGCCTGGACCGCGGCGATGCGGGCGCTGTGGCGGGCTTGCGGGTTTCCGCTCACAGAACAGGCAGCCTTTCCCGCAAGGTCGCCAAGCCTAAGGCAGCGCGGGCGGCGTCGCCGCCAGCATCGCCCTCGTCCGCGAGGGAAAGAGCGCCACGCTCCTGCTCGGCGAGAAGAACGCCATTGCCGATGACAACACCAAGCGTGGAAAGCTGCATCAGGCCCCGGCAGGTCTCGCGATAAAGTGTTTGGGCGGCGGGGCCTGCACCCAGCACGCAACCCAGTGCGACATAGGCATCGAAAGGCCTTGGGCCGCGCGCCGCCAGGGCGATGGCGCCAGGCAGCTCCAGCACGCCGGGCACGGAGACGCGGACAAACTCCGCCAGGCCCTGCTCCAGCGCTGCTGTCGCGCCATCCACCAGCCGGTCGGCGACATGGCCGTAATAGCGGGCTTCGACGATCAGGATTCTCAAGCTCTAATCCTTCTCGTCGCCTTCCAGCTCGCCAATCAGCGCCTCGAAGTCCCTGGTTTCGCGGAAGTTGCGGTAGACCGAGGCGAAGCGGACATAAGCGATCTTGTCCAGGCTGGCCAGCGCCTGCATCACAAGTTCGCCGATGACATTGGCGGGAATCTCGTTCTCGCCCATGCTTTCCAGGCGGCGGACAATGCCGGTGATCATCCGATCCACCCGCTCCCGCTCCACCGGTCGCTTGCGCAGGGCGTGATTGATCGAACGTTCCAGCTTGTCGCGGTCAAAGGCCTCGCGGCGGCCATTCTTCTTGACCACGATCAACTCGCGCAGCTGCACCCGTTCGAAAGTGGTGAAGCGGCCACCGCATTCGGGGCAGTGGCGGCGGCGGCGGATGGCCGAATTGTCCTCGGAAGGCCGGCTGTCCTTGACCTGGCTGTCGTCATGTCCGCAGAAGGGGCAGCGCATGGGGGTGTCCTCCGGTCCTCAGGAATAGATCGGGAAACGGTCGCAAAGCTCGCCGACGCGGCGCGCGACACTCTGTTCGACCTGGGCATCGCCGGCTTCGTTCTTCGCCACCGCCTCCACCACTTCCACGATCAGCCTGCCGATCTCGCGGAACTCGGCCGCGCCGAAGCCGCGGGTGGTGCCGGCCGGCGTGCCGAGGCGCACGCCCGAGGTGATGGTGGCCTTTTCGGTGTCGAAGGGCACTGCATTCTTGTTGCAGGTGATGCCGGCGCGGTCGAGGGCATGCTCGGCAGGGCGGCCCTTGGCACCCTTGGGCCGCAGGTCCACTAGCATCAGGTGGGTGTCGGTGCCGCCGGTGGTGATGTCGAGGCCCGAAGCTTTCAGCACTTCGGCGAGCGCCCTGGCATTCTCAACCACATTCTTCGCATAGCTCTTGAATTCGGGCTGCAACGCCTCGCCGAACGCCACCGCCTTGGCGGCGATGACATGCATCAGCGGGCCACCCTGCAGACCGGGGAAGACGGCGGAATTGATCTTCTTGCCCAGCTCGGTATCGCGCGACAGGATCATGCCTCCGCGCGGCCCGCGCAGGGTCTTGTGCGTCGTGGTGGTCACGACATGGGCATGTTCCAGCGGATTGGGATGCGCCCCGCCCGCCACCAGGCCGGCGAAGTGGGCCATGTCCACCATGAAGGTGGCGCCCACCGCGTCGGCGATGCGGCGGAAGGCGGCGAAGTCGATGACGCGCGGGTAGGCGCTGCCGCCAGCGATGATCAGCCTGGGCTTGTGCTCCTGCGCCAGCTTCTCGACCTGTTCCAGGTCGATGCGCTCGTCGTCGCGGCGCACGGTGTAGGGGATCGGCTTGAACCACTTGCCGGAGAAATTGGCGGGATGGCCATGGGTGAGATGGCCGCCCGCCGCCAGGTCCAGGCCCATGAAGGCGTCGCCCGGCTGCAGCAAGGAATAGAAAACCGCCTGATTGGCATTGGCGCCGGAATGGGGCTGGACGTTGGCAAAGCTGCAGTCGAACAGCTTGCAGGCGCGGTCGATCGCCAGCTGCTCGGTGACATCGACATATTCACAGCCGCCATAATAGCGCTTGCCCGGATAGCCTTCGGCATACTTGTTGGTGAGAACCGAGCCCTGCGCCTCCAGTACCGCCCGGGAGACGATGTTTTCGGAGGCGATCAGCTCGATCTTCCGCTGCTGGCGGCCCAGTTCGTCGGCAATACTAGCCGCCACCGCCGGGTCCGCCTCAGCCAAGCCCTTGGTGAAAAAGCCGGAATTCTTCACGGGCAGGGCGGGAGCGGACATCGGAAAGCCTTTCGGAAACTAGGCCCCCTATCTTGGGGAGCGCGCAAGGAAAGCGGATTTACCCCGTCCCCGCCCCCAAATCTAGCGGTATGGCGGCACAGCCCCTAACCCCTGACTGGCCATGGGAAAACCGGCGCTTCCCGCCCCGCCGCTGGACTTGCTGCAGTAAAGACGCGATCTTTGGCGGATAGACCAGCGGACGGCAATGAACTCCCAGTATTGGAGCAATGCAGATCCCGAGATGAGAAGTAGCGGACCTGAGATGACTCTGGATATTCCTGGTGAAGGCGAACGCGGCGAGGATGAGATCCTCAAGCAGGTAACCGAAATCGTCACCGCCTATCTCAGCAAGAATTCGCTGCCGCCCGAAGAGGTGCCAGGCCTGATCCGCAGTGTTCATGCCACGCTGGGCGGCATTGCCGGCGATGCGCCACAAGCGCGCGAGCCGCGCGAACCGGCGGTCTCTATCAAGAAATCGGTCAAGCCCGACTATATCGTCTGCCTGGAAGACGGCCGAAGGCTGAAGATGCTCAAGCGCTATCTGCGGGCGCGCTACGACATGTCGCCAGACCAGTATCGCGCCAAATGGGGCCTGCCCGCCGATTATCCGATGACGGCGCCCAACTATGCCGCCAAGCGCAGCGAATTCGCCAAGAAGTTCGGCCTGGGCAAGCCGGGCAAGAAGAACAAGAAGTAGCTACAACTTTTTTTTCGCCACGTATTCCAGTTTCCGCCGCGCCTGCTGGGCTAGAACATTTTGCGGCGCACTGGAGGGGCCGACAATGCTGCCTTCCAGACCGGTCTCCGGATCGATCGCAGTGACCTTGACGAAAGCGCCTTTCACCACGAACTCGACGTAAATCTCCCGTCGCGGGGTGTTCACGCCGCGCGCGCGAGCTTGTGGGCGTCCCACACTAGGTTCAGCGCCGCCACCAGCTCCTCCATCATCCGGTCGCTATGGGCCGGCGAGGGCGTGAAGCGCAGCCGCTCGGTGCCGCGCGGAACGGTGGGGTAGTTGATGGGCTGTACATAGATGCCATGCTCTCGCAGCAGCGTATCCGAAACCGACTTGCAGAGCGCGGCATTGCCGACCAGCAGCGGCACGATGTGGCTGGGGCTGTCCATCACCGGCAGATTGGCTTCGGCCATCATCCGCTTCAGCCTGGCGGCGCGCTCCGCGATCATCTGCCGTTCGGCATCGCTTTCCTTGAGATGGCGGATGGACGCCAGCGTGCCGGCAGCGATCACCGGTGCGATGGAGGTGGTGAAGATGAAGCCGGGCGCGAAGCTGCGGATGCAATCCACCAGTTCGGCGCTGGCGGCGATATAGCCGCCCATCACGCCAAAGGCCTTGGCCAGCGTGCCTTCGACAATGTCGATGCGGTGCATGGTGCCGTCGCGCGCCGCCACCCCTGCCCCGCGCGGGCCATACAGCCCGACACCATGAACCTCGTCGATATAGGTCAGCGCGCCATATTTCTCGGCCAGATCGCAAATCGCGGCGGTGGGCGAGAATTCGCCCTCCATGGAATAGACACCCTCGAAGGCGATCAGCTTGGGCGCCGCCGGATTGGCCGCAGCCAGCAATTCCTCGAGATGCTTCATGTCGTTGTGGCGATAGACATACTTGGCGACACCGCCATGCCGGATGCCCTCGATCATCGAGGCATGGTTGAGTTCGTCGGAGAAAACGATCAGCCCGGGCAGCAATTTCGCGAGCGTGGACAAGGTGGCGTCATTGGAGACGAAACCGGAGGTGAAAAGCAGCGCCCCTTCCTTGCCGTGCAGATCTGCAAGTTCGCGCTCCAGTTCGACATGGTAGTGGGTGGTGCCGGAAATGTTGCGGGTGCCGCCGGAGCCCGCCCCCACCGCATCCACCGCCTCATGCATGGCCGCCACCACCTTGGGATGCTGGCCCATGTTGAGATAGTCGTTGGAGCACCAGACGGTGATGGGCCGGCCCCTGTTGTCGATATGGGTGGCGCCGCTTTCGAACAGTCCAGCCTTCGGGAAAGCGCCGCGCTCCCTCAGGATGTCGGCAAAGACCCGGTAGCGGCCTTCGCGCTTCAGGGCGGCCAGCGCGTCCTGGAACCTGGAACTGTAGGAAAAGGACATGCTGCTCTTACGCCTGTCGGGCCGTTCGGACCTTAGCCGATATCAACCCTCTGATTCCATGCAATTTGTCACACAGCAATCCGCATTTTTGCATCGGTTTCCGATGCTTTTTCCCGTTTGTTGCAAGTCGTTCTCAACTGGGCGAATGGTAAGCCAACTAACCCGCCATGGCGACGGCGGCGTTGACGGCCATGGCGATCAGCACGGTGTTGAAGAAAAAAGACACGATGCCGTGCAGCATGGTGGCGCGGCGCATCACCGTGGTGGTGATCTGGACATCGGAGACCTGTGCCGTCATGCCCACGACGAAAGAGTAATAGAGAAAATCCCAGGGACCGGGGTCGCCGCCACCGGGAAAGAGCAGGTCCTTGCCGTCGTCGGCACAGGCCGGATCGTCGAAGTAATGGATGTCGGCGTAGTGGAAGGCCATCACCGTGTGCAGCACGAGCCAGCCCATCAGCGCGCCGGCGCCGGCCAGGACCAGGGGCGTGAGCCCGCCACGGTGCTCATGCAGCGCCGCGAATGCCGCCAGACAGAAATAACCCATCGTGGTCACGGTAATGAGCAGGACAATGGCGATGCCCTCGTCCTGGCTCCTGGCGCGCAGACGCATGTCGGCGGCCGACTGGCCCGCGATCATCGCCAGGCAGAGAGCGAGGAAGACCAGATAGAAAACATCGCCGGCTGCCAGCAGGGGAACGCCTAGACCAGACGCCGCGGCGACGCCCCAGGTGACCAGGCCGCAGGCCAGCGCGGAATAGAAGCGGATATGGCGCAGGAAGGCGGCCGGCATGCCACCACACTAACCGAGTCGGTAGAACCTTAGAATGTCAGGCGTCAGAGACGGAAACGAACTTGATCGATCCAGAAGCGCTCCAGGCGCTTGAGGGTGATGTTCAACCCGTCCATGTCTGCGAGGCCGACATTGCCCACCGCTTCCAGCGAGCCGAGATGGCGGTCAAACAGGTTCTTCAGCATATCGCGAACCTGCTCGCCCTTTTCCGTCAGGCGCACCAGCACCGAACGGCGGTCGGCTTCGGACCGTTCGTGATGGATATAGCCCGCCTCGACCAGCTTCTTGAGATTGTAGGAGACGTTCGAGCCGAGATAGTGGCCGCGAGTGCGCAATTCGCCCGCCGTCAGTTCCTGGTCGCCGACATTGAAGAGCAGCAGCGCCTGAACCGAATTGATCTCGCGTTCGTCGCGGCGGTCCAGTTCGTCCTTGATCACATCAAGCAGCTGGCGATGCAGCCGCTCCACGAGATTGAGGGTCTCGAGATATGATTTGCGCAGCGCCGAGACGCTTTCAAGCGTCTCCCCGGCCTGCATCTTGGCCAATGCCGTCATCTTTTCCACCACCCCCGCTTTTTGCGGGGCCCAACTGTTATATTTGCAGCGAGACTAGGGGCAGACGTCTTAAGGACGGGTAAAATGCGCGGCTTTGAGGGGCTTTTGCCGCCGATTGAAGCAATCAACAACAAACGTGGAAAACAAAGCGTAAAGAGTTTTACGCAAATGCCAGACGGGTTCCCGACGGCGCAGCGAGCGTCGCGATCTCGGCCTCGGTAACGGCGGCGAGGGAACCTGGTTGCCAGCGCGGGCGGCGGTCCTTGTCGATCACCGCCGCGCGCACGCCTTCCTTCAGGTCCGGCCGCAAGAACAGCCTTGAGGCGGCGTCATATTCCTGCTGCAGGCATTGCGGCAGCGCCAGCGCGGCGCCGCGCTGCAGCAGATGAAAGCACAGCTTGAGCGAGGTCGGGGAATTTGCCCGGATCGCGGCGGCCGCGTCCTGCGCAAAAGCGCCGCCATCGCGCTCCAGGCGTTCCAGCACGCCCTCCACTGACGAAGCGGAAAACAGCGCCGCCAGACGCACGCCTTCCGCCGCCAGCGGCGCCGGGCCCGGCCTTCCTGCCACAACATCCACAGCGCGATCCGGGGCTTCGCCGCGCGCCAGCCGGTCGATCAGCGCATCAAAATCCGTCCTTGCGACCGTGTGGGTCGCCAGCCCCGCGGCAAAGGCGTCGCCCTGGCCGATGCGCGCTGCCGTCAGCGCCAGATAAAGACCGATGCCGCCGGGACAGCGCGGCAGGAAATGACTCGCGCCGATGTCGGGAATGAAGCCGATATTGGCTTCCGGCATGGCGAAGACCAGATCCGGATCGGCCAGGCGATAACGGGCATGGACCGAAAGCCCCGCGCCCCCGCCCATGGTGATGCCATGCATCAGGGCCACGAACGGCTTGGGGTAGGTGGCGATGCGGTGATTGAGGCGGTATTCGGCGCGCAGGAAGGCCAGCGCCGCCTCGGGCCCCTCACCCACCCAGGCGCGGATGTCGCCGCCGGCACAGAAACCGCGTGCGCCTTCGCCCCTTATCGCCACCACCTGGACGCCATCGTCCACCGCCCAGGCTTCAAGCGCCGCCGCCAGAGCCTCGACCATACCAAGCGTGAGCGCGTTCAGGGCCTGCGGCCGCTGCAGAACAAGCAGCCCCACGGCGCCATGTTTTTTAGCCAAAACAGGGGGTTGCGAGGAATTCATCGAGCGCAACCCTTGCGCCGGAGAGGCCGAATTGGCAAGAGACCTCCATGAGTACCTATCCTCAAACTCGCATGCGCCGCCTGCGCCGGCATGACTGGACCCGCAGGCTGGTGGCGGAAAATGCGCTTTCGCCTTCCGACCTGATCTGGCCGGTTTTTGTCATCGAAGGCGAAAAGACGCGTGAGGCCATCGCCTCCATGCCGGGCGTGGAGCGGCTGTCGCTCGACCTTCTGGTGACGGCGGCGCGCGAGGCGGCCTCTCTTGGCATCCCCGCCATCGCGATTTTCCCGCGCGTTGATCCGGCCGCGAAAACCGAAGATGGCCGCGAGGCCGCCAATCCGGTCAATCTGGTCTGCCGCGCCGTGCGGGCGCTCAAGAAGGAGGTGCCGGAAATCGGGGTGCTCTGCGACGTGGCGCTGGACCCCTTCACCAGCCACGGCCATGACGGCGTGCTGGCGAATGGCGACGTCCACAATGACCGCACCATCGAATTGCTGGTGAAGCAAGCACTGGTGCAGGCCGAGGCCGGCTGCGACATCATCGCCCCGTCTGACATGATGGATGGCCGTGTCGGCGCCATTCGCGCCGCGCTGGAACAGGCCGGCCATCACAATATTCTCATCATGGCCTATGCCGCCAAATATGCCTCGGCCTTTTACGGCCCCTTCCGCGAGGCCCTAGGGTCGGCGCGGGCGCTGACCGGCGACAAGCGCAGTTACCAGATGGACCCGGCCAATGGCGACGAGGCGCTGCGCGAAGTGGCGCTCGACCTTGCCGAAGGCGCCGACATGGTGATGGTCAAGCCGGGCATGCCCTATCTCGACATCGTGCGGCGGGTGAAGGAACAATTTGGCGTTCCCACCTTCGCCTATCAGGTCTCGGGCGAATACGCGATGCTGGCGGCGGCGATGGAAAAGGGCTGGCTAGAACGCGAGCGCGCCATGCTGGAGGCGCTGGTCGCCTTCAAGCGCGCTGGCGCCAGCGGCATCGTGACCTATTTTGCCGTCGAAGCTGCGAGGCTGCTGGCGCGCTGATGCCCGACCTGTTCCAGCCCCGCCATCGCCAGCTGCTGCTTTCGGGCAGGCGCTGGAAGATGCGGCTGGTGTTCTGGGGCGGCGCCCTGGCGGTGGGCATTGTCAGCGTTATCTTCGCCGCCGCCGCCACCCAGGCGACGCATCTGTTTCGCAGCCTTCTTTTCCATCCATGGTTCGCATTGGCGCTGACGCCGCTCGGATTCGTCTTCTCGGCATGGGCGGCATCGCGGTTCTTTCCCGGCAGCCAGGGTTCGGGCATTCCCCAGGCCATCGCCGCCCGCAGCATCTCCGATGCTGCGATACGCGGCCGGCTGATGTCTCTGCGCCTGACCTTCGGCAAGATGCTCCTCACCCTGTTCGGCATGGCCTGCGGCGCCTCCATCGGCCGCGAGGGACCGACAGTGCAGGTCGGCGCCGCCATCATGCTGCAATCCGGCAGACTCGGCCGCATGCTGGGCGAGCGCGGGCTGATCCTGGCCGGAGCGGCGGCAGGCGTTGCCGCCGCTTTCAACACGCCGCTGGCCGGCATCGTCTTCGCCATCGAGGAAATGAGCCGCGCTTTCGAGCAGCGTCATGCCGGCCTGGTGCTGATCGCCGTGATCCTGGCGGGCCTGGGCTCGCTGGGACTGGTGGGCAATTACGACTATTTCGGCAGCAACCATTCAATGCTGATCGTCACCATAGACTGGGTGGGCGCGGCTGCCTGCGGCGTGGCGGGCGGGCTGTTTGGCGCCCTGTTCGCGCGCCTGCTGCTGAAGTTCGGCGCCCAGATCAAGCGGCTTACGGGAGGCGAGCGGGGGAAATCGCTTTTTCTGGCGGGCGCCTGCGGCCTGGTTGTGGCGCTGTGCGGTCTGGCCAGCGGCGGCGCCACCTATGGCACCGGCTATGAGGCGGCGCGGCTGGCAGTGGAAGGGGCGCCGCTGCACTGGGATTTCGCGCCGCTGAAATTCACTGCCACCCTCGCTTCCAGCCTGTCTGGAATTCCCGGCGGCTTCTTCGCACCCACGCTTGCCATCGGCGCGGGGCTGGGCAGCATCATCGCCACCGTGCTGCATGTGCATGCCGCGGGCGCCATCGTTCTGCTGGGCATGACCGCCTATTTTGCCGGGGTGGTGCAGGCCCCGATCACGGCGGCGGTGATCATTGCAGAGATGAGCAACGAGTCGGCCATGCGTCTGCCGCTGCTGCTGGCGGCGCTGATCGGCTATGGCGTCTCGCGCCTCTTCCAGCGGGAGTCACTTTATCACGCGATGGCGCGCAACTTCCTGGCCGGCATGAAGCGCTGAGAGTCAGTCCCGCGGCGTCGTAAAAAGACTTCTCAACAGTATTTCCGCGCGACTGGGCAGCACCGACAGGCCGGAGCGGCGCTGGCCCAGATCAATCACATTTTCCAGCACCAGCATGGCCAGGCCATGCACCGCCGACCACACTGTCATGCCCAACGCCGGATCGGGCAGCGCATTGGCAATTTCGGTGCCGACGGCGTCGGCCGCTTCGCCCAGGGCTGGAAATTTCTCGCGGTTGGGCAGCTGGCCGCCGAACATCAGCCGCGCCACCGCCGGACGCTTGGCGACAAAGCGCATATAGGCGGCGCCGATATGGGCGGTGCGATCGGATTCCGGGCCGGGAATGCGGGCGGCTTCGGCCACCATTTCGCGCAGTTCGCGGAATCCTTCCAGCGACAGCTCGACCAGCAGCGCCTCATGGTTCGGGAAATGGCGGTAGGGGGCGGCATGGCTGACGCCGGCCTTGCGCGCCACTGCCCGCAAGGTCAGCTGCGACAGGTCTTCCTCTTCCAGGATGGTGCGCGCCGCTTCGAGAAGGCCGTTGCGCAGGTCGCCATGATGATAGGGACGGCGGGCTTCGTTCACAGATTGGTCGTTCATCACTTCTTGCCCCCCTTGCGGGCCATTTCCTGGCGGGCGAACAGACTGGAGGTATCCCAGCGCTTGCCGCCCATATTCTCGACCTCGGCATAGAACTGGTCGACCAGCGCGGTTACCGGCAGGCTTACGCCATTGTTGCGTGCTTCGTCCAGCACAATGGACAGGTCCTTGCGCATCCATTCAACCGCGAAACCATGGTCATATTCGCCGGCCGCCATGGTCTTCCAGCGATTGTCCATCTGCCAGCTCTGGGCGGCGCCCTTGGAAATCACTTCCACCACTGCCTCGATGTCGAGGCCCGACGCGCGGGCGAAGCTGAAGCCCTCCGACAGGCCCTGCAGCACCGCCCCGAAACAAATCTGGTTGATCATCTTGGTGATCTGGCCGGAACCGGCGGGACCGAGCAGCTTGGACAGCTTGGCATACACTGCGATCACCTGTTCGATCCGGGCATATGTGGCAGCCTCGCCACCGCACATGATCGAAAGCTTGCCGTTCACCGCTCCCGCCTGGCCGCCTGACACTGGAGCATCAATGAAGCCAAAACCCCGGGCCTTCGCCGCCGCCGCCAGCTCGCGGGCAATGGTGGCAGAAGCCGTGGTGTGATCGACAAAGATGCTGCCTGCGACCATGGCGTCGAAGGCGCCGTCCGACCCCAGTGTCACCTGGCGCAGGTCGCTGTCACGCCCGACACAGGCAAGAACGATCTCGGCCCCCTTGGCCGCGGCGGCAGGTGTCGGCGCCGACTGGCCGCCATATTCGGCCACCCACTGCTTCGCCTTGGCGGGGTTGCGGTTATAGACCGTGACCTCGTGGCCGGCCTTCTTCAGATGTCCCGCCATGGGGTAGCCCATGACGCCCAGTCCCAGAAATGCTGTCTTCATCCCTCAATCCATTGCTGTTTCCATCGGTGGCGGCGCGGCAGCCGCGAAACTCGGCCGCTTCATCAGCCAGATCACCAGGAACACCGGCAGGCTGATATAGAACATGAAAAGAAAGTCGTTGGCATAGGCCTGCACCGCGGCGCGGTAGGCGATCAGGCCGTTCAGGTCGCCCAGCCCGAAAGGAATCTGGGGATTGAAGAACATGGCCTCGGAATTGACCCCCAGCGCCCGGTTGAAAGGCGTGGCGTGGCGGGCAAGCTGGCTATGGATGGTCTGCATGCTGCTGCTCAGCACCACGGTGGTGATCGAAACGCCGATGGCGCTGCCGATATTGCGCATCAGGTTGCTGAGGCCGGCGCCGTCGGTGCGCAGCTGCGGCGGCAAGGTGGCGAAAGCGATCATGTTCATGGGCATGAAGATCAGCCCCATGCCGACACCCTGCATAAAGGTGACCAGCGAAATCGACCAAACCCCGATGCTTGGGGTCCAGTCGGTCATGTCCCACATCGACCAGACCAGAAACGCAGCGCCCGCCGTCATCAGGAGCCGCGGATCCACCTTGGTGTTCAAACGGCTACCGAGCACCGAGGCGAACATCACCCCCACTCCACGCGGCACCATCAGGAAGCCGGTCTGGGTGACGCTCCGCCCGGCCAGGGTTTGCAGGTAGGGCGAAAGCAGCGCCGAGGAGGCTAGCAGCATCAGCCCCATCACCAGCATCAGCACCAGGCCGGACAGGAAGTTGCGGTCCTTGAAGATTTCACGCGGCAGGAAAGGCTTCTTCGCCGTGAACATGTGGACCATGAAAAGATAGAGCGCCACGCCGGTGACGCAGGCCTCGATCACGATCTCGCTGGAAGAGAACCAGTCCTTGGTGGTGCCGCGGTCGAGCAGCAATTGCAGCGCCCCCAGGCCCACCGACAGCGCGCCAAAGCCGAACCAGTCGAATTTCAGGGTGGCGTCCTTGTGGGTGTCCTTGAAGAAGAACCAGAGCGCGGCGCAGGCGGCGATGCCGAATGGCACGTTGATGTAGAAGACCCAGCGCCAGTTGTAGGCGTCGGTCAGAACGCCGCCGACGGTGGGACCTAGGATCGGCCCCAGCATCACCCCCATGACCCAGATCGCCATGACATTGCCGCGCTTCTGCGGCGGGTACATGTCCAGCATGATGGCCTGTGACAGGGGCCCCAGCGAGGCGCCGAACATGCCCTGGATCAGACGGAAGACCACCATCTGGGTCAGGCTCTGAGAGGCACCGCAGAGAATGGAAGCGATCGTGAAGCCGCCAATACAAGTAATTATAAGGTTCTTCTTGCCGAAGCGGGCCGCCAGCCAGCCAACCGGCGCAGTCATGATCGCCGCCGCGATGATGTAGGAGGTCAGGACCCACGTGATCTGGTCGCGGGAGGCCGAAAGGCTGCCTTCCATGTAGGGCAGCGCGACATTGACGATGGTGGTATCGAGCGCCTGCATCAGCACGCCCGCCATCGAGCCGATCAGCACGGCCCATTCGGCGAGCTTGCTGTCATACTGATGCGCGGCGTGGACTTCGGTCATCCCTCAGAGACCTATCGGATATTCGTCCAGCAGCCGCTGCCAGCGGCGCTTGCCGGTGTCGATCGAGACCACCACGCTCAGGCCTGCGCGCAATGGTACGTTGCAGCCGGCCTTGTCGATGGCGATGCGCACGGGTATGCGCTGCACCACCTTGACCCAGTTGCCGCTAGCATTCTCCGCCGGCAGGGCCGAGAAGCTGGAATCGCTGCCAGCGCTGAGCGTGTCGACATGCCCGCTCCAGGCGCAGCCGGGATAGGTGTCGATCTTGATCGCCACCGGCGCGCCGGGCCGGACATGGGTGAGGTCGGTCTCCTTCATGTCGGCCTCGATCCAGGTCTTGTCGCCGATCAGGCCGACGGCGCTGGTTGTGGTGAAGGCGCTCATCGCCGAGATCACCAGTGTGCCCGGCTGCAGCGAATCGACTTCGCTGACGGTGCCGGCGAAGGGTGCCTTGACCACGGTATGCTCGAGTTGGCGCTGCGCCTCGTCCACCGCCGCCCGGGCCTTCTGGTAGGCCGGCGTCTGGGCAGCCGGAATATTGGGATTGCCGTTGAGCTTGGCGAGCTGGGTGGCGGCGTTCTGCTCCAGCGAGGCCAGCGTCGCCTGGGCCGACAGCAGCGCCGCGCGGGCGGTATCCACCTGCATCGGCGCAATGGCGCCGCTGGCGGACAGCGCCTCATAGCGATTGAGCGTCTGTTGGTTGACGTTGACCTGGGCCTTCTGGGCGGCGATCTGGCCTAGCGCGGCGCGATACATGGCGCGGGTGCTTTCCACGTCCTGCGCCACGCCGGCCATGGCGGCCCGGGCGTTGTCGAGCGCGATGTGGAACGGCTTGGGATCAAGAGTGAAAAGAACGTCGCCGGCCTGAACCTTCTGGCCTTCCCTGACATTGACCGTGGCGACCAGACCCGAAACGTCGGTGGAGACCATCAGCTTGTTGGCGTGGACATAGGCATCATCATTGCCGATATAGCGCCCGCCGATGAGATAGACGGCGGCGGCGGCGATGGCAAAAACCGCCACGCCCCCGATCATCAGCACACGGCGCAGCAGTCTGCGGGCAGCATCGCTGCGCGCCTTGTCATCGGAACGCGAAGGGACATAGCCCCCGGAAGTCACGGCCGACATGCTATTCTCCCGCCACGGCGATTTTCTCGTCCGCGGTTTCCGTGGTTAGCTTGTTCTTCATGTGCAGCAACGCATCGACCATGGTTTCGACCGCCTGGGGGGCGAGACCTTCGGTCAGCATGGCGGTGAGTTCCGCCTTGTAGGCCTGGATATGCGCCAGCACCGGCTTGGCCGCCGGCAGCAGATGCAGCCGGCGCACACGCCGGTCGCCGGGATCGGCCCTGCGCTCGATTAGCCCGTGCGCCTCCAGACGGTCCACCAGCCGGCCGATCGTGATGGGCTCCACCTCACACATCGCTGCCATTTCGTTCTGGGAAAGCCCGGGCTGACGTTCCAGGCGCACCAGGATCACGCCCTGCGCCCGGGTCAGGCCATAACCGCGCGCCCACTGGTCGAAACGGGTGCGCATGATCCGTGCCACGTCATGGAGCAAAAAAATCGGGTCTCGCTGCAGGTTTTGCATGGCGAATATATAAGCTACGTTATAATAACGCGCAAGACCTTCAGTCCAGGAAAATAACTCCTGTCAGCATCCGGAACCCGCAGGCGTCCGGCAAAAGAAAAGGGCGGCCAAGGCCGCCCCTCCCCCATTGCGGTTCCGGGCCTAGCTCAGTAGCCGGAGCCCTGGATGCCCTTCCAGCTGGCCGTGATGGCCTTCACGGCCACGTCCGGCAGTGGGATGTAGTCGAGCCCCAGCGCCAGTTGGTCGCCCTTCTCGAAGCCCCACTGGAAGAAATTCAGCGCGGTCTTGCTTGCGGCCTGGTCGCCCGGGTTCTTGTACATCAGGGCGAAGGTGGTGGCAGTGATCGGCCAGGCACTGGCGCCGTCATTGTTCAGGAACAGGATGTAGAAATCGCTCCTGGCGGCGCTGTTCCAGTCGGCGCTGGCGGCAGCGGCGCTGAAGGTCTCGACCGTCGGATCAACCGTCTTGCCGGCCTTGTTGATCATCCTGGTGTAGGCGAGATGATTCTGCTTGGCATAGGCATACTCGACATAGCCGATCGAACCGGCGATCTGGGCGACGTTGCCGGCAACGCCTTCATTGCCCTTGGCGCCGATACCCGACGGCCAGTCCACCGCCGTGTCGGCGCCGACATTGTTCTTCCAGTCATTGCTGATGCGCGACAGGTAGGTCGCGAACTGGAAGGTGGTGCCCGAACCGTCCGAACGGTGGACGATGGTGATGGCGCGCCCCGGCAGGGCGAGGCCCGGATTTAGCTTCTTGATGGCAGGGTCATCCCAGCGCGCGATGCGGCCCATGAAGATGTTGGCCAGGACTTCGCCGTCCAGCACCATCTGGCCCGGCTTGACGCCCTGGACGTTGACCACCGGCACGATGCCGCCGATCACCACCGGGAACTGGGTGAGACCGGCCGCCGCCAGCTCCTTGGAGGTGAGCGGCTTGTCGGTGGCGCCGAACATGATGGTCTTGGCCTTGATCTGGGCGATGCCGCCGCCCGAGCCGATCGAGGCGTAGTTCAGGCTGTTGCCCGAGACGCCCTTGTAGACCGAAGCCCATTTGGTGACGATCGGGGCCACGAAGCTGGAACCGGCGCCGGTGATTTCCGCCGCCATGGCGCTGGTAGCGAGGACGGCAGCCGCCGCGACGCCAGCCAGGATTTTGAGGTGCTTGTTCATGAGAACTCCTTTGGTTCTGGAGCAGCCGCTCCCAATTTGTCCGGTTAGTTGGCGAACTGCAGGCGCAGGCCCAGGATGTTGATGTCCTGGCTGTCGCGGCTGAGGTTGGCGCTAACGCCCTTCTTAACCGAGACGATATTGTCCTGGAGCATCAGGCGAACGTTGCGGTTGAAGTACCAGTTCACGCCCAGCGCCACGATGCGCTGCTCGCCGCCCAGCACGCCGGCCAGCTGCGAGGTGCCGGTGACGTTGGTTACCGCCGTCTGGGTCTGGTGCCAGTTCAAGCTGGTGTCGGAATAGCGCGCCACCAGTTCCCAGGTGCCCCAGCTCTCGCCGGCCAGCGAGAAGGGCGCCGACGGAATCGGCGCACCGAAACCGGCCTGCGTTTCGGCAAGACCGTTCGGGGTATAGGTCTTGGTCTCGCCGGTGATGATCCAGGAAGCGCCGATCACCCAGCCATGGAAGCTGGGATGGTCGATCACCGCCGTGGAGCTGACGCAGACCGGATTGTTGGCGGCAGTGAGCGAGCCACACTGGCGGTCGGCAATGAAGGAGGCATATTCGGCTTCGAAGTAGAGATTCTGCAGATTGCCTTCGAAGTCCACCGCCCACATGTTGCCGGTCTTGGCGCTCATGGCGCCGGTGTCGATCAGACGGCTGCCGTCAACGCGGATTTCCGGACGCTCGCGGAAGCGCAGGGTCTGGCTGCCGCCGTCAGGATTGCTGTTGGAACCGGAATAGGTCACCACCGCGCCGCTGGCGCCGATCTGGATATTGGAAATGCCGTCGCTCCACAGTCGGTCAACCAGACGCCCCAGCACCTGGGAATTTTCGTCGCCGTTGCCAGGGGTGGTGCTGAGTGAACCATGGTTCGCCGCGCTGCCGGTCTTGCCGCCGGTCCAGGCGACATCGACGGCAAGGTTGTCACCCGGCCACAGGGCATCGACCTTGTTCCAGCCCACTTCGATGCCGCGGCGGCTGTCGCCGGCGCCGAAGCTGTCGGCGGCGATGTTCTCGAGGTCCGGGCGTTCAATCCAGGTGAGGTCCTTGGAGGAAGTCGTGCCTTCCATCATGAAGGACGGCTCGATGACGCCGACACTGAAGTGCCAGTTCGGGATGCCGATATAGGTGACCACCGCCTTGTTCAGCAGCGGATCGCCTTCGCCGGCACTCGGCACGCCGGAGGCGCCGAAGCTGCCGCCGTCGCTGCCGCCCGCGTTGAGGCGGATCTCATAGGCGAAGTCGCTATAGACCTTGCCCTCGACGCCGAAATAGGCGCGGCGCATGGCGACACCGCTCGACAGGTCGGACGGACCGGCAAAGCCGGCCGGATGGGTGCTGTCCTGCGAGAAGCCGGCGAAATCGGTCTGGAAGCGGATGCGCACCGCCATGGTGAAGCGGCCGTCATTGGTCGCCAACGTCGGGCGGCCATTGTCGAACAGCCAGACGGCCTGATTGTACTGCTGCTCCAGGGTGGAGAGGCGTGTGCGGTCGGACATCGCACGCTCTTCCAGCGCCGTCAGGCGATCTTCCACCGACTGCGCCATGGCGTTCGAAATCATCGCGATGGTGGCCGCGCCGACCATCAAACCAATCTTGCCCGTCTTCTTCACGCAAACACCCCTCTGTTGCATTGCGCAATCTCGCGCGGCGCTGCTATCGCCGGGGGGCGCGACGGGCCGGTGAAGCTTTCATGTCAATGATGTGACAGTGGCGGCGGAATGCCGGAAACCGGCGTTTTCCGGAATAGCGGTTTGTTAGTAGTTGGCCGCTGTGGCGACCCGGACACGCCCCATCCAGGGCGGCGGCCGCAGACTTCGCGGCAGCGCCCGCGGCGACGGATTCGCCCGCGCGATAAATTCGCATTCGGAGGAACTATGCCAACCCGCTATAGCGGCCGCGGAAGAACACCAGGGGTGCGCCTTCCTGCGGCCGGTGGAAGCGCAACACCCGCCCAATCAGGACGGAATGATCGCCGCCATCGGCGACTTTTTCCCGTGCGCATTCGAACGCCGCCAGGCAATCGGCCAGCGCCGGCGGTCCCAGCTCCGTCGCAAGTAGCTTGAGGCCGTCGAGACTGTGCTCGCCGGCGCCGGCCAGCCGTGCCGAGACCGCGCGATGTCCCGCCGCCAGCAGCGAAACCGTGAAGCCGGAGGCCGCGACGAAGGCGTCGTGGCGGCGCGAGCGCCGGTCGATGCACCACAGCACCAAGGGCGGGTCGAGCGAGACCGAGGTGAAGGAATTGACGGTAATCCCAATATGGGACGCTTCGCCCCCGGTCGCCGCCGTCACGACCGCCACGCCGGTGGGATAAAGCCCCAGGGCGTCGCGGAAAGCGCGGGAATCGAAGCTTTGGTCGCCGGCCATTTCACACTCGATTAAGCGGGGCTGTGCATTATCGCTCAAGTTAGGCGAGACCAGCCCCGGCGGAAAGACCGGGACGGCGAGCCGGGTAGATTTGGGTGGTGGGTATTATGGCCGGCGATAACGCGGTCGTCATCAAACGCATCAAAAAGGGCGGTCACGGCGGCCATCATGGCGGCGCGTGGAAAGTCGCCTATGCCGACTTCGTCACCGCGATGATGGCCTTCTTCCTGCTGATGTGGCTGATCAACACCACCACCCCCGAACAGAAGCGCGGCATCGCCGATTATTTTGCGCCCCAGTCCATCGCCCAGACCGTGTCCGGCTCGGGCGGCGTTCTGGGCGGCAAGGTGATGGGCGCCGATTCCGCCCATGCCGGCGGTGCCCAGTCGGTGATGCAGAAGCAGTCGCCGCCCTCCCCCAGCAGTCAGACCAACGCCATGGCGGCGGGCGGCTCGCAGGGGGGCGCCAACGCATCCTCCGCCAGCACCGCCGATTCGCAGTCGGCGCAGGATGGCGAGTTCAACCACGCCGAAGATGCGATTCACCAGACAGTGCAGGACAATCCCGACCTGGCCAATCTCTCGCACCAGGTCATCACCGAAAAGACGCCGCAGGGCCTGCGCATCCAGCTTGTGGACCAGGATGGCCGCCCGATGTTTCAGCAGGGCTCGGCCGAGCTGATGCCCTACGCCAAAAAATTGCTTGCAGCGGTCGGCGGCATTGTCGCCACTCTCCCCAACCGAATCGCCATTGCCGGCCATACCAGCGGCAGCGATTCGGCGAGTGATGACTGGAAACTCTCCTTCGACCGCGCCAATGCCGCGCGTGCCGTGCTGCAGGGCGGCGGCATCTCCGCAGACCGCATCTACGCGACGGAGGCCAAGGCCGCCTCCGAGCCGCTGCTGCCGGAAAATCCCAGCGCTTCGCAGAATCGCCGACTCTCCATCCTGCTGCTCAAGGAAGCGCCGCCCGCGCCATCCGGCGGTCTACTCGGCAATTAACACCCTCGCCGGTCTTCAGTCCTGACATCAGGACCTAGAACCAAATACCCGCTGGTGTTGGCTTTTCGACGGTGGAACGTTAACCCAGTGGCTGGCCAGAGACTGGCGCGGCGGCAGGTTTCCTTGCCATAGTCGCCTGCGTGACCGACCAGCGCGCCGCCCGCATCCCGCAATTCTTCCTGACGCCCGGGGGGCCGTGCCCCTATTTGCCAGGCCGGGTGGAACGCAAGGTGTTTGCACGTCTCGCCGGCAACCTGGCCCAGCACCTGTCGGAAGCGCTCACCCATTCCGGCTTCCGCCGCAGCCAATCCATCGCCTACCGCCCGGCCTGCGAAGGCTGCAATGCCTGTGTCTCGGTGCGGGTGGTGGCGGACGCATTCCGCGCCGGCCGCAACCTCAGGCGCAATGCCAGGCGCAATGCCGACCTTGTCCGCTCCGAAGTCGCCGCCGAGGCGACGCGCGAGCAATTCGCCCTGCTGCGGACCTATCTGGACTCCCGCCATCCCAACGGCGGCATGAGCGACATGGGGCTGTTCGACTATGTCGCCATGGTGGAGGAAACACCGGTCGACACTCACATCGTCGAGTATCGCGACCATGATGGTCTGCTGATGGCCGCCGCCCTCACCGACAAGCTGCGCGACGGCCTTTCCATGGTCTATTCCTTCTTCCATCCCGGCGCGCATGACCGGGGCCTGGGCACTTTCATGATTCAGGACCATATCGCGCGGGCGCGGGCGCTCGGCCTGGCTTACGTCTATCTCGGCTATTGGGTGCAGGGCAGCGAGAAGATGGACTACAAGGTCCGCTTTTCGCCGCTCGAGGCGCTGACCCCGAATGGATGGGAAGTGCTGATCTAGGCCGGACGCCGCTTTACTTCTGCTTCATAGCGCGGGGCGAAGGGGGGGCCGGACCGTCTCAGCTGGACCTCGTCGCCCGCCTGCAGCTTGCCCAGATCCTGCAGCCGCCAGCCATCCCCGCCGTCCGGCAGCAGAAGGCCGTTCCTGTTGCCCACATTGATGAAGAGCAGCCGGCCCTCCATCAGCCCATTGCGCATGAAGTCCAGCAGGGAGCTGTGATAGGGCTCCCGCTTCCAGGCTTCCGGCGCGGCGGCGTCGACGTAGACCCGGGTGACCTTCTTGTCGTCGTCGGGCACGATGACAAGCTTGCTCTTTTCCGGCTTCCACTCCTCCCCCAGTGCGGGGTCCAGCAGCCAGAGACAGGAAAAAACGCGGCAGCTGTCCGGCCGCTGCTCGTAAATGGCGCAACCGCGCCCCGGAACGGCATGATTGCACCAGGCCCCGCGCGGTTTTTCCAGTTCGACTATGCCCATGACTTTGCAGCACAGGGTGCAACTGCCGCATTCCCGCGTCACGGGGCGCCGCCAAACTGCCGCTTCCACGCCTCGACCTGTTCGTCGGCGATCTTGGTCACAAGCATGTCGGGCGGGGTGATGGGCTGGCCGGGGGTGAGATCGTCCAGCATCTGCGCCATCGGCATGTCCGGCCAGGGGATGGCGCCGCCTTCATAGCCTATGGGCTGGATGGCGCGATGGATTCGGGCCGCCAGTTCCGGCACCACCGGCCAGGACAGGTGGGCGAAGAGATGCACCAGGTTCAGCCCCATGCGGACACCCACCGCCGCCCTGGCGCGATCGGTCTTGATGTGGGTCCAGGGTGCGGCGCGGGTGAGATATTCGTTGCCGGCCACCCAGATGGCGCGCAGTTCCGAGAGCGCCTTGCGGAATTCGGCGGCTTCCAGCAATTGCGCATAGGCGGCGACGCGGCAGTCAAGCTCGGCGATCAGCGCCTTTTCCTCCTCGTCATATTCGCCTTCGCCCGGCATCAGCCCGTCGAAGCGGGCGGCACAGAATTTGGTGACCCGCAGCACGAAATTGCCCAGCACATCGGCCAGGTCCTTGTTCACCACGCCGGCGAAATGTTCCCAGGTGAAGTTGCTGTCGCCGCTCTCCGGCGCATTGGCTATCAGGTAATAGCGCCAGACGTCGGCCGGCGCGATCTCCAGCGCCCTGTCCATGCAGATGCCGCGCTTGCCGGAGGTGGAGAATTTGCCGCCATCGTAATTCAGCCAGTTGAAGCCCTTGAGGCGGTCCACCAGCTTCCAGTTTTCGCCCGAGCCCATGATGGTGACGGGAAAGCCGACCGTATGGAAAGGCACATTGTCCTTGCCCATGAACTCCCAGTACGTGACGTCCTTGCCCTGCCACCAGTCGCGGTAGTCCTTGCCGTTGCGGTCGGCCCATTCCTTGGTCGCGGCGATGTATTCGATCGGCGCATCGAACCAGACATAGAAGACCTTGCCCTTGAGCGCGCCACCGGCAATGTCGTCGGGCACCGGAATGCCCCAGTCCAGGTCGCGGGTGATGCCGCGGTCGCGCAGCCCCTCGTCCAGCCACTTGAAAGCGATGGACGTCACTACCGGCGACCAGTTCTGCCTGTGGCCCTCAATCCAGGCGCGCAGCTTGTCGGTGAATTGCGACTGCTTGAGGAAAAGATGGGTGGAGTCGCGAATTTCGATGTCCGTCGCGCCGGATATCGCCGAGCGCGGATCGATCAGGTCCACCGGGTCGAGCACGCGGGTGCAGTTCTCGCACTGGTCGCCCCGCGCCCGGTCATAGCCGCAATGCGGGCAGGTGCCGATGACATAGCGGTCTGGCAGGAAGCGCTTGTCGGTGACGCAATAGGCCTGCTTGGTGGTGCGCAGCTCCAGAAAGCCGTTCTTCCAGAGCTGGCGCGCGAAATGCAGCGTCAGCTCATGGTTCGCCTGCGAGGAAGAACGGCCGAAATTGTCGAAGGACAAGCCGAAATCATCGCCCAGCTTTTTCTGCACCGCGTGCCACTTGTCGCAGAATTCGCGGGGGCCGATGCCTTCTTCCAGCGCCGCCAGCTCGATGGGCGCGCCATGCTCGTCGGTGGCGCAAATCGCCAGCGTCTCATGCCCGCGCGCCCGGCAGAAGCGGGCGAAGATGTCGGCCGGCAGCATCGAGCCGACCAGATTGCCCAGATGCTTGACCCCCGCCACATAAGGCAGGGCCGAGGTTATCAGGATGCGCTTTTTTGCGGACATGACAGGGACTTGGGACTAGGTTTAAGAGAATGCCCGCCAGTCCTACAGAAGCCGGGCGCATGAAACAATGATCGTCGTGGGGAGCGCACCATGAAAGGGACTTCCGGGCTTTTCGGTCTGGCCGCGGTAATGCTGGTGGGGGCCGCCACAGCCCAGACCGTGCCGGAAAGCAGCATCATCGCCGCCAGCGTGCTGGAGAAAACGCCCCATTTCGACCTCAGTAACGGCATCGTTTCGGTCAAGGTCTTCCTGCCGGGCGAAAATGGCTTTTACCGCGGCACCCGCTTCGACCGCACCGGCGTCGTGGCGCATGCCACTTTCAGAGGACAGGACTATGGCCAGCCATGGTTCTCCAGCTACTCGCCCTATGTACGGGACTTTGCCTGGAAGAACGGCCACGTCACCGTCTCCACCGTCAGCGCGGCAGCGGGCCCGGCCGAGGATTTCGCTCCTGCGGGCTATGATGAGGCCGGCAACGGCGCGCGCTTCCTGAAGATCGGCGTCGGCGTGATGACGCGCGATGTCCGCCCCTATGATTTCGTGCATCCTTATCCGGTGGTGAATGAAGGAACGCGCACCGCCAGCCACGGAAAAGCCAGCGCAAGGCTAACGCACACGATCGCCGACAGACAAAGCGGTTTCGGCTACAGCTACGCCAAGACCGTGCGCCTGGTGCCGGGCAAGGCGGAAATGGTGATCGAGCATGTCCTCACCAACACCGGCAAGCGCGACATCGTCACCAGCGTCTATTGCCACAACTTCATGACGCTTTCGCCGGGCGACGAGAATGTGGCCATTACCGCGCCTTTCGACATCAAGACCGACAGGCCGCTGACACCCGGCGCCGCGGCGGTGCAGGGCAGGACGCTGCGTTATCTGCGGGCAGTGAAGGAAGGCGAAAGCGTCACCTCGCCGATCAGCGGGTTCAGCGACAAGGTCAGCGATTATGATTTCACGGTGAAGAATACCGCCACCGGTTTCGGGCAGCGCATTCGCGGCGACCAGCCGCTGGCGCGGATCAATTTCTGGTCCATCCGCACCAATGTGAGCTGGGAGCCCTATATCGCCATTTCGCTCAAGCCGGGACAGACCAGGCGCTGGAGCTACACCTACGACTATTTCGGCCCCGGCGCGGGCTGAACTTGCCTTTAACGCGCGCCGTGGCCTATTGACCCCTCGCGTGGCCGGATTAGCTCAGCGGTAGAGCAGCGGTTTTGTAATTTGGGAAATTTCGCAGAGCGCCGGGCGATTTCCAACATGGATTTCCTCGAATTCCGACTTTTGGGCTGGTATTGAAGTTGGAGTTATCCACAGGTCCGAATTCCTAACTTCCGGGAAATCTACGGCCTGCTAAAAGTACCGCCTCCGCCGGGTTAGCTCAGTTGGTAGAGCACCTGATTTGTAATCAGGGGGTCACAGGTTCGAGTCCTGTACCCGGCACCATTTTTCACCCGTCCTCGCATTACCCCAATCTTCAGATTGCAAAGCTGCGCCCCAATGCAGATTTGATGACGTTAGTATCAATGTTGAACCTCAACCCTGAACCACAAAGGCAAGCTTCAGGACACGCGGATGGCAAGAAAATCCCGAATTGAAGAATTGGCCGCGCTACTCGAAAAGCGCGGAACAAAAGTGAAATTTACCGAGACGCGCCTGAACCCCGATGTAATTCGCGCCTTGAGCAAGTTCGAGAATGGTAAAAGGGAAGAAATCACAGTTATTTACAGCAACCAACTAAACGCTGAGGAAAAGTCTTTCGTCATTGAAAAAGAATTACTGCACCTCCTCGACACCAGCCAGCCCCCTTTGACGGAGGGGTATTTAGATCAAGTATTAGAAGGCTTAATTTCGCAAAAGGTCGATCTAGCTCTCTCATCTGTCATTGTAGGCGACACTAGAACTTCCGAAGGGATACTTGTCGAAGCAACATCCGTCGCGTGGAAGGCGGTAGTAGGAGAACTAAAAAGCGATTGGAATAAAGCCTATCAAATCTCGCCACAAAAATGGGAAGAGATAATTGCGGGAGCCTACTCACTAGCGGGCTTTGACTCAGTAATTCTCACGCCTCGCACTGGCGATCACGGGCGTGACGTAATCGCGACACGAAAAGGGGTGGGCTGTATAAAGATAATTGGATCAGTGAAGGCCTATCACCCCGGCCTCAAAGTTGGCTACGACGATGTACGCGCTCTTTTGGGCGTTATGTCGGGCGAGAGGGATACTTCTAAGGGAATACTATCTACTACGTCCAGCTTCCCAACCAACATAATGGCGGATCCGTTTATTGCGCCATTCGTCCCTTACCGATTGGAATTGATGGACGGCGAACATCTGAGAAAATGGCTAGTGGAGTTGGCAAACAAAAATACCTAGCGCCTAACCGGGTCCGTCCACATGGAGGGACGGGGATTGTGTGGTGCTGATTGCGGGTGCGTTGGGGCAGCGCAAGATCAGATCAGGAAATCAGAACCCGGCCTTGGGCCCCCAGTCGGTCGCTTCAGAAATTCAATCCATTGGTTAGATCGCAGGTGTATGGCAATCGCCACGCCAAACGGGGGGCGGCAGCGGGTCCCGCCCTTTCAAATTTTGCCCAGAAGAGTGAGCTAAGCCGCGAGCATCCGCGACACGCTGGCGGGCCAATAGGGCCTGCCGGAAGGCGACAAGTGGCCCTCAGTAGCCAATGCAGCCGAGATAGCCCTGAGGGACCGGCGCTCAACTGCCAGCCTCTTAGCTATGGCTACAGCGGCCTCAGGGACGGGCTTGCGGCCTTCGCACCGGCCTGTAGCGGCTCGCTTGCGGTCCCTAGCGCCCCGGAGCTTGGCAACGGTGCTGGCGCGGTCGAATTGGCTGACAGCGCCAAGGATTTGCTGGATCAATACAGCGGTTGGCGTCGGGTCGGTGAAATGGGCCGGGGCGTCCACCGGGATCAGTTCGATTCCAGCCTTCCGGAGCAAGGCATGGCCAGTGAGTTGGACAGTCAAGTCGCGGGCGAAACGAGAGGCGTTTTCGGTCAGGATGGTCGAGACACCTAGCGACCGGCAGGCTTCCAGAGCGGCTACAAAGCCCGGACGGGCGTCCACCGGATCAGCGCCGCTGATGGCGGCGTCGAAAAATTCAGCCACCACCGTCAATCCTGAGGCTGCTGCATAGTCCGTTACAGCTTCCCGCTGGCGTCGCTCGGAGTCCTTGTCCGGACCAACATTGGCCGCTGAGCTAGTGCGATAGTAAGCGATAGCTGTTTTCACGACGCGCGCTCCTTTGGAGTCAACAATCTCAAAATAGGTGACAACGCCTCCAGACTCCGATGCTGTGGTTGCGATGATGATGCATGGTGATCCTTTCTTGAAACGTGACACTTGACGTTTTTATTGGGGATTCGAGGGGTGAAGAGTCATGAACCGGGTGAAAGGTGACAGTTGGACAAGCGTCCAAGAAAAGGGGGCTAAGTTTTCTGTTAAAAGCAAAAATGGTTCGTTTCAGGCCAGCTTCGAACAATAAGGGGGGGAACCCAGCGGACGGAAGTTACAGGCCTTATGCTCCACTTCGTAGGCCACGCCCGTCAGGACAGCGGTGCGATGTCATCTAATAGCCGGTTTAACTCTGCGGCTACAGGTTTCACATTTTCCTCAGCCATCAGTGAATTATGGGCATTCGATCCGTCTTTAATCACCTTCACGTCGAAGTCGTATAATTTTGGCGGAGCAGCAATAAAGGGCATCCACCCTACGCCGGCGCGGTTGTTACCCCGGACAGTGAAAAATGTGACTGGTCCCTGATATCGCTGGGAGGGTGTGTAAAGCGCATCGAGCTGGTGGTCATTCGCAAAATGTTTGAATCCGCGCCGGGCTATCGCTGCATCTCCTTCATAATAGGAGGCAGGGCCGCCGACTTCGCATTTCAATGATTTATATACGTGTTCCCACATCTCGTCGGGGGACATTTTTTGAAGAGTCGCCCTCTCGAACCTAGCGGGGAAGGCGTTGCAGACTAAGTCAACGTCGTGGTTATCGTAATCATGATACGCAATAAGTTCGAAACGTCGAATGAGAGAGTTCTGGCTCGTTAGTATTTTTGAGGCGTTAGGATAACGAGCGAAGAGGCGTAGCTTTAGCTGCGCGAGCGTACGATCGTCCAGAAACTGGGCCTGTTCCTGTTGGGTATTAGGCGACAACGCCTCAATAATTAACAACATAGCCACGCGTTGCCCACCGGACCAAAGCTGAGTGGCCACCTCGAATGCGGTCTTGCCGCCGAGACACAGCCCCCCAACCAGATACGGACCTTCTGGCTGGATAGTGCGTATCGCATCGACATATTCCACTGCCATTTCCTGAATACTGCCGTACGGCTTACGCGATTCCAGAAGGGGGCGGTTCTGAAGAATATATAATGGCCGCTGGGAATCCAGATGCCGCGCCAATGGTGCGTAGGCCAGGGCCCCCCCATTTGTGGACGACGGCCGCATAAGAAATAGCGGTCGCTTTACTCCCCCGCGATTGAGCAGGCAAATTGTTAACGACGTGTAGCAGGAATGCCCAGATGGACCGACGGGGTTTGACGATAATTCTTGACCTGGCGGGGCGACCAAAGCCGCCGCAAGGTTGGCGACCGTTCGGGCCGCCTGCACCGTCGCGATTCCCACCTTATAACTGAGCTTCTTCTGAATGAGGGCTGCAATTCTGACGATAGTGTTCGAATCAATGCCCAAATCAAAAAAATCGTCGTTTACCCCCATTGCGGGAATCCCTAATGCATGCTTGCAAATTGAAATAAGTTCCGTTTCACACTTTGTGCGTCGCTTATTTTGCAGGGCCTCCAGCTGACCGGCGCTTTTGTTGTGCGCAGCAACTCGCGCAACGCAATTATTAATTGCAGATGCTGTGCGGAGATCCTTCGCTAACATCGCTATGTTCTGATTACGAAGCAAAGAGTTCTGCCCGTTGCCCACCGGGCAGACGTTGAAGTGCCTTCGAAAGTCATTCGTAACCGGCGGCATGTCAAAAACCCAAAAATGGCGAAAATGATTCACCACTGAGTCGCCGTCCGGAGGTATAGCAATCGTCAGCACGCTAGGACACCGGGCGGCAACCTCTGCACATTCCTGGTCATCGCCGCTAACAAAAATGAATGAGTCGAGATCTAGGGAAAGGTCAGCAGCAAGCGCTCGCAAGCTCTCGCCCTTGGACTGGCCATTTGCCCTCAGACAAATGACATCATCTCGGCTAAGGCGCACCTCCGGTCCTACAAATACTTCTTCGAAGTCAAATTCCGCACGCTTGCTGCATAAACCAAGAATTGTGCCCGCCCTTCTTTGCGCAATCAAAAATTGTTGGAGAGCCAGCCGTTTTTCATCGAGAACTACTCCGTTCACTCCTTCTTCGGTTACCCCTGTCCAAAGCGTATTGTCTAAGTCGAAAACCAAAACCTTGAAAGGAACCGCGATTAACGCCCGAACAAGTCGGGCAATTACAGCGCCTATAGCGGCTTGCCCTTCACCGGTGTCGGGAGAATGCTCGAACTCATGCTCAACCGGATCTACATATTCTTCTATCGGATACAAGTTAAGGATGTCGGCAGCGGTGCACACGTGCGCCCCCGCGGAGCGCAATTGATGCGCCGCCAGTTCCTCAATTGCGGCAATTTGTTCCGCATAAGAACCGTCTTTCAACCAGGATACTGGCTCGGGGGCGAACAGCACAAGAAGCGGTGACGAACCCTCGCGCTGCATGTACGCAGCCGCCCGGTCGATGAACTGCTGCACATTGTTGCGAAGATAGTTGATGTCTGGCTTTGATCGCCCTTCCGCAGAGGTGCCGACATTCGTTAAACGCACCGCTAATACGTTCATTCCGGGCCCGCTCTGAAGATGTAAAAGAGGGGCATCAAATATTCTGCTGAACAATTTGTCGTGGCTGACTAGCTCAACTTTGTGGGGGATCGCGAGGAGTGTGAGCAAGTAGTGAAGCGTCGCTCGGGCGCGTTCACCGGCGAAATTTGCAGCTATGGTGACCGTAAGTGTTCGCTGTTCCATAACTAATCGTTGTAACAGATTTTAAAATGCGTCCGGATGGGCGAGCTATACAAGGCATCTAGCATCAGAGTATCAGCTAGGATAGCAGTCGCGGTGTCTGGCGGTATGCGCGAATCCTAGGTTTCATTATTTGGTCTCCTCCATTCTATGGTCTAACTCCGACCGAGGGAGGTTATTCGAACTCCCACTCCTGCAACATTTTGTGTCCGAAAGCTCTCAGCCCGTCTACGCCTTGCTTCCGCTACATCTCGCCTCCGCAACGGATTTAACATGCTTTTCCGCGTCCCTCTAAAGGTTGGGCAGTTTTTCAGCATCGAGTCCTTTGCTAAATTCGGCCAACAACGGGGTGGCAAAGAGCGCCCGCACATCCGCGGACAGCCCATAACGGCGCATCCGCTCCAGAACTCGCACGGCCGACAATGAATGCCCTCCTAGCTCGATGAAGCTGTCACTTCGCCCGATCCGCTTGACCTCCAACACATCCGCCCAAATCTGGGCAATTAACGTTTCTATAGGGCCAATGGGCGCCTCATACGGCCCCAGGCCATATGCAGATCGCCCGGGCGCAGGTAGCGCCTTGCGATCCAACTTCCCGTTCAGTGTAAGCGGCAATTCTTCCAGCTCCACATACGCGTCCGGGAGCATATAATTGGGAAGGGTGGCGGCTAAATGAGAGCGCAGCGAGCGTGCTGATTTCGCAGGGCGCTGACGCACGTCGCCGTCAGAAAACAACTTCCTATAGAAAAGTGTGTCCCGAAATTTCTCGCTTTGGTGCAGGCTCGAAAAATTGAAGGGAACCACCTGGCCGTCACCAGTCACAATTCGGCCGGAAACATAAAAATCTGGCGTCCGGTTATTTTTGCTAAGGCGCCTCTCGATCGTTGCGAGTATCCGATCTCCCCTTCCCAGACGAACTCCATCGTCAAATGCCGGGATATAAATTGGAAGCCAGCTCCCCTGATCGACCAAGGTGTCAATCGAATTTTCTTGGTCTATTTCTAGAAAAAGCCAGGCGACGAATCCCGTTAATGTCCCACCATTCTCTACGACTAATTCTATGTCATGAACGGATTCAAGCTCGCACCTTTCGGTAAAATTCAATTCCTCAAGGGTTGCTGCGGAAGTGAGAATCGCATCAGCCTTCAGACCTTTCAGTGCAATACGCAAATCAAACTTTTTGCCAACTTCCGCGAAGATGCTTCGGGTATAATAAGCCGCTACTTCGCTAAACGCATAATCAAAACTGTTTTCGGGAAGCGCAAGGCCCGCGATCATTGTTCTCGCACGCATAGGTAGCATATTTGCAGGTGACCGGATCCATCTTCGCGCGCTATTTATTATGGACGCTGCGCCTTCCGAACCCGCGATGCTTCCTACTATTTCCGAGATGCCAAAGTCGGCCATTTCGGGTAATTCTACGTCGGTGATGTCTCCATGTACCAATATTACGCTGGATTCCAAGCCGCACCTTTTGATTTCAGCTTTGGCCTTTATAAATGCATCTTCGAGCAACTCGACCGCGTAAACCTTTTTGGCCCCGGCTGCTATGGCGAGCTTCGCCAAGACAGCATTTGGGCCCGGCCCAATTTCCAGCACTGTTTTGCTCTTTAATACTTTCTTGAATACCTCAAAATATATCTTGTTTCTGGTCTCGTGATTTTTCATTGCATGATACAAGAGCTCATCATACACATAGAATTCTGCGGTCGATGGCCATAGTTCAACCTTCTGAGGCGCGACCACATAGCCGACAAGATGCTTGTCTCCTGTCCCAACTTCTTCCCGCATCAGCACAACCGCTTCGCGAACATCTGGGTGGCTTAATAGCCGAGCTTCAATCTCCCCTAGCTCAATCCGGAACCCCCGGATCTTCACCTGGAAGTCATTGCGGCCTAAAAACTCAATATTGCCGTCCGGCAAATACCGGCCCAA
>CAZNGO010000084.1:0-17549 GCA_964572805.1 uncultured Rhizobium sp. | reverse complement strand
GCGCCCATTGGTCCTGTTGAGAGCGCGCTCGCACAGATTTGGTCAGAGGTTTTGGGAGTTGAACGGGTTGGCCGTCACGACAACTTCTTCGATCTTGGCGGTCACTCCTTGTTGGCGATCCGGGTTCTGGAGCGGATGCGGTTCATGATTGGAAGCACAATCCCACTTCAGACATTCTTTGAACATCCCCACCTACGCCAATTCGCCGAGAGAATTGGAATAACGACCTACTTAATAGAACATAGCAAATCACCCGTTGTCTTAATGAAGCCAGGGCGGGACGTGCCGCTTTTTGTATTCCATCCGATGGGCGGCGGACTTTCTTGCTATATGGAGCTCTCGCGGCTATTGAGTGATCAAATAACGGTACATGGAGTCCACGCCTATGATAATGAACTCAGGGGCGCAAACAACATTGCCGAAATGGCAGCTATATACTCCAAACACATAGAAATAATTCAACCGAAGGGACCAATTAGGCTCCTTGGATATTCCTTTGGTAACATACTAGCTGTCGAAGCAGCGAAAATTTTACAGGGCAGAGGTCGTGAAATTGATCAATTAATTTTTATAGACGCCCCGCCTTCTTCCCAGGGTAGCAATGCCAATCATTGCGGCGCGCGCGAATGTCTACAGGCCTTCGTGAAATTATATCTCCCGAACGAGTTGGATTATGAAATGGGAACGGAACCCATTGACGTAGACGAACAGCTCCGACTCTTACATCCATCCATTAACGCTCATAGAAAAACTAATTATACCCTCCAGAATCTCCGGGAAATGTATGAGGTCGTTGGCCGGCACCTGTCGGCTCTGTCATCGTACGAGCAATCAAGTTATGCGGGAAAGATCGTCCTATACGACGCTACACTTTCTCATGATTCCGATTGCCGGGCCGCTCGTCTCGGTTGCCTGCAGAACAACACCGAAATTATGGTTGTTAACGGGACCCACACATCGATACTGAGCGGGGAAAACGTGAGATTCATTGCCCGGGACATAAATAGGCGTTGCGGATTTGACCAAATCATCACCGCAGCCGAAGTAACGCCTAGAAGTTTCCATGTTGAGTTAGCGTCTAGGCAGCAGGAAGGGATTAAGTAACGAAGCGCAAACGCATGCGAAGAAGAATTGGAGTTTCGGAGGAGTAGGTGCTGGAAGGTTCTCCGCCGGGTGGGGGCACATCAGGGTTTGAGTTTTGTTGGCTCCGTGAAGCATTGAGTCGCGGCCCGCTATGGGGAAGCTGACGCGATTCGATCCTGATCTCGGGGGTACCGAAATGGTACGGTCCCGTACCCCATAGCCAGCGGGATTCCTAAGACGGACTCGGCGCCCTTGCTGATGAACAGGGTTAGAGCGCAGTTAATTCCCGCGCATCATCTAAAAATTTCATCAAGCCTACGACGCGATCGGTACAGCCCATTCCAAATCCACATAGAATAGTCACTCATAGCGCAGCGCCAGGGCCGCCTTCTGGCGGGCAGTGAAAATGGCCTGACCGGCTACGGCGAGCAGTCCTATCAGCAGCACTCCCAAACTGATGGCGCCAAAAATCCACCACTCAAGCTCAATGTGGTAGGCGAAGCCAGAGAGCCAATACCGCATCAGCCACCAAGCTACTGGCCAAGCGACGACGTTTGACCAGAGCACCGGCTGGGCGAATTGCCAAAGCAGCAAGGTCACAATCTGCCGACTGTCTGCCCCCATCGCTTTTCGCACTCCAATTTCCTTAGTCCGCCTCTCGGCGGTCGTTATGGCGATGCCGATGAGACCCAAGCAAGCCAGCAGAATTGCGATCATGGCGAAGGCGGTAAAAAACTGCGCTTCACGCAACATGTCCTGATAAAGTTGCGCTATGTAGTCTGTGAGAAAAACGCGATTGATCGCACCAGATTGGCCGCTTGCGCTCCAGGCCTGGTCGATAGCGCCCAGGGTTTCGGGGAGGTGGCTGTTGCTAAGCTTGACATGAATGGCGCGCTGACGCTGGCCACGGATCCAGCTGCTAAAAACAGCTGGTTTGATTTCGTCTGTCACGGGAGTGAAAGCGAAGTCCGGCACAACCGCCGCAATGCGGCTGTGCCCACCATAACGGGGAGTCCAAGTTTTCCGAAAGTCCGGTGGCATTTCCTTCGCGGGCCCGTCAAACCAACTTTGCCCTATCGCGGCCTGTGGCGAGGAAAATCCCAAGAACTTCACCGCGGACAAGTTGATAATAGCGCCGGAGGTGTCGGAAAGTGCACCCGCCAATGGCTTTATTTGATAAAGCCGAAAGATACCTGGATCTACCTGGTTGACGTCTATGGACCTCACCATGCTGTTTTTAAACCAACTGATATTGTTGTTTGCTTGAATGAAGCTCTGATCGGTGCAGCGCACATCGCGCACGCCTGACAATCGCCTTACCCTTTCAAGAAAGGCGAAAGGGCAAGCATTTGGCGCCTGCATGTCCGCCGGAGGCGAGCCCGACCCTTGCGGGCTCGTCCGTATGAGCAGGACCTGATCGGTATCTGCTTTCAGGGCTTCGTGCGTTGCATAGTTGCGCTGTTGCCAGACTACTACGGCGGCAAGAGCCAATATCATTAGCATGGTGAACTGAAGCCCGACGAGCGCGCTCCGGATTATTGGGGCGCCATTACCAGAACTCCAGCCCTGCAATGTTCTAGCCGGTCGCAGAGCGGATAGCACAAAGGCCGGCCAGGCCCCAGCTGCCAGGCCCGCGCATAGCACGCTAACCAACAGCAAGGGCAATAATGGATCATTTAACCGCGCCCCCGTTCGAAGGAAGGCGTTAATTTCAGGCAACACCAATTCCCCGGCCGCCAGTGCTAATATCGTTGCGAATATTACCGACAGCATAGCCTCGGCGAGGAACTGTGTTATCAACGCTGTGCGACTAGCACCACAGACCTTCCGAATCATCACATCCTTTGCACGTCGCCCACTCCGCGTCGACATCAGATTAACAAAGTTCACCAACGCGATGAGTAGCAGAATCAACCCAGCGAGCGCCGCAGCCGCCAGCCGATCGTGGATTCCAGGGTTGTTGATTTCGTCCAGGTTGGCCCGATCCAATCTCAGCAATACCCCCACGCTAAGACCCCGGGGGAATTGTGGCGGAAGCATACTATCCAGGACAGCTGTGATCCGGTCCTGAACGGCGTTGACGGAGGCGCCTTGCCGCAATCTCAAATAGGTGTAAACCGGACCACCCGGCCCGTTCGGCGCAATAGGGGAAAAGTCCGCGCTGCCTGCAACGAAGATACCACTCATTAGGGTAGTACCATTATCAGGAAGGTCGTGGATCACCGCACGGACGATCATCGGGTGACCTCCGACCGCAAGAGTATTTCCCACCACGTCCTCGTGGCCAAAATATTTCCTTGCTACAGCCTGGGGCAATACAATGCCATCGGGGCGCGCCAGAGCGCTGACGAGATCCCCATACATCACGGGCAAGGGCAACACATCAAAGACACCGGGATCGGCCCAGTACAGCATCTCCTCGCCGACAACTGTGCCAGCTTGCAGTTTTAGCGGCTCATCGCCGTTTGCCCCTCTGGTGTAGGCTAGGCGGGCGATTGCCTCGATCTCCGGCGCAGCGAGTTTGAGTTTGGGCGCTAGGGAAGGATCACCGCGCAGACAATATGGGATGACTGGGCATGGAGCCAACTTTGCATTCAGTTTAGGATTGTCACGACCAAGGGCGATATAAGTTCGCTCATGACCCGGAATGAAATGATCAAAGCTGAGCTGATTGCGAACCACTGCAGCCATGAGTAGCGCAGCGGCAATGCCGACGGCGAGGCCAAAGATAGAGATGGCTGATATTAGCTTGCTGACTGCTAAATTGCGCAGCGCGACCGTGATAATGTGCCTAGGTAGACCCATATTTAGTTTTAGCTCTGGTATAAGCCGTAACACTATAATACATTCAGTAGCACAAGAAAGCGCGCCAAACAACGAATCATGGCGGCGGGCACGGGAGTACTTGGGTTTAAAGTTGGGCGAGGCAACTACGATAAATGTCCATAATTTGGTACGCTATCCAGCGCAATTGTGGCCAGTATTCGTATATTGTACTGCGCAAATGCTTAAGTATCTAGCCGCCCACCCACGCATTCCACAACGGCTGCTGGCTCGTTATGCCGAAGTCTGAGACTCATGCAGAGACTCATGCATCGATTTCCATTCGATTAGATAATGGAATCAGGTTAAACGTGCGAAAGTGGCCGGGAGCCGGCACCCCCTGTATCTTGATTCATGGCTTGGCTGAGGGCGGCTTCGTTTGGGATGATTTCGCGACGGATCTGGTAGGTAGTTATCCAGTTTTTGCTATTGATTTGCGGGGACATGGACAGTCTGACTGGGATTCCCAAGAAAGATATGATTTGGCAACGCACGTCGCCGACGTTGACCACGTAATCAATCAGCTGGGACTGGAAAGGTTCATTATAATTGGTCACTCCCTGGGAGGAGACATAGCTGCAAGGATTATGATCCTCCGCCCCCGAGAAGTTGTAGCAGCTGTTATTGTCGACTCCGGGCCTTCCACCGACGCATCCGCCGGCGCCGTTGTCTATGAACAGATTGTTCAGGGATATCGAAATTATGGCTCGGTACATGAGTATGCGCTTTGGTTAGGCGAAAAAAGGCTGCTCGCGGACAAGCGCTCAATTGAACGGTTCGCGCATAGGGCCCTAATTTGCAAGGGGCCAAATAAATATGTTCCGCGTTTCGATTTAGCAGTTGCGAATGCTGTTCTTGAAAACCAAGACCAAACTTGGTGGTGGGCCGCTTTGGCCGCCGCTCGCGTGCCGGTGTTGGTAGTGCGAGGAATGGGCTCTGCGGTATTGTCGAAGCGGCTTGCTGCGCAAATGGTTCAGGCAACGCCGTTTGGCGACATGGCCGTCGTCGAAATGGCTGGGCATTCTGTGATGGTTGATAACCCCACCGGCTTTTCAAACACTGTAAGGGACTTACTTTCGACGCACCTCGAGAGCGTCAGCGCTGGCCACAAATAATGAATTGCACCTCGGAGCACCTCACCTGATTGTGGAACAAACAGGTTCTCCTACTAATCTGAACCTTGGATATCCTTTAAGCGCCTGTCCTAGAAGTCCGCTGTCGCGAGGTTGTTTACGACTTAACAGCTAGTAGGGGACAGTCAAAATATATAATTGAGGCATAGGCGCTGCGCCCAAATTTTGTAAAATTATCGCCCCCATATTTGCCGCTGTCGTTTTTCATCTTCGATGCCGACTGGGAATGAACCTCCTGGTTCCATCGCATGCTCCTGTCATTCCAACATCGTCCGGCCCCAGCCGCCATGATCTCTCAGCCATCCGCGGACATAGTAACCTCAGCCCGGTAAAACGCCTGATGTTTGGCTAGGTGCTGCGAGTGGCTGGGCTATAAATGAGAGGAGAAAGAATAATCGATCGCCTTTCCCAAAGAAAAAATATTTCGTTTGCCAGATCGTCACGTTCCGGGCCTGGGTCGACTTCAATCTCCTCCAATCGAGCCCGGATAGTCTTTCCGTCACTGTCCAATAATGCCTCGAATAGCGATCTCGATATCTGTATTGCCGGGCCAACGAACCCTTCACTGGCATTGCACTCAATAAGGTACTGATACAGGCCGGAGGCCCGCATCTTACGTACCAGTCTTCTTGTGGGAGGCAAAGTAACCCCATAGTCCAGCAACACGTTATTATCGACCATTGGCCGCTTTTCAATAATGAAGTCGGATATGACCAACCGGTCCAGTTTTGTCGTCATGAAACAAGTGATCGCGTCATCTATGGAGTCGACGATTGGCTCATAGTTATTGTTAAAGGACGTGTTTAGTACAATGGGCACCCCGGTACGCTTCGAGAAGTGATCAATCATTGCGTGAAAACGCGGATTCCCTTTTCGAGAAACGGTTTGTACTCTTGCGGTACCGTCGACATGGGTGACGGCCCCGAGCAGTTCGCGAAATTCCGTTTTTACAGGCAGCGTAATAACCATAAAGGGAGCACGTTTCATTGCAGGCGGCGCGTCGAAGAAATCGTGCAATCGCTCCTCAAGAATTGAAGGGGCAAAGGGACGGTATCCTTCCCGCTTCTTTATCATTGCGTTTATAACTTCTTTGTTTTTCGCGGGGCGAGGGTCTGCGATAATCGAGCGGTTCCCCAGTGCCCGGGCACCAAATTCACTGCGTCCCTGCACCCAAGCGATAACCTTTCCTTCCGCAATCAAATTTGCAGCATCAACTTCAATATTAAGGCTCTGATTAAATGATATGAGATTACCCCAAGCACCTAAGCGAAGCTTAACGGACTCCGACGTCCCTATATCGGTACCCCAATACAAATGGGGGAGGACATGGCCTGGAAGTTGGAATTTCTCGTCGTGAAAAAAGGACAACGCAGCACCTAAGGCATTTCCTGCATCGTAGGATACTGGTTGGACATACATTTCTTTGAAAATGCCTGATTTAAGGATTTCGGCGTTCATGGAGCAATTCTGCGCTACCCCTCCAGTAAGGCATAAATGCTGCGCGCCCGTTGCTTTTTGAAAATGGGCAATGATGTGGAGGGCTAAAAGCTCCAAAGTCTTTTGCAAGCTGGCTGCGAAATCCTTGTGAGCCTGGGTAAATTCACCGGCGCCTAGACGTTTGATTTCGAAAAGCCCGCCTTTGCGGGCGATATCCATGAGTTCTACGAATGGAGCGATGCCGTAACGGCCCTCTGGCAACACTTCAAACATCCTGTCAAAGACCTTTTTATAGGTAGCTGGGTCTCCATAGGGGGCGAGGCCCATTACTTTGTATTCGTCGAATCGTTTATAGCCCAAAAAGCTAATAGCCCAGTTGTAGAAATTTCCCAGCGACTGCTCCACTGGCACGTGTCGTAGTATTTTGATTTGGTCGGAACTGCATTGTGCAATTAACCCGGAAGAGTGGTCTCCGTCACCGTCCAAACAAACTGCCAGGGCGCTTTCGAACTGCGAAGTATACCACGCACTAAATAAATGCGCGTGGTGGTGCCTGCAGAACCTAATTTTATCTGCCACAGGCAAACCAAATTCCCTCTCAAAAATTTGGCTGACTAGGTCTCGCGCACTCAGCAGTGGCTCATTGGGATCGCGCAAGGCGCGGCTGATTGCAACCTCTTCGCAAGTGCTCTCCATAACGTCCGTGACAATAGCATTTAGGTCAGCAATTGAGGCGCCCCCTTCTTGCAGACAATATCTTATCGCTCTTAAAGGGAAGAAGTTCGAGTGTTTAATCCTGTTGAGTCGCTCTTCCTCTATTGCTGCCACTATCATGCCGTCTCTCAGCAGAACTGCCGCTCCATCATGAGCACCGTATCCGGCACCGGAGCGCTCCGTCTCCAAACGAGTAACACTGCCGTGCCAACCGAGAACAAGCATGACTGGGTTCCGTTATAGCTGAATGTGTGTTCTAAGACCGATGATCGACAGTTTAAGCCTCCAATTAAATACTAATGCACCGGGGTGTGGCGCAATTAGGACTGCTCAAGAGGGTGATCATTGGCCCCCTTTGTACTTTAAGGAGCCGCATTACCTTCACCTACCAGGTTCCGGCTGGGGCCCCATTCGATGGGTCCTGGCGAATAAGATTACAGCTAGCGCCGAAAACAAGAGCATAAACGCCGTAACATGAAGGCCAACATCATAGCGCCCTGTTTTACTCTTCGCCCACCCAATCAGGAAAGGCCCACAAAAGCCTCCCAAGTTCCCGATCGAGTTGATTGTGGCGATGCTCACGCCGGCCGTTGAGCCAGACGAAAATTGCGCCGGAAGGCCCCAGAGTGGAGCTTTGGCGGAACTAATCCCAGCAAACGCGAGCGTCATAGCAAGCATAACACTAATTGTTGAACCTGCACGAGCAACGCAAATTAGCCCCAACGCCGCGATGACACACGCCGTAAACGCATGCCAAATGCGATCCTTCGTCCTATCCGAATTGGCCGCCCAGATGAGCATTATGGGGATGGTTATTAAGGCTGGAACTGAATTCAAAAGCCCGATTTGCCAGAGGGGTGTGCCAACGCTTTGGATGATCTGAGGCGACCACACGCTAATGACGTATAGGCTGGCAGATAGGCCAAAATACACGACACTCAACAGCAGAACTCGAAAACCGGAAATTCCATGCCAAGGCGGGTTTATTGGGATCGCTTTAGCCTCTGCATGTAGCACGCCAATAAGCCAAACCCGATCCGGACCGCGTAACCATTGCGCGGTCTCCGGCCCGTCGGCGAGAACGAACAGCACAATGATGCCCAAACAAACTGCAGGAAGCGCTTCAAGCAAAAAAAGCCATTGCCATCCAACTAACCCCAGCCCAGTTTGTCTGAGGAGTAGGGCGGAAAGCGGCGAACCGAGTGCAGTTGAGATGGGCACACTAGTAAGAAATATCGCCATCACGGTAGCGCGCCTCTTTGCAGGGAACCAGCTGGAAAGATAGAAAATCATACCCGGAAAGAACCCTGCTTCCGCCACGCCCAATAAGAAGCGAAGAATATAAAACTCAACTGGGCTGCGCACCAATACCATCGCAGCGGAGACACAGCCCCAAGCTATCATTAAGCTTGCGATCCATTTCCGGGCGCCCATTTTTATTAGGACGATATTCGAAGGAATTTCTGCGATGAAATATCCTATGAAGAAGATAGATGCGCCGAAGCCGAACGTCGCGGGGGAAAATCCTAAGTCCTTATTCATTGTAAGCGCCGCAAAGCCAACATTTACCCGGTCCAGAAATGCCACCAAATATAGCAGCATTATGAATGGTAAGATCCGCAATGTTATGACCCCGAAAATCCTTCGTTCGGTATCGACACTTCGCATTTCGCCCTCAATCATTGTCTTCGATCGACCTGCATCGAAAAGGGGGTGCTACTTGGACCAAGGTCGACTAGATTGTATTATGGAGTTAATATACTGATCGGTCCATGCTATAATTGGCGGAGCCGTTTTCATGTCGAGCCTCTTCTCCATCCAAGCTGTGGGCGATGTCGACTTGCCGTTTTGGTCGAAGCAAAGTTCGGGGTCCGATTGCGTTGCGCTATTTGACGAGATATCCGGCGCGAGGCTGACGTATGCAGGTTTGGCTGCTAGTATCCGTGAAGTTAGTTCCCAACTCAGCGGGCCGCGCAAAAAACTAATTTTCGCGCCACTCGACAACTGCATGGCAGATGTTCTACTTTATCTTGGGCTGCTTGCTTCCCGACACGCAATATACCTCTATAACCACCAAAGCCCTGTGTTAAAAGTTGCTGAGCTCATAGAAATCTATAAACCGGACCTGGTCTTCGGCAGTGCTAGCAGCGTCGCGCGCCAGCAGGGATACAAAGCATCTCAATACGACATAGGCCACGACTCGGCCGAGATTCGCGGCGAGGGTGATATATATCCCGAGCTAGCTTTGCTTCTTTCCACCTCGGGTACAACTGGAACAAGCAAGCTAGCGAGGATCTCCTACGCGAACATCCAAAGTGCCAGTTACCAATTTCGGAAGGCGGTCGCTATCTCGCCGGGGGAGCGGGCAATAACGAGTGTGCCCCTGGCCTATATATATGGGTTGTCTTTCCTGCACAGTTATATTTCGGCAGGCGCATCGCTGGTTGTCACTCGACGGTCTGTTATGGAACCGGAATTTTGGGGCGCCGTTGGGGTTCACCAAGTTACGACATTTGCGGGCGTACCATGGACTTATCAAACTATCTCCCACCTCGGAATTGATGCCGCTAAAGTGCCCTCGCTAAATACGCTCACCATTTCTGGAGGGAAAATTGACCCGGAATCGATTGAATACGTTGATAAGGCATTTCCACATGCGCGAGTCTTTAACATGTATGGACAGACGGAGGCGTGTGGAAGAATTGCGGTGCTTCAACGGAATGTGCGTTTCAACAAAAATGACTCCGTGGGGAAAGTAGTCGCGGGAGGGCACGTTTCCTGCGACGCGGATGGCTCAGTGAAATATCGCGGACCAAACGTGATGCTGGGTTATGCTAACTCGGCGGCGGACTTGAAAAGCGGCGATACATTGGGTGGCATCCTTGACACCGGTGATATCGGGCATCTCGACAAAGATGGGTATCTTTACATCAGTGGCAGAAGGGCGCGCTTCTGCAAAATTATGGGCCATAGGATTAATCTCGACGACATAGAGCTTTACTTCCGGAGAGAAGACGTTGAAATCATTGCGTTTGAATCCCCAGCCGGAGAAATACGCATTCAGTGTGTTGGGGTGTCCGCAGAAAGGATGACATCACTTGTAGCTAGGCTTGCATCGGATCTTTGGGTACCTAGGGGGAAGATAAGTTTCGAAGAAGTGGGCGAACTACAAAGAACGAATACGGGAAAGCTGCGATATCCCAATAGGCCGCTATAAAGGGTGCGCGCCGGGGGCACCGGGGTTTGTTCAGGTGCGCCAAACCTGGTCGGAGTCCTACAGAGTCCTCTGATGTAGTGTGAGCTATCTCAAACGGAAGAGCCGGATCTCCGCCAGTAGGCCACCAAGACAAGATACGCTATGTCGACCATGGATTAGGCCCCCGGCATTTTACGCTGCCCCGCCCGTTGGATTAAATGCCCATCAACTAGTCTACTGAATCCCCTCAGCGAAGGCTCCATGAAGATAAATATCGGACTCATCTCGGTTTGGAGTTCGGCATTAAGGCTATTCATCATGTTGATCACAGCAAGCGAATCGCCACCTAGATCAAAAAATCTGTCTTCCGGCGAAATCGTCTTCAGCTTGAGGACCTCGGCCCAAATTTTGCTGACAAATATTTCTGTTGAGCTGCGGCGTTTCTTCATGGCCGCGACTCCGCAACATCCTTTATAAAGGAGCATGCCGCCAGCAACGCCTGTTTTGCTTGGGGAAGAATTTCGTACAGGTATATAAAACAATGCACCAAATCGGGGTAGGTAGCTATTCGCACGGAAACTCCTGCGTCTTGTAGCCTTTCAGCGTGGCCCAACCCCTGGTCGTACAAGGGATCACACTCACTAAGCATGAAGTAGGCGCTAGGAAGGCCGCTGCATTCTTGTTCTGTCAAAGGGACGTCGGAAAATTCCCCAAGAGTGAGCTCATGGTACCATTCGATGGCTTTCTTCTCCAGAAAATAACCTTCGGCGTACTTACTCATAGAGGCGGATGTCGTCGTGAAGTCTATCCCAGGAAACATGAGTACCTGGCCAACAACCGAGGAGATTCCGGATGCCTTCGCCCATTGTGAAACGAGCGCGACCAGGTGGCCTCCAGACGAGTCTCCAATTAATACGACACGATCCGGATCGATCCCGAGTGATAAATGATTAGTCTTGATCCACTTGAAAGCTGCAATGCAATCTTCTTTCGCCGCGGGCCATTTGTTTTCGGGCGCTAGCCGATAGTCGACGGAGATCAGTGGGAGGCGGGTTTCATTCGAGAGAAGCCTACATAGACCATCATGAGTTTCAATGCTGCCCATGATAAAACCTCCCCCATGAAAGAAAACCAGTAGCGGTAGAGGCTCTTCAACAAGGCTGGGTCGATATAAGCGTATTCGAAGATCACCGGCGGGACCCGGAATATACCGATCTGAAACGTTCGCGAGACTTATCGCTTTTGGTCCAAAAAAAGTGAGATATTCCGCGAAGTTCTTGCGAGCCATCTCAACGGATTGCTCCCATATCTTTGGGCCGTTCTTTTTAGCCAGATATTCAATAATATTTTGCACAATCGGGTCTAACATTAGGAGCCAAACTTACAGGTCGGGTGCTTTCGGTCCCGCAGTCGCTGATTTAATTATATTGGTGCTCGGAATGCGGAAGATACGGCCGCCATACTTTTATACAGCAGCCTTGGAATTTCGCTATTAGGCTCAGCAGCAATATAATTTCTCCATGTCGAGGACTTGGATCGGCTGCGGCCTGGGCTCAACGAGAAAGGCTGGGCGTGGGGCCAATTTTTGGACGGGAGTATTGCTCATACCATTATAGGTGATGAAGATCATTCGTCGCGAGAGGGGCGATCGGTTTGATTTTGACCCATGTATGATCTTGCTATGGAAGAGGACAGCGCTCCCTTCCGGGCCGACAAAGGGCTCGATTCCGGAATCTTTCGCGAGATTGGAAACTTCTTCGTCCGGGATTTTATACTTCAGATCGCTCGCTACATGCGAATGCCAATCGCTCTCCTGAGCGGGTGCCTCGACGTTCGACACCTCCGCCATGTGGCTGCGCGGAACAAAACAAAGGGGGCCGTTTTGGTCCGTGGCTTCGTCTATCAGGATCGCAACGGTCACCGGTACGGGCGCCACCATCCCGTCTTCATTTTGCCAAAAGGTGAAATCTCGATGCCAAGGCCAGCTCTTACCAGAGAGCCTGTGCTTGAAGTTTATTTTGAACTGATACACGTATATCGGCTCTCCGATTATCTGGTGAGCAGAGGAACAGACAACGCGTAGCCTGCAAAGATTTGCCAATACCCGATTGGTTTTGTGGCTACCGTGCAACGCGCGTACTGTAAATGCGTCCTTTTCAAAAACGAGGGATGGCCCGCCCGACTCTATTTGCTGTTCGATTGCCGCCTTTACCAGCTTCACTTCTTTCCGGTCCAGCAAGGCTGGAAGCTTCAGGAAGCCGTCCCGATGGTAATCGAAGAGCTGCTTTGAGGTTAACATGGCCACTCACTTTCGAAAGCCGCTGCTCACACGAATTATTTTGCATCGACTGCGGGTACGGGAGGTCCAACCAAGGCGCCGAGGTATACTGCGGCATATATTTATGTATAAATCCGAACTAAATACAATGTGGGATAGCGGTGTATATACCCCTTTATGATATCGGGGATTGTGCTGGATATCCAGATAGTAACACGGGAAAGCGTAGCGCTATCTTGGGCCAACCTATTTGGATCGGATAAGGGGTTGGGAGGCTGTTGACCATGGTTTCGAGGCCGTTAAGTCCGGATGAGCGCCATCAAATACTGGTGTTATGGAATGCGACTGAGGCGGAGTACTCAGCTAGTTTGTGCATCCACGAACTGTTTGAGAGACAGGTGGAACAGGATCCGCTAGCGGCGGCCGTTATTTGTAAAGATCACACCGTGTCCTACGGACAATTGAACGACGCGGCAAATCGTCTGGCGCATTATCTTAGAAACCTAGGTGTAAGACCTGACCACCCTGTGGGCATTTGCGTCGACCGGTCGCTGGAGATGGTGGTGGGGCTAGTCGCCATTTTGAAGGCGGGAGGTGCCTACGTTCCTTTGGATCCCGCTTACCCAGCGGAGCGCCTGGCTTTCATGCTCCAGGACTGCCAACCGAGGATTGTCCTCACCCACGGGTCTGCGCGTGCAAGCCTCGAGGCGGCTGGCCGCAAATCAGAGGCTTCATTTCGGATACTTGACTTTGTGACTGACGCCTCTGAATGGGCGACCTATCCTACAGAAAACCCCAATCCCAAGGATATCAGTCTGACCCCGGTCCATTTGGCATATGTGATCTATACTTCTGGATCCACCGGCGAGCCAAAAGGGGTCGCTATGCAGCATGCGCCGCTGGTAAATTTGATCATGTGGCATGTGCGACAGGTGCGGCCCGGTCGCACTTTGCAATTCTCTTCCATAAGCTTTGACGCCTCTTTCCAAGAAATATTTTCGGCGTTGTCATCCGGAGTACCGATCGTAGTTGTCATTGGTGATGTGCGGTACAATTTGGGGGGCAATCTCGATGTCCTAGCCGCCTACGGCATCGAGAACATCTTTGCTCCGCAACCGGTCTTAGAGCAGATAGCCCGAGCTGCGACCGAAGGATTGCCGTTTGCTTTGAAAGGGTTCTTTCAGGCGGGCGAGGCGCTACGGATAACTCCCGAGATCGTCGCGATGTTCCGCAATACTCCCGGGGCCTCTCTTTACAATTACTACGGCCCCAGTGAAACACACGTTGCAACGGCGCACCGCGTCGATAATTTTGATCAAATATCTGTCCCCATTGGTCGACCAATCTCAAACGTACGCATCTACATCTTGGATAACGATTGCAGTCCTGTGCCCGTGGGTGTCGTCGGCGAGATATATATAGGGGGCGCTTGTGTGGCACGGGGCTACTTCAATCGTCCGGGATTGACGGCAGAACGCTTTCTCGACAGTCCGTTTGTCGATGGCGACCGCCTCTACAAAACCGGTGATTTGGGACGGTATTTACCGGACGGCAATATCGAGTTCTTGGGCCGCAGTGACTTCCAAATAAAGATTCGCGGCTTCCGTGTCGAACTTGGGGAAATCGAGGCTTGTCTATTGGAGTGTCCGGGCATCCGGGGTGCCATTGTTCTAGCGCGGGAAGATGAGCCTGGAGATAAGCGCCTGGTAGCCTACTACAAAGCTGACGGAATCGATGTCGACGCAAAAACTCTGCGTCAGCACATGGCTTCCCTTCTGCCCGAGTATATGGTGCCAGCTGCCTACATCAAGCTGGAGCATTTTCCCCTAACCCCAAGCGGAAAGATTGATCGCACCGCTCTGCCGTTACCAGACGTCAATGCGTATAGCCTGGGTCCGTATGAGGCCCCTGACGGGCCTCTCGAGGCAACAATAGCTTCAATCTGGGCCGAAGTTCTTAAAATCGACCGCATCGGGCGTTACGACAACTTCCTTCACCTTGGTGGCCACTCCCTGCTGGCCGTGCGGTTAATGTCGCGTGTAAGTAACGCTCTGGACGTGGATGTGCCTCTGGATAAGATTTTTTTGCATCCGATTCTGTGGGAGTACGCGCGCAGTGTACGCAAAACCTTGGAAGAAATCCCTTAATATTTCTGAGCTTGAAATATCTTCAAATTTGTTTTCGCCCCGAGTTGCGTTTTGCGTCGCCGGGCCAGAAATGTTTGACGCTCCCCTACTTGGACCCGAGGGCCACGCTGTTCAAAAGGCGGTTATTAAGCGTCGCCGCGAATTCGCCGCTGGTAGGGCGGTGGCGCGTATTGCGCTGGGCCGATTTGGTTGCCCAACCGTGCAAATCCCGCAAAACCTGGATCGAACACCTGAGTGGCCTTCTGGCTATGTCGGAAGTATTAGCCATTGCGATGGGTTTTGTGGAGCGGCTGTGGCGCGAGCTAATGAAATCTCAGGTATTGGCTTCGATGCTGAGGTCGCAGCACCCTTGTCTAGAGGGTCGAGTGCCATTATTTGTTCCGAAGCTGAAATGGCTGGGTTTACTGGCGATCCCGCTTTGCCCTGGTCTAAGATTGCGTTCTCTGCAAAGGAGGCCTTTTACAAATGCTTTTTTCCGATGTTTGGGAGGCAACTAGATTTTTTAGACGTCGCACTGACGTTCACCTCCTTAACTGAGTTTTCGGGTTCTTTCATGGTCGAGGCGGTGTCTCCGTTCCAAGCCTCTGCATTCCCATGGGGCAGGCAGGCAGGGCGATGGATGGTGTTAAGTGGATTCGTCTTTACCTCTTTCACATGCGAAGCTGGATGTCGAGAACAGTAAGTTTTTGCAGTTTGGTTAAATGGAGAGTTCTACTGCGCCCTCACGCGGGCAACTCGTGCAAAGCTAGACAAAAACATTTAGCGCGCAATTCACGACGAACGGCGCCCATTGCAAACCGTGCCTTTCAGCCTGAAGATTAAGTTGTTATCGAGCCTCATTGTATACTGCGCATGCGATTAAATAACGCTGCCAGAACTTGGCGATTTCCTCTGTACGGTTTTCGACCATGGGCAGCCTGCATGTTGTCAATAAGTAATACATCCCCGGCTTGCCATCGAAAACTAATTGAGTTGTTGCGGAATGCGGCATTCACGGCCTTGAGAAAGTCCTCCGGAATATCTGCTCCATTGCCAAAGTACGCATGACGTGGCAGTCGATCTTTACCAAACAATTCTATCATCTCGCTAGCCTCGTCGCTCCCCAAGCTAGAAACATGAAACAAGTGCGCTTGATTGAAAAATACCCGCGCGCGCGTGACCGGGTGGATAGCAGTTCCCTGGCATATCTGCTCGGTTCGTAAAGTCTCGTCATCCAACCACGTGTGCAGTATTCCATTCACTTCGCAGAAACGCTGGATTTCTCTCGGATCATTCGTTTGGAATACCACTTGCCACGGTAAATCGGCATAGGGGTGATAATGGCGTACATACTTTACCCCTAGAGTCTCGAACTTATCGACAATTAGCTCGGGAACATCAGCAATAACCTTGCCCATATCTGCGATCGGTGTTTCACCGCCCTCTGTCGCCGGGACTAAACAGCAGAACGCCAGCATCATTGGCCATTCTCGCTGATACGCATTTTCATTGTGAAGCGGAATTTCCTGTTGAGCCGGATACTCAGTAGCTGTGAAAATGCGATCCCCTACGGAGGTTCTTGGCGTTGAACGGTATAGGTAGTTCATTCTGTCACTGGATAATGTCTCAGAAAATTGCGCGAAATCCGCGACATTTTCCGTGCGAAAGCCCCGAAAGAGGATCGCGCCATGACCTAAAAGCTTTTCGTGCAGAAGGCCCAATGTTCGACTGAGTAGGTCGTGTAAAGGTTCGCGCTGGGAAGCGGGTTCAATTACTAGGGGCATGCGGCTATTTGAATACATTAGGCTTTCTTTGAATGGAGCCATATATATCTCCCCCATCGCAGGGCGTTATGTTAATTGATATTACCTAACTGGCTGACGTGACTTCAAGGCAAAAAGGCTAACTCTAAGTAGAGCCCTGTCTAAGTATTTTTTACTAAAAGGGTGTTCCCGGGCGTGGGCGTGACGCCATCCATTTATGGCCGGGGGGTAGAGCGTAGCAGGCGGGTCTAGTTTTCTATCCCTCGGGTGCTGCACGGCGCCCGCACAAACGCATGCCTGCTCGAGCAATTCTTTGCTAGCTTTCCAAAGAGATTTGCCGAAGAGATGAGTTTCGAGTGCGCAGACATCTCCTCAGCCTGCTCTCGCAGCACGCTGTTCCTGCAGATGAGGCGGGCTTATTCGCGTTAGTAACGCGCATTCGAATCGGATTCCAATTGGAGCGGTGGAATTTTACCCCCCCCCTGTTTTCCGCGCCGCGGTATAGACCCTAATGAAGGGACTACGAGGGCTAAATCGAGGATATTATCTTTATCAGGTAGAGATTTCCCCGTATTTGTGAGGGTATAACGAAAAGTATAGGTGGCGCCGAAGGGTGGTTCATATAATGAGTATCAATCCGTTATGCGGGTGCATCGGAATAGGTATCCCCTTATGGAGGGCTCCGACATTTTGAGGTAGGTGGTATATAATATTGATAATAGATTGGTCTAAGGGAAGCTTCGTAATGCCGATTGCGCGGGTCGATCGTTCTACGCCTCTAGTTCCGTCGTTTGCGCAGCAGCGTTTGTGGTTTTTGTCGCAGCTAGAGGGTGTCAGCGAAGCTTATCATATTCCGCTGAGTGTGCGTCTGAAGGGTGCTCTGGATGAGGGGGCACTGGTCCGTGCGCTGGATAGTTTGGTGATGCGGCATGAGGCGCTGAGAACCACGTTCTATACGATTGACGGGGAGGTTTATCAGAAGATTGGGCCTGAAGA
>CAZNGO010000083.1:0-2543 GCA_964572805.1 uncultured Rhizobium sp. | reverse complement strand
CCCGGCCGCAGCTGCCGGGCGCGGCGGACGCGGCGGCCGCGGCGCCGCCGGTCCCGCGCCCTGGCAGACGCACGGTCCGGGCAATGACGGCTTCGTCCTGAAGTTCGACATGAAAGGCAATTTCAAGATGCGGATCGGCGGCCTGCCGACCAGCGTCAACACCAACGACAAGGACAGCGGCATCAACGGCACGCCGGTCCTGAACCGCGCCACCGACATGGTGGTGGATCCCAGGACCCATCGCCTTTACGTCTCGGACGGCTACACCAACCGCCATGTCCTGATCGTGGACGCCGATACCGGAAAATACATCGGCTCGATCGGCGCCTATGGCAACAACCCGGTGGATGATGCGGCGGCGGCGGCGGCCGGTCCCTACATCAATGATTTCAACAAGGGCAACCACAAGCCTGCCTTCTTCCGCAACCCGGTGCATTGCGTGAAGCTCGCCAATGACGGCAAGCTCTATGTCTGCGATCGCGGCAACAACCGCATCCAGGTCTTCAACGCGCTGGATCCCAATCTTGGCCAGCCCTGCAGCAATCCCACCGGCGACGCGGGCAAGTGCGGCTTCGTGGCGGAGCAGTTCATCAGCGAACACACCAACACCTCGATTCCCGGCACCGCGGTCTCGATCAACTTCTCCACCGACAAGGCGCAAAGCTGCCTCTATGTCGGCGACAATTCCAACATGACGATCTACATCCTCAATCGCAGCAACCTGCAGGAACTGGGACGGTTCGGCCGCAGCGGCACCCAGGTGGGCCAGTTCCACTGGCTGCACCAGGTCAGCGTGGATTCGAAGGGCAACATCTATACGGCGGAAGTGGACACGGCAAAGCGCGTGCAGAAATTCGCCCGCTTCGGCCCGCTTGGCTGCAGCGGCACCGGTTTCGCCACTGTCGGCGGCCCCGTGGAGTGATGCATGACGCGCAGGATTTCCCGCCGCGGCCTGAATGCGGGATTGCTCGCGGCCGCCGCAACCGCCCTCACGCCGGCGATGGCGCAGACCAGGAAAACCGCGCGCAAGGGCCCTGTTCGCTACGACACCTCCGGCGGGGAATGGAAAAGCTATAGCGGCGACCAGAAGGGCTTGCGCTACTCGGCGCTGCGCCAGGTCGATGCCGGCAATTTCAGCCGGCTGGAACTGGCCTGGAGCTTCGCCGAGCCCGGCGACGTCAATTTGCAGGCGACGCCGCTGATGGTGAACGGCACGCTTTACACCACGGCGGGCCTCAAGCGCGCCGTGCTGGCGCTGGATGCGCGCAGCGGCACGCAGAGGTGGCGTTTCGATTTCGATGAGGGCCATCGCGGCCAGATGGCGCCCCGCCCCGGCAGCGGCCATGGCGTCTCCTACTGGAGTGACGGCAATGAGGAACGCATCCTCTTTGTCACCATCGGCTACCAGCTGATCTCGCTGGATGCGAAGACCGGCAAGCCCGATCCGGCTTTCGGCATCAATGGCGTGCTGGATCTCAAGCGGGACGATGACCAGGACATCAACCTTGAAGGCGATGGCGCCGGCGAGGAAATCGGCCTGCATTCCACCCCGCTGGTGGTGGGGGATGTGATCGTGGTGGGAGCGGCGCATTCGGCCACCGTCACCGTCGCCCGGCATGTCAAGGGCTTTGTCCGCGGCTTCGACGTCAAGACAGGCAGGCGGCTCTGGACCTTCCACACCGTGCCGAAGAGGGGCGAGCAGGGATATGAAACCTGGCTCAATGGCTCGGCCGAAGCCACCGGCAATACCGGCAACTGGGCGCAGAACAGCGCCGACCCGGAGCTGGGGCTGGTCTATCTCGCCATCGAACAGCCGACCGACGACTATTACGGCGCCTTCCGTCCCGGCGCCAACCTGTTCTCCGATTGCCTGGTGGCGGTCGAGGCCAAAACCGGCAAGCGCCGCTGGTACTACCAGACGACGCATCACGACATCTGGGACCGCGACCTGATGTGCGCGCCCATCCTGTTCGACATGAAGGCCAGGGGCCGCACCATCAAGGCCATCGCCATCCCCACCAAGCAGGCCTTCACCTTCGTGCTGGACCGCACCAACGGCAAGCCGATCTGGCCGATCCCGGAAACGCCCGTGCCCGCCGGCGACGTGCCGGGCGAATGGTACGCGCCGACCCAGCCCATTCCCTCCAGGCCGCCGGCCTTCGATGTCCAGGGCCTGCCGATCGACCAGATCATCGATTTCACGCCGGCGTTGCGCCAGGAAGCCCTGGCAATTCTCAAGAACTACAATTGGGGCCATCTCTTCGCGCCGCCCATCGTCAGCAAATGGCCGGACCGGCTGGGCACGATCCAGATTCCCGCCACCGATGGAGCGGCGCAGTGGCCGGGCGGCGCGCTCGATCCCGAAACCAACACGATGTACATCTTTTCCAACCACGCCTATGCCGTGCGCGGCCTGCTGCCTGGCGATTTCGAGAAGACGGGCCTCGCCCATGTCTGGGGTGTGGCGAGGGCGCCGGGAAGCCAGGCCGGGGAGCTTCGGGCCAGCGAGCGGCCGCCGCTGGCGGCCACGGCGCCGTCCGAGG
>CAZNGO010000082.1:0-8101 GCA_964572805.1 uncultured Rhizobium sp. | reverse complement strand
TCCTCGTCGCGGAAGCAGGGCGCGATCTGGAAATAGCGGTCGAAGCCCGCCACCATGATCAGCTGCTTGAACTGCTGCGGCGCCTGCGGCAGGGCATAGAACTGGCCGGGATAGCGGCGCGACGGCACCAGGAAGTCGCGCGCCCCTTCCGGCGACGAGGCGGTGAGGATCGGGGTCTGGAACTCGGTGAAGCCCTGCTCGATCATGCGGCGGCGCAGCGAGGTGACGATATTGGCCCGCAGCATGATGTTGCGATGCAGCCGCTCGCGCCGCAGGTCGAGGAAGCGGTAGGTCAGCCGCGTGTCTTCCGGATAGTCCATGTCGCCGAACACCGGCAGCGGCAGTTCCTGCGCCCTTCCCTGCACCGTGGCGGTCTCGATGCGGATTTCGACCTCGCCGGTCGGCAGGTCGGCATTGGCGGTGCCTTCCAGCCGCTCGACCACCTTGCCGGTGAAGGTCACCACCCATTCCGAACGCAGCTGGTCCACCGCGGCGAAGGCGGCGGCATCCGGCTCGATGACGCACTGGGTGATGCCGTAATGGTCGCGCAGGTCGATGAAGATCAGGCCGCCATGGTCGCGGCGGCGGTTGACCCAGCCCGAAAGGCGGACGACCTGGCCGACATCGCTCTTGCGAAGCTGGCCGCAGGTGTGGGTGCGGTAGGCGTGCATCAGGGAAAACCTTGGGAATCTTGCAAAATCGGGCCGTTTGTGGGGTTTTTTGGGGGGACGGTCAAGTTCCCGGTTGCCCTGTCACAAAGGGCGGCTAACCTCCCGGCCTCGCCTGGGATTTCCGATGAAAAAGCTGCTGTCCGCCGCCCTGCTTCTGGCCGCCGCCGCCTGCCCCGGGCCGGCCCTGGCCCAGCCGCCCCGCAAGCCGCACAATGTCATCATCTTCGTCGCCGATGGGCTGCGCTATGGCAGCGTCACGCCGGAAAACACCCCCAACCTCTGGGCCCTGAAAAAGGCCGGGGTGGATTTCACCAACAGCCATTCGCTGTTTCCCACCATCACCACGGTGAACGCATCGGCCATCGCCACCGGCCATTACATCGGCGACACCGGCAATTTCGGCAATTCGATCTGGAACGGCGAAGCCGTGGTCGGGCTGGAGAACAACAACGTCCTGGCGGCGATGAATGAGCGCTTCGGCGGCAACTATCTGAACGAGACCAGCCTGCTGGCGGCGGCACGGGCGCAAGGCTGGCAGACCGCCGTCATCGGCAAGCTGGGGCCGTCGCGCATCCAGGACCTCACCGCCAAGGCCGATGGCAGCGAGACCCTGATCCTGGACGACTCGCTGGCGCCCGGCACCGGCTTCGGCCAGCCGGCCTGGTTCACGCAGAAGCTCGAAGCCGCGCATGCCCAGGCCGCCATCGCCGCCACCAGCCTGCCCAACATCGCCCAGCAGGTGAACCAGATGAAGGCGGTGACGCGCATCGTGCTGCCGCACTTCGCCGAAGGCGGCAAGCCGTTCGCGATGCTCTACTGGAGCCGCGATCCCGATCTCACCCAGCACAATGCCCGCGACAGCGTCGGCGAATACGATCCCGGCATCAACGGCCCCAGCGCCCTGGCGGCGGTGCGCAACGCCGACACCATGCTGGGCCAGTTGCGCGCCGCGCTGAAGGCGCAGGGGCTGGACAAGACCACCGACATCTTCGTCACCTCCGATCACGGCTTCATCACCAATGCGCGTGAAAGCGCCACCAGTCCCAGCGCCCGCGACGACCAGCTGGGCAACGCCTTTCTCGCCAGCGATATTTCCCTGGGGCTGAAGCTGAAACGGGATGGCGGCAATCTGGGCGACGATCCCGCCCATCCCGACGCCATCGTGGTGCCCAATGGCGGGGCGCAGCTGATCTACCTGCCCGGCGGAAATGCCAGGGCGCTGGCGGGCGACATCGTCAATTTCCTCGCCACCCAGGACTATGTCAGCGGCATCTTCGTCAATGACCGGCTGGGGAAGATTGCCGGGGCGCTGGCGATGAGCGATCTCAACCTGATCGGGTCGGCGAAGACGCCGGTGCCCGACATCTATGTCAATCTGCGCACCTTCGCCGGCGATTGCGGCACGCTGCAATGCGTGCGCGGCGTCTATGGCGGCAATGTCGGCCAGGGCAGCCATGGCAGCTTCAGCCGCGCCGAGACGCGCAACTTCATGGCCGCCATCGGGCCGGACTTCAAGGCCGGCTTCGCCGATCCTGCGCCGATCAGCAATGCCGACATCGCCCCGACCCTGGCCCGCATCGGCGGCATCGACCTGGCGCCCAGGGGCCGGCTGACCGGAAGGGTGATCGGCGAGGCGCTGAGCGGCGGCGCGGCCGTGACGGTGACCAGGCGCACCGTCACCTCCGATCCGGGGGCGGGCGGGTCACGCACCATCCTGAACGAGCAACTGGTCGGCCAGACCCGCTATTTCGACGCGGCGGGCTTTGCCGGCAGGACGGTGGGGCTGGTGCCCTAGGATTCCCGGCCGAATCCGCTATTGAGAGCAGATGCGGATCATCGAAAGCACGGACCAGCTTCAGGCCTTCCTCGCCGAACTGGACGGCGCGCCCTATGTCACCCTCGACACCGAATTCCTGCGCGACCAGACCTATTACCCCCGGCTCTGCCTGATCCAGATGGCCGCGCCGCGCGACGGGGCGGAAGCGATCATCGATCCCCTCGCCCATGGCCTGGACCTGAAGCCCTTCTACGACTTCATCAAGAACCCGGCGATCATCAAGGTGCTGCATGCGGCGCGGCAGGACATCGAAATCTTCTTCCTGCAGGGCGGGGTCATTCCCGATCCCTTGTTCGACACCCAGGTGGCGGCGATGGTGGCGGGCTTCGGCGATTCCGCATCGTATGAGACGCTGTCGCGCAAGCTGGCCAAGGTGGAGATCGACAAATCGGCCCGCTTCACCGACTGGAGCCGCCGCCCGCTGAGCAAGCGCCAGCTGGAATATGCCCTGGCAGACGTCACGCACCTGCGCACCATCTATGAAAAGCTGGCGGCGCAATTGCAGCGCACCGGCCGCGCCGGCTGGGTGGCGGAGGAAGTGGCGGCGCTGCAGGATCCCACACTCTACCGCATCGAGCCGGAGCTGGCCTGGAAGCGGCTGAAGCCGCGCACCAGCAACAAGCGCTTTCTCGCCATGCTGGCGCAGGTGGCGGCCTGGCGCGAGCGCGAGGCCCAGACGCGCGACATTCCGCGCGGCCGCGTGCTGAAGGACGAGGCCCTGACCGAGATCGCCGCCCATCCGCCCGAGGATGCCGAGGGACTGGAAAAGGTGCGCTCGGTGCCAAAGGGCTTCGCCGCCTCGCGGCTGGGCAAGGGCTTGGTCGAGGCGATCGAGGCCGGGCGCAATGCCCCGCCGCCGGACGGGATCGAGCGCGACGACAGGCCGCGCCGCCGCCGCGAGCCTTCGCCCGCCGCGGTGGACCTGCTCAAGACCCTGCTGCGGCTGCGCGCCGAGGACGCCGGGGTGGCGCCGCGCCTGATCGCCAATGCCGAGGACATTGAAAGGCTGGCGGCGGGCGAGGATGCTGGCGTCGCCGCCCTGACCGGCTGGCGGGCCGAGGTCTTCGGCAACGACGCCAGGCTGCTGCGCAAGGGCGATCTCGCCATCGCGCTGGAGGATGGCGAGGCGGTGATTGTGGAGCTGGAAGAGGAACCATAGCATCCTCTCTCCATGGGCGGGCTTGACCCGCCCATCCAACTTCGCGTCACAAGACAAAAGCTGGATGGCGCGCATACGCTGTCGCTATGCGCCAAGGGCGGCCATGATGAGTAAAAGCAGGGAGAACCACCATGAAAAAGCTTCTTATCGCAATGCTGCTCGCCGCCACGCCGGCGATGGCGCAAGGACCCGCCGCGATGCCGCCGGCCCGGCCCCAGCTTCCCATCGCGCCCTCGCCCGTTCCCGACACGCCCAAGAACTGGGCCACCATCGTGATGACGGCCAACGTCAACCACGGCGCAGACGAGGCCTGGAAGCGGATCAAGGGCGACGATTACTGCGCCTTCATCACCTATCTGGGCATGAACAGCTGCGTGCTGACGGTGGGCAGCGGCGAGGTCGGCACCAACCGGCGGCTGAACGGCACCATCGACGAGCTGATGGTCTCAAAGACCAGCCACTCATACGTCTATGCCCAGCCGACCTCGGCGATCTTCTATCACGGCACCATGGCGGTGGAGCCGGTGGACGCGACGCATTCGCGCATCGTCTATACCCTGCTCTACGACAACGCCAACATCATGCCGGACCAGCGCGCCGCCGAGATGGACCGGCGCCGGGTGCGCTTCCAGGGGGCGATAGACAAGATGGCGGCGTCGGCGAACGGGCCATGAGCGGCGAAGACCTCAATCCTCCTCCTGCAATGGTGGCGCCTCGGGATAAAGCGAACGTCGTTCGCGATATTGCCAAAGCCGGGAACATCACCTTTACGGAACATGAGGTGCAGGGGCGCGCAGACCTTGTGCGTTTCAAGTTTGATATAGACTTCGCCGATGCTCAGGATTTCCTGTCAACGATTCCACTTGATGCGTTCGCGCATCGAGGCATCATTACGGGTTCCTGATTTTCAGCGAGGCGCGCAGTATTTTGCGGCGTGGGCAGGAGGCCGCGCGGAGCGTATCCAGCATACGTGAGCACGGCCGACGAACCCACGACGCAAAAGACCAGCGCCCCTTTACTCCCGGTCCTTCACCGCAAAGAGGAAAAACACCATTCCCGCCATCAGGCAGACGGCGGAAACCGCGCCGATGGAAACGCGGCGCATCACCGGATCGACCGGCATCAGTTGCAGCGCCGCCGCGATGGCCAGCACCAGCAGCACCAGGCCAATGGCGAAACTCTGAAACTTGTTCATCGACAGCCAACCCCCGAAGGCCGAGCCGGCAGGCTAGCATGTTGCCAGGCGGCCGTCCCGGCCCAATCAGGTGACAGGCCGTTGTTCCATTTGGGGAACCGCAGCGGAATGCTGGCCGTCCTCGTCATGGCCCGGCTCGTGCGGGCCATCCAGTTTGCGGCAGCCGGAAACGCGGTGGCCCGCATAAAGCGGGCCATGACGGAAAGGATCAGGCCTGATCCAGGTGCACCGAACCGGTCGCCATGTCCTGCGGCTCCTCGCCCTCATAGGGGTCTTCGTCGGGGCTGAGCCCCTCGGAGGGATTGGGGACGTCGAAGCCGGAAGGCGGGATCGCCTCCAGGAAGCCGGCCGCCTTGAGCTCGTCCAGGCCCGGCAGGTGGGAAACGCTCTCCAGCCCGAACTGGACCAGGAAGGCCTCGCTGGTGCCATAGGTGACGGGACGGCCCGGGGTGCGCTTGCGCCCCCGGATCTTGACCCAGCCGACCTCCATCAGGATGTCGAGGGTGCCCTTGGACAGGATGACGCCGCGAATGTCCTCGATCTCGGCCCGGGTGACGGGCTGGTGGTAGGCGATGATCGCCAGGGTTTCGATGGCGGCCTTGGACAGGCGCTTCTGCTCGGGCTTCTCCTTGCGCAGCAGGAAAGCCAGGTCGGCGGCGGTGCGGAACTGGTACTTTCCGGCGATCCGGCAAAGGTTTACGCCACGCTTCTCATAGCTCGCTTCAAGCGCCTTGAGGATGGCGGGCAGGTCGGCGCCGTCCGGCAGCGATGTTGACAGGGCTTTTTCGTCCAGCGGTTCGCTGGCGGCGAAAAGCAGCGCCTCGACCATGCGCAGATGTTCGGCGTTCACGCCTGCTTCAGGGGTAACCGGGGCTTCCATCTCTGTCTCAATCGTCTCGATCATCTTGGCTACGCGGCTCATATCCTTACGCCCTCCTCATGCCGGGGCCGAATCATTGGCCGGCGCCCGGTCGCGGGCCCCATCGTGGTCGCGCACAAAGATCGGCGCGAAGGGCGCCAGCTGCTGCAACTCCACCTTGCCGTCCCGGGCCAGCTCCAGCGCCGCCAGCAGGGTCGAGGCCATGGCGGTGCGCCGGCGCTGCCCGCCCTGCCATTCCTGGGGCAGCAGGGTGTCGAGGGCGCTCCAGTCATGGATGGCGCCCAGCATCCGTTCCAGCCGGGCGCGGGCTTCCTCGATCTGCAGCACCGGGGCCATGGCGGGGCGGTAGGCCTTGCCGCCCAGGCGCTTGGCCCGGTCGGTGGCATAGGCGGTCAGCAGGTCATAGAGCGTGTCGGTATAGGTGCGCAGGCGCACGACATTGACCGGCTCCGGATCGCCGCGGCCGAAAACATCGCGGTCCAGCCGCTCGCGGTTCATCAGGCGGGTGGCCTGGCCGCGCATGGCGTCCAGCCGCTGCAGCCGCCAGCGCAGGCGGGTCGCCATCTCGTCGGCGCTGGGCTCGCCGTCGGGGCCCTTTTCCTGCGGCAGCACCAGGCGGGACTTGAGATAGGCCAGCCACGCCGCCATCACCAGGTAATCGGCGGCCAGCTCCAGGTTCAGCTTCTTCGCCTTCTCGATGAAGTCGAGATACTGGTCGGCCAAGGTGAGGATGGAGATGCGGGCGATGTCGACTTTCTGGTTGCGCGCCAGCGTCAGCAGCAGGTCGAGCGGCCCCTCGAAGCCGTCCACCGCCACCACCAGGGCGCCCTCTTCCGGCGTCGGCGCGTCGAAGGTGTCGAAAGCCTCGTGCGGTTCGCTCACGATGCGGCCCCCAGCAGGGCGTCAAGCCGCGCCTGCACCGCCGCGGCGTCAAAGGCGGGCGGCGTCACCAGCTGCGACAGGGCATGGCCGGCCCGGCGCAGGGCGGCGCCTTCCAGTTGCTTGGCTTCGCAGGCCACGTCCTTCATCTCGTTCATGTCACCATTGCAGTGGAGCACCACGTCACAGCCCGCGAAAAGCGCGGCCCTGGCGCGCACTTCCAGCGGGCCTTCCAGCGCCTTCATCGAAAGGTCGTCAGACATCAGCAGCCCGTCAAATCCTATCTCACCGCGTATCACATCCCGAACGACTTTGGGGCTGGTGGTGGCAGGCCGCTGTGGATCAATCGAATCATAGACAACATGGGCGGTCATCGCCATCGGGCAGGAATCCAGGCTGCGGAAGGTGACGAAATCCACCGCCGAAAGCTCTTCCGCCTCCGCCGTCACGCGGGGCAGTTCCAGATGGCTGTCCGCCCCGGCCCGGCCATGGCCGGGTATGTGCTTCATCACCGGCAGGACGCCGCCATCCATCAGGCCCTCGATCTGGGCCCGGCCCAGTTCGATGATGACATGGGGATCGGCGGCGAAGGCGCGGTCGCCGATGATGTCGTGCGCGCCGGGCTGGGGCACGTCCAGCACCGGCAGGCAGTCCACAGTGATGCCCAGGCAAGCCAGGTCATGGGCGATCAGCCGGGCATTGAGATAGGTGGCCTCGCGGGCAAGTTCCGGATCGTCGTCATGCAGGGCGCCGAAGCGGGCGGCCGGCGGGCGGGCCTGCCAGTGCGGCGGCTTCAGCCGCGCCACCCGCCCGCCTTCCTGGTCGATCAGGATGGGCGCTTTCGCATCGCCCAGCGTCTCGCGCAGGGCGGCGGTGAGCGCCCGCACCTGCTCCGGCGTCTGGATGTTGCGGCCGAACAGGATGAAGCCCCAGGGCCGGGTCTCGCGGAAGAACGCGGCCTCGTCCGCCGACAGCGCCGGGCCGGCCAGGCCATAGATCGCGCGGGAGCGCATGGTGCTATTTTCCGACGATGCAGCCGCCGCCGCCATCGGCCTTGAGGCGGTCGCACAGGGCCGAGGCCACGTCCTTGTCGGCCAGGCCGGCAATGCGCAGGCGATACCAAATGCCTTTCGCGCCGAGATCGGCCTTCTGCACGTCCGGGCCATAGCCGGACAGCAGCGCCGCATGCTTCGCCTTGTAGTTTTTCCAGGCGGCGTCGGCGTCGGCCTGGCTGGTATAGGCGCCGATCTGCAGCACATAGGCGCCGGCCGCCGCGGCGGGGGCGGCAGGCTTCGGCGCATCGGCCACGCCCGGCAAGGTGCGCGGCGCGCCGGTGGCGGCGGGCGGCGTCGCGGCCTGCTTGACCGGCGGCGGCGGCGAAGCCTTGGCGGGAGCCGGTTTGGCCACTTCAACGGGTTTGGGCGGCGGCGCGGCCTGGACCGGCGCGGGCCTGGCGGCAGGCGGCGGCGCGGCGGCGGCA
>CAZNGO010000081.1:0-12865 GCA_964572805.1 uncultured Rhizobium sp. | reverse complement strand
CCGCCGGCCGTTTTTTTTTCCCCCCCCCCGCGGGGGGGGGGGGGGCCCCGCGCCGGGGGGGGGGGGGCCGCATCACCGTCTTCTACGGAGTGTCCCCCCTCCGTCGTCGCTGCGCGCCGACACCTCCCCCGTAAACGGGGGAGGAAAGATGTGGCGCGCTTCCCCCCACTTCCTATCCCACATCGACCCACGCCACACTCCGTCCCATGAAGGACGCGAGGCGAATGGCAGATGTGCGGATAGGCGTCGGACAGGCTCACCCCACAGGGGGAGGGGGTGAGGCGTTTGCGGAAAAACGAAGATTCGCCAAGCCGCTGCGCGTCCACGCGAAATCGGGCACGGCCTCTCGGTCCGCAGTCATGCGCGCCGGGGATAGCAGTTGGATAGGGCCTGCCGCTCGCTCAAGCTCGCGGCGTTCGGCGCTCAAATCGGTCCACTGGACCGATTTGTCCCGCTTCGCGGGTCGCGCCTCACTTGGCTATGCGCCAGTTGTTGTCGAACAACCCCGCCGTCACCATGTCGCCGACTTCGGCGGCGGGATTGACCTTCACCACCGCATAATCGCCCCACAGCGGCATGCCGTAGTCGCCATTGTACTCCCGCTCGGCAATCGTCAGCCCGGTGTTCAGCACCACATACTTCCTGGGGTTGAGCGGATTGGGATAGACCAGGGCCGGGAAGTTCTCGGCCGCCGGATAGCTTTTGCCCGCCAGGGTGACGCTCGCCCTGCTCCACTGCACCGGCAATTTTCCCATCAGCTTGCCCATCACACTGTTGCTGCCCGGGTCGCCGAACAGCACCAGGTGATAATTGGCGATGTCGGCGGCGGTGACGTCCCTGTCGTCCTTCACAAAGGGATGGCCGCGGAAATACTTGCCCCACAGCCGGTCGAACCGCGCCAGCGTCCTGAGCGCCTGCGCATTCACGCCAGCGTTCCAGGGCGTGCCGGTCGGCCGCACCAGCAGGAACGGGTCTATGAAGGCGTCGTCAATCGGCCCCTGCAGCGCATGGGTCTTGTGCAGGCCGGGCAGGGCGCCGTTGCGATCCACCGCCCACTTGCCGCCGCTCTTGCGCAGGGTGATGGTCGCCGCCGCCTTCACCGCCAGCGCCTGGCCGTCAATGGTGAGGCTGGCGGCCTTGTCCATCTCGTCCAGCACCAGCCGCGCCACATTGTGGGTCGTGATGGTGTAGCGGCTCCGTTCGATGTTGCGCATGGCATCGACATCGGCGCGTTCATACAGCCGGTCCATCGCATCGACCGTGATCCAGTAGTTGCTGTTGTAGCGCGTGGTGTAGGTGACAAAGCGGTTGTGATCGGGCGAGGTCTGGCCGCGGTCGCCCCATTCCTTGAGGAAGGCGTCAAGCTGGGTGCGCACCAGCGGGCTGGTGCCATGGCCGGTATCGGCCGAAATCAGGAAAATGTCGGGCGTGCCGGTCAGGCGCAGGAAATTGGGAAAGCCCATCGCGACAAAGCCTTCCTTCTCCAGTTGCGCCCGGGTGCGCAGCGAGGATTCCAGCTGGCCGTGATTGGGCGCGGGCGCCGGGCCCGGCAGGAAGGGAATCTGGTCGTCGCGGTCGCCGTCATGGCCGGCGATGGGCAGGTTGAAACCGTTCAGCGCCCACTGCTCCATGTTCTCCCAGATGTTCAGCACCGGATATTGCCAGGGCTGCAGGCCCGCCATCAGCCCGCGCCGCGACCAGGTGCCGGCCCCGATCTCGGCGGCGGCGAACTTGTCGGGATAATGCAGCGCGATGTTCCAGGCGCCTTCGCCGCCCATCGAGAATCCGCGCAGCAGGATGCGCCTGTCGTCAATGTTGAAGCGCGCCTTCGCCGCGGCGATGGCCTCGAAGACATCGGCCTCGCCGCCCCAGTGCCAGCCGCCGCCATTCAGCCGCCCGAACAGGTCGATCTGGATCTGGCCATTGTCGGCCACCGGCGCATTGCCGGGCGGGCGTGGGTGATCGAAGCCATAGATGAAGGCGGCCTCGGTGGTGTTGTTCTGGCGGCCATGCAGCCAGACATACAGCCGCGCCGGTTTGGCAGGATCGTAATTGGCCGGCAGCGAGACATGATAGGGCTGCAGCGAACCGTCGATCTTCGAGGTGTAGGCATAAAGGCGGCTGGATCCCTGCGTCCATGGCGACTGGGCGGCCTGAAGCTGTTTCGCCCGCGCGATGCCATTGTCCAGCGTCTCCATGGCGTGATCGATCGCCGCCTGGGTGCCGAACAGTTCGGGATATTCCAGCAGCATGCGCCCGGCATGGGCATAGACCGCGACATCGCCCTTGAGGGTGGCGTCGGCGCCGCGCAACTGGGCGACGATGGCTTCGATCTGCCCGGTCTTGTCGCGAATCTGCGCCAGCTCTTCCGGCTTGGCCACCACCGGCGGCGCCTGCTGCGCGGTGAGCGGCAGGATCAGCAAAGCAGTCGCGCAGGCAGCCAGGCCCGCGATGGCAAAACGGTTCATGAGCAGCTCCCCCGGCGATCTCTTGTTGGCCTGACGATAGCGCAGAGGCGGGCGGGACGGAAATGCCGCCCAGCGTCCGGCGCATGGCTTCTTGCGCTAGCGTTTGGTCCAAATCACGGGGGATTCGCCATGCCGTTTCCGGGGCTGGTGCTGCACCAGATGCAGATGTCGGGCAATTGCTACAAGGTGCGGCTGGCCGCGCGCCAGTTGGGCATTTCACTGACGCTGAAGGATTATCCGCTGCATGGCGGCGAGACGCGGCTGCCGGATTTCCTGGCGAAGAACCCCAATGGCCGGGTGCCGATGATCGAGTTTCCCGATGGCCGCTGCCTGGCCGAATCCAACGCCATCCTGTTCCATCTCAGCGAGGGCACGGCCCTGCAGCCTTCCGATCCCTGGGCGCGGGCGGAAATGATGCAATGGCTGTTCTTCGAGCAGTACAGCCACGAACCCTATATCGCCGTGGCGCGCTTCTGGCTGAAATTCGCCGCGCCCGAGGCGCTGGCGGCGAAGCAGCACCTGGTGCCGGAATGGCATGCGCGCGGCAACGCGGCGCTGAAGGTGATGGAGACGCATCTGGCTGGGCGCGACTGGTTTGCCGGGAGCGCCTACTGCATCGCCGACATCGCGCTGTATGGCTATACGCACTGCGCCGCCGACGGCGGTTTCGACCTGGCGGCATATCCGAAGGTGTCGGCCTGGCTGGCGCGTGTGGCGAGCCAGCCCGATCACATCACGCTGTGGCAGTGATCACGGCTTGGCGATGGCCCGCCGATAGGTCGGCTGGCTGTCCCAGGACAGCGGCTTCTGCGTCCCGTCGAACAGGGGGGCGAACTTGCCGCCGCCCGCCTCGAAGGAGAATTCCTGCACCCGGTCGGGCGGCGTGGTGGTGACGTTGCGGGTGATGTCGGTTTCCTGTTCGGTATGGGCGGTCATGAACTCCGCCGGATTGGCGGGATTGACGAAGCGGACATCGGCGGCGTTGCGGCCGGCGGGCCCGCGCACATACTTCACATGCAGCCGGGCATGTTCGCCGCCGGCGCCGGTCAGGTCCCAGTCCTCGGTGACGGTGGTGGCGCCGTTGGTGGTGGCGATATTGCGGGCGGCCGAAACCCTTGTCGCCTTGACCAGCGCGCCGAAGGTGGCGGCGGTGGCGCTGTTGTTCTCGCTGATCCCGGCCAGCACGATGCGCGCGCCTTGCGTGCCGCCGCTCTGGCGCACCGGCGCTTCGAGATAGACCACCGTGTCCTTGCCCGGCGCCAGCACGCGGTTGTCGCCGCCCAGGACATTGATCCGGTCTATGAAGATCAGGCGCAGATTGCAGTCCTTGGCCGCGCCGGTGGTCGCCGCCGCCGATTCCCAGCCGGCAGGCAGCAGCTTGGTCAGCGCCGCCTGGTTGACCTGCAGGTCGAGCTGGAAGCGGTATTCGTTGGACTGCTCCACCACCGTTCCGCTGGCGGCGGGAACCGGCGCAGGCGCCTGGGCAAAGGCGCTGCCGCTCAGCAGCAGCAGGGTCGCAAGCATTTTCTTCATGATGTGTCCTTTCATGATTTAAGCCGGCAGTCCGATCAGGCGATGGCCGTTTGTCCAGGCGATCTTGCGGAAGCTTCCTCTCTGTCTTCTTGTTTTTTGCCACTCTATCCGGGCAGAAGGCGCTCAGTCGAGCCGGTAGTTGAAGCTGACGCTGATGCGGGGCGTTGGCGCGGCGTTTTCCTCGACGCCATGGCGCAGCCAGCTTTCCCACAGCAGCAGCAGGCCGGGCCGGGGCTGGAGATCGACAAAAAGGCGATTGGCTGGCCGCGCATGCGCGCGCCGTGGCGGCGCGGCCATCATCAGGGCCAAGCGCGGGTCCTCGAAGCGGATCGCGCCGCTGCCCGGCGGTGCGGTGACATAATAGGTGCCGCTGACCACGGCATGGGGATGGATGTGCGGGGCATGGATGGCGCCCTTCTTCATTACATTCAGCCAGAGCGAGTCCAGCTTGAGTTTGCGACGTTTCAGCTCAAAGTCGGCATGGCGCGCGAAGATGGCGACATGGCGGTCGAGCTGTTTAACCAGCGCGGCGAAGGCGGGCGCCCGCTGCGGCAGGTCGTCCAGCGCCGCATAGGAGGTATAACCCTTGTAGCCATGCTGCTTTGCCCAGCGCCGGCCCGCTTTGTCTTCCGCCGCGATCAGCAGGGCGGCGGCCTCAAGGTCCGGGTTGAGCCGGGTTCCAAGGCTGGCGCGATAGAGCGGCGTCACGAAAAGCCCGTCAAAAGCAGCCATGGCCTGAAGTTCCGATTCGCCTCTGTCGCGGAAGTTAGAGCGCAATCCGAAAAGTGTGGAGCGGTTTTCGGACAAATTGCGCGACAAAATAAAGATTAAAGAATGAGCGCGATTCAAGGAATTGCGATCATTCTTTAGTGGTTATTTGACCGTTTGGGTGAGAAACTGGGCTCAGTCAGAAGGAAGCCGGTCATGCGCCTTGCCATCCTCGCCGCCGTCGCTCTTGTCACGCTGTCGGGCTGCATCGCCTATGACGTCGCCTCGACCGCGGTCAGCGCCACGACGACCGTGGTTCGCACCACGGCCGATGTCGCTGCCGGCGTGGTCTGCACCGTCGCCTGCAGCTCCGACGACGAGAAGAAGAAATAGGAGCCTCCGCCCCGCGACGTGCGGAGCGGTTCGCGTCAGGCGGCGCGACCGTCAAAAACGCCTAAATCTGATTCCGCCTGTGCCGCACTTCGGTGAAGACTTCCAGGTCGCTCGCTGCTTCCAGTCCCAGTGCCTTGCGCAATCCCGGCGCCTCGGCCCGCAGCATCGGGTTGACCAGCTTCTCAAGCTTCATGGTCGAGGGCATGGTCGGCCGGCCCGCGCTCCTGGCCTGGCGCACCACCTGGATGAACAGGCGCAGTGCCTGGTAGTCCGGTTCCAGCTCCAGGGCGAAACTGGCATTCTTTTCCGTATATTCATGGCCGCACCACAGCATGGTTTCGTCCGGCAGGGTCATCAGCTTGTTCAGGCTGGACCACATCATTCCGGGATCGCCTTCCAGCACCCGGCCGCAGCCGCAGGAAAACAGCGTGTCGCCGGTGAAGGCGTTGCCTTCGATGACATAGGTGGTCGCGCCCAATGTGTGGCCCGGCACGTCCATCACCTGCACGGCACGCCCGGCGAACTGCCAGCCAGTGGCTTCGCTCACCGCCAGGTCCAGGCCCGGAATGCGCCCATTCTCCCGCGCCGGTCCCACCACCCGCGCGCCGAATTCGGCCTTCAGGTCCAGATTGCCGCCGGTATGGTCGCCATGATGGTGGGTGTTGACGATATGGGTCAGCCTGAGGCCCTCGCGCGCCAGCGCCGAACGGACCGGCTCGGCTTCGGAAGGGTCCACCACGGCGCAGCTGCCGTCCCCTGCATCGATCAGATAGGCATAATTGTCGGTAAGGCAGGGAATGGTGATAATGCGCATGCCGCAACCGTAACAGGAGTTCGCCCCCGGTGTTAGAGCGCCGCGTCATGGAACCGGAGGCCGATGCCATTGCCGCCTTCTATGCCGGGCGCGCGGGCCAGATGGCGCATCGCGCCATCGCAGGCCGGCTGCGCGCCTTCTGGCCACGGCTTGGCGGCTATCGCCTGCTGGGCTTCGGCTATACCAGCCCCTGGCTGGGCCAGTTCGGCGCCGAACGCGCCATAGCGGCCGCCACCGCCGCGATGGGCGCGCCATATTGGCCAGAGGGGCCCAGCCTGCAGTGCGAGGAGGAGGCGCTGCCCTTCGCCGATGCGCTGTTCGACCGGGTGCTGATCGTGCATGGCCTGGAACGTGCCGAAAGCCTGCGGCCGCTGCTGCGCCAGCTCTGGCGGGTGATGGCGCCGGAAGGGCGCTTGCTGCTGGTGGCGCCAAATCGCGTCAGCCTGTGGGCGCAGCTGGAGTCCACGCCTTTCGGCCAGGGCCGGCCTTTCTCGCGCGGTGAACTGGACCGCATCCTGCGCCAGGCGATGTTTGACCCGGAACGCTGGAGCAACGCGCTTTACGCGCCGCCGCTGGGTACGCGGCTGCTGGCCCGTGATGGCCGCGGCTGGGAACGCGCCGGTACATTGCTGTTTCCCGCGCTTGGCGGGGTGCACGTAGTGGAGGCGGCCAAGTCCGTCTATGGCATGACGCCGCTGCCGCTTGCCGATGTGTCCACGCCGCTGCTCAGCCCTGAGCCGACTGGCCCTGCTTTATCAGGAAGATCGCACCGGGGGCCGTGAAGTTGGGTCCGAAGAATCCGCTGGTGACGGTATCGGGGCGGATGCGCGTGGTGCGGCCGTCGGAATCCAACGTGTGCGCTTCGCTGATCACCGCGCCGACTTCTCTTGTCAGGCCGATGAAATCAGCCAGGGTACAGAGATGGATGTTGGGCGTGTCGTACCACTTGTAATCGAGGGTGCGCGTGCGCGGCATCCGGCCATGCACCAGCAGCGATGCCCGCACCCGCCAATAGCCGAAATTGGGCAGTGACACCGCCACCCGCCGGCCGATGCGCAGCATGTCCTTCAGCACCTTGGCGGGCTTTTCCGTCGCCTGGATGGTCTGGGACAGGATCACGGCGTCGAACACCCCTTCAGGATATTCGGCAAGGTCGGTGTCGGCGTCGCCCTGCACCACCGACAGGCCGCGGGCGACGCAGGCATTGACGTTTTGCTGCGAAAGTTCGATGCCGCGGCCGTCGACATGTTTGTTGCGCACCAGGTGATCGAGCAGGGCGCCGTCGCCGCAGCCCACATCCAGCACGCGGGTGCCGGGGCGGATCATGTCGGCGATGGCGGCCAGTTCGGGGCGCAGCTCGCTCATGCGATGCCAGCCTCGGCTGCAACGGCGTCGACAAAGCCGTCCACGGCGGCGAACATTTCCGGCTCATCCAGCAGGAAGGCGTCATGGCCCTTGTCGCTCTCGATCACCACAAAGGAGACATTGCCGGCCACGGCGTTCAGGGCATGGGCGACGATCTTGTTCTCGGCCGGCGGAAACAGCCAGTCGCTGGTGAAGGCGATGATGCAGAAGCGGGTGGGCGATCCCTTGAAGACGTCCGCCAGCCGCCCGCCATGCTCCTCGGCCATGTCGAAATAATCCATGGCGCGGGTGATGTAGAGATAGGAATTGGCGTCAAAGCGGTCCACGAAGCTGGCGCCCTGGTGATGCAGGTAGCTTTCGATCTGAAAATCCGGCGCGAACCGGAAAGACAGGCTGGCGCGGTTCTGCAGGTTGCGGCCGAACTTGCGCTGCAGCGCCGCCTCCGAGAGATAGGTGATGTGCGCGGCCATGCGCGCCACCGCCAGGCCTTTCGACGGGAAGGCACCCGCGGCCGCATACTCACCGCCATGCCAGTCGGGATCGGCCATGATCGCCTGGCGTCCCACTTCATGCAGGGCGATGTTCTGCGCCGAATGGCGGGCGGCGCAGGCGAGGGGAAGGGCGGCGCGCACGCTTGAAGGGTATGACGCCGCCCATTGCAGCACCTGCATGCCGCCCATCGAGCCGCCGATCACCGCGAACAGCTTTTCGATGCCCAGCGCATCGACCAGCAGTTTCTGCGCACGCACCATGTCGCGGATGGTGATCAGCGGGAAGGTGAGGCCATAGGGCTTGCCCGTCGCCGGATCATTGTCGGCCGGCCCGGTCGAACCCATGCAGCCGCCAATGACATTGGCGCAGATGACGAAGAAACGGTCGGTGTCGATCGGCTTGCCCGGGCCGATCAAGGGCACCCACCAGCCCGGCTTGCCGGTGACCGGATTGGTCGAGGCGACGAACTGGTCGCCGGTCAGGGCATGGCAGACCAGGATGGCGTTGCTCTTCTCGGCGTTGAGCGCGCCATGGGTCATGTAGGCGATGGTGACAGGCGTCAGCGCGCGGCCGCAATCCAGCGGCAGCGTGGGAAACGTCATGGCCAGGCCCTTGTCGGCCTCATGGGCCGTCACCGGCCGCGTGAAACGGGGTTCTTCCGCCATAGCTTGCGTTAGCTAAGACCCCTGCCCCCTGCTGTCAATTTTTAGCCCCCTCCACCTTTCGCACGCTCGGCCGCGAAAGCTCCACTGGAGCTTTCGCCATGGCCTCGCCGTGCTACGGGCACCTCCCCCTCCTGGCCCTTCGCGCCGAGGGGGAGGCGGGCCGTTATTTTGCAATCATGGTTCCCTGCAGGTATGAACCGCCGTTGCCAGACCCGTGACCGTTGCATGACAGACCCCACTCCCAAGCCCGGCATCCTGGACATCGAACTCTATGTCGGTGGCCGTTCCGCCGCGCCCGGGGCGGCGAAGGTCTACAAACTTTCTTCCAACGAAAGCCCGCTGGGGCCCAGCCCGAAGGCGGTGGCGGCACTGACGGCGGCGGCGCAAAGCCTGGAGCGCTATCCCGACGGCAATTCCCGCCTGCTGCGCGAAGCCATCGGCAAGGTTTACGGCCTCGATCCCGCCCGTATCGTGGTGGGCGGCGAAGGCTCCGGCCCGCTGCTCACCCTGATCGCCAACGCCTATCTGATGCCGGGCGACGAGGCCATCTTCAGCCGCCATGCCTTCCTGATCTACGAGATCGCCACCCGCGCCAACAGCGCCCGGCCGGTGATCGTGGACGAGAAGGTCACCAACCGCGGCATCAGGATCGATATCGACGCCATGCTGGCGGCGGTGACGGCGAAGACGCGCATCGTCTATATCGCCAATCCCAACAATCCCACCGGCTCCTACCTGACGCGGGAGGAGATGAAGCGGCTTCATGCCGGACTGCCCGCCAATGTGCTGCTGGTGATCGACGCCGCCTATGGCGAGTTCTGCGATGCGCCCGACTATGACATCGGGCTGGAGCTGGCGCGGGCGCATGGCAATGTGGTGATGACCCGCACCTTCTCCAAGATTCACGGCCTGGCGGCACTGCGCCTGGGCTGGGCCTTCGTGCCGCAGCCAGTCGCGGACGTGCTGAACCGCATCCGCGCGCCCTTCCCGACCTCGCCACTGCAGCAACAGGCCGGCGCGGCGGCCATCGCGGATACCGCGCATGTGGCGCGCGCGGCGGCGCATAATGCGCAATGGCGCCAATGGCTGATCGCGGAAATCCGCCAGCTTGGTCTGAAGGTGGACGACAGCGCCGCCAATTTCGTGCTGATCCATTTTGCGCCGGGAACGAAGGGCGCCGAGGCCGCCGACGCCTTCCTGATCGCGCGCGGTGTCATCCTGCGCCAGGTTGGCGCCTATGGCTTGCCCGATGCCCTGCGTTTGACCGTGGGCACGGAAGAAGCCAACCGCGCCGCGGTGGCGGCGCTCAAGGATTTCGTGGCTCAGTAAAGCGGCGAAAGCAGCAGGATGGCGGCGGCGCTCTGCTCCGGCGTCAGCCTGTTCCTGACGCCGTTAAGTTCGGACTGAGTGATCCTGGTCTCGCCGCCGGCCAGCAGCCACAGGGCGTGGCTTTCCGGCGCTTTCGCCTGCCCCTGCAGCAAGGCGGCAAAGGCCTGGGCCTGCGACACGGTCTGGTAAAGCCGCAGTGTCTTTATCTCGATCTCGTTGCCGAAAGCGCCCAGCTCGCCTTTCGCCAGGTCGGCCTCGGCCATCAGGTCAAGGGATTTGCCGTCGGGATCGCGGCGCATGTGAAACTGCGCCCGTCCGATGCTCAAGCCCTTGCCCGCCAGTTCCAGGATATCGACATCAAAGCGCGAAAGGCCGCGATCATCCCGCACGGCGCTGGCGCGCAACGAACCGGGAAGAAAATCGAGCGTATGGCTGCCCCCCGCCGCGTCCATCCATTCCAGATGCTGGTTGCCCGCCGCCTCGAAGACGTCCTTCTCCGCGCCATAGGTGAGGGCATGAACGGCGAAGCGGTCGGTGGTCCAGGCGAATGGCCCGTGCGCGCCCCGGCCTTTGACGCGCAAGCCGTCGAACAGCACATCAAGCCGGAACGGAAAGCCGCCGACCGCTGCATGGCGCCAGTCCAGCGTCACGCCGGGCGCGGCTTCATGGCCCTTGAGGGCCTTGAGCCTGGTCTCCAGCGCCCCGGCCACCTGCCACCAATGCGCCATGACATAGCCCGCCAGCATCAGCAGCAGAAGCAGCGGCGCGTAAAGGAAGAAGCGGCTGGAATATTTCATCGTGCCGTTCAGCTACACTTTGAATAGCCGCGCGACCAGCGGGAGCGACGGCCCGGCAGGCCGGCAGCATGCCGCCGACCGTCAGCGTCAGGCCGCGCGACCAGAACAAAAATCAACTGCATTTGGAGTAACCGCAGGAAAGACACGAATCACAGCCCTCAAGGGCGACAAAGCTGGCATCGCCGCAGCGCGGGCAGAAGCGGGCGCGGGTCCCCTCCACCGGAATGACATGGGCGGCATTGAAGGCCCCGCCGGACAGCGGCTCGATGCGCCGGCTGAGGAAGCCGATCTCCATCATGTGGCGCTCGATCACCTCGCCGATGGCCGCCAGCAGGGAAGGGACATAGCGCCCGCCCATCCACTGGCCGCCGCGCGGATCGAAGATCGCCTTCAGCTCGTCCACGACAAAGGCGACGTCGCCGCCGCGGCGGAACACCGCCGAGATCATCCGGGTCAGCGCCAGGGCCCAGGCATAGGCTTCCATGTTCTTGGAGTTGATGAAGACCTCGAAGGGCCGCCGCCGCCCGTCGCGCTCGATATCGTTGATGGTGATGTAGAAGGCATGGTCGCTGTCGGCCCATTTGATCTTGTAGGTGCGGCCGACCAGTTCTTCCGGCCGGTCCAGCGGGCGGGTCATGTAGATGACGCCGCCGCGCGGCTCCGGCGCGGGCAGCGGCAGTTCCGGTTCCCCACTTCTCTCTTTAAAGTCGCGGGCGATGACGGTTTCGGCAGCGATGGTTTCCTTCGGTTCCTCGAAGGACAGCACGGCGCCCGTCACCTCGTTGGGACGATAGGTGGTGCAGCCTTTGCAACCCTGGTCATAGGCCGAGATATAGACATCGGCGAAGGCATCAAAGGCGATCTCGCGGGGCACATTGATGGTCTTGGAGATGGCGCTGTCGATGAAGGGCTGCGCCGCAGCCTGCACCGCCAGGTGATCGGCGGGGGTGATGGTCTGGGCGCTGACGAAATAATCGGGCAGGGCGGCCTCAGCGCCGAACTTTGCGCGGAAAGCGCGCACGGCATAATCCTCGACCTTTTCCTCGCTGCGCGTGCCGTCGGGCTGCAGCACCTTGCGGGCATAGTCGAAGGCGAAGACCGGCTCGATGCCGCTGGAGACATTGTCGGCGAACAGCGAAATCGTGCCGGTGGGCGCGATCGATGTCAGCAGGGCGTTGCGGATGCCGTGGCTGGCAATGGCGTTGTAGATGTCGGGCGGCAATCCCTGGATGAAAGGCCGCGACAGATAGGGGTTCATGTCATAGAGCGGGAAGGCGCCTTTTTCCTGCGCCAGCGCCACAGAAGCGCGATAGGCGGCGTTACTCAGCGTCGCCAGCCAGGTCTTTATAAGGATCAGGCTTTCCAGCGAGCCGTATTTCACCTTGCAGAAGATCAGCGCGTCGGCGAGGCCCGTGACCCCAAGCCCGATGCGCCGCTTGGCCATAGCTTCGGCCCGCTGCGCCTCCAGCGGAAAGCGCGAAACGTCGATGGCGTTGTCCAGCATCCGCACCGCGGTGGCGGTCAGCTTTTCCAACTCCACAAGATCAAGATGCGCGCCGTCCTCGAACGGCTTTTTCACCAGCTTCGCCAGGTTGATCGAACCCAGCAGGCAGGCGCCATAGGGCGGCAGCGGCTGCTCGCCGCAGGGGTTGGTGGCGGCGATGGTCTCGGCATAGCCCAGATTGTTGAGGGCGTTGATGCGGTCGATGAAGATCACGCCGGGCTCGGCATAATCGAAGGTGGAGCGCATGATGCGCGTCCACAACTCGCGCGCCTTGATTGTGCGATAGACCTTGCCGCCGAACGTCAGGTTCCAGTCGCCATCGGCCTTGACGGCAGCCATGAAGGCATCGCTCACCAGCACCGAGAGGTTGAAGTTGGAAAGGCGGCCTGGCGTGCGCTTGGCGTCGACGAAATCCTCGATGTCGGGATGATCGACCCTGAGGGTCGCCATCATGGCGCCGCGCCGGCTGCCGGCGCTCATGATGGTGCGGCACATGGAGTCCCACACCTCCATGAAGGAGACCGGGCCGGAAGCATCCGCGCCCACGCCTGTCACGGCGGCGCCCCGGGGCCGCAAGGTGGAGAAGTCATAGCCGATGCCGCCCCCCTGCTGCAGGGTCAGCGCCGCCTCGCGCAGGGCGGAAAAGATGCCGTCCATCGAATCGGTGATGGTACCCATGACAAAGCAGTTGAAGAGTGTGACGGCGCGCCCGGTGCCGGCCCCGGCCAGGATGCGCCCGGCGGGCAGGAATTTGTGCCCGGCCAGGGCGGCAGCGAATTCGCGCGCCCGCGCGCCCC
>CAZNGO010000080.1:0-35225 GCA_964572805.1 uncultured Rhizobium sp. | reverse complement strand
GCTGCCTGCCATGGTAAGGCGCCACCGCCGCCACCAGCGACACGCCGAGCCCGGTGCCGGGCGAGTTGCGGCTGGCCTCCAGCCGCACGAAGCGCTCCACCACCCGGGGACGGTCTTCCGCCGGGATGCCCGGTCCGCTGTCGCCCACCGAGAGCACCACGCCGTCGGGCGTCAGCGCCACCTCCACCGCCCTGCTGCTGATCGCCGACCCCGTTGCCGGCACCGGCCGTTCGCAGATGACGGTGCTGGACCTCACCGACGTCGCCGGCGACGTCGCCGAGCTTTATGAGCCGCTGGCCGAGGAGAAGGGCATCGTCCTCAAGCTGCAGCGCAGCGGCAGCGCCCAGATCGAGGGCAACCGCAGCCTGGTGGCCCAGGCGCTGGCCAATCTGGTGGACAACGCCATCAAGTACACGCCCGCGGGCGGCCGGGTGAGCATCACGGTGGTGCAGGGCCCGGAGGGCGTAGTGCTGGCGGTGGCCGATAGCGGGCCGGGCATCCCGGCGCAGGACCGCTCGCGGGTGGTGGAACGCTTTGTCCGCCTGGAAGCCAGCCGCAATTCCCCCGGCACCGGGCTGGGGCTGTCGCTGGTGGCGGCGGTGGCGCATTACCACGGCACCCAGCTGGTGCTGGAGGACAATCATCCCGGCCTCAAGGCCAGCCTGACTTTCGCCAAGGTCAGCAAGGTGGTGCCGCTCAGGCCTGCCATGAGCGCGACAAAGAGCGCGGCGGAGTGAGGGGCGATCAGTGAAGCGCCGGTGGCGCTTCGCAGCCCCGAACGCCAGGCGGCCGCAGGCCGCGCGGCAGGCAAGGAAAGACACCGCCCTCGCAGTTGCTCTAAACTCGCCCGATGTCCGACCTGCGCCATCCCCCCTTGCCTTTCGAGGCCGCGCGCGCGGCGCGCACCCTGGACGATCTGGCCGGGCAGGGTTTGGTGCCGCCCGATGCGGCGGCGCGCGCCCTGCTGGAAGGGGCGTTCGGCAACAGTCCCTATCTGGCGCGGCTGGGCCTGCGCGATCCCGCCACGCTGGCCGCCTATTTCCGCGAAGGCGCGGCCGCGCTGGTGCAGGAGGCCTGCGATGCGGCGCTGGCGGTTGGCGGCCTCGCCGACGAGGCCCAGGCGATGGACCAGTTGCGCCGGGCCAAGGCCCGCGCCGCTCTCGCCATCGCGCTGGCGGATATTGCCGGCGACTGGGACCTTGAAGCCGTCACCGGCGCGCTCAGCCGTTTCGCCGATGCGGCGGTGCGGGGCGCATTGCGCTTCCTCCTGGCGCGGGAAGCGGCGCGCGCCGGTCTGGCGGAGCGCGATCCGCAGGCGCTGGAGGAAACGACCGGGCTGGTGGTGCTGGCGATGGGCAAGTACGGCGCCCTGGAACTCAACTATTCCAGCGATATCGACCTGGTGGTGTTCTATGACGCCGCCCGCTTTCCTTTCGCCAAGAAGGACGATCCGCGCGGCGCCGCCGTGGATATCGTGCGTGGGCTGGTGAAGCTGATCGCCGAACGCGCCGGCGGCGATTACGTCTTCCGCGTCGATCTGCGCCTGCGTCCCGATGCCGGCGCCACGCAGGTGGCGATCTCCACCGACGCGGCGCTCGATTATTACGAGGCGATGGGCCAGAACTGGGAGCGCGCCGCCATGATCAAGGCGCGCGCCGTGGCGGGCGATCCACGCGCCGCGGCGGATTTCATGGCCGGAATCGCGCCCTTCATCTGGCGGCGCAGTCTGGACTTCGCCGCCATCGCCGACATCCATTCCATCAAGCGCCAGATCCACGCCCATGGCGGCCATGGCGAGATCGCGGTCGCCGGTCACAACATCAAGCTGGGGCGCGGCGGCATCCGCGAGATCGAGTTCTTCGCCCAGACCCAGCAGCTGATCCTGGGCGGGCGCAATCGTCACCTGCGCGAGCGCGGCACGGTGGCGGCGCTGTGGGCGCTGGCGCGTGAAGGCGTGGTGACGGCGGAGGCGGCGCGCGACCTCACCCAGGCCTATGGCGTGCTGCGCACGCTGGAACACCGGCTTCAGATGGTGGCGGACGAGCAGACCCACACCGTGCCGAAGGACGCCGGGGGGCTGGCGGGCATCGCCTGCTTCATGGGCTTTGCCGGCGGCGAGGCCTTCGCCGCCGCGCTTACCCGAACATTGCGCACGGTGCAGGGCCATTATGCCCGCCTGTTCGAAAGCGAGCCGGAGCTGGCCTCGGCGCAAGGCAGCCTGGTCTTTACCGGCGTGGAGGATGATCCGGAGACGCTGTCCACCATCGCGGCGCTGGGCTTTCGCGATCCGGCGCATGTTTCCGGCGCCATTCGCGGCTGGCATCATGGCCGCATCCGCGCCATGCGCTCGGCGCGCGCGCGTGAATTGCTGACCCAGCTGACCCCGGCCATCCTGGAAGCACTGGGCGGCACCGCCGATCCCGATGCCGCCTTTGCCGGCTTTGACCGCTTTCTTTCCAACCTTTCCTCCGGGGTGCAGCTTTTCTCGCTGTTCCTGGCGCGGCCGCACTTCCTGCGCCTGCTGGCGCGCATCGCCGGCTCGGCGCCGCGCCTGGCGGCGCATCTGTCGCGCAACACCGCGACGCTGGATGCGCTGCTGGACGCCGATTTCCTTTCGACGCTGCCATCGCGGGCGGATCTGCGGGCGTCGCTGGCGCGGCAGATGGCCGGCGCCTATGAGGAGGCGCTCGATGGGGCCCGCCGCTTTGCGCGGGAGGAAATCTTCCGCGTCGGGGTGCAGATCGTCGAAGGCGCGGCAAAGGCCGAAGCCGCCGGTCCCGCGCTCACCGCCATCGCCGAGACGGTGATCGAAGGCCTGTTGCCGCGGGTGGAGGAAGAACTGGCGCTGACGGCGGGGCGGGTGCCCGGCGGCAGCTTCTGTGTCATCGCCATGGGCAAGCTGGGCGGGCGCGAAATGACCGCCAGTTCCGATCTCGACCTGGTATTTGTCTATGACGCGCCGGACGGCGTGGAGGCCAGCGATGGCCCCAAGCCGCTTTCACCCACGCTTTACTACGCGCGCTTGGCGCAGCGGCTGATTTCCGCCCTCACCATCCCGACCTCGGCGGGCACATTATACGAGGTGGACATGCGGCTGCGCCCCACCGGCAACAAGGGCCCGGTGGCGGCGAGCCTGAAATCCTTCACCGACTATCACGCCAGCGAAAGCTGGACCTGGGAGCATATGGCGCTGACGCGCGCGCGGGTGGTGGCGGGCGCGCCGGGCGCCCGCGCCACCTTGTCGGAGGCGATCCGCCGCCGCCTCACCGCGCCGAAAGACGGCGCCAGGGTGATCGCCGATGCGCGCGAGATGCGGGCACGCATGGCGGAGACCTTCAGCGAGAGGAATCCCTGGGACCTGAAATATGCCCGCGGCGGGCTGGTGGATGTCGAGTTCATCGCCCAGGCGCTGCAACTGGTGCATGGCCAGGCCCAGCCCGAAATCCTCAACACCAACACCATCGCGGCCCTGCACAATCTTCATGCCGGCGGCGCGCTGGACAATGCCGACGCCGCGGTGCTGGTGGCGGCGGCCGGCCTGGGTCACGCCCTGACCCAGGTGCTGCGGGTGGCGCTGGAGGAGACGCCGAACATGGCGGAGGCGACGCCCGGCCTGAAGGCGCTGCTGGTGGAAGCGGGTGCTGCTTCCGATTTCGCCGCGCTGGAGGCGCGCCTGTTCGCGCTTCAGGCCCGGGTGCGGGCGATTTTCGAGCGCTTGTTGGGCTGAGACGGAGAGCAGCTTGACAGCCTTGTCGGAGTATGACAAGTTTGATTGTCTTTTAGAACATCATACTGGTCAAAAAGCACAGAAAAGGAGGCATTCATGGCGAATTCAAAGGCGCAGCCGGGCACCCTGGCGATCCTGCCGCTGGTCATCGTTCCGGTCGCCTTCCTGGCCTCGGGGCTCTGGCTCAAGGCGGCCTTCGGCAGCACCGTGACGATCGGGGTGGCCGTGGCGGCGGCGGTTTTTGTGCTGGGCTACTCCAATTATCTCTTTCCCCGCGCCCGGCGCGGGAAATAGGCAGAGCGGGAGACGCGGGGATGGGCAGGATCATCGGACGAAGCGTGGTGCCGGGGATATTGCTGGCGGCGGTCGCCATCAGCAGCGCCGCCTGGGCCCAGGAGGCGGCGGGCGACTGGCACGGCACGCTCACCATTCCCACCGGCGAATTGCGGCTTGGCGTCAGCATCAAGCCGAAGTCCGGCGGCGGCTATGAGGGCGTCATGCAGAGCCCCGACCAGACCGCTGCCACCATCCCCCTCGACGAAGTGAAAGTGGAAGGCGGCCAGCTCAGCTTTTCCTTCAAGGCGGGCGGACTCAGCTATTCCGGCCGCTGGGACGAGGGGCGCAAGGCCTGGGTCGGCGCCGTCCAGCAGGGCGCGTCCCTGCCGCTGGTTCTGACCAGCGGCAAGCCCGATCCGCTTCCCATGATCGCAGGCTTGGACGGCGACTGGGCAGGCGCGATCACGCCGGCGGGAGCCACGATCCGCCTGATCGTGCATGTGCGGACCGACGCCAGGGGAACGGTGGTGAGTCTGGATTCACCGGACCAGCTGGCGCTTGGCGTTCCGCTTCGCACCCTGAAGCGCGATGGCCAGAAAGTGAGTTTCCAGATCAACGGCTCCAGCTATGAAGGCGTGCTGTCGTCCGACGGCAAGGCGATCGAGGGAAGCTGGACGGGCGTGTCCTACAAGGGCCCGCTGACTTTCGCCTCACGTCCGGTGGCAACCGGCGGCACCAACCGCCCGCAGACGCCCAGGCCGCCCTTCCCCTACCGCAGCGAAGAGGTGGTGGTGAACAGCGCGCCGGGTGTGAAGCTTGCGGGCACGCTGACGCTGCCGCAAGGCGCGGGGCCATTCCCCGCCGTGGTGCTGATCACCGGCTCGGGCGCCCAGGACCGTGACGAGACCATGCTGGGCCACAAGCCTTTCGCGGTGATCGCCGACCGGCTCACCCGCGACGGCATCGCCGTGCTGCGGGTGGACGATCGCGGCTTCGGCAAGTCCACCGGCGATTTCGCCAGCGCCACCGACGATGATTTCGCCGTCGATGCCGCCGCCAATGTCGCCTTCCTGCGCGGACGCGCCGATATCGATCCCGCCCGCATCGGCCTGATCGGCCATAGCGAGGGCGGCCTGGTGGCGCCAAAGGTGGCGGCGGCGGACCCGAAGCTCGCCTTCATCGTGCTGATGGCCGGCCCCGGTGTGAAACTGTCGGACGTGCTGCGGGCCCAGCGTGCTGCGCTGGCGCCGGCCATGGGGCTGAGCCCGGAACGGATTGCCCGCACGCAGGCCCTGCTGGATCGCGTCGCCGACGCCATGCGCGGCGCCAAGGACGAAACCGAGGCCAAGGCGCGGGCGCTGGCGGTGCTCAAGGCCGAAGGCGGCGACCTGGTTCCCACGGCCACCCAGGCCGAGACCATCGCGGCGCAACTGAGCTCGGGATGGATGCGCGATCTGGCGGACTATGATCCGGCCCCGACCCTGGCGAAGGTAAAGTGCCCGATCCTGGCGCTGAACGGCTCCAGGGACGGCCAGGTGCCGCCAGAACAAAATCTGCCGGCCATCCGTGCGGCGACGAAAGCCAACCCGGACGTCACCATCGTCGAACTGCCCAATCTCAACCATCTGTTCCAGACGGCGAAGACCGGCGCGGTGGGTGAGTATGCGGATATCGAGGAAACCGTCGCACCGATCGCGCTCGACACCATGTCGGCCTGGATCGGCAAGCACGTGAAGAAGTAATCTGGGAAGGAGGCATTCATGGGTAAATCAAGAACGGTGCGGCATGCCCTGAAGGTCCTGCCCCTGGTGATCGTTCCGGTGGCGTTCCTGACCTCGGCGCCGTGGCTCAAGGCGGCGGCCGGCAACACGGTCACCCTGCTGGTTGCCGCGGCGGCGGCAATCTTCGTCATGGGCTACAGCCTCTATCTGTCGGCCTGCTGGGAGCGGAAGCTGGACGAAATGCAGATGGCCGCAAGCGCCTATGCCGCGAAATGGGGCTGGGTCGCCGGGGCGATGGCTTTTGTGCTGCTGTTGATGCTGCCGCCTTTCCAGAATTTCGCGACCGGCCTGATCGGGAATTTGACAGGGGCCGCCGTGGACCGGACCGCCATTCTGCTGGCCATCACCTTCGGGTCCGTCGGCGTGGTCCTGCTGCAGACCCTTGGCCTGATCATCGTCAATATTTTCTGGTGGCGGGCGCGGCGGTGATCCGGACATGAAGAATCGCATCCGCGTCCTGCGTGCCGAGAAAGGCTGGAGCCAGGCCGAGCTGGCCGAGAAGGTGGCGGTCTCGCGCAACTCGATCAACGCCATCGAGAATGACAAGTTCGAACCCTCGCTGCCGCTGGCCTTCCGCATCGCCGACAGCTTCGGTCTCAGGATCGAAGAGGTGTTCCAGAAAAGCTAATCCGCAAACGGCACGGCGATCAGGTCGCCCGGATTCCAGCCCAGCATCACCGGTCCCTGCGGCGCGGGGCCAGTGGCGGCCACCAGCACCGGCTCGCCGCGCCCGCCGATCCGGACCTGGTAGTGGCTGCGTTCACCCAGGAAGCTGGACGCGACGATCTCACCCGCCACGCTTCCGCCTGACAACGCGATGCGCTCGGGCCGCAGCGCCAGCAGGATGTGATCGCCGGCGGCGAAGGAAAAACCGAAATTGGCGCGCGGCACGGTGACGATGCCCAGCACCCCGGCATTGGCCGTGACCATCTCGCCTGCGATGCTCTTCACCGTGGCGTGGAAGAAATTGATCTCGCCGATGAAATCCGCCACCGCGCGGCAGTTGGGCCGCTCATAGAGTTCGCGCGGCGAGGCGACCTGCAGTATTTTCCCGCCGCTCATCACCGCGACTTGGGTTGCCATGGAAAGCGCTTCTTCCTGGTCATGGGTCACCAGCAGGAAGGTGATGTCCAGCGACTTCTGCAGCGCCCGCAATTCCACCTGCATGGTCTCGCGCAGCCGCCGGTCCAGCGCGCCCAGCGGTTCGTCCAGCAGCAGGACCTTGGGCTGCCTGATCAGCGCGCGGGCCAGCGCCACGCGCTGGCGCTGGCCGCCGGAAAGTTCATCCGCCCGGCGCGCTCCCAGCCCCTCCAGCCGAACCGTCGCCAGCATCGCCTCGACCCGGGCCCGCAACACGTCCTTCCCCAGCCGTTCCCGGCGCAAGCCATAAGCGACATTGTCGAAGACGTTCAGGTGCGGAAAGATCGCATAATTCTGGAACACCATGTTGGTCGGGCGCCGGTTCGCCGGCACGCCGTTCATCGCCACGCCGTCAATCGCGATCGCGCCGTCATCGGGCTGGACGAAGCCGGCGATCATCCGCAGCAGCGTGGTCTTGCCGCAGCCCGATGGCCCCAAAAGGGCGAAGAAGGCGCCGCGCGGCACGTCCAGATCGACGGCATCGACCGCGACGACATCGCCAAAGCGCTTGCTGACCTTGCTGATGGAGACAAACGCCATTCAGGCCCCGATGCTTTTCTTTTCGGGCGCCACGCCCAGGTTGCGCGTCCATTCCGCCAGGATCACCAGCGCCACCGATCCCACCAGGATCAGCGCCCCCAGCGCCAGCACGATCGGCAGGCGGTCGGGAAAGCGCAACTGGCCCCAGACATAGACCGGCAGGGTCGCTTCGGTGCCGGAAAGGAAATAGGCCAGCAGGAACTCGTCGAACGAGGTGATGAAGGTCAGCAGCAGGCTGGCGGCGATGCCCGGCAGCAGCAGCGGAAAGCTGACGCGCCAGAAGGTCATCCACGCGCTTTCGCCCAGGTCGGCGCTGGCTTCCTCCAGGTTGCGGTCAAAGCCCTCGAAACGGGCGATCAGCACGGTGAGGGCGAACGGCACGCAAAGGCTCAGATGTCCCAGCACCACCGCTGCCAGCGACAAGGGAAAGCCGATGGCGCCCAGCAGCAGCAGCAGCGAAAGGCCCAGCACGATGTCGGGAATGAACAGCGGCAGGCTGATGAAGCCCAGCATCGCGCCGATGCCGCGCAGGCGGTATTGCGTCACCGCCCGCGCCGCCAGCAGGCCCAGCAGAGTCGCCAATAGCGCCGTCACCGCGCCGACCTCAAGGCTGTTGCCCAGGGCATGCAGCATGGCGTCATCGGCGAAAAGCTGGCGATACCATTCCAGGGTAAAGCCGGCGAGCGGGAAGGCGATGAAATGCGAAGCGTTGAAGGAGAACAGCGGCAGGAACAGCACCGGCAGGTAGAGAAACGCCAGATAGGCGAACGCATAGACGCGCAGGGTTTTTCCTCCCCCGTTTACGGGGGAGGGGGACCGCGCAGCGGTGGAGGGGGGATTTGTCAATTCACCACCCTCATTTAATTCTCTGGGCCGCCGCCCGCGCCGCCGCCACGAACAGCGCTGCGGTGACGCCCACCATCGCCATGCTGGTCAGGGCCAGCGCCGCGCCAAGCGGCCAGTTGCCCACCCGCTCGAACTCGACCGCGATCAGGTTGGCGATCATCGCGCCGTCCGGTCCGCCCACCAGGGTTGGCGTCACATAATCGCCGGTGGTGGGAACGAAAATCAGGATCGCCGCCCCGATCACGCCGGGCATCGACAAGGGCAGGGTGAGGCGCAGGAAGCGGCGCACGGCGCCGTCGCCCAGGTCGGTCGCCGCTTCCAGCAGCGCGCGGTCGATCTTCTCCAGCGAGACATAGATCGGCAGGATGGCGAAGGCGGCCCAGGCATGGGCCAGCGTCAGCACCACCGCGAAGGGATTGTAGAGCAGGGCCCCCAGCGGCTGGCTGATCAGGTGCAGGCTGAGCAGGGCGGAATTGATGACGCCGCCATAGCCCAGGATGATCTTCCAGGCGAAGACCCGCAGCAGATACGAGGTCCAGAACGGAATGGTCAGGGCGATCAGCCAGGCGAACTTCGCCCGCCCGGCATGGAAGGCGACGAAATAGGCCATGGGATAGGCCAGCGCCACCGTCACCGCCGTCACCAGCGCCGAGATGCCGAGCGAACGCCAGAACAGGGCGCGATAGCCCGCCCGCCCCAGCGCTTCGGCATAGTGGGAAAGGGTGGCGCCGCCGGCCAGCACCGGCCCGGTGGCGGCCGTCAGGCTGTAGAGCAGCAGAAGGGCCAGCGGCGCGGCCAGCGCCAGGGCCATGACCGCCATGGTGGGGCCGAGCAGCAGATAGCCCGCGCGATCGACGCCCTCTTTTGCCACCCTGCCCCCGCTGAACCCCTGGAAAATTCAGGATTTCCCATCCGGGGTCAGGGCGCAATGGCGTGCGCAACAGTTCCGTAACGGGGGTGGGTGTAAACCCTTGCAAACGGGGGTGGCCCTGCGCCATAACCCCCGCCTGACTTGGAATGCGGGCGTAGCTCAGGGGTAGAGCATAACCTTGCCAAGGTTAGGGTCGGGCGTTCGATTCGCCTCGCCCGCTCCAGGTTTTCCGGACAAATGAGGCTTGCGGGCGAGGCCTTATTTGATGGCGCGGCTTCGCCGCACGGGGCCCGCTCCAGGTTTTTCCCAAAATCACCGGCCGGCCAGCCTGGCCTCAAGATCACGCGCCATGGCGGCGAAGACGCTGTCCCAGTCGCCGAAGCGGGGCTGGCGGTACAGCGTCATGCCCGGATACCAGGGCGTATCCCGCCGCTCCATCAGCCAGCGCCATTCGGGCACGCTTTTCAGCGCCGTCCAGGTCGGCCGCCCCAGGGCGCCCGCCAGATGGACGATGGCGGTGTCCATGGTGATGACGAGGTCGCAGGCTTCCATCACCGCGGCGCTGTCGATGAAGGCGTCGGGGCCGGCATCGAAATCCTCGCCCAGCCGCTCCACATTCATGCCCGCGGGCAAGCTGTCGAGCTGTTCGCTGCCTTCGCCTTTCTGCAGCGCGATCAGGCGCACGCCCGGGATCGCCGCCAGCGGCGCCAGCGCGGCGAGCGGAAAGGAGCGGCGGGCATCGTTGACGCCGCTGGTGCGGCCCTGCCAGGCGATGGCGATGCGAAAGCCGTGGTCACCGAGGCGCGCGCGCCATTGCGCGACGCGATCCGGCTCGGCTTTCAGATAGGGCACCGGCGCGGGAATGGTCTCGACTATGGTGCCGAACAGCAGCGGCAGGCTGAGGAGCGAGACATGGAAATCCAGTTTTTCCGGGCTGGTGTATTCGGGAATGAAAGTGACCGGCACCGGCATTGTGCCGAGCAGCCGCGCCATCAGCCTGGGAACTGCCAGCACGATGTTGGCTCCAAGGTCCGCCAGCGGGATCAGATAGCGGCCGAACATGATGAAGTCGCCAAAGCCGCCCCCGGCGCAGACCAGCACGGTCCTGCCGGCGACATCCTGCGCCGGGCCTTTCCATGCCTTTGCCGGATCGAGGCCCGGTGACAGCGGCCGCACCCCGGTTTCATTCAGCTTCAGGCCTTCGGTGAAGCGGCCCAGCAGCATCAGCACCAGCGACTTGTCGAGTGGGGCGGCCGAAGCCGGATCCAGCGCGATGACGCGATCCAGTTCGGCCAGCGATTCTTCCAGCGCGCCCATCGCCTGCAGGGTGATGGCGCGGTTGGTGCGCGCCCTGGCGAAATCCGGCTGCAGCGCGATCGCCCGGTCAAAATCGGCCAGCGCCGGTTCCAGTTCGCCGATGTTGGTCAGCACCGAACCCCGGTCATTCCAGGCGGTGGCGCTGTCTGGCGCGGCGGCGATGGCGGCATCGAGGGCGGCCAGGGCTTCCTCCCTTCGTCCCATCCGCGCCAGCAGCGCCAGGCGATTGGCGCGGGCCACCGGCGAGGCGGGATTGAGCGCCAGGGCGCGGTCGAAATCCGCCAGCGCTTCGTGCCGGCGGCCCAGATCGTCCAGCACCCGGCCGCGATTGATCAGCGCGTCGCCATAGGCCGGCTCGCGCCTGAGCGCCTCGTCATAACTCGCCAGCGCTTCCTGCGGCTGGTACAGCGCCGTCAGCGCCACGCCGCGGTTGAACCAGGCCAGGGGATGGGGCCGCCCGCCACTGGCGGCGATGGCCTGGTCGAAGGCGGCCAGCGCATCGGCGGGCCGCTGCAGTTTCAGCAAGATGTCGCCGCGATTGAGCAGCAGCACCGGATCGTGCTTCAGCGCCAGCGCGGCATCGATGTCGCGCAGCGCCTCGTGCCGCCGCGCCAGGCTTTCCAGCACCCGGCTGCGAAAGGCGTAGCCATTGACATGGTCGGGCGCCAGCGCGACCAGGCGGTCATAGGCGTCCAGCGCTTCCTGCTTGCGGCCGAGCTGCTCCAGCATGTTGCCCAGCTGCGCCGCCATCCCCGGATCGGAGAGGATCTGAAACGACTGGCGCACCAGCGCCAGGCCCGGCTCGACCTCGCCCCCCTGCAGCAGCAACAGGCCCAGCAGGCTCAGCGCCGCCGCATTCTGCGGATCCTCCGCCAGCACCTGGCGATAGACCCTGGCGGCATCGCCCTGCCGGCCCTGCATCTGCAGGGACTGGCCCTGTTGCAGATAGAGTTGATGATAGGGAGAGGGCGGCATGATCGACTGCGCTGTCCGGGCACCTGCTTGGCCTGGGCCATATGCCCCGGCCGGGCCATGGCCCGCAAGCCGGCCTGCCGGCGGTGGAGGATTGCTGCGGCGCGCCGGGCTTTGCTATGAAAATGGGGGTTGGAGGGCAGATGGGCAAACCGCGCATCATCATTCTGGGGGCCGGCTTTGGCGGACTGGAATTGTCCACCCTGCTGTCCGAAGCGCTGGGCGATGCGGTGGCGGTGACCCTGATCGACAAGGCCGACTCCTTCATGTTCGGCTTTTCCAAGCTGGACATCCTGTTCGGCCATGACAGCGCGGCGAAGGCGCGCATGCCCTACCGCAATTTCGTCAAGCCGGGCGTGACCCTGTTGAAGGAAACGGTGACGGCGATCGATCCGGTGGCGCGGCGCGTCACCACCGATGCCGGCGTGCATGAGGCCGATTATCTGGTGGTGGCGCTGGGGGCGGATTACGACATTGCCGCCACGCCGGGCCTCGACACCGCCAATGAATTCTATTCCGTGGCGGGCGCCGAAAAGCTGGCGGCGATCCTGCCCGGCTTCACGCGCGGCAAGGCGTTGATCGGGGTCTGCGGCGCGCCCTACAAATGTCCGCCCGGCCCCAGCGAATGCGCCCTGATGCTGCACGACTATCTTCAGCAGCGCGGCGTGCGCCAGGATTGCGAGATCAGCTTCGTGCTGCCGCTGTCCAGCCCGGTGCCGCCTTCGCCGGAAACCTCGCGCGCCCTGGAAGCGGCGTTCGCCGAGCGCAACATCGCCTTCCATCCGGGGCGGAAGGTCCATGCCATCGAAGGCAAGGCCGCGATCCTTGATGACGGCACGCGGATGGAGTTCGATCTGTTCTTCGGCGTGCCGCGCCATCGCTTGCCGCAGCCGGTGCTGGATAGCGGCCTGGCGGAAGGCGGCTGGATCAGCGTCAATCCCCGCACTCTCGAGACGAAATGTCCGGGCGTCTATGCGGTCGGCGACGGCGCCAATACCGGCACGCCCAAGGCCGGGGTCTTCGCCGAAGGCGCCGCCCGGGCGGTGGCCAGCGGGTTGATCGCCGGGATCAGCGCGGCGGGGCAGGGCAGGGAATATGACGGCTTCGGCACCTGCTATATCGAGTTTGGCGGCGGGCGCATCGGCAAGGTGCAGGTGGATTTCTTCTCGGGCCCCAAGCCGGTCGGCACCTATTATGAACCCTCCACCGAGCTGCGCGCCGACAAGAAGGAATTCGGCGCCAGCCGCCGCGCCCGCTGGTTTGGGATGTAAGGCTGGGATAGCCTTGGGCCCATAAATATAAGGGAGGGCTTGATGCGCAAACGGGATTTCCTCGCCGCCGGTCTGGGTCTTTCGGCGGGGCTGGCCGCCGTCTCGGTGCTGCCACCCGCCCTGGCGCAGCAGGCGCCGGCCGCGCCGCCCGCCGGCGGACGCCGCAACATCCCCAGCCGCAAGGCCCGCACCACGCGGCTGTTCAAGTCGCCCGATCTTTATCCCAACGCCCTGGCCATCGCGCCGGAAGGCCTCTGGATCGGCCAGCAGAAGAATGCCGAAACGCAAGCCTCCAGCGGCAGCCTGTCGGAAGCCGCCTGGCTGGTGGACTGGAACGGCAAGCTGCTCAAGACCGTGCAGACCAACTCGCGCAACACCTCCGGCATGGCCTATGGCGACAACTGCGTCTGGATGGGCGCCAACGCCGCGCCCAATGGCGTCTTCCAGGTCGACATGAACGGCAAGGAAGTCAGCCACCGCCAGATTCCCATGAGCCTCAACGACCAGGGTGGCGGCTGCCACGGCCTGCAATGGCATGACGGCAAATTGTGGATCGCGGCCCTGCGTCTGGGCGGCGCCCTGCGCGTCGATCCCAGGACCTGGGCGCCGGAAGTGCTCATTCCCATCCAGTCGCAGGAAAAACCCCGCCTGCATGACATCACCTTCGACAACAATGGCGACATGTGGATCATCACCGGCACCAATTCGACCGGGCCGCAGGACGCCCATGCCGGCCTGAGCAAATATGACGGCAGGACCGGCCAGCTGGTCATGACGGCGGATTTCGAGCCCGGATCCTGCGATCCGCATGGCCTGGTCTGGCATGACGGCAAGCTGGTGAGCTGCGATGCCGGCATCCATCCCGGCTGGCCGGACAAGGCCAGCCCAACTTATGGCTGGATTTTCGCCATCGATATCGTGTAGCCACCAGCCATGAATTTTCTTCCCGATGATTGGCAGGACGCGCTCCTGCTCGGCCGCGTCGATCTGGGCGAAGGCCCCACCCCGGTCCTGGTCAACAAGGGCGAGGTGATCGACGTCTCGCGCGCCGCCCCCACCGTCGCGGCATTTCTCAATGGCTGGAACGGCGTTGTCCCCGCGGGCAAGGCGCTGGGCGACATCACCGGCCTGGGTTTCAAGCCGCACTGGGATGGCGACAGGCGTTTGCTGGCGCCGGTCGATCTGCAATGCGTCAAGGCGGCGGGCGTCACCTTCGCCGTCTCTGCCGTGGAGCGGGTGATCGAGGAACGGGCGCGCGGCGATGCCGGCAAGGCCAATGCCATTCGCGCCGATCTCAAGGCCCGGGTCGGCGCCGATATCAAGAGCGTCAAGCCCGGCTCACCCGAAGCGTCAAAGCTGAAGGCGGCGCTGATCGCCGATGGCCTGTGGTCGCAATATCTGGAAGTCGCCATCGGCCCCGATGCCGAGGTCTTCACCAAATGCCCGCCGCTGGCCGCGGTGGGCTGGGGCGCGGAGATCGGCATCCGTTCCGATTCCACCTGGAACAACCCGGAGCCGGAAGTCGCCATCGTCTGCGATGGGGCGGCCCGCGAGCTGGGCGCGACCCTGGGCAATGACGTCAATCTGCGCGATTTCGAGGGCCGCAGCGCCCTCTTGCTGGGCAAGGCCAAGGACAACAATGCCTCGACCAGCCTTGGCCCCTTCATCCGCCTGTTCGACGACAAATTCACCATGGATGATGTGCGCAAGGCGGTGATCGAACTGACCATCGACGGCCCCGACAATTACCGCCTGGAAGGCAAATCCACCATGGCGGAGATCAGCCGCGATCCGCAGGAGTTGTGCCGCCAGACCATGAGCGAGCATCAGTATCCCGACGGCTTCTGCCTGTTCCTGGGCACCCTGTTCGCCCCCACCCAGGACCGGGACGAGCCGGGCCGCGGCTTCACCCACAAGGTCGGCGACCTGGTAAAGGTTTCCACGCCCAGGCTGGGGACATTGGAAAACCGGGTCACCACCTCCAAGGCGGCTCCGCCCTGGACTTTTGGCCTCTCCGCGCTGATGGCGAACCTTGCCAAACGGGGCCTGCTCGCCTCCTAATGCGCCGCTTTTCGGGCGGTTTTTGCCCGGCAGGCTCCATGTTCCAGGCGCATACCAAAACCCCGGCGGGTGCGGTTGATCCGGCATGGAATCCGACTAGATACGGCTGACAAATTCGCTCCGGAGAGGTCCATGACGGCACAGAAGCTCACCCATTTCATCGGCGGCAAGGAAATCAGCGCCGCCACGCCGCTTGAAAGCCTCAATCCCTCGAACACCAATGAAGTGATCGCCACCTTCCCGGAAGGCACCGCCGAGGACGTCAACGCCGCGGTGGAAGCGGCGCGCAAGGCGCAGCCGGCCTGGGCCGCCGCCTCGCCGGAAGTGCGCTCGGACGTGCTGGACAAGGCGGGCAGCATCATCCTTGAGCGCAAGGAAACCATCGGCAAGCTGCTGGCGCGCGAGGAAGGCAAGACCCTGCCGGAAGCGATCGGCGAGACCGCCCGCGCCGGCCGCATTCTCAAATACTTCGCCGGCGAGGCGCTGCGCCGCCACGGCCAGAATCTGGAATCCACCCGCCCCGGCGTCGAGGTCCAGACCTATCGCGAGGCGGTGGGCGTGTTCGGCCTGATCGCGCCGTGGAATTTTCCCATCGCCATTCCGGCCTGGAAGCTGGCCCCGGCGCTGGCCTTCGGCAATACGGTGGTGCTGAAGCCCGCCAATCCGACCCCCGCCACCGCACATGCCCTGATCGCCGTGCTGCATGAAGCGGGCCTGCCCGCCGGCGTCGCCAACATGGTGCTGGGACGCGGCAATGTCGGCGACGCCATCGCCAAGCATCCCGATGTCAACGGCGTTTCCTTCACCGGCTCGCAGGCGGTGGGCAGCAAGGTCGCCGCCGCAGCCGTCGCCCGCCAGGCGCGGGTGCAGATGGAAATGGGCGGCAAGAACCCGCTGGTGGTGATGGACGATGCCGAGTTTGACCGCGCCGTGCAGATCGCGGTGGATGGCGGCTATTTCGCCACCGGCCAGCGCTGCACCGCCTCGTCGCGCATTTTTGTGCAGGAAGGCATCCACGACAAATTTGTCGCCGCCGTCGCCGAACGCGCCAAGGCGCTGAAGGTCGGCGATGCGCTCGATCCCGCCACCCAGATGGGCCCGGCGGTGACCGATGCCCAGCTCGCCGGCAACCTCAAATATGTCGATATCGCGGTGAAGGAAGGCGGCCGCCTGCTGGCCGGCGGCGCCGAAGGCCTGAAGCTGGTCACACCCGGCTATTATATGAGCCCGACCCTGATTGTGGATACCAAGGCCGGTGACACCATCAACCAGGAAGAAGTCTTCGGCCCGGTGGTCTCGACCGTGAAGTTCAAGAGCTATGACGAGGCACTGGAGCTTTGCAACGCCGGCAATTTCGGCCTCTCCGCCGGCATCGTCACCACCAGCCTGAAACATGCCCGCCACTTCCAGCGCAACGTCAAGGCCGGCATGGTGATGGTCAACCTGCCGACCGCGGGCGTGGATTATCACGTCCCGTTCGGCGGCACCCGCGGCTCCTCCTATGGCCCGCGCGAGCAGGGCTTCGCGGCGGTGGAGTTCTACACCACCATCAAGACGGCCTATTCCTTCTCCTGAGGCCGCAGAAGATGACGAAAGGCCCCGGTTTGCGCCGGGGCCTTTTGCTTTGTAGAAGGCCCGCCCATGGTTGCGCCGCTTCTTCATCTCAAGGACATCAAGCTCTCGTTCGGCGGCGCGGCCCTGCTGGATGGCGCCGAGCTGGCGGTGGGCCCACGCGACCGTCTCTGCCTGGTGGGGCGCAACGGCTCGGGCAAGTCCACCCTGCTCAAGATCGCCGCCAGCCTGATGGAGCCGGACTCGGGCACGCGCTTTGCCCAGCCCGGCGCCACCATCCGCTATCTGCCGCAGGAGCCGGACCTTTCCGGCTATGACAGCATCCGTGCCTATGTCGAGGCGGGTCTGGTGGAGGGCGACGATCCCAACCGCGCCTTCTATCTGCTGGGTTCGCTGGGGCTGACGGGCGACGAACGGCCCGCCAATCTGTCGGGCGGGGAGGCGCGCCGTGCCGCCCTGGCGCGGGTGCTGGCGCCGCGCCCCGATGTGCTGCTGCTGGACGAGCCGACCAACCATCTCGACCTGCCGGCGATCGAATGGCTGGAAGGCGAGCTGGCCGGCATGGCGGGCGCGCTGGTGCTGATCAGCCATGACCGCCGCTTCCTGGAAACGCTTTCGCGCGCCACCATCTGGCTGGATCGCGGCCAGGCGCACCGGCTGGAACGCGGCTTTGCCCATTTCGAGGCCTGGCGCGACGAAAAGCTGGCGCAGGAAGAGGTCGAATGCCACAAGCTGGAACGCCGCATCGCCGAGGAAGAACACTGGGTGCGCTATGGCGTGACGGCGCGGCGCAAGCGCAATGTCGGGCGGCTGGAGCGGCTGAAGGGCATGCGCACCGAGCGGCGCGAGCAGCTCCGCCAGCTCGGCACCGTGAAAATGGAGGCGGCGGAAGGCGCCGGCAGCGGCACCAAGGTGATCGACGCCAAGGGCGTCAGCTTCTCGTATGGCGAACGCCAGATCGTCAAGGATTTCTCCCTGCGCATCCATCGCGGCAACCGCATCGGCGTCGTCGGTCCCAATGGCGTGGGCAAGACCACGCTGCTGAAGCTGCTGACTGGGGCGCTGCAGCCGCATAAAGGCAACGTCAAGCTGGGGCAGGGCCTCTTGATGGCGACCCTGGACCAGGGCCGCAGCAAGTTGCATCCGGAACAGTCGCTGGCCGCCGCCGTCACCGATGGCAGCGGCGACACCGTGATGGTGGCCGGCAAGCCGCGCCATGTGATGAACTATTTGCAGGATTTTCTTTTCACGCCGCAGCAGGCGCGCACGCCGGTGAAAGTGCTGTCGGGCGGGGAACGGGCGCGGCTGCTGCTGGCCAGGCTGTTCGCCACGCCTTCCAACTTCCTGGTGCTGGACGAGCCGACCAACGATCTCGACCTGGAGACGCTCGACCTGCTGGAGGAAGTGATCGCCGACTATCCCGGCACGGCGCTGATCGTCAGCCATGACCGCGATTTCCTTGACCGGGTGGCGACCCAGATCGTGGCGGCGGAAGGCGATGGCCGCTTCATGGAATATGCCGGCGGCTATGCCGACATGCTGGCGCAGCGCGGCGTGGCGGAACCCGCCAAACCGGCGAAGGCGCCCAAAAAGAACGCGCCGGAACGGCCGAAAAAGGACCGGCCCGCCAAGCTGAACTTTTCCGACGCCCATGCCCTGAAAGTCCTGCCCGGACAGATCGCGGCGGCGGACATCGCGATCGCCGCCCTGGAGGAAAAGCTTGCCGATGCAGGCCTTTATGCCCGCGATCCCGGCGGCTTCGCGGAACTGTCGGGAAAGCTGGCCGCCTTGCGGGCGGCCAAGGACGCCGACGAGGAACGCTGGCTGGCCCTGGAAATGCTGCGCGAACAGCTCGAAGCCGGTTAACGCAAGGGGAACAGGCCGGGCTGCACCGCGTTTTTACGGATGAGGCTTTCAAAGGCAGGTTCCATGAAACGCGCTGTCATTGCCGGATTCGCCGCCGGCGCCGCCATGGCGATTGGCGGAGCGCTGGGCGCCGTTTCCACCCTGAGCGATTCCCGCCCCACCATCGATCCGAACTCGGAAGTCAGCAATCCGATGATCGATGGCCAGGCCATGCTGCCCGACCATGACCTGATGGCCAATCTCTCGGCCTCGCCGCAGCATCACAAGCTGGCGGCGGCGCTGCGCGATTCCGGGATCGGCTCGGCCCTGAAGAGCAACGGGCTGTTCACGGTCTTCGCCCCGGTGGATTCCGCCTTCACGGCCGACGGCGCCAACAAGGCGCAACTGGCGCACAGCATCGGCTATCTGGTGGTGCCGGGCCGCTATGATTCTCATGCCCTGCTGCAGGAAATCGGCCAGGGCGGCGGCCAGGCGAAGATGCGTACCCTGGATGGCGGCGTGCTGACCGCGACCCTGAACGGGCCGACCAACATCCTTTTGATGGATGAGCGCGGCCGCACCGCCGACATCGCCATCTATGACGTGCGCTCGAAGAACGGCGTCATCATGGTGATCGACAAGATGGCGGCGCCGTCAGGCCCGCCCAAGCAGGTGGCGCTGAACTAGGCGGCCTTTTCCCCTTCAAGAAGGCCGCGGCCTTGCAATAGCGCGCTGATTTCCGGATCGCGGCCGCGAAAGGCGCGGTAGGCGGCGGCGAAGTCGCGGGTGCCGCCGGCGGAATAGACATGTTCATGGAGCCGTGCCGCCAGCGCGGGGTCAAAGACATCGCCCGCTTCCTTGAAGGCCTTGAAGCCGTCGGCATCCAGCACTTCGGCCCAGAGATAGGCGTAATAGCCGGCAGAATAGCCGTCGCCGCCGAAGATATGGCCGAAATGGCGGGCGGCATGGCGGGGCGCGATCTCGTCCGGCATGCCGATCCGGTCCAGCGCCCGCGCCTGCGCCGCATCGGCGTCCGTGTCCGCTCCGCCGGCATGGAATTCCATGTCGATGAAGGCCGAGGCGAGGAATTCCACCGTGGCGAAGCCCTGGTTGAAATTGCGCGCCTTGAGCAATTTGTCCAGCAGTTCGCGCGGCATCGGTTCGCCGGTTTCGTGGTGGCGGGCAAAACGGGTGAGGATTTCCGGTTGCTCCAGCCAATGCTCATAGATTTGTGACGGCAGCTCGACGAAATCGCGCGCCACATTGGTGCCGGAGAGGCGGGGAAATTCCACCCGGCTGAGCAGGCCGTGCAGGGCATGGCCGAACTCGTGGAACAGGGTGCGGGCATCGTCGAAGGACAGCAGGCAGGGATCGGCCTTGGCGAAGTTGCAATTGTTGAGGATGATCGGCAGCACTTCGCCGTCCAGAAGCTGCTGGTCGCGCAGCGCGCTCATCCAGGCGCCGCCCTGCTTGGAGGCGCGCGCGAAATAATCGCCATGGAACAGGCCGATGACGGCGCCCTCGCGCGTCACTTCCCAGACCCGCACATCGGGATGATAGACTGGCACGTCGCGGCGTTCGCGGAAGGAAAGGCCGAACAGCCTTTCCGCCGTGAAGAAAGCGGCCTCGATCATGCGATCCAGCGCAAAGTAGGGCCTTAAGCCCGATTCATCGAAATCATAAAGCCGCGCCCGCAGCTTCTCGGCGTAATAGCGCCAGTCCCAGGGGGCGAGGCGGAAATTGCCGCCTTCCTCGGCCACCAGCGCCTGCAGTGCGTCGCGCTCCTGCAATGCCCGCGCCCGCGCCGGCGCCCAGACCTGCTCCAGCAGGGCGCGGGCCTTGGCCGGGATTTTGGCCATGGAATCGTCAAGCTTGTAGGCGGCAAAGCTGTCATAGCCCAGCAGCGCGGCCTTCTCGCCCCGCAGCGCCACCGTTTCGGCGATAACCGGGCCATTGTCCTTGCCCCGCGCGGTGAAGGCGCGGAACAGGGTTTCGCGCAGGCTGCGGTCATCGGCAAAGGCCAGGACGCTTTCCACCTCCGAGCGCGACAGCGTCACTGCATAAGGCGCCCCGGCTTGCCGTTCCTTCGCCGTGGCGGCGGCCGCGTCGCGCAATGCCTTTGGCAAGCCTCCCAGCTGCGCTTCGGTCAGCGGCAGCAGCCAGGCCTGCTCGTCGGCCAGGACATTCTGGGAGAATTGCGTCGCCAGGCTGGCCAGCCGCTCATTGATGGCGGCGAAGCGGGCGCGCTTATCATCCCCCAGCCGCGCTCCCGCGCGGACGAAATCGAGATGATAGCGTTCCAGCACCCGCAATTCTTCCGGCGCCAGACCCAGGCCCGCACGCGCCTGGAACACCGTGTCCAGCCGCGTGAACAGGGCGGCATTGAGATAAACCGCGTTCCAGTGCTGGGCCAGGCGCGGCGCCATCGCCAGTTCGATCGCCTGCAGCGCCTCGCTGGTCTGCGACAGGGCCAGGTTGGAGAACACCATCTCCACCCGTGTCAGCAGCCTGCCGCTGCGTTCCAGTGCCGCGACCGTGTTGGCGAAGCCGGGCGGGGCGGGGTCCGCAGCAATGGCGGCGATCTCGGCGTCATGCCGCGCCAGCGCCTGGTCATAGGCCGGTTCGAAATGCTCAGCCTTGATATCGGCCAGAGGCGGTGCACCGAACGGGCCGGTCCAGGGCGCGAGCAGGGGGTTGTCCATGGGCACTTATATAGTCGGGATCAGCGGATTTCCCAGACAATCGTGACGCTGGCGCTGATGCTTTCCTCTCCGACCGCGATGGGGGTGGGCGCCGCCGCCATCGCCATCATGCGGTACATCGGCCGGGGCGGCTCGCCGCCGCTTTCGCTCACCGACTGGATCGGTCCCAGCGTCAGCCCGGCGGCGGCGGCATATTGCTGGGCGCGCAGCCTCGCATCGGCCACGGCGTCGGCGCGCGCTTTTGCCAGCAGCGGCGCCGGATCCTTGATGGCGAAGCTCAGCCCGTTCATCTGGTTGGCGCCGGCCGCGACCAGCGCGTCCAGGGTGGCGCCGACCTTGCCGGTATCCTCCAGCACCACATGCACTTCGTTGCTGACCCGGTAGCCGGTCAGGCGCTGCTGGGCGTTCGGTCCCGGATTGGCATAGACCGGCGAGACGCTGAAGTTGCTGGTCTGGACATTGCGGCGCGCCACGCCGGCGCGGTCCAGGGCCGCGAACAGGCGGGTCATGGCGGCGCTGTTGGCGGTGAGGGCGGCTGCGGCGGTGGGCGCCTCGGTGGCGACGCCGGCGGAAATATCGGCCATGTCGGGCGCCGCCTTTGCCGTGGCGCTGCCGGTCATGGTCAGGGTGCGGGGCGCGGGCGCTTGCGCCAGGGCGGGGGCGGCCAGGCCCAGCAGCAGGATCATGGCGAAAGCGGGGGATTTTCCCATCTGTAGCTCCATTGCAAATCGCCCCATCATAGAGCCGAACGTGGCGGCGGCATGGCGGTTTTACCGCCGGGCTCGCCCTGCTATAGCAGCCGGGGAAGGGCCTGTAGCTCAGTTGGTTAGAGCTGACCGCTCATAACGGTTAGGTCCCAGGTTCGAGTCCTGGCGGGCCCACCACATTGACGCTCACGGAACGACCGCTTTGCGCCAAAAGCGGTCATTGCCGGTTTCGAGAGGCAAACCAAAGAAGCAGAAGATGTTCAGCGGACCTGCGAGTCCAAGTGCCCCGCCTTGGCGGTCATGGCGGTCAGATAATCGCGCCTCTGGTCTATGTCCCTAGCCCACGGGACCGTCTTGTCGGGAATGGCTTGTAATTTATCAAGAGCCGCCAAGGCTTCCTTGTATTTGCCCGCTTCCGCCAATTCCCCGGATTGCTTGAGGGTCCTTTCGATCTGTGCGGCTACGATCGGGTCGGTGGCACGCCGGGCAGCCATTATCCGTTGGATGTCAGTTTGCCCCTGAACGGTGGATGCCCGCTGATCGCCAGCGATGTCTGGTTTGGACGCGCCGATTACGAAGGGCATCGCCCCCAGCAACCCAAGGCAAAGCAGAACAAGGACAAGCCTGAACTTGGTCATGCGTCCCTCCCGCAGAGGGGCACCTTACCACAACCCGGTCAAATTGAACGAGTGCCTGAATGTCCGCTTTGGGTCAGAAGCGGTCATTCCGTGCCACCCTGCCTGAGGCCCGGCTGGGACCTCTGCGAACGGCTGCTTTTGACCCAAAGCGGACATTCGCTCATCAGGGAATTGATCTGAAAAAGATGGCATAAGGCGGGATGGGACCCCCATTTGCTTCGCGCCCGCGGCGGTTGATGACAGCCGGACAGTTTCTGTCTTTGCTCATTCTCGGGGTTGCGGCCTATTCTCTGATTCATATTGCGATGGGCGTCAGTGCCGGCGACTTGGCGCGCGCGCTTCGTGCCGCTTCCTTGCGCAAGCTGGCGCTTTGCGGCCTCCTGACGGCCCTCAGCTTTGCCAGCTTGGGAGCTTATGACGTGCTTGCCCTTCTGGCGGCTGCCCAGCGCAGGGTCTCGCCTGGTCGAGCATGGTTCTGCGGCGCGCTGGCAAATGCGATAGCCAATACTGTCGGTTTCCACGCCGTCACCGCCACGGCCGTGCGCTATCGTCTCCTGCGAAGGAGCGGCCTGGACGGAACACAGGCGGCGCTCATCACCGCCTATTCCTGGAGCACGCTCTTCTTCGGATTCACATCGGTGCTTGCCATCGCGCTGCTGGCATCGCCCGCCGCCGGCATCGGACAGTCGGCAAGCGGCATTGTCCTCATCGCTGCGTTACTGCTGTTGGCGCGATGGCTGGGCCCCGGTAAGGCCATCATGGCGGCCGGCCGCGAATTTAGCCTTCCTTCCGGCACGACGGCATTGAAACAGATGGCGCTGGGCACGGTCGAAATGGCCTCGGCGATTGGCGCTCTGTATGTGCTGATGCCGGAGGGGCAGATCGGCTCATTCGCGCATTTTTCCATCCTCTATATCGGCGCGGTCCTGTTAGGCATCGTCAGCCATGCCCCTGGCGGCATCGGCGTCTTTGAGGCCACCATGCTGACGCTTTCTTCCGGACAGGACCGGGCCGCCATCCTCGCCGCGCTACTGCTCTATCGGCTGGTCTACAATCTGGGACCGTTCGCGCTGGCGGTCCTGGCGCTTGGCACAGACGAGATCCTGGTCCGGATCAGTTCGAAGGCGGATAGCTCCTGATCAGGCGCGCCTGGTGCAGAAAAAGCCGCGCCAGCTTCATCAGGCCGATAGGGTGGTGCCCGCGCGCCCGCATCGCCGCCCCGATGGCGAACAATCTGCGCTGCTTTTCAAACACAATGCCGTAGGCCTGCGCCAGGGTGTAGCGTGGGTCCCATGCATGCACCGCCTCCGATCCGGCTCCGTTCACTTCGATGATCTGGAACGCCTTGCCGGCCTGCATGGCGCCCAGCGATTCATAGCGCACATCAAAGCGCGCTGCGTGCAGGTCCGGAATGTCCTCCGCGATCCTGTTTATGGCCTCCTCAAGCTGCGGGGTTAACATGCCGGTCGCGTCCTGGTAGAGGCCACCGACGCGGGTTGATCCCGTCACGGTGACGCGCACAAGCTCCCCCGCCGCCGGAACGCGGCCAATGTCGCAGCAGGATTCGCTGCGTCCGTCGCGCCCAAGTCTGCGGATGCGCGGGGTGCGGTCAATCAGCTCTGCGATGGTGCTGCGCCCGTCCCCCACGACGCGCGGAAAATGGCGCAACAATATGCCGTAGATGCGGCCGCGCGGTTCGGAGGGGTGGCGGATATAATAGAGTCCGGCCTCGCCTTCATACGTCACGAAACGCTGCAGGATGACGTCCTGGTCCTGGGGATAGGCCTCCAGGTAGGAGCGGAGTTCACCTCGGTTGCGAACGATCCTGACTCCGAAGCCGCACCATCCGATGTCCGGCTTGAGAATGAGGGGATACTGCAGCGCCGCCTCCTGCATGATCCGTTCGGCTTCCTGCAGGATAGTCGCTGAACTCCGGTTCCGCAGGAGCGCAAAATCGGACGTATGCGCGCGAGCGAGAGGGCCCATGATGCGGAAATATTCCGATTTGCCTTCTCCCGCCATGCCGCCGGCGGTAATGCCGGGATTGGCGGCGGAAGGAAGCGTCAGCGAACGATATCGCAGGGATAGCCAAAGCCACTGCGCGATCATGGGAATCAGGTTCAGCCATTTTGGCAGCCGCTCCAGCGATCCCATGGCGGAAATGCTTTCGGCGGGCGTACCCGCCGCCAGCGCGAGACCGGCGTCTAGCGTTGTGTTCTTCGGCGCGGTCACCGGCTGATCTCATAGTGGATGGGCTTGTAGGCGAAATTGTTCGATTGCCCCGCCGAGCAGGCCGTCAAGCCGATGAGGAGGTCCATTTCCGCCAAGAAGGAAATGCTGTCGCCGGCCTTGCTGAGGGGCGGCAGCACCTTGAATTCTCCCGTGGCTCCGTCCACGGGCACATTCATGAAGCAGTTGAAGGCAGCCGGAATCGCATCTGCGCAAACGCCATAGGGTTCCAGCGCTGCCGCCAGGTTGCCGAAACAGCCCCGGTGCGGGTCGGTGTCGCCATAGATGATGCGAAACATCTCCCGCGAACAAGGCGTCAGCAGAAAGTCGTGCCGCCCTACCGTATCCTCGGCGATGCGCAGCATGATGTTTGAGCGGTTTGAGTAAAGGGGATCGCCCTTTGTCAGATAAATGCGGCTCGCATAGTCAAAGGTTCGTCCCGACGAAATTACCTCGCGGATGTCTTGCCGGTTGAAGGCCAGCAGGTCGCCCACCTGTTCGCCTTCCGGATCAATGACCCTGAGGGTTTCTCCAGCCTGAAGGGTGAACGCCACTCCAGATCTGGGGGGTATGACCTGGTGCACGTGTCGGCCCCTGAAAATCGCTCGCAAGATCAAAAGGAGCAAGGCCCCAGCACTTCAACCCTCTCGGCCCCCAAAAGTTCCCGCCAGTGAACCTTGCCGGACACAAGGCGTTAATTTGAGGCGTTCCGAGTGATCCACATGCTGCCTGCCTCCTTTGACAACGGCGATCCGCTGGCCGAGGAATTTCGTGCATTTCTGGCCCACCCGGACTTTCCCTGCGTCGGCGCGAAGGCGGCGCTGGCGCGCGGGCAGCTGCAGTTTCTGGTGGCCCGCGACATCACGTCGGCCTGGGACGACCTTCGCATCTATCCCGCCCTGTTCAACTTCGCCGAATTCTATCGCTCGCAGCCGGCCTTATTTCAAAGCTTCGTGGTATTATTCAGAGGCCCCCGCACACTGGACGAACCGCGCTACGAGTCCTTCCTTTGGGAGCGACTTCAGTCCCTGACCGACAAGGACAACTGGCACGGCCAGGCACATGATGTGCGCGTGAGCGCCAATCCCTCTGATCCCCACTTTTCGCTCAGCTTTGGCAACGAGGCTTTCTTCGTGGTCGGGCTGCATCCGAACGCAAGCCGGCCGGCCCGTCGGTTCGCGCGCCCTGCCATCGTCTTCAACCCGCACAACCAGTTCGAGAAGCTGCGCGCAGAAGGCACCTATGGCGGCCTGAAGGAAAAAATTGTGAGGCGCGATGAAGCCCTGGCGGGATCGCGCAACCCGATGTTGCAGGCCTTCGGGGAGAGCTCTGAAGCCCGTCAGTATAGCGGCCGCATGGTGGACGACTCCTGGAAGTGCCCATATCACCGGGAATAGATGCCGGACCAGCGAATGACCGCTCTTGGCGCAATGCGGACATTTGGATCGCGCCAAGCGGTCACGGCAATCACACCTGTCCGTGCCGGGGGCTAAGATCACGGCGTTCAGGCCCTGACTGTAGTCGTGCCACGCCCAGGACCTGACGATGCCGGGAACCTTACAGGCCGGCTCTCATTTCCTCCGCGTGAGGGCTATGTGCGTGTGCAAGCACGCTGGAACATGGAGAGTCAAATGATAGGCATCAAATCCGGAACCCTGGCAGTGCTTGTTTGCATGGGCGCTTCGGCTGTGGCGATTGCCCAGCCCCGAAGCGCAGTCCCTTCCAATTGGGATGATCTGGGCAGCGTTGTCGTTGACGGCAAGCTGGGGCCCCCTCCTGGCCGGCCGGCTCCCTCCGGCATGGACCGAGATGTGCGCAATTACGATTTGGGCGGACCAGTGGAGCGCCTCCGGCTGACCGCCGTGGGCAGCGATATCAACTGTCGCTCCGTCAATGCGCGCCTGGGCAATGGGCGCAGCGATCAGATTTTTCAGGGAATGCTGCGGCAGGGGCGCCCCACCGACATCGATCTCCCGGGTCGTTCGCGTGATCTCAATAGTCTGACGTTTACCTGCGCCAGCCTGGATCGCTTCGATGCGCTGATAAGGATAAGCGCCGATGTCGGGCAATATCGCAGCAACTGGACCAATGGTCCGAACTGGCGCAACGCCTGGTCCCGCATGCTCAACTGGGGTAGCCAGACGATAAACGATTGGCAGCAGGTGGGCACCGAAACATTTGAAGGTCGCGGCGATGTCGAGATGACCAATGCAGGGCTGCGTGGACGTCACGTGGACGCTATCGCACTCATGCCAGTGAATGCAGATGCTCGCTGCAGTAATGTTAAAGCCCGGTTCGACAACGGCAAAACCCAGCCGCTCAATCTTCGGAGTGACCTGCTTCGTCGCGGCATGTACACGCAGGTTGATCTGCCAGGCAATTACCGCAACCTGGACAGCATCGTTTTGCGCTGCCGTGCAGCCAATGCACGTCGTGTCACAATAAATATCTATACCAGCCACTGACACGATTGGTACGAAACGGAAAAGCTCTGCCTCGCGGCCGGGCTTTTTCGGTTTCCAAAGAAGCGCCATTTCCTGGGCGGGCGGCATACAGGAATGACGGTGTCCTGCCAGGCGCATGAGGTCCTGAAGGTACTTGAGTTTGGGATCTGCCGAATGACCGCTTTTGGCGCAAAGCGGACATTACGCGGTTTTCGCTGAGCCAACGGACCATGGCTCGCGCCAGTAGCAACTGAGCGCGGGTTTGAATTGTTGGTGCTTTCATTGATACGTCCGCCGGCTGTGTGGCAAAAGTGCCCGAGACGCCGGCTTCAAAGCGAGGCGCTTACGGTCCTGGCTGCCCTACCATGTTGAAGCCGGCGAATGACCGTTTCTGGAGCGATGCGGACGTATCAGCCGCCCGATCCGGTGACGCGCCAAACCGTGCCGCCGACGTCATCCGCGATCAGCAGCGCGCCCTGGTTATCCACCGCCAGGGCGACGGGGCGGCCATGGGCGCTGTCGCCGTCAATGAAGCCGGTCACCACATCTTCGGCCATGCCGCTGGGCTGGCCACCGCTGAAGGGTATGTAAACAATCTTGTAGCCATTGAGCTGGGGCCGGTCCCAGCTGCCATGCTCACCGACAAAGGCACCGCCGCGATAATGCGCTGGCAGATTGTTTCCCTGATAGAAGGCAAGCCCCAGCGGGGCGACATGGCTCGAGAGGGCATAGTCGGGCGGGATTGCCCGGGCCACCAGATCCGGCCGCTGCGGCATCACGCGCGGATCGACATGCTGGCCGTAATAGCTGTAGGGCCAGCCATAGAAGGCGCCTTCCGTCACGCTGGTAAGATAATCGGGCACCAGGTCGGGGCCAAGTTCATCACGCTCATTGACCACGACCCACAATTTGTGCGTCACCGGCTCGAAGCTCAGGCCATTGGGATTGCGCAAGCCGGTGGCGTAAAGCCGGTGCGCGCCGCTGGCGCGGTCGATCTCCCAGACCGCGGCGCGTTCCTTCTCGGCTTCCATGCCGTTCTCGCCGACATTGCTGTTGGAGCCGACGCCGGCATAGAGCTTGCTGCCGTCCGGGCCGGCAGTGAGGCTCTTGGTCCAATGGTGATCGATCGGGCCGCCCGGCAGCTCGGTCAGGGTAGCAGGCGCGGCGGTGATCTGGGTATCGCCGGCGTGATACGGGAAGCGCAGCACCGCGTCGGTGTCGGCGACATAGAGGTCATCGCCCACCAGCACCATGCCGAATGGCGAATGCAGGTGATCGATGAAGACATATTGCGATCCTCCCCGCAGCAGCAGGATGCGGTTGCCGGCCTTGACGCTGGAATGCGCCTTCATCTCGATCAGGTTCATGATAAACTGCTTAGGCCGGCTGACCGGCTCGCCCGGGCCGTCGGATTCGGCCACCAGCACATCGCCATTGGGCAGAACATAAAGCGATCGGGGGTTCTTCAGGTTCTTCGCCAGCGCGCTGATCTTGAGGCCGGGGGCGACATGGGGCATCGCGTCGCCCCAGCCGACATTCTTGACCACATGCATGGGGGGGAAAAAATATTGATGTGGCTCGGGCAGGTTGGGATGTGCGCCAATCTGCTTTTTCGGATCGTCGGCATTGGGGCCGCAGCCGGTCAGCGCCAGCAAAAGCAGCGCGGCGGCGAGGCGCCGGTTCACGATGACTGCGCCACGCCGACGCCGTGGCGATAGACCATGGTCCAGCCGTTCCAGCCGGTGATTAGCAGCGTCAGCACGGTCAGCGCCGAGAGGATCAGGCCCTGCGGTATCACTGCGGTATAACCGTCGCGGCTGTGAACGAAGGCGTTCAGGATGGCGAACAGCAACGCCACCGCGTTGCCGCCGCCGTGAATCCAGGCAGCGCGCAGGTCGCGGATGCGCCCGTCGCCCAGGAAATCTGTGATCCCAGCAAGTGCCGCCAGCGCCCCGAAGATGACGCCGGCCGTGACCAGCCAGGCCGAAAAATTGGCCCATTGCAGATTGTCGCTGCGCCAATAGGCCAGGTCGGTGAGCAGGGTGCCGACAAAGCAGGTGATGGGGATGGGCACCAGCATGACATGCAGGGGATGACCGGCAATGCTGGCGGTGGAGCGGGGACTGCCGATCATGGGAAACATCCGTCAGGTTCCATGTGAACGGTTCACTCCGGTAAGGGTTCCGAGGACATTGATGCGCCGCGGCCGGCTGCGCCTAACTTTCAGGCGTCGATCAAGTAACTGTCAGATCCCGTTTTGTCCGACGCCAGGCCATGAGACGGCGACGACCTGGACTCGTCGCGGGTCCTGTAGCCTTCGTAATGTCGCGGCGGGATCGAATGGGAACCCTGAAACGTTTCGTTTCAGACCAGCCGGGGGGTTCCATGCTCAGGCGTTTTGCGGGCATGGCTGCCCCAGCATTTTTCAGTTTTCTGCCGACGGGCGCGACCGCTGCGCCCTTGCAATATCTGACCGGGGCCAGCCTGCGCGCGCAGCCGGTAGTGTGGCTGACCTGGGGAACCTTGCTGATCTCCGCTGCCGTCATCATCATTATCGGCGTGCTGGTGCTGTTCGGTGTGCTGCGCCGGCCCGCCGTTGCCGATTCCAATGCCCTGCTGCCGGAACAAGGTGGCATGTCCTGGCTCTGGATTGGCGGCGGCCTCACCGGTGTGGCGTTACTCTTCACCGTGGTCTGGACCATGCAGGTGCTGGCGCAGGTCCAGGCGCCGGCGGCTGGCCCGCGCGTTACGATCGAAATCACCGGCCGGCAATGGTGGTGGCAGGCGCGCTATATCTCCGACGATCCGTCACGCCAGTTCGTCACCGCCAACGAGATTCACATTCCTGCCGGCGAACCAGTGCGCATTCGTCTGGTCGGCGGCGATGTCATTCATTCCTTCTGGGTGCCGCAGCTGGCGGGGAAGATGGACGCGATACCGGGCATCACCAACGAGACCTGGATCGAGGCTTCGCATCCCGGCAGCTTTCGCGGCCAGTGCGGCGAATATTGCGGCCCGCAGCACGCCCACATGGCCCTGCAGGTGGTAGCCGATGCGCCGCAGGACTTCTCGGCCTGGTGGGATCACCAACTTCAAGCACCTGTGACGTCTAATGCGGCGGGCGCGGCTTTGTTCGCTGCCCATTGCGGCGGTTGCCATGCGGTGCGCGGAACCGAGGCGGTGGGCGTGCTGGGACCCGATCTCAGTCACCTGATGCGCCGCGCCACGCTGGCCGCCGGCATGTTGCCGGACAATCAGCCGGTGTTGCGGCACTGGATCGCCGATCCGCAGGCCTTCAAGCCGGGAAGCCGGATGCCGGCGCCGTCACTCACCGATGCAGATTTGAAAAGCATCGCCAACTGGCTGGGGACGCTGCAATAGCCATGACCGATACCGCCTACACCCGCGCTCCCAGCGTCGCCCGCGACGATCCGGCACTGCGGGCGCGGCTTCACCGCCTGTGGAAGACTGAGCCCGGACTGTGGGGCTGGCTGACTACGGTGGATCACAAGGAAATCGGTATTCGCTACATCATCACCGCCTTCGCTTTCCTGCTGGCGGGCGGGGTGGAGGCGCTGGTGCTGCGGCTGCAGCTGGCCTGGTCGAACCTCAAGCTGCTCAATCCTGAACAATATGACCAGTTTTTTTCCACCCATGGCATGACCATGATTTTTCTCTATGCCGGGCCGGTGCTGTCGGGCTTCAGCAATTATCTATGGCCGCTGCTGTTGGGTGCGCGCGACATGGCGCTGCCGCGGCTGAATGCACTCAGTTACTGGATCTATCTTTTCGCTGGAATATTTCTCTATGCCGCCTTCGCATTGGGCTTCGGCCCGAATGACGGCTGGTTCAACTATGTTCCCTATGCCGCGCGCACCTACAATGCCGGCCCCAATATTGATCTCTATGCCCTAGGCATGATTTTGCTGGGTGTTTCCACCACGGTGGGCGCTATCAATTTCGTCGTCACATTCCTGCGTCTGCGCGCGCCGGGCATGTCGGTCAATCGCGTACCCATCCTGGTCTGGGGCACACTCACCGCCAGCGCCGCCAACATCTTTGCCATTCCCGCCGTCAGCCTGGCCTTCTTCCTGCTCTGGATGGACCGCAATCTGGGCACGCATTTCTTCGACACCGTCCATGGCGGTTCGGCGCTATTGTGGCAGCACCTGTTCTGGATGTTCGGCCATCCCTGGGTCTATGCCATCGTGCTGCCCGCCATGGGCATGGTTTCGGACGGATTGCCGGTGTTCTGCCGCCGGCCGCTGGTCGGCTATACGGTGGTGGCGCTGGCGACGGTGGCGACCATGGTGCTGGGCTTTGGTGTCTGGGTACACCACATGTTCGCCACCGGCCTGCCGGGCATTTCGCTCAGCTTCTTCTCGGCGGCCAGCATCATCATTGTGGTGCCCAGCGCGGTCGGCGTCTTCGCCTGGTTGGCGACGATCTGGACGGGGCGACCGCAATTCACCCCGCCGTTCCTGTTCTTCGCCAGCTTCATCCTGCTCTTCACCATCGGTGGTGTCAGCGGCTACATGACCGGCTCGGTGCCGGTGGACTGGCAGCTGACCGATACCTATTTCGTGGTGGCGCACCTGCATTATGTGCTGATCGGCATCAACGTCTTTCCCGTGGCGGGGGCTGTCTATTTCTGGTTCCCCAAGATGACTGGCCGCATGCTGGATGAGCGGTTGGGCCGCTGGAATTTCTGGACCATGTTCATCGGTTTCAACCTCGGCTTCTTCCCCATGCACATTTCCGGCCTGCTGGGGATGCCGCGCCGCATCTACACCTATCCGGATTCGATGGGCTGGAACTGGCTCAATCTCGTAACCAGCCTGGGCTCGCTGCTGTTCGGCATCGGCGTGCTGCTGCTGGTGTGGAATGTGCTCAAGAGCATCAAGTTCGGCGTCATGGCGGGCGACAATCCCTGGGATGCGCCGACCCTGGAATGGGCCACCAGCTCGCCGCCGCCGCCCTACAATTTCGCCGTCATCCCGACCGTGGCCAGCCGTCATCCCTTGTGGGAAGATCGGCTCGGTCCGCCGGATGAGCGCAGCTATACGGAAGCCGGGCTAGTGCTGGGCCAAGGCCGCGAGGCACTTGGCACCACGCCGGTGGATGCGCAGCCCGATGTCATCCTGAAGATGCCGGGCGACACGGTGGTGCCGCTGCTGCTGGCGCTTGCCATGACGCTGATCACCATCGGCCTGGCGCTGATGAATTGGCCGGTCACGGCGGCCGGCGCATTTTGCGTCGGGGCATGCATTGTTGCCTGGTTGTGGCCGCGCCCGGAATTGGGCGAAACCGCAGGGGTGGCGCATGACTGACCGCGTCATCCTGCAGGGTCAGCTTCCTGTCGGTGCCATGGACAAGCGCGCCAGCGGATGGTGGGCGATGATCTTCACCATCTTCACCGAAGCCTCGCTCTTCGCCTATCTGCTGTTCTCCTATTATTACCTGGCGGTGCAGCCACATTCGCCCGGCACCTTTCCGCAGGGCGGGGCCCCCTCGCTGGCGCTGGCGTTACCCAACACCATTGTCCTGCTGGCGTCCTCGGTGGCTGTGGGCTGGGCCCAGCTGGGTATCGAGCGCGGCAGCAAAATGCGGCTGGTCCTTGGGCTGGGCTTGGGGACCTTGCTGGGAGTGGTCTTCCTGCTGGTGCAATATTTCGAATGGGCGCAAAAGCCTTATGGGCTGGCATCCTCGCCCTATGCCTCGCTTTATTTCACCATCACCGGCTTCCACATGGCCCATGTCGTGGTTGGCGTGGCGATGCTGCTGGCCCTGACCTGGTGGTCGGGCAGGGGCTACTTCAACCGCCGCCGTTTCGCGCACATTCATATCGGCGCTCTCTACTGGCATTTCGTGGATGCGGTGTGGCTGGCGGTCTTCTTCACTTTCTATCTGACACCGCTGCTGGGGCTGAAGTCATGAGGCTGCGCCCGCTGTCTTTGATGATCGCGGCATCGATCGCGCCGCTGTTCTGGGCCGGCCAGGTTCTGCTGGGCTATTTCGTCAGCGCGCAGGGCTGTTATCCCGGCAATGCGCCGCGGCCAGGCGTCGCCGTGCCCATGTTGCAGATGTTCCTGTGGACTTTCGATGCCGTCGCATTGGCAGCAGCGATGGCCGGCGGAACGGTGTCGCTTGTCTCATGGCGGCGGCTGCGTTGCGTGCATGAAACGGCGGGGGAAGAAGGACGCACGCGTTTCCTGGCCGTCTGGGCACTCTGTTCCAGCCTCTGGTTCTTCTTCGCCATCCTGTTCAACGTCATCGCAACTGCCATGGTCCCGCCATGCGCGATTTGAGCCGATTGTCGCTGGCCGCCGGGGTGCTTATCGTGACGGTCCTGGTTGTGCCGCCTGTTTCAGGCCTGGCGGCGCAGCTTTTCAGCATCCATATGGCGCGGCATCTGTTGCTGGTGGCGGTGGCGGCGCCACTGCTGGTGCTGGGCGGCCTGGAGTTGCGGCTGAAGCCGGTTCCGGCCTGGTGCCTGTTCGTCGGCCTCTTCCTTTTCTGGCATTGGCCCGCCGCATTTCGTTTCAGCGCGGGCCATCGCCTGACGCTTCTGGAGCTTGCCAGCCTGCTGACTGCCGCGATCGGCTTCTGGAGCGCCGCGCTGGGTCGTGGCGCGCTGAATGATGGAGGGCGCGCCTTGCTGGTGCTGACGGCGGCGGTGGTCACCGACCTGCCCGGTGTGGTGATGCTGTTTTCCACCAGCGTCTTCTGCGTCCTGCCGCAGGCAAATCCGGCAGCCTTTGGCCTGACGGCGCTGCAGGATCAGCAACTGGGCGGCCTTCTGATGTGGGTACCGGCCAACCTGGCCTTCTTTGGCATTGCAACCTATCTCCTGGCACGCTGGCTGCGCGATCCGCCCATGGTGACCTCATGAAGAACAAGAAGATCATCACCCTGCTGCTGCTGGCCGGCGCCGCGTTCAGTGCCCGCGTGCTTGCCGACGACCTGGACGCGATGTCGCGCGACGACCGCCAATGGGTGATGCCGGGAAAGGACTACGCCATGACCCGCTATTCCGGCCTTGCCCAGGTCAACACCGGCAATGCCGCCCGCCTGGTGCCGGCCTGGACCTTCTCGGTCGGCTCCAACCATGGGCAGGAAGCGGCGCCCCTGGTGATCGGCGACACGCTCTATGTCGTTGGCGCCTATCCCAATGAACTGTTCGCGCTCGATGCCGTGAGCGGCGAGATGAAATGGAAATACAGCCCCCGTGTCGATCCGGCTTCGCAAGGGGTTGCCTGCTGCGACGTTGTCAATCGCGGCGCCGTCTATGATGACGGCAAGATTTTCTACAACACCCTGGACAACCACACCGTCGCGGTGGATGCGAAAACTGGCAAGGAAGTCTGGGCGGTCAAGCTGGGCGACATCAGCACGGGCCAGACCATGACCATGGCGCCCACCGCCGCACACGGCAAGATTTTCGTGGGCAATTCCGGCGGCGAGATGGGCATTCGCGGCTGGGTGACGGCGCTTGACGAAAGGACCGGTCATATCGCCTGGCGCGGCTATTCCATCGGTCCCGACAAGGACGTGCTGATCGGCCCCCGCTTCAAGCCTTTCTATGCCGATGCCAAAGGCAAGGATCTGGGCATGAAAACCTGGCCCAATGGCCGTTGGCAGACCGGTGGCGGTCCGGTCTGGGGCTGGATCAGCTATGACCCGAAAACCAACCTGATCTTCTATGGCAGCGGCAATCCTGGCCCGTGGAATTCCAATCAGCGCGCCGGCGACAACAAATGGACCTCGACCATCTTCGCCCGCGATGCCGATACCGGTGAGGCGGTATGGGCCGACCAGCTCGATCCCCATGATCTCTATGACTATGACGAGATCAACGAGAATCTGCTGCTCGACCTGCCCATCAACGGCAAGGTGACGCCGGTGCTTGTGCATCCGGCCCGCAACGGTTTTGTCTATGTCATCGACCGGGCCAGCGGGCAGATCTATTCCGCCGATGCGTTCGATACCCAGACCTCGATCAAGAGCATCGACCTGAAAACCGGCCGGCCGGTAGTGAACGACGTGCTGAAACCGCTGCTGAACAAAAGCGTGAGCGGCGTCTGCCCCGGCTCACCGGGTTCGAAGGATTGGCAGCCCGCCGCCTGGTCGCCGCTGACCAAATTGCTCTATATCCCGCACCAGCATCTGTGCATGGATTTCGAGGCCAGCGAGGCGGCCTATATTCCTGGCACGCCCTATGTCGGCGCCACGGTGGACATGTATGCGGGCCCGGGCGGCTATCGCGGCGAGTTTGCCGCCTGGGAC
>CAZNGO010000079.1:0-91938 GCA_964572805.1 uncultured Rhizobium sp. | reverse complement strand
CAGGCGCTTGATCAGCGCATAGAAGACTTCCTCTTCCTCATTCTCCGGCTTTTCCAGGAACGCGACATCGCCCTTTTCGGCGCGCAGGCCATGATGCACCAGCATGGTGGCGTCGCCGCCATCGTCCAGGATCATGTTGGGGGTGCCGCCGCCATGCCATTCGAACAGCTTGGCGGTGTAGTCCCAGTAATCCTTCAGGCTCTCGCCCTTGACGGCGAAGACCGGAATGCCGGCGGCGGCGATGGCGGCGGCGGCATGGTCCTGGGTCGAATAGATGTTGCAGGAGACCCAGCGGATGTCGGCGCCCAGCGCCTTCAGGGTCTCGATCAGCACCGCCGTCTGGATCGTCATGTGCAGCGAGCCGGCGATGCGCGCGCCTTTCAGCGGCTGGCTCTTGCCATATTCCGCCCGCGTCGCCATCAGGCCGGGCATCTCGATCTCGGCGATGGCGAGTTCCTTGCGGCCCCATTCGGCGAGAGAGATGTCCTTGACGATGTAATCCGTGAAAGCCATGGCGCGGAATCCTCGCGAAAATTGCGGCCCGGCTATAGCAGGGGCCCGGGAGCGGGGCAAGAAGCATATAAAGAAATCTGCATATGGTTGTTAGTGGTCTGAAAAGACCGGCGTTTTCCGGCCTACGCGACCGTGATGGCCTGTGGCGGCAGACCGGCGCGCGAGCGCTCCGCCATGGTTTCATAGGCGCTTTCCAGGGCGCGGGCGAAACCGTCCATGTCGAACAGCGCAAATCTCGCGCGCCCCGCATCGAGATGGGCGCGATGGGACGCCAGGGCCTTGGGATCGCGCGCCAGTTGCAGCGCCAGCGCCTTGTAGTCCGCCAGCGAACTGGTCACGAGGCCGGCCAGTCCGACGGCATGGAGGGCGCTGGCGGAAACGCGGGAAGCGAAGCTGGCGCCGGCGCAGCTGACCAGCGGCAGCCCCGCCAGCAGCGCCTCGATGGCGGTGGAATGGCCGGTGAAGGGGAAGGTGTCGAGGAAGAGATCGGCCAGGCGAAAGCGGGCAAGGTGGTCGGCGTCATCGGCGCGGCCGGCGAAGACCAGCCGCCCGGGCGCGATGCCGGCGGCGGCGGCCTCCTGCCGCAGACTGTTCGTCGCCGCGTCATTGTCGTGGCGCAGCCACAGCACGCTGCCGGGCACTTCGTGCAGCAGCTCCATCCAGATGCGGAAGACCGATGGGGTGATCTTCCAGATGCCGTTGAAGCCGCAGAAGACAAAAGCGTTCTCGGGCAGGCCGGCCGCGGCCCGCGTCGGGGCGGCGGCGAAGGGATCGCGGTCCGGATCGGTGGCATGGTAGCAATGCGGCAGCCGCACCAGCTTTTCGCTGAAGCAGGCCTCGCTGCCGGGCGGTGCCACGACGGTGTCGGCGATCAGATAGTCGGTGAAGTCGTTGCCGGTGGTGCCGGCCCAGCCCAGCCAGCCGACCTGCACCGGGGCGGGACGCCGCGCCATGATGCCGGGTCGCGCGCCGGCGGTGTAGCCGCCGAGTTCGACCAGGATGTCGATCTGCGCCGCCGCCAGCAGCGCGGCGACTTCCTCGTCGCCGCGCGCGCCCACATCCAGGAAATGCTCGAATGCCCCGCCGATGCGGCGGCGCAACGGGCTGGCGTCATCGGGCCCGGTGGAAATGCCGAACAGCTCAAAGCGGCTGCGGTCATGCCGCTCCAGCATGTTCACGGCGCTGAGGGCGACGGCGTGGCTGCGGAAATCATAGGACAGATAGGCCAGCTTCAGGCGCCGGCCGCTGGCGACGCGCCGCGGCGGCAGCGTGGCGCCGCGAACGTCATAATGGTTCCTGGCATAGGCGGCGAAGAGATTGCGCTGCAGCTCCGGATCGTCGCAGCATTGCAGCACGCGCAGCGGCCCCGGCAGCACGCCGGCGCGGGCATATTTCAGCAGCGCCGGCTCCAGCGCCTGGCGCTGCGCGAAATCGCAGGCCATCAGGCTGGTCTCCAGCAGTCCATCGAAGATGTAGGGCGCGTGCGGATGCTGCGTGTAGGCCAGCTTCATTTCGGCATGGGCCTCTTCCACCCGCCGCAGCGCCAGAAGTCCGCGGGCGCGATTGAGGCGCGCCGGCCCCACCAGGGGATCGCGGGCCAGTACACGGTCATAATAGGGCAGCGCCTGCTCGGGCTGCCCGATCAGGGCCAGCAGCGCGCCATACTGATAGGCGGCCGTGGGATCGTCGGGGGCGAGAACCAGCGCCTGGCGGTAGGCCGCCAGGGCTTCCGTCACCCGGTTCAGCTTTTCCAGCGCGGCGCCGCGATTGACCAGCGCCAGGGCCAGGTTCGGGTCCAGCCGCAGCGCGGCATCGAAATCCGCCAGCGCTTCCTTGGGCCGCGCCATGCGCACCAGCGCCAGGCCGCGATTGACCAGCGCGCCGGGATAGAGCGGCCGCAGCGCCAGCGCCCGGGTCAGTGCCGCCAGCGCTTCGTCATGCCGCCCCAGTTCCAGCAGCGCGTTGCCGCGCTCATTCTCGATTTCCGCCCGGGGCGGGCTGAAACGCTGCGCCTGCTCGAAACTGGCCAGCGCCTTTTCCGGCTCTCCCAGGTCGCGCAGCACCAGGCCGTGGTTGAACCAGAGGATGGGATTGTCGCGCACGCTTTTCAGCGCCTTGCCATAGAGCTTTTCCGCCCTGGCGAATTCACCCTGGTTCTGCAGGCGGAAAGCCTTGTCTAGAAGATCTTCTGTGGCCATTCGGGCGGGAAGATAGGTGGGCAGGGCGATGCTGACAACACGCCGGCTGCGGCGCCGGAATTGTAATCCGCCCCGTAACGTGATTGCCTCCCGGACCCGGCCAAAACCGGATGAGGGGGAAACATGCAACGCCGCTGGCTGGTTCTGCTGCCGGTGATTTTCGTCACCTACAGCCTGGCCTATCTCGACCGCGCCAATTACAGCTTCGGCGCCGCCGCCGGGATGGCCAGCGACCTGCAGATCTCGAAGAACGCCAGCGGCTTGCTGGGCGCGCTTTTCTTCCTGGGCTATTTCGCCTTCCAGATTCCCGGCACGCTCTGGGCCCAGCGCCACAGCGTCCGCAAGCTGATTTTCCTCGGGCTGATCGGCTGGGGCGCGCTGGCCGCCAGCATCGGCCTGCTCTCCGACCTGAAAGCCCTGATCGCGGTGCGATTCCTTCTCGGCGTGGTGGAAAGCGCCGTGCTGCCGGCGCTGCTGCTGCTGGTGGCGCGCTGGTTCACCCGCAGCGAACGCGCCCGTGTCTCGTCCATCCTGATCCTGGGCAATCCCGTCACCGTCACCTGGATGTCGGTGCTGTCGGGCTATCTCGCCCACTCCTTCGGCTGGCGCAACATGTTCATCGCCGAAGGGCTGCCGCCGATCATCTGGGCCTTTGTCTGGTGGAAGCTGGTGCAGGACCGTCCGTCCGAGGCGAAATGGCTGGCGCCGGACGAGCGCACGAAACTGGAAGCGAAGCTGGGGGAAGAACAGCGCGGCATTCCCGCGGTGCCGAATTTGCGCGCCGCCCTGACCTCGCCGCTGGCCCTGGTGCTGGCGCTGCAATATTTCACCTGGAGCGCGGGGCTTTACGGCTTCGTGCTCTGGCTGCCCTCCATCCTGCGCTTCTATGGCAACGGCATGGTGGCGACCGGCTGGCTGAGCGCGGCACCGTATGCGGTGGCGGCGGTGGTGATGGTGACGGTCTCGGCGCTGTCCGACCGGGCGCTCAAGCGCAAGATCGCGATCTGGCCGCCGCTGCTGCTGGGGGCGGCGGCGTTCCTGGGCTCCTATTTCCTCGGCAACAGCAATTTCTGGCTCAGCTTTATGCTGCTGGTGGTGGCGGGCGCCTGCATGTATGCGCCCTATGGGCCGTTCTTCGCCTACATCTCCGAGCGCTTCCCCACCAACGTGGCCGGCGGGGCGACGGCGCTGATCAACAGCATGGGGGCGCTGGGCAGCTTCACCGGCACCTATGCCGTGGCCTGGCTGAATGACTGGACAGGCTCGCCCGACATTTCCTATCTCTCCATGGGGGCGATGCTGGCGCTGTCGGCGCTGATCACGATGGCACTGCCCGAAACCGGGAAGGGCTGATCAGGATTCGGTTTTCCTGCCGGCGCAATGGGCCAGAACATCGGCCTCGACATGCGTCAGCGCGTCGGCCAGGGCCCGGTTCAGCGCCGACTGGCCTTCCCCTTCGCCGCTCGCCCAGTTCATGCCTTCGTCGCTGCCGCGATAGACCTGGTCGTCCACTGCCGCGCCATTGCGACGGTAATGGATGGTAAAGGCGACGTCGGCGGCCTTGGAGGTCGGCATGCTGATGACATAAGTCTTGTGAATGTCGGCGCTGATGTCGACATCCTCCGCCTCCGCATTTTCCACCATCACGATGGCCGCGCCGCGGTCCAGCGACAGCAGGCCCGACCGCAGCCATGCCGGAACATCCACGGCGCGCACAGGGCGGCCGCCGATTTCGCCCAATGCCGTGGGGTCGCTGCGCAGATCGCGAATTTCGCCGATGTGCAGGCGGCAGCTTCTGGCCGGATCGCCGGCCTGAGATGGCCTGGCGCGGCTTGCCGGCGGCGCATAGGAGGCCTGCAGGAGCACCGGGGCGCGTTGGGCACAGCCCGCCAGCAGCGCCAGGGCGCAGAGAAGGCATGCGCGGCGCATCATTTCTTCGGCGGCTTCGGCGCCGGCATGGCGGAGGTGGTGATGTACTGGAGCCGCCCGTCCTTCATCCGTATCAGGTTGCCGTCCGCGTCGGTGGTGATGACCTGCCCCACGACGGGGAAGTTGTCGATGGGCGTTCCGGCATTGGCGGCGGCCACGCCGTCCTCTTCCGACCAGGCGATGTCCTGGGCCAGCATGGCGGAGAGTTTCGCCACCGCCAGTTTCAGCGCCGCCCGCGCCTTCTCGCCATTGTTGGCGGACCAGGTTGCGATATAGGCGTCGCGCCCGCCCGGATCGGCCGGAATCCGCGTCTCGAAGGTCAGGATGTTGCGGTACAGCGTGTTGGCCAACGCCAGCTTGTCCTTGGCATCCGGCTTGGCAAGCATCGCGCGCAAGGCATCGGTGCCGGCGTAAAGCCGGGGCGTCAGCGACACATCCAGAATGTCGGCGTCGTTCGACAGGCGGTAATCGGCGGTCACAAGCAACACGGCGGGCGCCTGCGAACCGGTCACGGCGCCATCCAGGCTCTGGCTGGTGACCTCCTTGATGATGCGCAAATCGCCCCGGCCCAGGAATGGGTCCCTGGCGAGGGCGGATTGCATCTCGCTTTTCAGCGCCGCGTCGAAATCGAAATCCACCAGCGCGTTGCGCAGCGGCTTGACGGCAGCTTCAGCCTTGCCGGAGCGGACATCGTCGATCACCGCGACGACGAGCGCGCCAATCAGTCCGCCATTCACATTCTGCGCCGGTGGCACATAAACATAGATTTCGTGCTGCCTGATCGGCACCACCACTTCGGTTCGCGCCAGTTGCTCCCTGGCGCCGGCCGGCAGGGCGACATGGGTGGGAATGGCGCAACCGCCCGCCAGCAGCGCGAGCGAAAATATGCCAAGATGGCGTGTTTGAAGCCGCATGCATTTCCCCTGTTCTTCTTCTTTTCTCTGCACGCAACGCGCGCCAGCCCGGCGCCGCCGCAATACGATTCCAATCTTGCGACGGCGAAAACATAGGTGGACGAGCGCAGAGGCGTCAAGCAAGCGATCGCCGCGCAAACGATTTGACGCAAGCGATGTCCGTTATTCCTCGCCGAACTTGGCGTCTACCAGCGCCAACATTGCGGTCAGCGCTTCCTGCGCGTCCGGCCCTTCGGCGGTGATCTCGATCTCCGAGCCGATCGAGGCCGCCAGCATCATCAGCCCCATGATCGAGCGGCCATTGACGGCATTGCCGTCCTTGATGACATGAATCTCGGACTGGAAGCGCGCCGAGCCTTCCACGATCTTGGCGCTGGCCCGCGCATGCAGGCCGCGCTTGTTCTTGATGATCGCCTTGGCCCGCAGGATACCGGACATCAGATCTTCATGAGCCCAGGTCGCTCGAACCGGCGCGCATGTATTTGCGCCCCGCCTCGATCGCCTCTTTCACGGCCTGGTCCAGCGGCAGCTTGCTGCGGATGTCGATCAGCTTGATCAGCGAGGGCAGGTTGGCGCCCGCCAGCACCTCGATCCTGCCCTTTTCCAGCAGGGTCAGCGCCAGGTTGCAGGGCGTGCCGCCGAACATGTCGGTGGCGATGACGACGCCGTTGCCGATGTCCACCGATTTTGCCGCCGCGGCGATCTCGCGCTGGCGCCGTTCGATGTCGTCCTCCGGCCCGATGCAGACGGCGCGCAGATGGGTCTGCGGCCCGACCATGTGTTCCATCGCCGCGATGAATTCCTGGGCGAGGCGGCCATGGGTGACAAGGACAAGTCCGATCATGACAATTCCATCAAAACGGCGAGGAACTTAGCAGGAAGGCCCCGCGGCAGCAGGGTTATTTGGTGACAAAAGTGTCGCGGAACAAGCCCTGGGAAAAAGCCCGCAAAGCCAGCGTTACCTTGGCGGAATCGGAAGCATGGCGCCCGTCCAGCCGGATCAGGGGCAGGGCGGGCGCGCCTTTCAACCCATGGGGCGTCCAGCTTTCCGCCATGGGCAGGCGCGGGCCTTCCCGGCCCAACGCCACCGCCAGCTTCAGCCGCGCCGGCCGCGACTTGAGCGCGACGATGCCGAGCCCGCGCACTTCCAGCAATCCCCGGATGCTGGTGGGCGGAGTCGCCACGAGCCTGCCCTCTTTCAGCGTCAGCACGGTGCGGTCGTCGGCCACCAGCGTCCAGCCTTCATGGATCAGCCGCAGCGCCAGGTCGGATTTGCCGCTGCCGCTATCGCCCAGCAGCAGCACGCCCGCCGCGCGCAGCGCCACGCAGCTGGCATGGACAAGAACGCTCACGGCCGCACCAGCGGCGCCAGGGGCAGGTCGACCACCAGCCGCGCCCCGCCCCCGCTCCTGTTCTCGGCGAAGATGCGCCCGCCGGCATTCTGCGTCACCTGCCGCGCGATGGAGAGGCCGAGACCGGAATTGTTGCCGAACGGCGCCCCCGCGGCATGGCCGCCTTCCTCTTCCGACGGCCGTTCGGTGGTGTAGAAGCGCTCGAAGATCGATTCCAGATTCTCCTCCGGGATGCCGGGGCCTTCGTCCTCCACCGTCACCCGCGCCGCCGCTTCATAGGGCGCCGCCGTCACCGTCACCGTCCCGCCCGGCGGGCTGAAGGAGACGGCATTGTCGATCAGGTTGCGGAAGACCTGGCCCAGCCTTTCGTCGCGGCCGCTGACGGTGACGCCCGGCGGCAGCTCGTCGCGTAGCACGAACCGGATGACGTGCGGATTGTCCGTCATGCGATAGATGTCGATGATGGTGGCAAGCAGCCGCGACAATTCCACCGGCTCGCGCGCTTCGCGCGACAATTCGGCATCCAGACGCGAGGCGTCGGAAATGTCGGTGATCAGCCGGTTGAGGCGGCGGATGTCGCCGCGGGCGATCTCCAGCAGCCGGGCGCGGCCTTCCTCCGGCGCGCGCTGCATCATCTCCAGCGCCGAGGACAGCGAGGTCAGCGGGTTCTTCAGCTCATGCGCCACGTCGGCGGCGAAACGCTCGATGGCGTCGATGCGGTCATAGAGCCCGGTGGTCATGGAGCGCAGGCTGTCGGCGAGGTCGCCGATCTCGTCGGTGCGCTCCGGAAAGTTGGGAATCTCGCCGCGCCCGCCGGTTTCCGGATCGACTTCTCCGAACCGCACGCGGTCGGCCGCCGCCGCCAGCTTGCGCACCGGCTCGCCGATGGTGCCGGCGAGATAGAGCGACGTCACCAGCATCACGCCGAAGGCCAGCAGCACCACCTGGATCAGGGTGGCGCGTTCCTGCCGCACGATATTGTCGATGTCGCCGCCTTCGGTGGTGACGAGCACGGCGCCGGAAACCGCCTTGACCTTCTGCACCGGCACCGCCACCGACAGCACCAGGCGGTTCTGGCTGTCCACCCGCTCGGCGCTGGCGCTTTCTCCCCGCAGGGCGCTGCGCACCTCCTGGTAGGTCAGGCCGTCATTGCCGCCTTCATGATAGGGTTCCGGCTGGTTGAAGGGGCGCACGCCCATGATGCCGTCATAGATGCGGTGCAGCCATTCCCGGGTCTGGGAAATCGTGTCCAGCGGCGGCAGGTTCGCCACCTCGACCACATGGCCGGGCAGCAGCTGGCGCGTATCCACCAGCAGGCTTCCATCCGGCCGGTAGACGCGGGCGCGCAGCTGGGTGGGCGCGATCAGCGGCTTGAGCAGGAGTTCGGCCGGGCTTGCCTTCAGCGCACCATTGTCTTCGTCGGTGGCGTAATTGGCCAGGGCGCCGGCGACGATGGCCGCCTGCTGCTGCACGCCCGCAAGGCGCTCCGTCACCAGGCCGCGGCTGGACGATTGCACCAGCACGACGCCGCCGGCCAGCACGATCAGCGCCAGCGCGTTGAAGCCGATGATGCGCCAGGTGAGGGCGGAGAAGCGCGGGAAAATCGCGTCTACTCCTTGTAGCGGTAGCCCACGCCATACAGCGTCTCGATGGCGTCGAAATCGTCGGCCACCACCTTGAACTTCTTGCGCAGCCGCTTGATGTGGCTGTCGATGGTGCGGTCATCGACATAGACCTGGTCGTCATAGGCCGCGTCCATCAGGCTGTCGCGGCTCTTGACGAAGCCGGGCCGCTGCGCCAGCGCCTGCAGGATGAGGAATTCGGTGACGGTGAGGCGCACCGGCTTGCCTTCCCAGGTGCATTCATGGCGCTGCGGGTCGAGCGCCAGCTTGCCGCGCACCAGCGATTCCTTCTTCGGCTCGCCGCCGCCGGCAAGCTTGCCCTCGGCGCGGCGCAGCACGGCGCGCACCCGCTCCAGCAGCAGGCGCTGCGAGAAAGGCTTCTTCACATAATCGTCGGCGCCGGCATTGAGTCCCATCAGTTCGTCGATCTCCTCGTCCTTGGAGGTGAGGAAGATCACCGGCAGGCTCTCGTTCGCCTGGCGCAGGCGGCGCAGCAGTTCCAGCCCGTCCATGCGCGGCATCTTGATGTCCAGGATGGCGAGGTCCGGCGGCGTGCTGCTCAGCGCGGTCAGCGCCGCGGCGGGATCGGAGAAGCCGCGCACCTGATAGCCTTCCTGCTCCAGCAGCATCGTCACCGAGGCGAGAATGTTCTTGTCGTCGTCTACCAGAGCGATTGTTGCCATAAGCACCGTTCAAAATGAGGCAAAGCGCAGTATAAGCCCATGATGAACAAAGCAAAGTCCAAACGCCCGGCCTTGCCCGCCGAACCCCGCTTTTTCCAAAGCAATGTGGACTTTTACCAGCGCTGCCGCCTGGCCTATCCCGACCGCCTGATCCGCCGGGTGGTGGCGCTTGCGGGCCTTCTGCCGGGCGACGCCGTGCTGGACCTGGGGACCGGCACCGGCATGCCGGCAATCGCCCTGGCGCAGGCCGGCATGGCGGTGACGGCGCTGGATCCCGAACCGGCGATGCTGGCATGTGCCCGCGCCGCCGCCGACAGCGCGGGCGTGACGGTCGATTTCCGCGACGGCGGTTCGCAGGACCTGACGCCCGTCCTGGGCCCCTTCCGGCTGGTCACCATCGGCAGGGCCTTTCACTGGATGGATCGCGCCGCCACCCTGGCCATGCTGGACCGCATCATCACGCCGGGCGGCGGGGTGGCCCTGTTCCACGACGCCCATCCGCCGGTGGAGGAGAATCGCTGGTTCCGCACCTTGTACGACGTCACCAGGAAGTTCGGCCGCGACGAGGCGGAGCACATCAAGGAACGCAATGGCGGCCATCGCCGCTATGAACCCTTTCTCTTTGCCTCCGCCTTCACCGAGCTGGACTGGCTCAGCGTCACCATCCGCCGCGCCGTGAGCGAAGACGATATCGTCGGCCTGGCCTTTTCCATGTCCACCTGCTCACCGCAGCGCCTGGGCGATCGGGCCGGCGCCTTCGAGGCCGCGCTCCGGACGGCCTTGCGGGAATTGTCGCCGGATGGGAGTTTCACCGAAGTGGCCGAACTGGTGGCGCTTCTGGCGCGGCGGCCGGGATAGGGGAGCGCGCATGCCGCAACTGGACATGGCCGGGGTGAATCCGGGTTTTCTGCTGCTGGAAGTCCTGCTTTTCCTCTATCTCTATTTCCTGCCGGTGCTGCTGGCCCTCCAGCGCGGCCACCGGAAATTCTGGTGGATCCTGGCCGCCAGCATCCTGCTCAGCTTTGTGCAGCCGCTGCTGCTGCAGCGCCTCCTGCCCGTGGATGCCGCCGGCCTGTCGCTTTACGAGGTGCTCTGGGTAAGCCTGCTCTACAGCGCCGGTCCCGGCTGGTTTGCCCTGCTGTTCTGGGCGCTCAGGCCGGTGCCCGATCCCGATCCGCGCCTGTTGGCTTTTCGCGCCACCAAGACCGCCGACCTGCTGGCGGCGCTGCCGCTGGTGGCCTGGTTCGGCTTCAGCGCCATCAATCTGCGCGCCGGCCTGGTCCATGACAGCGGCGCCGTTCTTGCGGGCGGCGCCAGCCTGCTGGACTGGCTGCAACTGCTTTCGCGGCTGTTCTCGATCCTGTTCTGCCTGTTGTGCGTCTGGGCGCTGCTGGCGCGCGACACGGCGAAAAAGCGGATCGGCGGGGCGGCGCCAAGGCTTTGCGCCGTCGCCGGCACTTTCCTCGGCGTGGGCATTCTGGGCCTGCCGATGGCGCAATTGTCGCTGCCGTTGCAGGCGCTGGCCCTGCTGCTGATGGCCGCCGGCAGCGCCGCGGCCATCGCCGTGCTGTGGACGCTGGGCAAGTCCTTCTCCATCGTGCCGGAGGCGCGCCGGCTGGTGACCGCAGGGGCTTACGCCTGGGCCCGCCATCCGCTTTACGCCGCCGAAATCGTCATCGTGCTGGGGTTGATGCTGCAATATGCGCAGCCCTGGGCGACGCTGATGGGGGCGGCGGTGATCGCGTTGCAGGTGATCCGCAGCATCTATGAGGAGCGGGTGCTGGGCGAGGCTTTTCCCGAATATGCGCAGTATCGCGCCCGGGTGAAACGCTTCGGCTTCATCTGACCTCTTGCGCCTGCCCAACTACGGGAGTAGTAATTACTACAAACGTAGGAGAAGCGCATGGCGCAGCCCCGGCTCAGCAGGCTTGAACTCCAGGTGATGGAGCTGTTCTGGAGCCACGGGGCCCAGACGGTGCGCGAGGCGCAGGAGCGCTTTCCCGCCAAGAGCCGCCCCGCCTACACCACGGTGCAGACGGTGGTGAACCGGCTGGAGGCCAAGGGGGCGCTGGCCCGCGCCCGCAAGCTGGGCAACGCCCATGTCTTCGCGCCGACCGTTTCGCGCAATGCCGCCCAGCGCCGCCTGGTCGACGAATTCCTCGCTTTGTTCGGCGGGCGGATGCAGCCGCTGATGGCGCAGCTGGTGGACAGCGGCAAGCTGACCCTGGAAGACGTCGCCGAGGCGGAAAAGCGGCTGCGCGAACTGGCAAGGAAGGAGCCGCGCAAATGATCGCGCCGCTGCTCGACCATCTCTGGCAGTCCACCGCCATGCTGGCCGCCATCGGCGTGCTGACGCTTTTTCTACGCGCCCATGGCGCCCATGTCCGCCACGCGCTGTGGACCGCCGCCTCGCTCAAGTTCCTGCTGCCTTTCTCGCTGCTGGCGGCGATGGGCGGCGCCATCACCAGGCTGCTGTCCACGCCGCTGCCGCAGCCGGCGATGCTGGCCGGGCTGCGGGTCGCGGCACAGCCTTTTTCCGGTGGCCTGATTTCCGGCGGTCTCATTTCAGGCGGCCCGGGCGCTATGCCCGCGGCGGCGGCGATGAACTGGCTGCCGCTGCTGAGCGCGGCATGGAGCATGGGGCTGCTGGCGGTCTGCGGCATCTGGCTGTCCCGCTGGTGGCAATTGCGCGCGACCCTGCGCGCCGCCCGCCGCGCGGATATCGCCGCGCCGATGGAAGTCAGGGTGTCGCGCGGCCTGCTGGAGCCGGGCCTGGTCGGCATCTTCCGTCCGGTGCTGCTGCTGCCCGAAGGCATTGCGGCCAGGCTGACGGCGGCCGAGCTCGACGCCATCATCGCGCATGAATCCTGCCACCTGGCGCGCCGCGACAATCTCACCGCCGCGCTGCACATGCTGGTGGAAGCGCTGTTCTGGTTCTGGCCGCCGGTGTGGTGGCTGGGCGCGCGCCTGGTGGCGGAGCGCGAGCGCGCCTGCGACGAAACCGTGCTGGCCGGCGGCAGCGAACCTTCGGTCTATGCCGAAGGCATCCTCAAGGTCTGCCGCTTCTATGTCGCCTCGCCGCTGGCGGCGATGGCGGGCGCCACCAGCGGCGCGCTGCTGCTGCGGGTGGAAGCGATCATGGCAGGCCACGGCACGCGGCGGCTGGGTCTGGCGCAGAAGACGCTGCTGGCGGCTTGCGCCGTGACGGCGCTGGCCCTGCCCATCGCGGCGGGCATGTTCAACATGCATCCGGTGGCGATGCTGCAGCGGCGGGTGGTCGCGGCGGCCGAGCCCTATCGCGCCGCCGAGGCATTTCTGCGCCAGGCGATGCGTCAGGACCTGATGGAGCCGCCGCCTTTGGCCGTCGCGCCGGTCCGGCGGGCCAGCGCCGTCCCCCCGGAACGCAACGTCATTTCCGGCCCTGCAGTGCCGCCATTGCCGCAGTGGCCGCAAGCAGCACAGTCCGCTGCGTACAGCGCTCCGAAGATGGCGTCGGCGCCCGAATCCAGTCCGGCCGCCGCGCCGGCGGCCGGCATGGCGGTTTCTCCCGGCACGGGCACAAGGCCGGCTGCTGCCAGGACCGTGATTGTTTCCGGCGCCGGCGCGGCGCGCTCGGCCGACAGCAACGACTTCACGCCCTATCTGGCGCGCGTGGCCTGGCTGGTCCGCCGCCATCTGCTGGTTCCGGTTTCCCTCAGGGCCTATGCGCGGGACCGCGAAGGCGGCACCGCGCTGGTGCATCTGGTTTTCCGGCCCGACGGCTCGGTGCAATCGGCCGAAATCGAGAAGAGCTCCGGCTTCCGGGGCTTCGACCAGGCGGCGCTGGAGGCGGCGCGCAGCGCCAGCCTGCCGCCCCTTCCGCCGGAAGCGGGGCCCGGCCGCATCGCGGCGGTCATCCCGCTGGATTTCACTATCCCCGGCGGCTGAAGCCGCGCCTGACCAAACGGAGGAAAAGCATGAAAAGGATCGCCAGCCTTGCCCTGTTCTTGTTTTCCGCCGGCGCCGCCCTGGCGCAAACGCCCGCGCCAGCCGAGCCGGAGACCGTCTATTCCGACGCCCAGCGCGAGAAGGACCAGCTGCTGTCGCAGAAATTCGTCCAGTCGCTGCTCAAGCCGGGCAACACGCTGAGCGGGCAGTTCGCGCGCTGGAAAACGCCGGTCTGCGCCCATGTCGTCGGCATGTCGGCGGCGGCGGGAAAGGTGGTGGAGCAGCGCATCCGCGAAGTGGCGGGGCAGGTGGGCGCGCCGCTGGACCAGCCGGGCTGCGCTCCCAACATCGTCGTCTTCGTCACCGGCCAGCAGCAGGCGCTGCTTGATGCTTTGCGCAACCGGAACCACTGGCTGTTCGATTCCGGCGATCTGACGGTGCGCTATCCGGCGCAGGCCTGGTACGCCAACATCCTGCGCGACGACCGCGGCACGCCGCATCTGGACATCCCGTGGGAGATCATCTGTCCCGAATGCGACAAGCCGCCTTCCGTGCCGGCCAATGACACCCGGCTTCGCACCGGCATCCAGCTGCAGATGGGGACCGTGGTGATCCTGGTGGATTCGAACGCGCTCGCCGGCCTGACGCTGGGCAGCTTTGGCGACTATCTCGCCCTGATGACCCTGGCGCAGACGCCGGCCAGCGCCCGCTGCCAGCCAGCGCGCAGCATCGCCAATCTGTTCCTCAAGGATTGTGCGACCGACACCCACGCCACCGGCCTTTCTGATGCCGACCAGGCCATGCTGATCAGCCTCTACGAGACGCCGGACCAGCCGGAAAAGCTGCAGATGACGCGGCTGATCGGCAACATGCAGCGCACGCTTGAGGGCCGGCGCAAATGAGGCAGCTCGCCGCGCTGGCGCTGGCCTTGGCCCTGCCGGCTGCGGCGCAGGCCCAGGCGCCCGTGCCGCCGGGCGAGCCGGAGACGATCACCTCCGAGGCCATCTATGACAGGGACGATCCGACCGTCCGGCACTTTGTCGAAGGCTATCTCGAACCGGAAGGCGGCAGCGCCGATTTCCAGTATGCCCGCTGGAAGAAGCCGGTCTGTCCCCGCGTCATCGGTCTCAAGCCGGTGGCGGCGCGTCTGATCGAAAGCCGCATCCGCAAGATCGCCGCGCAGGTCGGCGCGCCGGTTGACCGCAGTGACACCTGCCGCATCAACATCGTCGCCATTTTCAGCGACATGCCGCAGGACTGGCTGGACACCATCGCCCAAGAACGCTGGGAATATGTCTCGGACAGCAGCCTGCGGCTGACGATGAAATACCCGATCCAGTCCTGGTACACCGAGATGATCCGCGGTCGGGACGGTAGGCTGGTCTGGGACGAGGATCATTCCGGACAGGCCTGCCACCAGATCACCCGCCTGGAAACCGACTGCACCATGGAATTCGGCTTCGCCACCACCATCATCGACACGCGCGCCGTCAAGGGCGTGACGCTGGATTCGATGGCGGACTATCTGGCGCTGGTGGCGCTGTCGCAGACGCGCCAGAACGAGCGTTGCCAGAACGCGCCCAGCGTCGCCAATCTGGTGCTCAAGGACTGCCCGGCCGGAACCCATGTCACGGCGCTGTCGGAGGTGGATGTGGCGATGCTGACCGGCCTTTACCACATGCCGGACGACCGGCTGCAGGTTCTGCAGCGGTCGCTATTGGTGCGGGCGGCGAAGGACACGCTGCGGCGGGAGCCGGCGCCGTGATGATGCGCAAGCCCCTGCAAGGATTCATTCTGGCGGGGGCGCTTGGCCTGTCCGGCGCGGCGCTGGCGCAGGCGCCCGCGCCGTCCGAGCCGGAAACGATCTATTCCGATGCGGAGCGCCAGAAGGACGAACTGCTGTCGCGCAAATTCGTGCAATCGCTTCTCAAGCCAAGCTATATCCTGGATGGCCAGTTCACCCGCTGGAAGGCGCCGGTCTGTCCCCATATCGTCGGGTTGGCGCCACTTGACGCCTATGTGGTGGAGCGGCGCATCCGCGACGTGGCGCAACAGATCAGCGCGCCGCTGGACCGCCACGATCCCTGCACACCCAACATTGTGATATTTGTGACGTCACAGCCCCAGGCCTTGCTGGATGCCATTGCGGCGAAGGAGTTTCTGCTGGCGGCCGGTACGCGCTCCCGCGACCGGCTGACGGTGAGCTATCCCGTCCAGCCCTGGTATTTCGGCTCCTATCGCGATTTCAATGGCAAACTCTGGCTGGACATGGACTGCGAGCTCTATCTTGATGACTGTCCGCCTCATGTATCGGCCAATGACACCCGGCTTCGCTCCGGCATCCAGGCGGAAATGAACGCCGCCACCATCCTGGTGGATTCCCGATACATCGTCGGCATGACCTTGGGCAGTCTTGGCGATTATCTGGCGCTGATGGCGCTGGCCCAGACGCCGGCAACTGGCCGCTGCCAGCCAGCGCCCAGTATAGCCAACCTGTTCATCAAGGACTGCGAAGCCGACCTTCACGTCGCCAATCTGTCCGACGCCGACCTGGCGATGCTGACCGCGCTGTATGAGACGCCTGAAGACATGGAGAAGCTGCAGATGATGCGCCTGATCGGCAACATGCGGCGCAATCTGGAAGGCTGGAAGTAGGGAGGGCGATGCCCAAACCTGTCATGGCCGCCAGAGTGCGGCCATCCAGGTGAAACAGGCCCGTTGTCGAAAACAGAGTCTGCGTCACCTGGGTGGCCCGCATTTGCGGGCCATGACAATTATGGATTGCTGCTCAGACGAACTCGACCTTCAGGATCTCATACGACCGCGCGCCGCCGGGGGCGGCGACTTCCACCGTGTCGCCCTTGGCCTTGCCGATCAGCGCCCGCGCAATCGGCGAGGACAGCGAAATCCGCCCCTTCCTGGCGTCGGATTCCACGTCGCCGACGATCTGGTATTTGCGCTCCTCGTCGGTGTCCTCGTCCACCAGGGTGACGGTGGCGCCGAACTTGACGGTCTTGCCCGAGAGCTTGGTGATGTCGATCACTTCGGCGCGCCCGATCTGGTCTTCCAGTTCCAGCACCCGGCCCTCGATGAAGCTCTGGCGCTCCTTGGCGGCATGATACTCGGCATTCTCCGACAGGTCGCCATGGGCGCGCGCTTCCGCGATCGCCTTGATCACTTCATGGCGGTCCTGGTTCTTCAGCCGCTCCAGTTCGTCCTCCAGGGCCCTGAAGCCCGAGGCGGTCATCGGTATTTTTTCCATCGTCTTCGTCCTGTCCTGACAGGCAAAAAAGCCCTCCTCCCGGCAGGAAGGCCGGGTGGGAAGGGCTAAATCATTGATAAAACGCGCTTATCTCTACTCTAGCGCAGCACTGCTTACCGAAGAGTAAGACTGCAAAGGGGCGACTTCAAGTGAGCCTTCCCTGAGCGCGGCGATGGCCTGGGTCGCCGCCCTGGCTCCCGACATGGTGGTGTAATAGGGCACCTTCAGCGTCAGCGCCGCGCGGCGGATGGAGGATGAGTCCGCCAGCGCCTGCGCCCCGTCGGTGGTGTTGAACACCAGGTGGATCTCGCCATTCTTGAGCGCGTCCACCACATGCGGGCGGCCTTCCAGCACCTTGTTGATGGTGGCGACTTTCAGCCCGCGGGCTTCCAGCACCCTGGCGGTGCCGCGCGTGGCGACCAGCGAGAAACCCATCGCCAGCAATTGCCGCGCCGGCTCCTCGATCAGGTCCTTGTCGCCGTCCTTGACCGAGATGAACACGGTGCCGCCGGTCGGCAGGCGGGTGCCGGCACCGATCTGGCTCTTGGCGAAGGCGCGGCCAAAGCTGGCATCGGCCCCCATCACCTCGCCGGTGGAGCGCATCTCCGGCCCCAGGATCGTGTCGACGCCGGGGAAGCGGGCGAAAGGCAGCACCGCTTCCTTGACGCTGATGTGATCCGGTTTGGGCGTTTTCAGTTTCATGGATTTCAGCGTCTCGCCGGCCATGACGCGGCTGGCGATGGCGGCGATGGGCATGCCCACCGCCTTGGCGACGAAGGGCACGGTGCGGCTGGCGCGCGGATTGACTTCCAGGACGTAAATCTCGTCGCCCTGGATGGCGTATTGCACATTCATCAGGCCCTGCACCTTCAGCGCCTTGGCCATGGCGACGGTCTGGCGCTCGATCTCGGCGATGATGGCGGGCTTGAGCGAGAAGGGCGGCAGCGAGCAGGCGCTGTCGCCGGAATGCACCCCGGCTTCCTCGATATGCTCCATGATGCCGGCGATGAAGACCTCGCCGTCGCGATCGCAGATGGCATCGACATCGACTTCGGTGGCGCGGTTGAGGAAGCCGTCGATCAGCACCGGATTGTCGCCGGAAATGCGGAACAGCTCGCCGGATTCCACCTGTTCGCGGGTTTCCTTCTCGCTCGAGACCACCACCATGCCGCGTCCGCCCAAAACATAGGAGGGGCGCAGGATTACCGGATAGCCGATGGCGTTGGCGGCCTCGATGGTTTCCCCGGCGGTCATGGCGGTGGCATTGCGCGGCTGCTTCAGGCCCAGCGCGCCCAGCAGCTGCTGGAAGCGCTTGCGGTCCTCGGCCAGGTCGATGGCGTCGGCCGAGGTGCCCAGGATCGGCACGCCCGCGTCGCGCAGCGTGTTGGCCAGCTTCAGCGGCGTCTGGCCGCCGAACTGGACGATGACGCCCGCCAGCGTGCCCTTTTCCTCTTCCTTGGCGACGATCTCCAGCACGTCCTCGGCGGTGAGGGGCTCGAAATAGAGCCGGTCGGAGGTGTCATAGTCGGTCGAGACCGTTTCGGGATTGCAGTTGACCATGATGGTCTCATAGCCGGCCTTCGACAGGCTGAAGGCGGCATGGCAGCAGCAATAGTCGAACTCGATGCCTTGCCCGATGCGGTTGGGGCCGCCGCCCAGGATGATGATCTTCCTGCGTTCGCTGGGATCGGCCTCGCAGACCGGCGCCTCGCCGGTCTCGTAGCTGGAATACATGTAGGGCGTCAGCGCCTGGAACTCGGCGGCGCAGGTGTCGATGCGCTTGTAGCAGGGCCGCACCTTCAGGGCGTGGCGGGCGGCGCGGACCTCGGCTTCCTTCTGGCCGCTCAGCTTCGCCAGCCGCGCGTCGGAAAAACCCATGGACTTGAGCTGGCGAATGCCCTTCGCATCCTTCGGCAGGCCCCCGGCGCGGACCTTCGCTTCCATGGCGAGGATGGTTTCGATCTCGCCCAGGAACCAGGGGTCATAGCCGGTCAGGCGCTGGATCTCCTCCACCGGAAAACCCTGGCGCATCGCCTGCGCCGTCTGGCGCAGCCGGTCGGGCGTTGCCTTGCTCAGCGCGGCGCGGATGCCCGCCGGGTCGGTGTCGAGCGCGATCTCGTCAAAGCCGGTCAGGCCGGTTTCCAGCGAGCGCAGCGCCTTCTGCAAAGATTCCGCGAAGGTGCGGCCGATGGCCATGGCCTCGCCCACCGATTTCATCGCCGTGGTCAGCAGCGGCTCGGCGCCGGGGAATTTCTCGAAGGCGAAGCGCGGAATCTTGGTGACGACATAATCGATGGTCGGCTCGAAGCTGGCCGGCGTCACCCTTGTGATGTCGTTCTTCAGTTCGTCCAGGGTGTAGCCGCAGGCCAGCTTGGCGGCGATCTTGGCGATGGGAAAGCCGGTGGCCTTGGACGCCAGCGCCGAGGAACGCGAGACGCGGGGGTTCATCTCGATCACCACCATGCGCCCGTCCTTGGGGTTGACCGCGAACTGGACGTTGGAGCCGCCGGTCTCGACCCCGATCTCGCGCAGCACGGCGATCGAGGCCGAGCGCATGCGCTGATACTCCTTGTCGGTCAGGGTCAGGGCCGGGGCGATGGTGATGGAATCGCCGGTATGCACCCCCATGGCGTCGATATTCTCGATGCTGCAGATGATGATGGCGTTGTCGCACCTGTCGCGCACCACCTCCATCTCGAATTCCTTCCAGCCCAGCACTGATTCCTCGATCAGCACTTCGCGGGTCGGGCTGGCCTCGAGGCCGGATTCGATGATGGAAAAGAATTCCTCGCGGTTGTAGGCGATGCCGCCGCCGGTGCCGCCCATGGTGAAGCTGGGGCGGATCACGGTCGGCAGGCCGATTTCGTCCAGCGCCGCCAGCGCCTTGGTGAAGGTCTCCGGCGCCAGTTCGGTCACCGGGGCGTTGTTCACATAGAGCAGGTTGCCCTGGCTGTCCTTCTTGTGCCGCAGCGCGCCTTTCAGGGTGATGCCCTTGGGCGTGTCCAGGCCGATGGCGGCCATGGCCTGCTTGAAGCGCTCGCGGTCCTCGGCCTTGTCTATGGCGTCGGCGGTGGCGCCGATCAGCTCGACATTGTGCCGCTCCAGGGCGCCGATCTTGCGCAAGCTGAGGGCGGTGTTGAGCGCGGTCTGCCCGCCCATGGTCGGCAACAGGGCGAAGACCTTGCCCGGCGGGACGTTGGGCCGCTCGCGGGCGATGATCTTCTCGACGAATTCGGGCGTGATCGGCTCGATATAGGTGGCGTCCGCCATCTCCGGGTCGGTCATGATGGTGGCGGGGTTCGAATTGACCAGGACGACGCGATAGCCTTCCTCGCGCAGCGCCTTGCAGGCCTGGGCGCCGGAATAGTCGAACTCGCAGGCCTGGCCGATGACAATGGGACCGGCGCCGATGATCAGGACGGTGTGGATGTCGGTGCGTTTGGGCATGCTTACTCGCGCGCAAACCGGCCCACGCTTTTGAAGGCGTTCTGGGTCCGGCCAAGATGTAGGTTAAGGGGACCGTCTAGACGGTCAGGACAGGGGGCGCAACCCCTGAAATCCCGGAGCGGGGCAGGCCCCCGTTTTCTGCACAGGATTGCGCCGAATCAGGGCCTTTGGCTCACCCAGTTCACAAGGTTTTTAGAACAGGCTGGACGAATATTAGCAGCGAATTGAAACGGTACGCTCTCCAGCTGCTCTTTGAACTGCACGTAGGCCTCATCAGGGGGCCATACCGGGCCGGGCATGGGCCACGCATCTGCAATATCGATCTCGTCTCCATCTTTTAGGGCCAAGACGTAGGACGTTTCAGTGCCGTGCCGCCCATAGCCGCAATCGACCTTGATCGCTTTCACGTCTTTCCATGCATGTTTTTGAAATGTGGCGGTCGGGAAGGATTGCGAGTAAATGCCGTTGGTCCCAATGCAAAATGCCGTCGCGTCGGAAAACCATATGGTTGCGATAGCTGCGACGATGCAGGCGCATACCCCGTAAACACCCCTCACGCCCCAAGGCATTCCAGCTCTATTGTTTTTGGGAAACGCTTCGAGGTGGCTGAGCGCGTTAAGCAGCAGAAGAAGTGTGGAAATAAATAGTGCCGAACCGCCCCACGTGGCCCACCGAGCACGAAGTCTTCCGGAGAAAAATGTATCGTTGGGGCAATGGCTAACGGCCGCTTTGGCTAATGCACTGTCAATTTCGTATTGAGTTATTAGCCACAGGGAAAGAAGTCCAAAAAACAGCACGAAAATAGTTATTGCGAGAACTGCTCGCGGCCAAAATACCTTGGAGCTTCCATTTAGCTCCGCCACCGCAGCACTTTCTCCTGCACCGGATTGACGAACTCGGTGCCCTTTTCCACCGACTCCGCCCAGGCCTTCTTCACCCGGTGGTACCAGATGGCGGGCTGGTCGGCGTCGGCGATCAGCATCAAATGGGGATCGAACTTCAGCCCCTCCTGCTGCAATTCCACGATCTTGCGGTCGTCGGCGATGAAGGTGGGACCGAGCAGGGTGAAGAACGGCCTGATGAAGAACATCCAGCCCGGCCAGTAGAAAACCTGGATGATGTCGGTGCGGTTTTCCTCGCGCGGGGTGCAGACGGTGAGGCCGACAATGCGAAAGGGCCGCCCCAGCAGCCGCCCCTCGATGATCTCAAAGCGGGTCGAAGGCAGCTCGAAGGTGATCTCGGTCGAGACTTCGCCCAGCATGCCATAGGCGGGCTTGATCGGCTTGTGCCGCGTCATCTCGAAGCCCATCGGCAGCGGCGCGTAATGCTTCTCCTTCAGCCGCGGCCTGGTCTTCCACCACCAATGGTCATGGACATATTGGGCATGGCAGGGGTCCATCAGCCCGATCACGGCATGGTCGATGTCGCAGGGAAACATCTGCGTCTCATGCCAGCGGATGCGGCTGTCGATCATCGGCACCTTGGGCGGCAAGCCTTTCGCCGCGCTGCCGGGCTTTGCCGCCATATAGACCCAGACCAGCCCGTCCTGCTCGATCACCGGATAGGAGCGCACCCTGATCTTCGCCGGATCGAGGTCCTGGCCTTCCACCAATGAGGGAATGGCGCTGCAGACCCCGCCGGCCTTGAAGCGCCAGCCATGATAGGGGCACTCGACACTGTCATCGGCCTTGATCTTCCCCGCCGAAAGCGGCACGCCGCGATGGGGGCAGATGTCGCGCAGGGCGAAGATTTCGCCGCCCTGCATCCGGCCGATCACCAGCGGCTCGCCCAGCAGCATCACCCGCTGCATGACGCCGGGGCGGAAGGGGGCGGCCAGCGCCGCCATGTACCAGAGGTCGCGCACAGCCACGCCCTCGCGGGTTCCCGTCTCGCTCATGGCAAAGTGCTTAAAGAAGCCGGGGGAAGCCCGCAAGTTGGGGGAAGCCCGCAGGTTGAAGTGGCGCGGAACGCGGCCCATCCTCTAGGTTAAGGCCATGATCGACCTGAAAATCCTGCGGCGGGTAATTCTTGTGGGGCTGGTCTTCCAGCTCGCGCTGGTCGCCTCCGGCTGGTTCTGGCCGATCTTTCGCCCCGGCCTGCTGTTCGGGGTGATGATGACGGCGGCGGTGGCGGGAATGCTCTATGCCCGCGATCTGTCGCGCGGCTTCCTGCCCGGCATGCTGGGCGGGGCCGTGGCGGGCGCTGCCGGCGGCGTCGCCGCCGTGGCCGGCGCGAACTGGCTGGGCGAACAGCCGGAAATCTTCATTCCCTATGGCGTCCTGGTGACCATGCTGACCGGCGCGGTGGGCGGCTTTTTCGGCGAACTGGATGCGCGGCTGCGCGCCTACATCCTGCGCAAGCTCGCCGGCAGGTTTCCGGGGCATACCGATTCCTGATTTTCGGGAAATTGCCGGCTGACCGCTGGTTGCCCCGGAAAGGGGCTGGGGGGCTTGAAATTCCGGAGCCCGCGATCAGCCGACCTCCCCAAACTCGTCCTTGAAATGGGCCGCGGCGTGGTCCAATCGTGACTTTTTCTGGGCAGCTGGAGCGTCGGCGCGAGCCGGAGCGGCTGCAATCCAATTTCCTGGAGTTCATGAATGGGCCGCATGGTTTCTTCCACCCCGCAACTTGTTGAATATCTGGCCGGAATCGGCGGCCGCGAAACCCCTGCGCAGGCCCGCTGCCGCCATGAGACCGAACGGCGCAGCGACGGCGAAATGCAGATAACGCCGGAGCAGGGCGCCGCCCTGCAGATGCTGGTGCGGATGACGGGCGCGATTCGCTGCCTGGAAGTGGGCGTCTTCACCGGCTACAGCGCGCTGGCGGTGGCGCTGGCGCTGCCGCCGCAGGGCAGGGTCGTGGCGCTGGATGTCAGCCGCGAATTCACCGACCTGGCGAAGGGCTATTGGCAGCAGGCCGGCGTGGCCGAAAAAATCGAACTGCGCCTGGGGCCTGCCGCGCATAGCCTGGATGCGATGATCGCGGCGGGCGAGGGGCCCTTCGATTTCGCCTTCATCGATGCCGACAAGCCCGGCTATGACGCCTATTACGAAAAGACGCTGCGGCTGCTCAAGCCCGGCGGCCTGATGGCGCTGGACAACATGCTGCTGTCGGGGCGTGTCGCCGATCCGTCCGACATGGATGTGTCCGCCGCGGCGCTCAGGGCGCTGAACGCGAAAATCCATGCCGATGCGCGGGTGGAAATGGCGCTCGCCACCATCGGCGATGGAACCACGCTGGTTCTCAAGCGCTGAACGAAATTCGCCGCCGGACGTTCAACATTAAATCCTGCCTGCCGCAGCGGAAGGAGGGCGAAACGCGCCCTGCCGTCCGCCCGTTGGCTCTCCATGGACAAGGTAAAGCAATTCCGGCAGCGCGCCGGGGAATGCCGCACCATGGCGGTCACAGCTCCGACGCCGGAGATTCGCGCCCATTATCTGCAGCTGGCCCTGGTCTGGGACCAGCTTGCCGATGAGCGGCTGGCCTTCTTTCTCAAGAAGGATGGCGAGCCGGAGAAATAGCTGCAACGGCACGCGCGGAACTCCGTTAGCAGAGCATGGACAAGGTTCAGGAGTTTCGCCATCACGCCAGCCAGTGCCGCGCCCTGGCATCGCGCGCCCTCAGCGCGGAGATCCGCAGCCGCTACCTGCAACTGGCGCGGGTCTGGGAGCGGCTGGCCGACGAAAGGCTGACCTTCCTGGTTCCCCGCTCCAGGCCGGGCGGTCTGGCGGCGGAATAGCAGGCACAAAAAAGCCCGGCGCGAGCGCCGGGCTTTTTCTTTTCAGTTTCCTGCCTAGCGCCGGTTGCCCATGAAGCGCAGCAGGAACAGGAAGATGTTGAGGAAGTCGAGATAGAGCGCCAGCGCGCCCATGATCGCCGCCTTGCCCGCGGCGGCGGTGTCGCCGCCCACGGCATAATAGACCTGCTTGATCTTCTGGGTATCCCAGGCGGTGAGGCCGGTGAAGATTGCCACGCCCAGCACCGAGATCACGAAGTTCATCGCCGGCGACTGGAAGAAGATGTTGGCGATCATCGCGATGAAAAGGCCGAAGACGCCCATCATCAGGAAGGAACCGAAGCCGGTCAGGTCGCGGCTGGTGGTGTAGCCATAAAGGCTCATCGCGCCGAAGGTCGCCGCCGTGACGAAGAAGGTCAGGGCGATGCTGGCGCCGGTATAAAAGACGAAGATCGAGGCCAGCGAGGCGCCGACCAGTGCGGCATAGCCCCAGAAGGTGAGCTGCGCCGCGCCCTGGCTCATCTGCTGGATGCGGAAGGAAAGCAGCAGGACCAGCGCCAGCGGCGCGAAGAGCACGACATAGCCCAGCATGGTCGGATGGGCGCCGCCGGTCATCGCGTCCACCTGGAACAGCAGGTTCAGCAGCGCCGGGGTGTTGGCGACGCCATAGGCGACCGCCCCGGTCAGGGCCAGCGCGCCGGTCATGTAGTTGTAGACGCGCAGCATGTGGGCGCGCAGGCCGGCGTCATAGGTCTCCGCCGCCGTGGTGGCGCCGCGCATCAACCGGTTATCGAAATCAGCCATGAATCGGTACTCCCTTTCGAACCCCTAATATCGGGGTTTGCCGTGAAGGGTTCAAGACCGGGGAAAATTAAGCTTTAACAAGGCTTAAGCGGCTCTCAGAACCCTGGCCGGGCGTACCCCCAGCGCCGCCACCGCCCCGATCAGGCCGAACAGCAGCACCGCCGCCGCTCCGCCTGCCACCGTCGCCAGCGCCGCCCCGATATCAAACAGGAAGCCGATCTGCAGGATGAAATGGCAGATCGCCCAGGCCGCCACGGTTCCCGCCAGCAGCGCCAGGCCGGCGGTGACCAGCCCGAGCAGGCCGAACTCGATGGCGTGGACCAGCGCGATGCGCGGCCGGCCCGCGCCCTGCACCTTGAGGATGGTGGCGTCATAGACCCGGGCGCGGGTTCCCGCCGTGATCGCGCCCGCCAGTACCAAGAGGCCCGCCACGATGGTGAGCAGGCTGGCGACGCTGATGCCTTCCGACAATTTGCGCAAAGAATCCTGAAGCTGGTCCAGCGCGTCGCGCACCCGCACGGTGGAGACGGCGGGGAAGCGGTCTGTCACCGCAAGATACATGGCATTCTCCTGGGCAGGCGCCACCCGCACCGTCGCCAGGAAGGCGTGCGGCGCCTTGTCGATCACCCCGGGCGACAGCACCAGCGAGAAATTCTGGCGCAGGGTGCGGAAATTGACCCGCCGGAAACTGGCGATGCGGCCGTCGATCTCCCGCCCCAGCACATTCAGGGTCATGGTGTCGCCCAGTTGGATCCCGGCGCCGTCGGCCAGGGTCTGGTCGATCGAGATCAGGGTGGGGCCGTCATAGTCCGGCGCCCACCACTTGCCCGCCGTTATTTCGGTGTCGGGCGGCGGCGTCGCGGCATAGCTGATGCCGCGGTCGCCGTTGAAATAGCCGCGCACGTCGGGCGCCACCCGCAGGTCGCGCGACAGGACACCGTTCACCGCCACGATCCGACCCCGGATCATCGGGGTGCGCTGATAGGCGCTGGCGGTGGAAAAGGACCGGATGGTCCTGTCGAAGGCGGCGGCGTCCGTCTTCTGGATATCGACGAAGAAGAAGCTGGGCGCGGCGGCGGGAATCTGGCTTTGCACCTGCGCCTCCACCGCCTTGCCCAGCAGGGTGACGGTGGCGAGCAGGGTCAGGCCCAGCCCCAGGGCGGTGATGATGCCGGCGGTGGCGGCGCCGGGCCGCGTCAGGTTGGCGAAGGCCAGCCGCACCAGCGGCGAGCGCGGCCGCGGCAGCAGCGCCATGCCGCGCTTGAGGCCCGCGCCCGCCAGCCGCAACAGTCCGATCACCGCCGCCCCGCCCAGGATGAACTCAAGAGCAAAGCGCGGCACCGGCGCCGTCCACAGCGCCAGCGCCAGGATGGCGCAAGCCGCCGCGCCCGCCGCCAGCAGATACGGCAATGGCGGGCGGCCGGTGGGATCCACCGTGTCGCGCAGCAGGCTGGCCGGCGGCACGACGCGGCTGCGGCTGAGCGGCGGCAAGGTGAAAGTGACGGCGGTGAGCAGGCCGAAGGCCATCGCCAGCAGGATCGGCGCGGCATGAAAGCCCAGCAGCGGCGGCAGCGGCAGGGCGGCGCCATAGCGCCACACCGCCAGGAACGGCACCGCCACGCCCAGGGCGGATCCCAGCAGGGTGGCGAGCAGGGCGATGCCCATCACCTGCAGGAAGAAGGTGAGAAAGACCAGGCCGCCACCCGCGCCCAGGCTTTTCAGAATGGCGATGTCGGCGCGCTTGCGGTCGAGGAAGGCGAGGATGGCCTGCCCGGCGCCGGCGCCGCCGACACACAGGGCGGTCAGCCCCACCAGGGTGAGGAACATCGAGACCTGCTCGATCAGGCGGCGCAGGTTGGGCACGGCGTCGCGCCGGTCGCTGACCCGCCAGCCTTCGCCGCGCATCTGCTGGCGGGCATCGCGGCGGAAAGTCTCGATGGTGACGCCGGGCCTGAGCAGCAGGCGATAGGCGTAATCCACCAGGCTGCCTTCGGCGACCAGGCCGCTGCGCGGCAACAGCCTGCTCGACACCAGCAGATGCGGACCCAGGTTGATGCCGAAGCCGCCGGAGATGCGGTCGGGTTCGCCATTCACCACCGCCATCAGCCGCAGGGTGACATTGCCCAGCTTCATCAGGTCGCCGCGCTTCACATGCAGCCGGTCGAGCAGAGACTGTTCCGCCGCCGCGCCGCAGACCCCGTCATCCTCGCAGGCCAGGACGTCGCGCACGCGCTGCGCCGGGCTGAAATCCGGCGCCCCGACCAGCGGCCAGCGCCCGTCCACCGCCTTCAGCTCCACCAGCGTCCGCTCCGGTCCGGTCGCGGAATAGGCCATCGCCCGCATGGTGGCGATTTCCGAAACGGTGCCGCGTGCATCGAGGAACTGCCGCTCCTCCTGCGTCGCCGGGCGATGGCTGAGCTGGACCTGGACGTCGCCGCCCAGCAGGCTCTGGCCCTGGTCGCGCAGGCCGCCCAGGAAGGCGGTGGAAAGGCTTTCGACGCCGCTGATCGCCGCCGAGCCCAGGGCCAGGCAGAGGAAGAAGACGCGGAAGCCGCGCAGGCCGCCGCGCAATTCGCGCCGCGCGAAAGTGAGCGCGAGGCGGAGATTATTCATCTGTCTCACCCATGAATACCCTGCATGGGCGGGCTCGACCCGCCCATCCAGGGCCGCAAACACGCTGCTTGCGGCTCTGGATGGCCGCCTCAAGGGCGGCCATGGCGAGTTGGGGATGATGGCGCAAGCTCACGCCGCACCGTCCGCAACAATCCGCCCGTCGGCCAGCCGCACCACCCGGCCGCAGCGCGCCGCCAGCGTCTCTTCATGCGTCACCAGGAAAAGGGCGGCGCCGCGTTCGCGGTTGAGAGCGAAAATCAGGTCGGCGATGGCGCCGCCGGTGCCGGTATCGAGATTGCCGGTGGGCTCGTCGGCGAACAGCACCTTGGGCCGCGGCGCCAGCGCCCGCGCCAGCGCCACGCGCTGCTGCTCGCCGCCCGAGAGCTGGCCGGGATAATGCCCGGTGCGCCTGGAGAGGCCGACGGCGTTCAGTTCGCTCTCGGCCCGGTCGAAGGCGTCCTTGACGCCCATCAGTTCCAGCGGCACGGCGACATTTTCCAGCGCCGTCATGGTCGGAATGAGATGGAAGCTCTGGAAGACGATGCCGATGCGCCCCAGCCGGAAGCGGGCGGCGGCATCCTCGCCCAGGCGGGTGATGTCGGTGCCCGTCACCTCGACGCGGCCGGAGGTGGCCTGCTCCAGCCCCGCCGCCACCATCAGCAGCGAGGATTTTCCCGACCCTGAGGGGCCGGTCAGGGCGATGCTTTCGCTCTCCGCCACGTCCAGGCAAATGCCATTGAGGATGTCCACCGGGCCGGCGGCGCTTTTGAGGGTCAGATGCACATCCGTCAGGCGAATGGCTGGCAAACCGGGCGAAAGCGGGGAATTCTGCATGGCGGATTCTTTTTGGTTCTTTTGGGCTATCTTAGGGCGATGCGGTCCCGCTTTCTTATCATATTCCTGGCCCTGCTGGCGGCCTGCCCCGCGCTGGCCGCTCCCCTGAAGCTGACGGCCCTGGGGACCAGCCTGACCCAGGGCTATGGCCTGCCGCCGGGGACGGAATTCACCGTCCAGCTCCAGGCCGCGCTGAAGGCGCAGAAAGTCGATGTCGCGGTGGTCAATGCCGGCGTTTCCGGCGACACCTCGGCAGACGGCCTGTCGCGGCTGGACTGGGCGCTGGCCGACCATCCCGACGCCATGATCCTGGAGCTTGGCTCCAACGACATGCTGCGCGGGCTGCCGCCGGAGCAGACGGAAAGCAACCTGCGTGCGATGCTGGTCCGGCTGAAGGCGGCGCATGTGCCGGTGCTGCTGTGCGGGATGATGGCGCAGCGCAATCTCGGCCCCGACTATGTGGCGCGGTTCGACTCGATCTATTCCCGGCTGGCGAAGGAGACGGGCGTGCTGTTCTATCCCTTCATCCTGGAAGGCGTGGCGCTGAACCCGAAGCTCAACCAGGCCGACGGCATGCATCCCAATCCGGCGGGGGTGAAGGTGATCGTGCAGCGCATGATGCCCAGCGTGAAGAAGCTTCTGGCGCAGGTGCCCGCTTCAAAGAGAAAAGCCTGATGTTCAAGCGCCTGCTCTCGGTCGGCGGCTTCACGCTGCTCTCGCGCGTCACCGGCTTCATCCGCGACATTCTGCAGGCGGCGATCCTGGGTCATGGCGCACTGTCGGATGCCTTCATCGTCGCCTTCACCTTCCCGAATTATTTCCGTTCGATCTTCGGCGAGGGGGCGATCAATCCCGCCTTCCTGCCGCGCTATGCGGCGCTGAAGGCGAAAGGCGAACATGAGCGGGCGGCGCTGTTCGGCGACAGCATCTATTCCTGGCAGATGGCGGCGCAGCTGGCGATCCTGCTGGCGGCGCTGGCGGCGATGCCCTGGATCGTGCAGCTGCTGGCGGGCGGCTGGGCGCCGGATGTTCTGGCGCTCACCACCAGACTGTCCCGCATCACCTTTCCCTACCTGATCCTCACCGTGGCGGCGATCCAGCTTTCCGCCATGCTCAACGCCATCGAGAAATTCTGGGCCGCCGCCGCCTGGTCGAATTTCCTCAACCTGGCGATGATCGCGGCGTATCTGGCATCGCCCTTCTTCCCCAATGCTGCCTATGCCGGCGCCTGGGGCGTGCTGGCGGGCGGCGTGGCGCAGCTGGTCTTCATGCTGTGGGCGGCTGCGCGCCACGGCCTGAAACTGAAATTCCGCCGCCCGCGCTGGAGGCCGGAAGTGGCGGAGTTCTTCAAGGCCTTCGGGGCGGTGACCCTTGGCACCAGCAGCTACCTGATCGCGCCTTTCATCGACACCATCATCGTCACCCACTGGCTGCCGGTGGGCAGCCGCACCGCGCTTTATTATGCCAACAACATCAACCAGCTGCCGCTTGGGGTGCTGGGCCTGGCGATCGGAACGGTGCTGCTGCCGGAGATGTCGGCGCGGATTGCCCGCGGCGACATAGCCGGCTCCGACGCGGCGCAGGGCCGCGCCCTTGCTCTTTCGCTGCTGCTGACCATGCCGTTCCTGGCGGTGTTCGCGTCCATTCCCGCCATCATCATGCGCGGCGTCTTTGCCCATGGCGCCTTTGACCGTCACGCCGCCGACCTCGCCGCCATCGGCCTGATGGCCTATGGCGTCGGACTGCCGGCCATGGCGCTGGTGCGGCCGCTGCAATCGACCTTCTATGCCCGGCACGACACGGCGATTCCGGCCCGCACCACCCTGGCCGCCATGGTCTGCAATATCGTCCTGAAATTCGTCCTTGTGCTGGGGCTGGGCTGGGGCATCGCCGGCGTGGCGCTGAGCACGGCGCTGGGCGCCTGGATCAATGTCGCGCTGCTGGTGGTGCAGGGCAGGGGCGCGAAGCTGCTGCATCCGGGCCAGGGTCTGCGCCGCGCCCTGCTGCCGATCCTGCTGGCGGCTGTCTGCGCCGCCATCGGCGCGCGCGCCGGCGCGGGGCTGGTGCAGCAATGGACGGCGGGCGTGACGTTCCAGCCCTATGTCTGGCCGCTGCTCGGCGGCACCGTGGCGAGCGTGGCGCTGTGGGGCGCGGTGGTGCTGGCCTTCCGCCGCCGCCTGCCGCTGGGGCGATGATGATGCGCCCCGCGCGCGGAGCGCGCCAATGAGACTGTTCGTGGCGCTGGCCATTCCCGACGCGGTGGCGCAAAGCCTGATGCTGGTCCAGGGCGGCGTGCCCGGCGCGAGATGGCAGACGCGCGAGCAATTGCATCTGACGCTGGCCTTCATCGGCGAAATCGACGGCCGTGACGCCGCCATGATCGACGACGCGCTGGCTTCCATTCGCGCGCCTGCCTTTGGCCTGCAGTTGCATGGCGTCGGCCAGTTCGGGACGGGCAGGCAGACGCGGGCGCATGCCCTGTGGGCGGCGGCGCGGGCCAATCCGGCGCTGGAGCATCTGCAGCGCAAGGTCGACACCGCGATCCGCCGCGTCGGCACGCCCCAATCTTCCGGGGACAAGCAGGGGCACAAATTCACCCCGCACGTCACCCTGGCGCGGATGCGCCATCCCGAGCCGGGCAAGGTGGTGGAATGGCTGAGCCACCACGCGCTCTATACCAGCGCCGAATTCGAGATCGGCGCGTTCCATCTCTGGTCCAGCAAGCTGACCAGCGACGGCAGCATCTATCGCATCGAGCAGAGTTACGACCTGGAGGGCGCCCATGGCGACGAAACCCATGATTCAGAAGCTGGCGATTGACGATCTGCGCGCCGCCCTCAAGCGGCTGCCGGACTGGTCGCTGGCCACGGGCCGCGAGGCCATCAGCCGCAAATTCACCTTCGTGGATTTCGACGCCGCCTTCGCCTTCATGACGCGCTGCGCCCTGATGGCGGCGAAAATGGACCACCATCCGGAATGGTTCAATGTCTGGAACCGGGTCGAGGTGACGCTGGCGACTCACGATGCCGGCGGGGTGACGCAGAAGGATATCGACCTGGCGGTGGTCATGGATGGGTATGCCGCGGTCGGCGGTGGAAAGTAGGTTCCCGGAACCGCTCCGTTGCCTGTCCGTTAGGCAGGGGCAACATGCGCGGAGAGGTCCATGGCCACGGAAATCAACACTGACGGCGGCGGCAACACAATTCTCGGCTTCCTGCTGGGCGGCGTGCTGGTGGCGGTCGCGGTCGTCGGCTTCTTCATGTGGGACAATTACAAGAGCCACACCGGCGGCGGCGCGCCGGCGGCCATCGTCAAGGTCGAGAAGAAATAGTCAGCGCGCCTTGAACCAGCCATGGCGGTTCGCGGCCATCAGCAGCAGCGAACCGCCGATCGGCGTCAGCGCCATGCCGATGATGAACCAGGTCCAGGTTCCGCGCCGGGAGAGCCTGGCGCTGTAGGCGACACCCATCGCGCCCAGGATCCAGAGAAACAGCAGCATTATCTGCGCGCCGCGTTCTTCACCAGGTCATCCACCACCGACGGATCGGCCAGGGTGGAGGTGTCGCCCAGGCTGGAAATGTCGCCTTCGGCGATCTTGCGCAGGATGCGGCGCATGATCTTGCCCGAGCGGGTCTTGGGCAGGCCCGGCGCGAACTGGATCACGTCCGGTTTCGCAATCGGCCCGATCTCCTTGCCCACCCAGGCCTTGAGTTCGGCATTCAGCGCCTCGGTCGCGGCGACGCCGGCCTTCAGCGTGACATAGGCATAGATGCCCTGGCCCTTGATGTCGTGGGGAAAGCCCACCACGGCGGCTTCGGCCACGTCATGATGCCCGACCAGGGCGCTTTCCACCTCGGCGGTGCCGAGGCGATGGCCGGAGACATTGATCACGTCGTCCACCCGCCCGGTGATCCAGTAATAGCCGTCCTCGTCGCGCCGGCAGCCATCGCCGGTGAAATACTTGCCCTTGTAGGTCTTGAAATAGGTGTCGATGAAACGCTGGTGATCGCCATAGACGCTGCGCATCTGGCCGGGCCAGCTGGTGGTCAGGCAGAGATTGCCGCTGACCGCGCCGTCCAGCACCTTGCCGTCCGCGTCCACCAGCTGCGGCACGATGCCGGGCAGCGGCCTGGTGGCCGAGCCCGGCTTGAGATCGGTGGCGCCGGGCAGGGGCGAGATCAGCGCCCCGCCGGTCTCGGTCTGCCACCAGGTGTCCACGATCGGGCAGCGGCTGTCGCCGACCGTGCGGTGATACCAGAGCCAGGCTTCGGGATTGATCGGCTCGCCGACACTGCCCAGCAGGCGCAGCGAGGCGCGCGAAGTCTTTTTCACCGGCGCGTCGCCGTCGCGCATCAGGGCGCGGATGGCGGTGGGCGCGGTGTAGAAGATGTTGACTTTGTGCTTGTCGATCACTTCCCAGAAGCGCGAGACGGTCGGGTAGTTCGGCACGCCCTCGAACATCAGGGTGGTGGCGCCGTTGGCCAGCGGGCCATAGACGATATAGGTGTGGCCGGTGACCCAGCCGACATCGGCGGTGCACCAGTAGATGTCGCCATCGTGATAATCGAAGACATAGTGATGGGTGTAGGCGGCATAGAGCAGATAGCCGCCGCTGGTATGCAGCACGCCCTTGGGTTTGCCGGTCGAGCCCGAGGTGTAGAGAATGAACAGCGGGTCTTCGGCATTCATCGCCTCCGCCGGGCAGTCGGCGGAAACCTTGGCCGCTTCCTCGTGATACCAGACGTCGCGCCCCGCCTTCATGTTCACCGCGCCGCCGGTGCGCCTGACCACGATGACGCTGGTGACCCCGCTTGCCTTTTCCAGCGCCGCATCGGTGTTGGCCTTGAGGGCAATGGCCTTGCCGCCGCGCACGCCTTCATCGGCGGTGATGACGATTTTTGAATCGCAATCGGTGATGCGGCCGGCCAATGAATCGGGCGAGAAGCCGCCGAACACCACCGAATGCACCGCCCCGATGCGGGCTGAGGCCAGCATGGCATAGGCGGCTTCGGGGATCATCGGCATGTAGATGGTGACGCGGTCGCCTTTTTTGACGCCGCGCGCCTTCAGCACATTGGCGAAGCGGCAGACTTCGGCGTGCAGCTGGCGATAGGTGATGTGTTTGCTGTCGGCGGGATTGTCGCCTTCCCAGATGATGGCGGTTTGATCGCCGCGTGCGGCCAGGTGGCGGTCAATGCAGTTGGCGGCGACATTGAGCTGGCCGTCCTCGAACCATTTGATCGACAATTTGTCGGGATCATAGGTCCAGTTGCCGCCCCTGGTGGGCTTCTTCGCCCAGGTCAGGCGCCCGGCTTCCTTCAGCCAGAAGCCATCCGGATTGGCCAGCGCCTCGGCATAGGCGGCGTCATACCTGGCCTTGTCCCAATAGGCGCGCGCGCGCCATTGCTCCGGTACGGGGATCAAGGTGTCGGTCATGTCGGGCTCTTGGGAAAATTGCTGCCGGATGCTGCAATTTCCCCTGAAGGACTGCAAGACGACCAATCGCGCAACCGCTTGAATCTGTTTGCCGTGGGGTTGGACACGGCCCTATAATGCACATTCCCAGGGGCGCCTTCGGGCTGAGACCGCATGGTGCGGGTCCCTTCGAACCTGATCCGGGTCATGCCGGCGTAGGGAGAGGTCTTAAATGAACAAGCCCATCTTGAGCCCCAAGAACGTCACCATCACGCGCGGGGCGCTGCCCGGTTCGAGGAAGCTGATCGAGAACGGCGTGCCCTTCCGCGAAGTGGCGCTGTCGGGCGGCGAGCCGCCGGTGAAGCTCTATGATACGTCAGGGCCGTACACCGACGACAGCGTGGCGATCGACATTGAAAAGGGCCTGCGGGGCCTGCGTGCCGGCTGGATTCGCGCGCGCGGCGATGTCGAGGAATATCAGGGCCGCGACCGCAAGCCGGAAGACGATGGCCTCAAGAAGGGCGAGCTGCTCTCGGTGCCGCAGTTCGACCGCACAGGCATGAAGCTGCTGCGCGCCAGGCCGGGCAAGAACGTCACCCAGCTTCATTATGCCCGCCAGGGCCTGATCACCGAGGAAATGAAATACATCGCCGCCCGCGAGAATCTCGGCCGCTCCGCCCTGGCCGACGGCAATTCCTTCGGCGCCGCCATCCCCGACCACATCACCCCCGAATTCGTCCGCGACGAGATCGCGCGCGGCCGCGCCAGCAGTCCCGCCAACAACACCCCCCCGGAAACCGCGCCGATGATCATCGGCCGCAACTTCCTCACCAAGGTCAACGCCAATATCGGCAACTCCGCCGTCACTTCGGGCGTGGCCGAGGAAGTGGAAAAGATGGTCTGGTCCATCCGCTGGGGGGCCGACACGGTGATGGACCTTTCCACCGGCCGCCATATCCACACCATCCGCGACTGGATCATCCGCAATGCGCCGGTGCCGATCGGCACGGTGCCGATCTACCAGGCGCTGGAGAAGTGCGGCGGCATCGCCGAGGAACTGACCTGGGAACTGTATCGCGACACCCTGATCGAGCAGTGCGAGCAGGGCGTGGACTACTTCACCGTCCATGCCGGGGTGCGACTGGCGCATATTCCGCTGACGGCGGATCGCGTCACCGGCATTGTCTCGCGCGGCGGCTCGATCCTGGCGAAATGGTGCCTGGCGCACCACAAGGAGAATTTCCTCTACACCCATTTCGAGGACATCTGCGAAATCCTCAAGCAGTATGATGTCTCGTTCTCGCTGGGCGACGGGTTGCGCCCCGGCTCGACGGCAGACGCCAACGACGCCGCCCAGTTCGCCGAACTCGATACCCTGGGCGAACTCAACAAGGTCGCGCAGAAGCACGACATCCAGGTGATGATCGAAGGCCCCGGCCATGTGCCGATGCACAAGATCAAGGAGAACATGGACCGCCAGCTTGCGGTGTGCGACGAGGCGCCCTTCTATACGCTGGGGCCGCTGACCACCGATGTCGCGCCCGGCTATGACCACATTACCAGCGCCATCGGCGCGGCGATGATCGGCTGGTTCGGCACGGCGATGCTCTGCTACGTCACGCCCAAGGAGCATCTGGGCCTGCCCGACCGCGACGACGTCAAGGCGGGGGTGATCGCCTATCGCATCGCCGCCCATGCGGCAGACCTGGCCAAGGGCCATCCGGCGGCGCGCCTCTGGGACGACGCCATGTCAAAGGCGCGGTTCGAGTTCCGCTGGCGCGACCAGTTCGCCCTGGCGCTGGACCCTGAGACGGCGCAGCTCTATCACGACGAGACCCTGCCGGCCGACGGCGCCAAGGTGGCGCATTTCTGCTCCATGTGCGGGCCGAAATTCTGCTCGATGAAGATTTCGCAGGAAGTGCGCGACGCGGCGCGCGGCAGCAACGACTCCATGTCCACCGCCGAAATCCGCGCCGCCATGGCCAGGAAGTCGGAGGAGTTCAAGCAGAGCGGCGGGGAGATTTATCTACAAAAGCCGGCAGCGGAATAGTCATGGCCGTTTTAGTCGCCGATTGCCCGCGCTGTGGTTCAGACAAGATCACGTTTGACGTGCTTGGCGGCACATATATGGGAATGCGCCATGGGTGGCAGCGCATCTATGAATTGTATTCAGTGTGCCGCCACTGCGAGAGTTCCACGATCTTTCTTGTAAATCAGAAAGAACCTGGGGTGGAAGAAATCACTCGGGGAATGCAGCAGATTCTTAGCTTCAAAGGCAGCTTGAACAATGTCTTTGACGTTGTTCGGTACATCAGTCTTCGTGACGTGAGCAATGAAACGCCCCCTGAGCATCTTCCTGACGAAATTCGGAACGCGTTTAATGAAGGTGCCACCTGCATGGCCGTTCAATGCTGGAACGCTGCCGGTGCTATGTTTCGGCTTTGCGTAGATTTGGCCACTAAGCCGCTTTTGCCTCTCGAAGAGGCAGATGGGCTGACTACTAAGGTCCGTCGTGATCTGGGGCTTCGCCTACCTTGGCTTATAAAGACAGGATTTTTGCCTGCTGGGCTTGGCGATTTATCTTCAAGCATTCGCGAAGACGGAAACGACGGAGCGCATGTTGGATCCCTTACAAGGGACGACGCAGAAGACATTTTGGATTTTACCCGCGCGCTGTTGGAGCGGCTTTACACTGAGCCGGAGAGACTAAAAGTTGCCCAGCAAAGACGCAAAGATAGACGTGAAAAGCAACGATAGCTCGAGGCCATTAGATGCTGCGAATTTTTCTCGGCTTGTTGTTGGCGAGTTGGATTCCGACGTTCGCCCTCGCCCTCGAACCATTCCCCACCGCCTTCAAAACCCAGACCGTCAAGGTCAACGGCACCGAGATTTACGTCCGCTCCGGCGGCTCCGGTCCCGCCGTGGTGCTGCTGCACGGCTTTGGCGACAGCGGCGACATGTGGGCGCCGGTAGCCAGGGCGCTGATCGCCACGCACACTGTGATCGTGCCCGACCTGCGCGGCTTCGGCCTCAGCGGCCATCCCGACGCCGGCTACACCAAGAAGAACCAGGCGCTGGACATTGCCGGGGTGATGGACGCGCTGAAGGTGCAGAAGGCCGACCTGGTCACCCATGACATCGGCAACATGGTGGGCTATGCCCTGGCGGCGCAGTTTCCCGCCCGCATCACGCGCTGGATCGTGATCGACGCGCCGCTGCCCGGCATCGACCCCATCTGGGCGGCGCAGTTGTCAAATCCCAAGGCCTGGCATTTCAACTTCCATGGCCCGGACGAGGAGCGGCTGGTGGCGGGGCGCGAGCGCATCTATCTCGACCGCTTCTACAACGAGCTCTCGGCCCACCCGGAACGGATCGATGCGGCGACCCGGGCGCACTACACCGCGCTGCTGGCCAGGCCCCATGCGGTGCATGACGCCTTTGAGCAGTTCAAGGCCTTCCCGCAGGACAGCCTCGACAATCGGGTCTTTGCGAAGACGAAGCTCACCCTGCCGGTGCTGGCGCTGGGGGCGGAAAAATCCTACGCCCTGGTGATGAAAACAGACCTCGACATGGTGGCGAGCAACGTCAAGGGCGGCGTCGTGCCCGACAGCGGCCACTGGGTGATGGAAGAAAACCCCGCCGCGGTGACGCGGCTGGTCACGGATTTCCTGAAATAAAAGCCGGTCGCCTCAGAGCATCTCGAACATGTAGCGGCTGACGACCACGAAGACCGCCAGGAAGCCGGTAATCGCGGCCAGGGTGATCAGCAGCGGATGATGCTCGCTGAAGTCCCGCATGCCATGCGGCTTGGAAAAGGCGTCCTTCACATCGGTCGAAAGGCTCATGCTGTTCCCCTGCAAATGGCCCGCCGGGCCTGGTGTCGAATCGGCGCTCCCACGCGATACGACAATTTGATACACTTTCGACAAGCTTGGGGGCAAGTGCGAAAGGATTCGCACATGCAGCAAAAAGTTCCGCTGAATCAGACTGTTATCAATATTGTCTGAGGAGAAAAGCGGGGCAGACGGCCGGCAATCCGCCTCAGGCGGGGCGGACCCGCGCCCGCCGCTTCTTCCACCACATCAGGAAGCCGGTGACCACGAAGACCAGGGGCAGCACGCCGCTGGCGAAGACCAGGGCGCGATAGACCGGGCCCAGCCCGTTGCCGGCATGAAGCTCGCGTATGCTCAGGGCCGGGCCGCGCGGCGCGCGCGCGGGCGCCATCCGCGCCACCGCCTCGCCGGTATAGGGATTGACGGTGGCGGTGACGGGCGGGCCGTCCTCTTCCTCGCGCGCCATGGTGACGGTCATGGGCCGGTCAGGGCGCGCCGGCACGGTCAGCGATGCCGCCTTCAGGCCGGTCTTCTTTTCCGCCGAGGCTACCAGCTCGGCCAGGGGCAACGCCGTGGCGCCGTCCGGCACCTCGATGGCCTGGGGCGCGCCGAAGCCCTGCAGCTGCGCGATCGCGGCCGGCGGCGCGCCGCGGCCGGGACCACCGGGACCGCCGGGGCCGCCGGGGCGCCCGCCCATCATCCCCGGAAAGGCCAGCGGAATGCCGGTGGCTGTCACCACCAGGAAGACGACCAGGAACCAGATGCCGAAGGCGCCGTGGATTTCGCGGTAAAGCCGCGCCCCGCGCGCGCTCGGCCGCACGATGAAAGCGTATTTCCATTGGCCGGATTTCGGCCACCAGAGATAGAGTCCCGAAAGGCCCAGGAACAGCATGCCGACGCCCAGCGCTCCCACCAGGGTGCGTCCATTGCGGCCCAGCATCATGTTTTCGTGCAGCTGGTGCGCGATGCCGAACAGCGGCGAGGGGGCCGCCGTCACGCTGGCCAGCACCTTGCCGGTCACCGGATCGACGAATGTCTGCGCGCCGCCGGGTCCGCCCGGTCCGCGTCCGCCCGGCCCGCGTCCGCCCCGGCCTTCAAGGCCGCCGCGTCCGCCGCCCCGCCGTCCGGCAAAGTCCCCGCGTCCGAAACCTTCGCCCCGCCCGCGCGCCCCTTCGCCGCGTCCGCCGAATCCGGCGCCGAAGCCGCCGCGCCCCGCGGCGAAACGCACGCCGGCGGCCCGGCCCTCCTGCGGCAGGGTGACGGTTGCGCTGGCATTGTCGCCCGGCGATGCCGCCCTGCGCGCCGCGGCAATGATCTGCTCCAGCGGCAGTTGCGCCCCTTCGCTCGAAACGGCGGGCGCCGCGCCCGGGCCGCCGGCCATCAGGCCGGGATAGGCCAGCAGGCTTCCCGACAGTCCCAGCAAAATAAAGAGCAGGCCAAGGCCAAGGCCGGTCCAGAGATGAATCTGAAACAGGATGTTGCGCAGCTGGTTCAAGGTGCCGGTCCGTTTTGCATTCCGGCGCGATTGCAGCAGGGTTCTGTCATGGAAGTGTGTTGTCCTTGTATGCCGCTTGTATGATCGGCTGTGGCGCAAAATCCTCGCCTCGCCGCCGATGCAGGATTTTCGCCCCGCCATTCATCGCCGGTTCATTTGATCGCGGGTGCGCCTTGCCGCGAATGCGCCGCAATCACGACGGACCGGAACGCCGCGCCGGACCGCGCGTTTGCAAGGGGTCGGGGCCTGAAATTTTTTCTAGGAGACCCAACATGCGTGGGAACAGGTTCATTCTCGGATTCGCCGCCGCGGCGGCGCTTGCCCTGGCCGGTTGCGGCACCTCGACCGGCGATCGCCTCGCGTCGGGCGCGCTGCTCGGCGCCGCCGGCGGCGCGGTGATCGGCGGCATCGCCGGCAATGCCGGCACCGGCGCCGCGATCGGCGCGGCGGCGGGCGCGATCGCCGGCGCGGCGACCGATCCCTGCGACGTCAATCTCGGCGATCCGGTGTGGAATCACGATCGTGGCGCCTATGAGCGCAAGTGCGGCCACGCCTATCGCGGTCCGTAGGATATCCTTCCCGGCGGAAGGGCGCGGGCGGCGTGCCCCCGGCCTTTGTCGCAAAACAGCACCACGAACATTGCCACCGCCCCCGCCGCCATCACCGCGGTGGAAAGCCAGCCCAGCCCGCCCAGCAGCGGCCCGACCCTGAACTTTCCCATCGCCTTGGATCCCGCCACGATCATCAGCGCCGCCATCACCGGCACGGCGACGACGCCATTGATCACCGCGCTCCAGTACAGCGCCTTGATCGGGTCGAGCGGCGTCCACAGCAGCCCGAGTCCCAACAGCATCGCCGCCCCGATCACGGCATAGAAGCCGGCGGCCTGCCAGGGCATGCGGTCCAGCCCGGTCCTGAAGCCCCAGGCGTCGCCCACCGCATAGGCCGCCGATCCCGCCAGCACCGGCACGGCCAAGAGGCCGGTGCCGATGATGCCGATGGCGAACAGCCAGAAGGCGAAGCGCCCGGCGATCGGCTCCAGCGCCTTCGCCGCGTCGGCGGCGGTGTCGATCCGGGTCACGCCATGGGCATGCAGCGTCGCGGCGGTGGCGACCATGATCGCCAGGGCGATGAAGTTGGAGGCGAACATGCCGGCGATGGTGTCGATGCGGATGCGGCTCACCGCCGCCTTGGCCTGGCGCGGCGCATCGACCAGGGCGTGCTGGTCGGCATGCTGGTCCACTTCCTCCACCTCCTGGGCGCTCTGCCAGAAAAAGAGATAGGGGCTGATGGTGGTGCCGAAGATGGCGACGATGGTGGTGACGGCATGGGGACTGAGATCGGCGTTGACGCCGATCAGCCCAAGCCCGACAGCGGCCCAGTCCAGCTTCAGCAGGAACAGCAGCGCGACATAGGCGAACAGGCTGAAGGTGAGAACGGTAAGGAAGCGGGCATAGCGGCGATAGGGAATGAAAAGCTGCAGCCCAAGCGAGAGCAGGGCAAAGGCGATGGTCGCGGCATGGGCGTTCAGGCCGCTCACCAGCCGGGCGGCTTCGCCCATCGCCGCCAGGTCGGCCCCGACATTGATGGTGTTGGCGACGAAGAGCAGGGCGACCAGCAGCCCCACCACCTGCCTTGGCAGCACCGCCGCCATGTTCTTGGCCAGGCCCTTGCCGGTGACGCGGCCGATCAGGGCGCTGACCATCTGGATCGCCACCATCAGGGGAAAGGTGAGCAGAAGGGTCCAGAGCAGGCCGAAGCCGGCCTGCGCGCCCCCCTGGCTGTAGGTGGCGATGCCGCTGGGATCGTCGTCGGCGGCGCCGGTGATCAGCCCGGGCCCCAGCTGGTTGAGGACCGCGACGCCGTGCAGGCGCGCCTTGAGGCGGGATTTCTGGTTCATGCGCGGTTCAGCTTGAATACCGGATCGTAGCGGCCAGTTTCGCGTATACTAGGTCCGGGAGGGCCCCGAGAGGAGTTTATCATGATCAAACGCAGCTATTCGGTCCTTGTTGCCGCCGCCCTGTCATTTGGCGCACTTCCCGCCATCGCCCAGACCCCATCGGTGTCCACCGATTGCCTGCGCCTTGGCCAGGTGGACAGTTTCAGCGCCATCAAGGGCAATGACCGCGCCTTTGTCGTCATCGACAAGCTGCACCGGCGCTTCAAGATCAGCCTGATCCATGCCTGCCCCGGCATGCAGTGGAATCTGGGCGTCCGCTTCAAGACCCTGGAGCAGGGCCGGCTGGCCTGCATCAGCCGCGGCGATACCGTCATCAGCCCCGACCCGGAAATGTCGGGTGCGCTCTGCCCGATTTCCGGCATCGTGCCCTATACGCCGGCGATGGAAGCGGCCGACAGGGCCGCGGCGGCGCAGGTCCGCTAGGGCTGGCTTCGCGCCCGCGCTTGCGCTAGCTACGGCGGATGCGCGGTTATTTCGGCGTCGGGGTGGACGGCATCTCCAAGCCCATGAATCTGGGCAATCTGGTGCGGATCGCCCATGCCTTCGACGCCAGCTTCTTCTTCTCCATCGCGCCGCGGCTGAAGCTGTCGGAACAGGCCAGCGACACCAGCCGGGCCGAAGGCGCGCTGCCTTTCTACCATTTCGACAAGAGCGCCGATTTCCGCCTGCCCATCGGCTGCCGCCTGGTCGGGGTGGAGATCACCGACGACGCGGTGGAGCTGCCGCGCTTCCGCCATCCCGCCCGCGCCGCCTATGTCTTCGGGGCCGAGCGTTTCTCGCTGTCGCCCGAAGTCCTGAAGGCCTGCGAGTTCGTGGTGAAGATTCCCACCCGCTTCTCCATCAATGTCGGCATGGCCGGCGCCATCGTGCTCTATGACCGGATGCTGACCATGGGCCAGTTCGGCGACCGGCCGGTCAAGGCGGGCGGCCCACGGAAACCGGGAGAGAAGGGGGCGGCCGTGCCGCCGCCCCACACCTGGGGCGCGCCGCTGGCAAGGCCGCGCCAGAGCTGAACGGGCGCTCTATTGACCGCTTCTGGCGCAAAGCGGACATGGCTGGGCAGACGGCTCAATAGCTTCACAGCCATCCCTGGGATACTGTGGCGCGCGGCCTCGGCGGCACCCTTGGTTCCTGGCGCCGCCGCATGGCTGGTTGGGCTGGGAGCAGGCTGGGGGCGATGAGCGGCGAGGATTTGATGCGGACCGTGGTGGCCGCATTTGAAAAGTCGGACCTGCGTCCCTTACTGGATGCCATCCATGACGATATCGTCTGGAAAACGGCAAGCAGTCAGGACGGACTATTTCGGTTCAGCGGCGAATACAGAAGTCGCGACGGCATCAAGATTGTCCTGGCAACCCTGGCCAAGGTTTACACATTTTACCGGATGAAGCCGAAGGAAATCATCTCGTCCGGAGATGTCGTATGGGGTGTTTTCGATGCCGGGCTGCTGTTCGATCCCAAGGGCGAAAATGAACCCAAGCGGAATATTTCACTAGAGATGGCCATTCGCTGGAAACTCAAGGACGGGAAGATCGTCGAACATCAGGCGTTTTTCGATACCGCTTCCCTGCTGGCACAACAGCGCCGCAGCGCCAGGTCGGCTTCACGGCCCTGAGTCAAGACTGCTGCTGCGAATGACCGCCATTGGAGAAATCGGACATCGGCTTTGTCCTCGGCAGCCCATTCGGCATCGGCCGGAAGGCTGGTAATTTGCGGCCGTTGACCCTATATCCGGGCCGGTCCAAAGTCCGAGCAGATGCCGACTCCCGCCCTGAAAATCCGCAATCTTCGCAAGGTCTATCGCCGCGGCAATGTCGCGGTGGACGACCTCTCCCTCACCATAGAAGAGGGCGATTTCTTCGGCTTTCTCGGCCCCAACGGCGCCGGCAAGTCCACCACCATCCATTGCGTCACCGGCATCGCCAATCCCACCTCCGGCACCATCGAGATTTTCGGCCTGGACGCGGTGAAGCAGTATCGCGAGGCGCGCCGCCTGGTCGGCCTCTGCCCGCAGGAATTCAACGTCGACATCTTCGCCACGCCGCGCCAGATCGTGGACTGGGCCGGCGGCTATTTCGGCATGAACGCCGCCCAGCGCAAGGCGCGGGTGGATTACCTGATGGAGCGGTTCGAACTGACGCCGCACCTGAAAAAGACCTTCCGCGAACTCTCCGGCGGCCTCAAGCGCCGCGTCGTGCTGGCCCGCGCCCTGGTGCACGATCCCAGGCTGATCATCCTGGACGAGCCCACCGCCGGCGTCGATGTCGAGTTGCGCCGGGTGCTGTGGCGCTATCTTGCCGACATCAACCAGCAGGATGGCCGCACCATCCTGCTCACGTCCCATTATCTTGAGGAAGTCGAGCGCCTCTGCCGCGACATCGCCATCGTCGCCAGGGGCAGGATCGCCCGCGAGGGCAGCAAGGACGAGATCGCCGGCGGCCCGGGCGGGCTGGAGCAGGCCTATCTCGTCGCCACCGGGGCGGAGGCCGACCATGTCGCAAGCTGACGCGCACGCCGAGAATTTGCCGAAAATGGGCGTCAACTGGATCGGCCTCTACACCATCGTGCGCCGCGAGCTGCAGCGCATGTGGCGGGTGCCGATCCAGGCCTTCCTGGCGCCCTGGATCTCGGCGCTGCTGTTCATCTTCATCTTCGGCTATGTGCTGGGCGGCACGGTGCGGACCATCGGCGGCCACCGCTATATCGAGTTCGTGATGCCGGGCGTCCTGATGATGAACATCATCACCGCCGCCTTCCTGCAATCCTCCTCCGCCATCTATTTCTCGCGCTTCGTCAAGTTCGTGGAAGAGATGCTGGTGGCGCCGCTCTCCTATCTCGAGATGGTGCTGGGCAGCCTCTCCACCGTGGTGCTGCGCGCCTCGATCACCGGCGTCGGCATTCTCTTGATCGGCGTCTGCTTCGGCGCCACCAACATCGAATCCTGGCCGCTCTTCGTCTTCTGGGTGGTGGCGGTTTCCACCATTTTCGGCCTGGCCGGGATGCTGGCGGGCCTCTGGTCCAAGAGCTTCGAGCAGCTCAACATGCCGGTGGTGTTCTTCCTCCAGCCCTTCTCGATGCTGGGCGGCAGCTTCTTCACCCTCAGCATGCTGCCCCCCTGGCTGCACTGGCTGCTCTGGGGCAATCCCTTCTTCTATTTCATCAGCGGCATTCGCGGCGCCATGATCGGCGTGGACGAGGCGCCGCTGGGCCTTTCCATCGGCCTGACGCTGGCGATGATCGCGGCTCTCGGCGGGCTGACATGGCGGCTGTTCTCGCGTGGTTACGGTCTTCGCGAATAGCGTTTGAGGTCCGGCCCGCGAGCCGGTATCTTCCCGTCCACGGACCACATAAACGCCCGATTTTCCTGTGAAAAGCGTGCGCTGGAGTTCCCGATGATTCGCAAGATCCTGCTGGCCGCCGCCGTCTCCGCTTTCGCCGCGGTTCCGGCCTCTGCCGATCCCGCCACCCTGCTTGGCGTGTTCCAGAACTGGTCGGCCTATTCCTCCGGCAGCGGCAGCGACCTGACCTGCTATGCGCTCTCCCAGCCCCGCGCCACCCAGCCCAAGGGCGCCAAGCGCGCGCCGATCTATCTGATGGTGTCGGACTGGCCGGGCCGCAAGGTGAAGGCCGAGCCGCAGATCGTGCTGGGCTATCCGGTGAAGGACAACGCGCCCGCCGCCCTTGCGGTCGGCGCCGCCAAATATCCCTTCTTCGCCCGCGGCACCGGCAGCGCCTGGATCCAGGCGCTGGGCGACACGCCGCGGCTGATCGAGACCATGGGCAAGGGCGTTTCGGCGGTGGCTTCCGGCATTTCGGCGCGCGGCACCAAAACGTCCGACACCTATTCCCTGGCGGGCTTTCCCGACGCGCTGGCCAAGATCCACGACGTCTGCAAGATGTGATGGCCGGAACAACTTCTCTCATCGGGCTCGACCGCGCCGCGCTGAAAGAGGCGCTGGTCGAGGCGGGAATCCCGCTTAAAGCCGCCAACATGCGCACCGGGCAGTTGTGGAACTGGCTCTATGTCCATGGCGCGCCGGATTTCGCCCGCATGAGCAACCTGGCCAGGGATTTCCGCACCCTGCTGGAGGAGAAATTCTCGCTGGCGCGGCCGCAGATCGTGGCGGCGCAGGTCAGCGAAGACGGCACGCGCAAATGGCTGCTCAAGACCGCGCCGGGCGTCGAGTTCGAAACCGTCTATATCCCGGAGAAGGATCGCGGCACGCTCTGCGTCTCCTCGCAGGTCGGCTGCACCCTGACCTGCAAATTCTGCCACACCGGCACCCAGAAGCTGGTGCGCAACCTGACGCCGGCGGAGATCCTCGGCCAGATCTTCGTCGCCCGCGACGCGCTGGGCGACTGGCCCTCCACGCGCGCCGACCGCAAGGTCACGAATGTCGTGATGATGGGGATGGGCGAGCCGCTATACAATTTCGACAATGTGAAGGCGGCGCTTGCTATCGTCACCGATGGCGGGGCGCTGGCGCTGAGCAAACGCCGCGTCACGCTCTCCACCGCCGGCGTGGTGCCGATGATCCCGCGCGCCGGGGCCGAGATCGGTTCGGGCCTGGCGATTTCGCTGCATGCGGTGCGCGACGAACTGCGCGACGCGATCGTGCCGATCAACCGGAAATATCCGATCGCCGAACTGCTGCAGGCCTGCCGCGACTATCCCGGCGCCTCCAATGCCCGCCGCATCACCTTCGAATATGTGATGCTGAAGGGCGTCAATGACAGCCTGGCCGATGCCAGGGAGCTGGTGCGGCTGCTGGCGGGCATTCCCGCCAAGATCAACCTGATTCCGTTCAATCCCTGGCCCGGCGCGCCCTATGAATGCTCGGACTGGGGAAGAATCGAGAAATTCGCCGAGATCGTCAACAAGGCCGGCTATGCCAGCCCGGTGCGCACCCCGCGCGGCCGCGACATCATGGCGGCCTGCGGCCAGCTCAAGAGCGAGTCCGTGAAGGAACGCGCCTCGGCCCGCATGGCGCGCGAGCAGTCGGCGCATCTGGCGCGCCTGCCGCACTGAGCGGCGCCGCCGGGCGGCATCCTCGACCGCCGCTAGCGCGGCCCGTCGAACGGAAGCTTCCACACCACCTTCAGCGGAAGCTTCGCCGAGGCGCAGGCCATGGGCCGCCACAGATAGGTCTGCTGCACAAAGTCCGCCGCCGCCGCGTCAAGACGCGGAAAGCCGCTGCTCTGCGCGACCCTGGCGCCGCTGACATGGCCGTCGCGCGCCACCGTGACCTCCAGGGTGACCGTGCCGCTCTCCTTCAGCTGCACCGATATTTCCGGGTAGGGCGGCAGGGTGTGGGTGGCCATCACTGGCACGGGCGTGCAGGCCGGCGCGCCTTGCGCCATCGCCGGCAAGGGCGCCAGCGCGGCGGCCAGCAGAAACAGCCTGGTCGCAAGAGATGTATCGGTCATGAAAACCCTTTCTTCCCTGGAGCCCGCTGTCCGCAGTACGGGCTGGAAGTCAGGCTTGCGAGCGGGCTCTGCCCTTTGCGCGGACCGCATGCCTCCCGGAAGGCAGCTTCACTCTAGGCGCGCCACCCGCCTTGTCAAACATGCCAACGGGTCGTCGTGGGCGTCCCTCACTGGCGGCGGGCCAGTTCGGCCTTCTCGGAAGGCGTCAGGTCGAGTTCCGCCGCGCGCGCGAACTGCTTCCTCGCGTCATCCTTTTTGCCCGCCCACACCAGCGCCTCGCCCCATTTCAGGTGCAGGCGGCCCCAGTTGGGGGCGTACTTTTCCGCTTCGGCGAATTTCGCCAGCGCCAGGTGCGACTGGCTTTTCGCAATCAGCGCCTCGCCCCAGCCTTCCAGCGCATCGGCGAAATGCGGGCCTTTCTTGTTCGCCAGGGTGAACTGCGCGATGGCCTCGTCCGGCTTGCCCCGCGCCAGCAGCGAGCGGCCCCAATCCTCATGCGCCATGGGGATGGAAGGCGCATCGGCCACGGCCCTGGCGAACCACCAGTCGGCGCGCGCCCATTGCTTCGCTTCGGAAGCGATCCTGCCGCGCGTGCGGATGCAATCGTAGCAATCGGCGGGCGTTGCCGCGATCAGGCTTTGCGCCCCCGCAATGTCGCCAAGCCTGGCACGGGCCAGCGCCAGGGCGGGTTGCAGGATCCTCTGCCGGGCCATGACCAGGGGAAAGCCATAGGCCTGCGCCGCCAGCGTCTTTTCCGCTTCGGCCACGAGGGCGGCGATGCCCGTCCAGTTTTCCCGTGCGCTTTCCTGGACAAGACGGGTGATTGCGGTCTGGAGCGCCAAGCCTTGTCCCGCCGCAATGTTCCTGTCCGGCAATTGGGCGGCATAGGCCGCTGCCGCCGCCGCATCATGCTGCAGTGCCAGGAATTGCACGCCCAGCAGCACACGCCCGGGCGGGCCGTTGATACCACCCGACAGGGATATGGCGCGCTGCTGGAAGGCAAAGGCGTTGCCAAAATCGCCCGTCCGGGCAGCGATCTGCGCGGAATAACCAAAGCGGTTGCCTTCGGTATAGGCGGCGTTGCCCCTGGTGGCCCGCCCCGCCTGTCTTACCGCGATTTGATAGTCGGCCAGGGCGGTTTCGGCATGACCCAGATTCGATTCTATGGCCCCCATGTTGCCGAAAAAGACAGCGTTGTCTCTCGGTTCGGTGGCGATGGCCTTGCGGCCGTCCTCCAGGGCCAGAAGCGGATTGCGATCATAGACATTGGCGATGATGCCCAGTTCGTTCCAGGCGATGGCCCGGTCATAGCCCGAGGGGCTGTTGATCAGCTCCGCCAGGATGGCGCGGGCTTCGGCGACCCGCGACGCGCCCGCCGCCACATTCGCCACCGGTATGATATAGCGGACATAGAGATAGGGCTGGGTGCGGCGATAGATATTCTCCGCCGTCTTCTGCAGCAGGGCGTCAAGATCGGCTTCGGCGCCGGAAGCCGTGTCGGCGCCCTTGGTGCCGGCGCGGACGGTGACGGCAAGGCCGGCCCCGTTGCGCACGACATCGCCGCTGATATGGGTTTCGCGGCCCAGCCAGCGGCGCAGGAAACGATAAAGCTCGCCGATGGAAATGCCGGTCTCGGGAATTTCCACCTTGATGTCGTCGCCGCTGCCGCCGGAATAGCTTTGGTTGGCGACGCCGGAATTGGTCGCCGCCTGCATCGCCGACAGCCGGTCCAGCACCTGGTCCGCCATCACTTCGCCGGTCAGGCCACGCGCCGCCAGGTCGGGCGGTACCCGGAAGCTTTCGATGATCAGGCCTTCGCTGTGGGCGGCGTTCCACACCGTGAAGGCCAGCACCGCGATAACGCCAAGAGCGATCAGGCCGACGGCGGATTCCAGCGCCGCCCTGGCCCAGCCGGAAAAACGGCGCAGACGGTAATGCGAAAGCCTGTAGGGCTCCTCCGCTCGCATCTCCTCCATCTGAAGATGCAGCATTCGGCGCTGGTCTTCTCGCCGGTCTCGCAGATAGGCGTCCGCCTCGGCTCGGCTTGCGCTGCCCATTGCAAGCGCAACAGACGCGACATCGTCGCCCGCGCCGTCTCCTTGCTGCCCCGCCCCCGAGGACGCGCCTTTTTCCTGTTCTTCCGCCACCCCGGCCCCGCCTGAAAGTTCCCGAAGTTCCATCAAGGCAGAAGGGGTGGCGGCTGGCAACTTTTGCGGGATTCCGGGCCTTTTCCGGACAAATTCGGCCCGCCCAAACGCCTAGTCCCACCTAACGCTCATGAGTGTTTGGGATCTGGACGGGCGGCAATCCAGCTTTGCAGGCTCCCATCTATAGTGGTCCTTTACCCATGCTGCTGCCGCATCATCCAATGCGGCAAATCCACTGGATTTCACCACCGTCGCCCCGATCAGGGCGCCGTCCGCGCCGATATCCACTCCCAACACCGTGATGCCTGTTTCATTTGGTCCCACTGATGATGGGCGGGGAGGCGGAGTATGTGTGCTCGTAACGGGTTTCGCTGGTGCGGCGTGCGTATCGCACCTTGGTTCCGTTGCCGGCTGTGTGCAGGAAGTGGCTGTGGAAAGCAAAACCAGCGCCGGCGAAAACTGAAATATCTTCCAGAATTTCGGCACCGTGATCTTGCCTTCTATTGCCGCTCCTTCGGCCAGGCCGCGTCAATCGGCTTGGCGGGATCGGCGGTGACATGCAGCACGGCGCAATGGTGGTAGGTGTAGTTGCCGGGATTGTTCGGCCCGTGCTGCTCCATGAACTGGATCACCTGCAGGGTGCAGGCCTTGCAGTTGATGTTGGGAATGGCGACGTCGGTCTCGAACGGGTCGCTCACTTTCGCCTGGTGGGTCCAGAGCCCATCCACCAGCACCGGCGCCGCCACCGGGTTCATGATTTCGGCGGAAACCGACATCTGCTGCCCACGGTCGTTGGCCATGGTCATCGCCTTGGGATCGACCGGCAATTCCAGCGGCGAGTTTACGGCCAGCGCAACGCGGTAGTGGCCGGGGTGATAGACGGTCTCCTGCACCTTGATGTGCAGCAGCGTGCCGCCTTTGACGCTGGTCACGGCATAGGTCGGCTTGCCGAAATCGGTGTTGGTGCCGCCGCAGGGTCCGGCCTTTTGCGGGTCGCCAAGCTGGTTTTCCTCGATCCAGGAGGCCGGCGCGAGCAGGCGGAAATGGGCGCTGGCGCCCACCGGGGCCAGCAGCAGGCCGGCCAATGCCAGGGATGCCCGCCAGAAAGCCGCTTTCATGTCCTGCCCTCGAATGGATGCAGGCAGAAATTATCGGCGCCCGCCTGGGGGGTCAAATGCGCCGGATGACGGGAATGCAACAAAGGCCCGTCAGCCGCGTTGTCGAAAAGGCAGGCAGATGGCGCACCCCAAAATGAAAAAGAATCTCTGGTTCAACGGCATCGACAGGGCGGGGCTGGCATTGGCGCTGGCGGTGCTGGTGTTCTTCCTGGCGGTGTGGCTGCTGCTGGTAATGGCGGCGGGGCCCGCTCCGACCGGGCGGCTGACGGCGCACTGCCTGACCTGGACCCTGCAGGCCGAAACCAGGCTGGTGCTGCCGCTCTGGCTGGCTGCCAGGGCCGTTTATCTGGCCGGCGCCGCCTTCCGCGCCTGGCAGGATCACCGGCTCGGCACCCCGGCGCGGGAGGCGCGCGAGGCCTCGGTGGAAATCGGCATCGGCCGCCTGGCCTGACTCTGGCCTGACTCCGGCCTGACCGGCGCGCAGGCCGGCCCGGCCTGCTGCCCTGCTTGACCTTTAGCCCCCGGCCTTTATCAAGTCCGCCCGCCGCGGGCTGATCCCCGCGGCACCTGACCGGGGGGAGGGGGTAGCCCTGTTCCGGACAAACGAATAATTACCAACCGGCTGATCCAGAAGGGTTTTCCGGGCGACGGAGCGGACAGTGGCAAAGGATGTGAAAAAGGTGGTGCTGGCCTATTCGGGCGGCCTGGACACCTCGGTGATCCTGAAATGGCTGCAGACCGAGTATGGCGCCGAGGTGGTGACTTTCACCGCCGATCTCGGCCAGGGCGAGGAGATCGAGCCCGCCCGGCAGAAGGCGCTGAACCTGGGCATCAAGCCCGGCAACATCTTCATCGAGGATCTGCGCGAGGAATTCGTCCGCGACTTCGTCTTCCCCATGTTCCGCGCCAACGCCCAGTATGAAGGCGTCTATCTCCTGGGCACCTCCATCGCCCGGCCGCTGATCGCCCAGAAGCAGATCGAGATCGCGCGCAAGGTGGGGGCCGACGCCGTCTGTCACGGCGCCACCGGCAAGGGCAACGACCAGGTGCGTTTCGAGCTGGGCTATTACGCGCTGGAGCCGGGCATCAAGGTGATCGCGCCCTGGCGGGAATGGGACCTGACCAGCCGGACCAGGCTGCTGGAATTCGCCGAGGCGCACCAGATTCCCATCGCCAAGGACAAGCGCGGCGATGCGCCGTTCAGCGTCGATGCCAACCTGCTGCACTCCTCATCCGAGGGCAAGGTGCTGGAAGACCCGGCGCAGGAAGCCGAGAGCATCGTCTATATGCGCACCATCGCGCCCGAGGATGCGCCCGACAAGGCAAGCTATGTCGAGATCGGCTTCGAGCGCGGGGATGCGGTGAGCATTGACGGCGAGGCGCTGTCGCCCGCCACCCTGCTGACGCGGCTGAACGCGCTGGGCAAGGCCAACGGCATCGGCCGCCTCGACCTGGTGGAAAACCGTTTTGTCGGCATGAAGTCGCGCGGCGTCTATGAGACCCCCGGCGGCACGATTTTGCTGGCGGCGCATCGCGGCATCGAGAGCCTCACGCTGGACCGCGGCGCGGCGCACCTGAAGGACGAGATCATGCCGCGCTATGCCGAGCTGATCTACAACGGCTTCTGGTTCAGCCCGGAGCGCGAGATGCTGCAGGCCCTGATCGACAAGTCGCAGGAGCATGTGACGGGCACGGTGCGGTTGAAGCTCTACAAGGGCAATGTCGCGGTGGTGGGGCGGACTTCGCTCTACAGCCTCTACAGCGAAAAGCTGGTGACCTTCGAGGACGACCAGGGCGCCTATGACCAGAAGGACGCGGCCGGCTTCATCAAGCTCAACGCCCTGCGCCTGCGCACCTTGGCGATGCGCAAGCGGAAGGTGAAGTCCTGATCCCATGACCGCCAACGCCGCCCAGATCGAATACTGGAACGGCGCGCCCGGTGAGAAATGGGTCCGCAACCAGGCCATCATGGACGCCAGCCTGGCGGACGCCACCGCCGGCCTGCTGGCGCTGGCCAGGGTGCGCGCCGGCGAACGGGTGCTGGATATCGGCTGTGGCTCCGGCGAAACCAGCCTGCTGGCGGCGCGGGTGGCCGGGCAGGTCACCGGGGTGGATATTTCAAAACCGCTGCTGACGCTGGCCCGCCATCGCGCCGAAGGTGTCGCCAATCTGCGCTTTGTCGACGCCGACGCCGCCCATCACCGTTTCGCGCCGGAGCATGACCTGCTGCTCTCGCGTTTCGGCGTCATGTTTTTCGACGATCCCGCCGCGGCCTTCGCCAATATCCGCACCGCCGCGGCGCCGGGCGGCAGGCTGGCCTTTGTCTGCTGGCGCGCCCCGGCGGAAAATGAATATGCCGCCATGCCGTTCGAAATCGCCCGGCCGCTGATGCCGCCGCTGCCGCAGGCCGACCCGCAGGCGCCGGGGCCTTTCGCGCTGTCGGACCCGGACCGCCTGCGCGGCATCCTTGCCGGCGCGGGTTTTTCCGCCATCGGCATCGACAGGCTGGATGGGGTGATGCGCATGGGCGCCACGGCCGAACAGGCGGGCATCCAGGCCACCAGCCTGGGCCCGACGGCGCGGGCGCTGGCGAAATTCGACGACAGCGTGCGCGCCCGCGTGCTGGCGGCGGTGACGGATGCGTTCCGCGCCTATCCCGTCACGGATGGTCAGATCACCTGCCGCATCGCCTGCTGGCTGGTTGGCGCGCGCGCGTGAAAACGGCTCCGGCACGCAGCTTCGCCGTTTTTCCGCCGCGCGGCGCGCCGGTCTCGCTGGCAAGCTGGGCGCGCGAGATGGCCGATGTGGCGCGGGTCTCGATCTCGCCGCCGCCTTTCCCGGAAGGCGCGGCGCGCGGACGCGGCCAGGCGGTGATCGTGCTGCCGGGCTTCTTCACCAAGGATCATGCCACCGCGCGGCTGCGCCAGTTTCTGGGCCAGCAGGGATTTTCACCGCGGCCCTGGCCCTGCGGCCTCAATCTCGGGCCGATGCCCAAAGTCCTGGCCATGGTCGAACGCCAGGTGGACGCTGCCGCGGCCGCGCATGGCAAGGTGGCGCTGGTCGGCATCAGCCTGGGCGGCACCATCGCGCGCGAGATCGCCCATCGCCGTCCCGGCCAGGTTTGCCGTGTCGTAACCCTGGGCAGCCCCATCCACCTGCCGGTAGTCTCGCCGCTGGCGCCCTTCGCGCAGGGCCTGTCGCTGCTCTGGGAGCCGGAAGCGCGCTCCGCCTTTGCCCGCATCGCCGACCCCTTGCCGGTGCCGCTGACCGCTGTCGTCAGCCGGATGGACGGCATCGTGGATTGGCGCTGCTGCCTGCCGGAGCCGGGTGACGGCGAAGTGATCGAAGTGAAGACCGGCCACAGCACCATGGCCTCCAATCCGGCGATCCAGCGCATCGTCGCGGATCGCCTGGCTAGGGCTTAGGCCCCAGGACGCTGGTGCGCATCCATCCCGTGACGCCGCCGGACTTCACCTGCGTCCACTCGTCGTCCAGTGCCAGCACCGTGACGGCGGCGCCCTTGTCGAGCTTCTTCAGGGCCGTGGCGGACGTCTTCGCGTCATCCCGCAAAACCGAACCGCCGCGGCGCACATAGATGGTGCCGCCCCGCACCAGCAGCTTCATGGCCTGGGCGCGGATGCTGGTGGGCTTGCGCGCGGCTGCCCGCGCCTTGACTGCCGGCGCGGCATCGGTTGATGCGGCCGCCGCGGCGGGCCGGGGCTCGCCGGCGGTTTGCGACACCGAAGCCGGCGCCAGCCACGCCCCGATCCGGTCCATATTCTTGTAGGCGGCGAATCCAAGCCCGATCGCCAGCACGGCGATGCCGATCACCATGCTGTGCGGCTTGGTCACCTTGGCGCGATAGGAAAGCCCGCTGCCCGGAATCCCGGCATTGGCGGAAGCGCCATGCGGCCCGATATTCAGGTCGGCACCGCGCGGACCGATGCTGGCGGAGGCGCCGCTCTTGGAGAGGTTGATCCGCACCCCGGGCAGCACACGCAACCGTTTCTGGAAACGCAGGCCCCGCAGCATGCGGCCTCCCTAAATATCGACGCTCGCGCTCAAGGCATTGTCTTGTATGAATTCGCGCCGCGGTTCGACCACGTCGCCCATCAGCTTGGCGAACAGTTCGCCTGCCTCGTCGGCATGCTGCACCTTCACAACCAGCAGCGAGCGGGCATTCTCGTCCAGCGTGGTTTCCCACAACTGCTCCGGGTTCATTTCGCCCAGGCCCTTGTAGCGCTGCAGCGAGAGGCCCTTGCGGCCCCAGTCATAGATCACCTCCAGCAATTCACTGGGCGAGCGCACCTCGCGGGCATCGTCCTTGCGCCGCACCGTGCCGGACTTGAGATAGGTCTTCTGCAGTTCCGGCGCCATCCTGTCCAGCCGCCGCGCATCGGCGGATGCGATCAGCGCCCCGTCGATCGCCACCATCTCGCGCACGCCGCGCACATCGCGCCAGAACTTCAATCCGCCATCTGTGGTGGGTTCGCCATGCCAGCCGCGCTCGAATTCCTCCGACAGCGTGTCCAGGCGGCTGGCGATATAGGTCGCCGCCGTCTTGGCCTTTTCGGCATCGTTGAGGATTTCCGGGTTGAGCGCACCGGAAATTGCCGCCTGCTCCAGCAGGAAGCGCGGATAATGGCTGGGGAATCCGGTCAGCGCCGCCGCCGCCTGGCGGGCATGCGTCACCAGCGTGTCGAGATCGGCGCCGGCTATGGTCTCGCCGGTATGAAGGGTCAGGGTCGCCCCGGCCGAACCCTCCGCGACCAGGTAGTTCTCCAGCTCCTCCTCGTCCTTGAGATAGCGCTCGGACTTGGAGCGCGCCGCCTTGTAGAGCGGTGGCTGGGCGATATAGATGTGGCCGCGCTCGATCAGTTCCGGCATCTGGCGGTAGAAGAACGTCAGCAGCAGGGTGCGGATATGGGCGCCGTCCACGTCCGCATCGGTCATGATGATGATCTTGTGATAGCGCAGCTTGTCGGCGTTGAACTCCTCGCGCCCGATGCCGGTGCCCAGCGCCGTGATCAGAGAAACAATCGAATCCGACGACAGCATCTTGTCGAAGCGCGCCCGCTCGATGTTGAGGATCTTGCCGCGCAGCGGCAGCACCGCCTGGTTGGCGCGGTTGCGGCCCTGCTTGGCGCTGCCGCCGGCGCTGTCGCCCTCGACGATGAAAATCTCGCACTTGGCGGGATCGCGCTCCTGGCAGTCGGCCAGCTTGTCGGGGAGGGAAGCGCCGTCCAGCACACCCTTGCGGCGGGTCAGTTCGCGCGCCTTGCGGGCCGCCTCGCGAGCCGTGGCGGCTTCCACCACCTTGCCGACCACGGTGCGCGCCTCGCCCGGATGGGTCTCGAACCAGGCGCCGAGCTGATCCAGCACCGCACCTTCCACCACGGGCCGCACTTCGGACGAAACCAGCTTGTCCTTGGTCTGGGAGGAGAATTTCGGGTCCGGGACCTTGACCGAAATGATGCATGTCAGGCCCTCGCGGCAGTCATCGCCCGACAGCGGCACCCGGTCCTTCTTCGCCGCCGGCATCTCCTCGGCATATTTGGTCACCACGCGGGTGAGCGCGGCGCGGAAGCCGGCGACATGGGTGCCGCCATCGCGCTGTGGAATGTTGTTGGTGAAGGCCAGCGTGCTCTCATGGTAGCTGTCGTTCCAGGTCATCGCCACTTCCACGGTCATGCCGTCGCGCTCGGCCATGATCATCACCGGGGCGGGGATCAGAGGCTGCTTGGCGCGGTCGAGATATTCCACGAAAGCCTTGAGGCCGCCGACATAGTGCAGCGTGACTTCCTTGGCCTCGACGCCGCGACGGTCAGCCATGATGATGGTGACGCCCGAATTGAGGAAGGCCAGTTCGCGAAGCCTGTGCTCCAGTGTGGCGAAGTCGAATTCGGTCTTGTTTGAGAATGTAGCGGTGGAGGGCAGGAAGGTGACTTCCGTGCCTTTCCGGCCCGGCGCATCGCCCACCACCTTCAGCGGCGCCACGGCGTCGCCATGGCGGAATTGCATGTAATGCTCCTTGCCATCGCGCCAGATGCGCAGATCGAGGAATTCCGACAGCGCGTTGACCACCGAGACGCCGACGCCGTGCAGGCCGCCCGAGACCTTGTAGGCGTTCTGCTCGAACTTTCCGCCGGCATGCAGCTGGGTCATGATGACTTCGGCGGCGCTGACCCCTTCCTCCTTGTGGATGTCGGTCGGGATGCCGCGGCCATTGTCGCGCACGGTGCAGGAGCCATCCGGGTTCAGCACCACGTCGATACGGTCGGCATGGCCGGCCAGCGCCTCGTCCACGGCGTTGTCCACGACTTCATAGACCATGTGGTGCAGGCCCGAACCGTCATCGGTATCGCCGATATACATGCCGGGGCGCTTGCGCACCGCGTCCAGGCCCTTCAGGACCTTGATGCTCTCGGCGCCATATTCGTTGCTGACGGCGGGCTCTGCCATGACCTACTCCTGACGGGTGAACTGGCCGTTTTCGACCAGGAAGACCTCCGCGCGGCTGCCCCAGCCGGCGAAGAGAGACAAATCGGTGCCGGTCATCCAGGCCTGGGCGCCGAGGGCCTGGATTTCCTCGAACAGGGCGTCGCGGCGGACGGCGTCGAGATGCGCCGCGATCTCGTCCAGCAGCAGCAGCGGTGCCAGGCCTTGGCGGGCGCGCGCCAGTTCGCGCGCATCGGCCAGCATGATGGCGATCAGCAGCGCTTTCTGCTCGCCGGTGGAACAGTCGCGGGCATCGGCGCGCTTGGCGGTGTGGCGGGCATTGAGGTCGGTGAGATGTGGGCCAACCAGGGTGCGCCCGGCCTCGGCGTCGCGCAGCCGCGATCCGGCCAGAGCGTCACGCAGGGCCTGGGGGTCGTCAAAAGGTTCACTGGTCAGGGACAGGGATGCGGACGGAAAGGCGCCTTGGCGTTCGCTCAAGGCCCGGTTCAGCCGCGCCACGGTCCCGGCGCGGGCACGCGCGATCTCCACGCCCGCCTCGGCCATTTCGTGCTCCAGCCCGTCCAGCCAGGCCGGATCGCGCGGACCATATTTCAGCAGCCGGGCCCGCTCGCGCATCGCCGTTTCATAACGGGTCGAGGTTCGGGCATGGGCCGGCTCGAAGCCCAGCACCAGCCGGTCGAGGAAGCGCCGCCGCCCGCCTGCGCTTTCGATGAACAGCCGGTCCATGGCGGGCGTCAGCCAGATCATCTGCACAATGTCACCCAGGTCGGCGGAGCCGCGCGCTTCCACCCCATTGAGGCGCACATGGCGTTTTTCACCGCCATTCGGGCCCAGGGTCAGCCCGGTACCGATTTCGTATTCGGTGCCGCCGCGCGTCACCGTCGCCGCCACACCCCACAGGGCCTCGTCCGTCACCACCGGCCCCTTGCGGGTATGGTCGGAGAGCTTCGATCCGCGCAAGCCGCGGCCCGGCGAGAGCAGCGAGATCGCGTCGAGGATGTTGGTCTTGCCGGCGCCGTTCGGCCCGGCCAGCACCACCGGCGCGCCCGACAGCGCCAGCGCGCCGCCGGCATAGGAACGGAAATTGCTCAGCCGCAGCTGCGTCACCGCCAGCGGCGCCGAAGCCACCGCTTCGCGGTTCAAGGCGATGTCGGGCGCAAACGCCAACCTCAGACCCTGAGCGGCATGAGGACGTAGAGCGTGCGGGTGTCGCCCGCGTCCTCGATGATGGCGGGCGAACCGGCATCCGACAGCAGGAAGCGCACTTCCTTGCCTTCGATCTGGCTGGTGATGTCCAGCAGGTAGCGGGCATTGAAGCCGATCTCCAGCGCGCCGGCGCTGTAGGTGGCGCCGACGTCTTCCGTGGCGGTGCCGCTTTCGGGATTGACCACGGTGAGCGTGACCTTGTCCTTGGCCAGGCCCAGCTTCACGGCGCGGGTCTTGTCGGCGCTGATGGTGGAAACGCGGTCCACGCCCTGGGCGAAGTCTTTGGCGTCCAGCGCCAGCACCTTGTCGTTGCCGGCGGGAATGACGCGCTCATAGGGCGGGAAATTGCCGTCGATCAGCTTGCTGGTCAGTTCGACGCCATTGAAGCCGAACTGGATCTTGGTGTCGGACAGGGCGATGTCGATGGCGCCGTCGGCGTCTTCCAGCAGCTTCTGCAGCTCGCCCACGGTCTTGCGCGGCACGATCACGCCCGGCATGGAACCGGCGCCATCCGGCAGTTCCAGCTCGAAGCGGGCGAGGCGATGGCCGTCGGTGGCCACGGCCCGCAGCACCGCCGGCTTGGCGTCCTTGGCGGCGTGCAGATAAATGCCGTTGAGGTAATAGCGCGTCTCTTCGGTCGAGATGGCGAAACGCGTCTTGGTGATGATGCGCTTGAGATCGTCGGCCGCCAGGCGGAACTTGTGGGGCAGGGCGCCTGCCGTCATCTGGGGGAAATCCTCGCGCGGCAGGCAGGCCAGCTCGAAGCGCGACGAGCCGGCCGAAACCGACAGGCGGCCGCCTTCGCTGGCCAGCAGTTCCACCTGCACCTGGGCGCCTTCCGGCAGCTTGCGGACAATGTCGTAGAACATGTGGGCCGGCGCGGTGGCGGCGCCGTTGCGCAGAATGTCCGCCGGCAGGGTCTCGACGATCTCGATGTCCAGGTCGGTGGCGGTGAGTTTCAGCCCCGCCTTGCCGGCCTCGATCAGGACATTGGACAGGATGGGGATGGTGTTGCGGCGCTCGACCACGCTCTGGACATGGTTCAGCGCCTTGAGGAAAGCGCCGCGTTCGACGTTGATCTTCATCGCTTCTAGCCGCCTGTAATGACCGGTCCGACATCCTTTTCCGGCCACCCGAAAAGCCGCCGGAAACGCCCGTTTTCTTGTGTTTGGGAGAGCCGTTTTTGGCCCCAAGACTCAAGTCCTGAAACCTAGCAGAACCGGTTCTTTGAGGCCAGAAAATCGGGCCTTTTGGGCAGACCTTTTCGCCCCGGTTTTGCTGGCTTTTTCGCCTGATTTTGTCCTGCCGCTCCAAGCTACTGCCGGGTGTTCGCAATGTCAGGTTAGCTTGACATCCTTGTTATCTGCGATATGTCATGTAAGCACGACATTTAGACAAGAGGGGAAGACATGCGTTATTCGGGCAAGAACGTCTGGCTTGTGACCGGACTGGGCTTCGTTGCCATCGTGGTGGCGCACATCCTTCCTCATGCCTTTCGCATGCCGGAGGGTGCCTTCCCGGCCCTTCTCTTTGGCGGCCTGATGTTCGTGGGCTGTCTTCTTTTCGCTCTGAGCTACTGGGCGCTGGACGATATCCAGCGCCAGCACCACATGGCCGACTGGTACTGGGGCAGCATGACCGGCCTCTGCCTGCTCGCAGGCCTGGTGCTGCCTTTCATGCTGTTCGACCGCACCGCCGCGCAGGCCCTGATCAATTCCACCCATTTCGGCGGCTCGCCGCGCGGCTATTTCTTCTGCGGCGTCATTGTCACGCTGGGATTGTTCGCGGGAGGCGCGGTGCTGGCATGGCTGCTGCGCCGCCTGCGCTGGATGAAGCAATGAGAAATCGCATCAAGGTGCTGCGCGCCGAGCGCAACTGGAGCCAGGCCGAACTGGCCCAGCGACTCAACGTTGCGCGCCAGAGCGTCAATGCCATCGAGACCGGCAAGGCCGATCCCTCGCTGCCCCTGGGCATGCGCATCGCCAAAGTCTTTGGCGTCAGGGTCGAGGAGGTCTTCGAAGGCGAATGACTATTCCCGCGGCAGGTCCTGGCGCTGGAAGCGCACCATTGCCGCCCCGCCCATGAGCAGTATCCAGCCCAGCAGCACCAGGATGGCCGGCGCCAGGCGCGTGGGGTCGGGCGCAATGCCGGGCGCGACCTGCTGGCCGCCGAGCAGGCCGCGTAGCACCTCGGCGGGCAATTCCGGCACCAGTGCGAAATAGCGCAGCGCCGTGGTCCAGGGCGACAGCACCGACAGAAGAACGGCCTGCACAAAGCAGAACACCACCCCCGCCAGAAGCGCCCCCGTCGTGGCGCGGGTCGTCATCGCCACCAGCGCCACAAAGGTGCCCAGCACCATCAGCGCCGTCCAGGAGATCGCGAACATCCCCAGTGCGGGCACGAAATCCGGCTTGACGTCCAGTGGCGCGCCGTTCAGCAGGGTGTTGAAAAGAAGGCCAAGCACGGCGCTCAGCGCCATCGCCGCCAGGCTGGCGGCGCAGGCCATGGCATAGACCGCGAATTTGGCTGCCAGCAGATTGGAGCGGCTGTTGCGCGGCGTCAGCAGCCGCCAGGTCTCCCAGCGATACTCATTGCCGAAAATTCCCGCCCCACCCAGGGCAAAGAATATCTTGAAGAAGGCGGTATCGCCCCGCTGCAGGACATGGACGATCTGCGTGCCCGCATCGATCCGCAGGGCAGCGCTTGCCAGCACGCTGAGCGGCGTCAGCGGTCCGCCCGCATGCAGGCGCAGCCAGAGGGCAAGGCCCATATCCCAGGCCAGCAGCGCCAGCGGCACGGCGCAGAAGCCCCAGAACAGGGTGCTGCGCTGGCGCAGGAATTTGTAGGTCTCCGCGGCGATGGCGTCAGCCAGCATGCGCCACCCCGACTTGTTCCAGATAGAACTTCTCGAGTTCGCCTCCGACCCAGCGCGCCTCTTCCAGGTCGATACCCGCTTCGACCAGCGCGCGCAGCAGGGCGGGAGCTTCGGCACGCGTCACCGCCACCAGCACGCCGTCGCCGTCGCGCGCCGCCCGCGCCCCCAGCACTTCCAGCAGCGCCTCCCGCGGTGTTGCCAGCAGGCGCAGCTTTTCCTGTCCTGCCAGCAGCGTGTCGATGCGCCCTTCCGCCACCAGACGGCCGCGCGCGAAAATGGCGACGCGGTCGCAGACGCGCTGGACTTCGTCCAGCAGATGACTGGAGAGCAGGATGGTGACGCCATCCCTCTCGGCCAGATCGCGCATCAGGGCACGCATTTCCTGGATGCCGGCCGGATCCATGCCGCTGGTCGGCTCGTCGAGGATGAGCAGATCCGGACGCGCGACCAGCGCCGCGGCGATGCCCAGCCGCTGCTTCATGCCGACCGAAAAGTGATGCACCTTGCGATGCGCCGCTTCGCTGAGGCCCACCCGCGCCAGCCAGCGCGCGGCATCGCCATCGCGCACGCCGCTGACGCGCGCCAGCATCGTCAGGGTTTCGGTGGCGGTGAGGAAAGGATGGTAGCGCGGCGTCTCGATCATCGCCCCGATGCGGCGGCGATTGACCGTGTCCTCCGGCGCTGAGCCCATCAGCGAGACGCCGCCGCCGCTGGGCCGCAGCAGATCGAGGCAGATGCGGAAGAAGGTGCTCTTGCCCGCGCCATTGGCACCCAGGATGCCGTAGACGCCACCCTGGGGGATGGCAAGCGAGAGGCGGTCCAGCGCGACGACGGCGCCGAACCGCTTGCTCAGGTCCTGGGCCTCGATCAGGGCTGTCAGAGATCGCCCTTGCGCTGGAGCATCTGGGAGAGAAAATCCACTTCCTGGCGGAAGAGCGCATCCTCGCCGATCAGCGCCTCGATGCGGCGGCAGGCATGCAGCACCGTGGTGTGGTCGCGGCCGCCAAAGCGCCTTCCGATCTCCGGCAGCGAGCGCGTCGTCAGCTTGCGCGCCAGGTACATGGCCACCTGCCGGGGCCGCGCCACCCGGCGGGCGCGCTGTGGCGAATGGAAATCCTTGACGTCGAGCTTGTAGAACTCGGCGGTCTTCCTCTGGATGTCCTCGATCGAGGTCTTGACCCCCGGCGAGGACCGCAGGCCCACCGCCTCGTCGGCCACGTCCAGCGTCACGGGCTTCTTGGTCAGGTCGGCATAGGTCGCGATCTTGGTGAAGACGCCAATCAGTTCGCGTGGTGACGCGTCGTCCATGTCGGCGATGCGCTCCAGCACCTGTTCGGGCAGCACCACATCGGGCTTGTGCTTGCAGAAGTCGCTGGCGCGGCGCTTGAGGATGGCCAGGCGGGTGTCGCGGTCCGGCTTGTCCAGCGCGATCACCAGCCCGCCCGACAGGCGCGACTTGACGTCGGCGCCCAGGCCTTCCAGGCCCGCGGGGGCGCGGTCGGCGGCGATCACCACCCGGCGCCGCAGGTCGGCAAAGGCGTTGACGGTATAGAGGAACTCCGACGCCGTGGCGGCGCTGCGGCAGATATGCTGCAGGTCGTCGATGATCAGCACTTCGGCGGTGCGCAGTTCTTCCTTGAAGGCCAGCGTGTCCTTGCGATAGAGCGCGCCCAGGAAGTGGCGCATGAAATCCTCGGCCCGCAGGAACAGGGTGCGCTTGCCGCGCTTGCGGAACTCCAGCGCCGCCGCATTCAGCAAGTGCGTCTTGCCATAGCCGAAGCCGCCATGGATGTAGAGCAGCGGCAGGTCGGCCTGGCCGCCCTCGGCGAAGTCGCGCGCCGCGCCATGGCCAAAGGCGTTGGCGGCGCCGGCGATGAAGCTGTCAAAGGTCTGCTGCGGATGCAGCATCCGGTTCCACAGGCCCCGGGCGTTGTCCTCGGCGGGGGCTTCCGCCCGCGGCGGCAGGTACGAGACGGTGGCGGAGGCGGTCTCGTCCCGCACCGGGGCGACATTGGCGCCGATGCTGGGCGCCGCCATCACGATGGTGATCGAAGCAGGGGTGAAACCCTCGGCGCGGAAGGCGCGCTCGATGCGCGGGACATAGTGATTGGCCACCCAGTTTCGCACAAATGGCTTGGCGGCGCCGATGCTCAGTTCGTCATGCTCAAAGCCTTCCAGGCTGAGCGGGGCGATCCAGGCCTCGAATACGGCATCGCCCAGTTCGCGGCGCAGTCGCTCGCGCACGCCAGCCCAGGCCGCCCGCCAATCCGCCTTCATTGCATGTCCCGTCATCGTCATCTCACCACACCATTTGTTGTGCTCCGGCGGGTATTCCCGTCCGGCCGTTTGAAAAATCAGTTTTGCCGCCAGGGCAGGCCGTCAGCCTTCCAGCCATTGCGCGTTCCGCGATGGCGCATCCCATCCGGATCGCCTTCGAAGCCGCCCGCCACATTGTAGACGCTGGTAAAGCCCAGCGCCGTAAGCGCGATGGCGGCAGCGCGCGAGCGTGCGCCAGAGCGGCAGAGCATCAGCACCGGCGTCTGTTTGTCCGCGCCTGCCGCCGTGACCGCTGCTTGCGCCTCGCCGGCGAAGCCGGGATTGACCGCGCCTTCGGGAAAGCTCTGCCACTCGATGCAGTGCACCTGCCGGTTCAGGGAGGAGAGATCGGGCAGGCCGACGAAGCTCCATTCCGCCAGGGTGCGCACGTCCACCAGCTGCGCCGCCGGCGTCGCGGCCAGCAGTGCCCAGGCCTCTTTCGCGGGAATGTCGCCGGCATAGGGAGTGGAGGAGGTGGTCATGGGCGGTCAATCAGGGAAAAATCCGGGCATTGCCGGGCTGATACCCAGCATAAAAACGTCACAAAAGCAGATTTTCAGGCGTCTCTATAGTTGAGACTACTGTCCGGATTGCCAAAAAGACCAGCGAATATTGTCTTTTTATTTCCGCTTGTCTTGCCCATGGCTCGTATCCATCCCCAACGCTTGGTTAAGATAGAATCAAGCCGCCGCGGCAAACAAGGGGGACGGACAGGGAACGGAGGTTGATTCGCGAATATTTTTCACTTTTGCGAACGGAGCTAACCAACTGTGCCGTATACGGAAAATGAACCATCCGAGGACAGCTTTTTTGAATCAAGGACTTGGGGGGCTGCCCCGGGACGGGGCACCACCGAAATGCGACGGAAAGATGGTGATCAGCATACAGAGCAATAAAAAAGGCCTGAAATCGCTTTCAGGCCCAATCTATTCAGTAAAACGCCAGAGATTCCAGCGGCTTGATTATTTCGCCAGTTTTGCGACGCGCTTGCTGAGGCGCGAAACCTTGCGGCTGCCGGTGTTCTTGTGCAGCACGCCCTTGGAAACGCCGCGCATGATTTCCGGCTCGGCGGCCTTGAGGGCGGCCAGGGCGGCGGCCTTGTCGCCGCTCTTGATGGCTTCCTCGACCTTGCGGATGAAGCCGCGCACCCGGGTCTTGCGCGCCGTATTGATGGCGGTGCGCTTGGCGGTGGTGCGGACCCGCTTGGCAGAGGAGGCGATATTCGGCATCAGGCTTTCCTTGGCGAAAAGAGCCGGGGCCTATAGCGCGAGCCGTCCCGCAGGTCAACGGAAGGCTATTCATCCCGGAATTCCGGCTTCCGCTTTGCACTGAACGCCGCCATGCCCTCTTTCTGGTCGTGGGTGGCGAACAGGGCATGGAAGGCCCGGCGCTCATAGGCCAGGCCCTGGGACAGCGGCAATTCGTAGGCCCGATTGATCGCTTCCTTTGCCATCATCAGGGCGGGCAGGGACTGGGCGGCGATCCTCTCCGCCATTTTCAGGGTCTCGGCCATTAGTTCGGCGGCGGGAACCACCCGCGCCGCCACGCCCGAAGCCAGGGCCTCCTGGGCGTCCATCATCCGCCCGGTGAGGCAGAGATCCATCGCCTTCGCCTTGCCCATCGCCAGCGGCGTGCGCTGGCTGCCGCCCAGGCCGGGGATGATGCCCAGGGTGATCTCGGGCTGGCCGAACCTGGCGGTGTCGGCGGCGATGAGGATATCGAGCGCCATCGCCAGTTCGCAGCCGCCGCCCAGCGCGAAGCCAGACACGGCCGCGATCACCGGTTTCCTGATACGCAGGATGCGGTCGAGCTGGCGGCCGAAAATATTCTCCCGGTGCATCTCGGCAAAGCTCTTGGGCGCCATTTCCTTGATGTCGGCGCCGGCGGCGAAGGCCTTGTCCGATCCGGTGACGATCATCACCCGCACCCCGGGATCGGCGTCCCAGGTTTCCAGCGCCTCAGCCAGCGCATCCAGCATCGGGGTGTTCAGCGCGTTCAGCGCCTCGGGGCGGTTGAGGGTGGCGATGCCGATGCTGCCTTTGACTTCGGTAAGAAGGGGATTCATCTGACTCTCACTTCTGGCATTTGGGACAATAGAATGTAGAGCGCCCGGCCTGGACGATGCGCTTGACCTTGTCGCGGCAGCCCAGCTTGCAGGGCTTGCCTTCGCGGCCATAGACCAGGAAATGGTGCTGGAACTCGCCCAGCGCGCCGTCCGGCCGGGCATGGTCGCGCAGGGACGAACCACCGGCCTTGATGGCGTCCGCGAGCACTTTCTTGACGGCGGGCACCAGCTTCCTGATTTCCTCGGGCTTGAGGCTGCCCGCCAGCCGTTTGGGCGAAATGCGGCTGCGAAACAGGACCTCGCTGACATAGATGTTGCCCAGCCCCGCCACCACTCGCTGGTCCAGCAGGGCGGCCTTGATCGGCGTCTTCTTGCCCGCCAGCGCGGCCGCCAGGTGTTTGACATTGAATCCCGGCGACAGCGGTTCGATGCCGATGTCGCGGAACAGCTTGTCCTCTTCCAGCCGCGCCGTGGGCACCAGATCCATCAGCCCGAAGCGGCGGTGGTCGTTGAACAGGATGCGGGCCGGGGCGTCGGTTTCCAGCACGACATGGTCATGCTTGCCGACCCCATCCGCCGTCTCATGGACATAGGTGCCGATCCGGCGCGCCGCCTTGCCGTCCGCCTGCACCGTCATGCGGCCGGACATGCCCAGATGGATCACCAGCGTCTCGCCGCTGTCCAGGTCGGCCAGGATGTATTTCGCCCGCCGCCTTAAGCCGATCACCTTGCGGCCCTGCAGCCGGGCGGCGAAACCCTTGGGGAAGGGGCGGCGCAGGTCGCCCCGCCGCGTCTCGGCATGGGTGATGGTGCGGCCTTCCAGCGCGGGGGCGATGCCCCGGCGGACGGTTTCGACCTCTGGTAACTCGGGCATGGCAATAGTGTATGGTGTGGCCATGAACGAAAACAACACCGCCAGCTTCGGTTTCCGCGAGGTGCCGGAGGCCGAGAAGGAAGGCCTTGTCCGCGAGGTCTTTTCCTCGGTCGCCGCCCGCTACGACCTGATGAACGACCTGATGAGCGGGGGCGTCCATCGTATCTGGAAGGATGCGATGGTCGAGTATCTGAACCCGCGCCCGGGCTGGAGAACCATCGATGTCGCCGGCGGCACCGGCGACATCGCCTTCCGCATCGTGGAGATGGCGCGGTCACGGGGGGGCGAGGCCGCGGTCACCGTCTGCGACATCAACGAGAAGATGGTGGCGGAAGGAAAGCGCCGGGCCGAGGCCAAGGGCGAGACCGCGATCACCTGGACGGTCGGGGATGCTGAAGCGCTGCCGGCGCCCGACGCCAGCTTCGACGCCTATACCATCGCCTTCGGCATCCGCAACGTCACCCACATCGAGAAGGCGCTGGCCGAGGCCCGCCGCGTCCTGAAACCTGGCGGGCGCTTTCTCTGCCTGGAATTCAGTCATGTGGACGTGCCCGGCCTTGATGCCCTGTATGACGCCTATTCCTTCAAGCTGCTGCCCAGGATGGGCGAGTGGGTGGCCAAGGACGCGCAATCCTATCGCTATCTCGCCGAAAGCATCCGCCGCTTCCCGCCGCGGGAGAAGTTCGCCCGCATGATCGAAGCCGCCGGCCTTGGCCAGGCGAAAGTGCGCGTTCTTTCCGGCGGCATCGCGGCGATGCATTCGGCCTGGAAGATCTGATGAGACGCCTCTGATGGGCAGCTTCTTCCGCCTGATCCATGCCGCGCTTGTGCTGCTTGGCCCGGCGCTGGCCTTTCGCTCGGCCACGCCGGACGCGGGCGCGCGGCTGGCCCGGGCCCTGGAGAAGCTTGGGCCCGCCTATATCAAGCTAGGGCAGATGCTGGCGACGCGGCCGGACATTGTCGGCGCTTCGGCCGCCGCGGCGCTGGAACATCTGCAGGACCGGCTGCCGCCATTTGCGGAAAGCGCGGCCCGCGCCGCCATTGCCGACAGCCTGGGCCAACCGGTCGAGACGCTGTTCACGCAATTCGGCCCCGCTGTCGCCGCCGCCTCCATCGCCCAGGTTCATCGCGGCCGTACCAGCGCCGAAGTCGCCGTCAAGGTGCTGCGTCCGGGTGTCGAGGCGCGCTTCGCCCGCGATCTGGCGGCGCTGGAGCTGTTCGCCCGCATGGCGGAAGCGGTATCGGCCGAAGCCCGCCGCCTGCGCCTGGTCGCGGTCAAGCAGACCCTGGCCGCCTCGGTGGCGCTGGAACTGGATTTGCGGATGGAGGCCGCCGCTGCTTCCGAACTGTATGAGCGCACCCGGTCCGACACCGATTTCCGCGTCCCGCATGTGGACTGGAACCGCACCGCCGCGCGGGTTCTGACCACCGAATGGATCGACGGCACCGCCATTCGCGATCCCGCCGCGCTGGCCGCCGCCGGGCATGACCCGAAGAGGATCGCCCTGGTCCTGGTGCGCAGTTTCCTCACCCAGGCGCTGCGCGACGGCTTCTTCCATGCCGACCTGCATCCCGGAAACCTGTTTGTCGATGCGCAGGGCCGGCTGGTGGCGGTGGATTTCGGCATCATGGGACGGCTGGAGCCGCCGCTGCGCCGCTTCATGGCCGCGACGCTGGCCGGGTTCCTCGCCCGCGACTACCGCAAGGTGGCCGAAGTCCATTACGAGCTGGCCTTCGTGCCGCCGCAGCATCCGATCGAGACCTTTGCCCAGGCCTTGCGGGCGGTGGGTGAACCGATCTTCGGCAGACGCGCCCGCGACATCTCGATCGCGCAATTGCTGGGGCAATTGTTCGAGACCACTCGCCGCTTCGACATGCCGGCGCAGCCGCAGCTGGTGCTGCTGCAGAAGACCATGGTGGTGGTGGAGGGGGTGGCGCGCAGCCTCGATCCCGATTTCGACATCTGGGAAGCGGCCCGTCCGGTGGCCGAGCGCTGGGTGACTGACAATCTGGGACCGGAAGCGCGGCTGGCGACCGCCGCGAAGGGTTTTTCCGCCCTGGGCAAGCTTGCGGAGGATTTGCCGCAACTGGTGAAGAATGCCGAAGACCTGTCGCGCATGGTGGCGGAAGGCGGCGTGCGCCTGCATCCCGACACGGCGTTGCTGATCGCCGCCGAGCAGGAACGCCGGGCGCGGCCAAGCCGTGTCGGCATCGTTCTGATGCTCGGCCTGGTCTTTTTCCTATTGCTCTGGCTGGGCCGCGCCTATCTTTGACAGGCTGTTGAAGCGCCAGAGCAGCGCCGCCGCCGCCACGAACAGGCCGAAGGCCAGCCCCAGCCAGACGCCGAAGCCGCGCAAGCCCGCGGCGAAACCCAGGCCCAGGCACATGGGAAAGCCGCACAGCCAATAGGCGCCGCCGGCGATCCACATCGGGGCGCGCGCGTCCTTCAGTCCGCGCAGCGCCAGCGAGGCCGTCACCTGCAAACCGTCCACGATCTGGAAGGCGGCGGCGACATGCAGGAAGGTGACGGTGAGGGCGATCACTTCGCTGCCTGGCGGCTCCTGCGGCAGCCACAGCCGGGCGATCGGCTCCGGAAACAGCAGCAGCAGCACCGAGGTCAGTGTCATGAACAGCGCCGCGATGACGATGGCGACAAAGCCGGCCCGCCGCGCCGCCACGCCGTCGCCCGCGCCCGCGCCAAGCCCCACCCGCACCGTCGCCGCCAGCCCGATGCCCAGCGGCACCATGAAGGTGAGCGAGGGAATGGTGATGGCGATCTGGTGTGCCGCCAGGGTGGCGACGCCGAACAGACCCATCATCAGGGCGGCGGCGTTGAACAGCATGGCCTCGAACAGGGTGGTGAGGCCGATGGGGATTCCCAGGCGGAACAGTTCGGCCAGATGCGGCCGGTGCGGGCGGGTCGGATGGTCAAGGATGCGATAGCGCTTCAAGGCGGGCATTCGCAGGCAGACGGCGAGCAGCGCCGAAGCGCTGAACAGGTTGGAACAGGCGCTGGCGATGCCGGCGCCCGCCAGCCCCAGCCGCGGAGAGCCGAAATGGCCGAAGATCAGGGCATAGTCGCCCACGGCGTTGAACAGCACCGCCAGCACCATCACCACCAGCGCCGCCAGGGGATGATCCACGGCGGTGGTGAAGCTGCGCAGCACCTGGAAGATGATGGCAAAGGGCAGGCCCCAGCAGAGCAGGGACATGTAGAGCCCGGCATTGGCCGCCAGCTCCGGCTGCTGGCCGAGCGCCAGCAGGATGGGTCGCGTCAGCAGCAGGACCGCCAGCAGCGGCGGCGCCATCATCGCCGCCGACCAGAAGCCCATGCGCACCACTGCCTGCACTTCCGCCGCAGCCTTTTCGTCCTCGCCCAGCACATGGGCGATGGCAGGCGAGACGGCATTGGCGGGGCCGCAGCCCATCAGCCAGGCGAAGAAGAAGACGGTGTTGCCCAATGCGGCGGCGGCCAGCGCTTCCTTGCTGAAGCGGCCCAGCATCAGCGTGTCGGTGGCCAGGATCGCCATCTGCGCCAGCTGGGTCGCCGCCAGCGGCAGCGCCAGGCGCAGCAGCGCGGCGGCCTCGCGGCGGATGGCATGATGCGCGCCGCCGGGAACCTGCGGCCCGGCATGGGAAAGATCGATCTCGTCAAACGCGGTCATGAAATTTCTCGAAAGATCGCCCCTAGCGCCGGAAGGAACGGACCAGCCGCCAAAGATACCAGAGCAGGAACGGCGCGATTACCGCCGCGGTCAGCGGCCCCAGCATGGTTTCGATGTCGCCATAGCGCACTCCCAGGGTCCAGCCGGCGCCGGCCAGGATCGCGGTCCAGCCGAAAGTCCCAAGACTTGACCACACCAGATAGCGCCAGACATTCATGTGCGCCAGCCCGGCGGGTAGCGATACAAAAGTGCGGATCGCGGGAAGCAGGCGCCCGGCGCAGACAAAAAATGCGCCATGGCGGATGAAAGACCGTTCCGCGCGCTCGACATCGCGCCATTCGGCGGTCAGCCAGCGGCCATGCCGTTCCACCAGGCGGCGCAGGCGCGCCATGCCGAAACGCCAGGCCAGCGCGAACCAGACCATGTTGCCGGCCATGGAACCGGCGGTGCCGGCCAGGATCACGCCCGCAAGACCGAGCGCGCCGCGCTGGGCATGGTATGCCGCAAGCGGAATGATGACCTCCGAGGGCAGAGGCGGAAATACCGTTTCGGCGAAGGTCAGCAGCGCGATCCCGCCATAGCCGAAATGCCCGATCAGCCATGCGATTGCCCGCGCCATCGCCGTTCTTCCCGCGATTCGGATGGTCTTGGCGAACCCCTAGGAGGCGGGCCGAACTCGGCATAGCCTTGCGCCATGCGGACTCTCAACATCGCCCATCGCGGCGGCGCGGCGCTGAGGCCGGAAAATTCCCTGGCGGCGTTTCTGGGCGCCATTGCCCTTTGCGCGGACGGGGCGGAACTGGATGTGCAGCTTTCGGCGGATGGTATAGCTGTCGTTTATCACGATCTGCGGCTCAATCCCGGCTACACGCGCAAGGACGGCGCCTGGCTGGAAGGCGGCCCCCCGCGCGTGAAGGATTTGGCGCTGGCGGAACTGCGCGGCTTTGACATTGGCCGGGCCCGGCCCGGAAGTGTTTACGCCGCCGCGCATCCGCTGCAGGCGGCGACGGATGGCGAACGCATTCCGACCTTGCAGGAGGTGGTGGCACTGGTGAGGGCCGCACCGGATTTCCGCCTGCTGGTCGAGCTGAAATGCGACCTGAGCGATGACAGCGCCGATCCGGTGGCGCTGGCCGATGCGGCGCTGGCCGTGGTGGAGGGCGCGGATTTTCTTTCCCGCAGCGTCTTTGTCGGGTTCGACTGGCGCGCCCTGGCGCGGGTGAAGCAGCGGCAACCCATGGCGGAAATCTGGTGCACCACCGATGAGAAGATCGCCGGCGATGATGGGCTGTTCGAGATCATCAAGGGGATGGGCGGAGCAGGGTGGTTCCCGCACTTTTCGTCCCTGACCAGTGATGCTGCTGCGCTGGCCTGCAGCTATGGCTTCAAGCTCGCCGCCTGGACCGTCAATGAAGAAACCGAAATGCGCCGTTTGTTGTCGCTGGGCGTGGATGCCATCTGCACCGACCGGCCGGATATTCTCTCCACTCTCCATGGGCGGGCTTGACCCGCCCATCCAACTTCGGGCTGCTTGAGGGAAAGCTGGATGACCGGCTCAAGGCCGGTCTTGGCGGGTTTTTAAAGAGCCGCTAGAGCCCTTCGAACAACGCCGTCGAAAGATACCGTTCCGCAAAACTGGGAATGATCGCCACGATGGTCTTGCCGGCGTTTTCCGGCCGGGCCCCGACTTCCAGCGCCGCCGCGATGGCCGCACCCGACGAAATGCCGACGGGAATGCCTTCCTCCCGCGCCGCCCGCCGCGCCGTTTCCAGCGCCGTCTCGTTGGAAATGGTGATGATCTCGTCGATCACTTTCCGGTCCAGTATGGCGGGCACGAAACCGGCGCCGATACCCTGGATCTTGTGCGGTCCGGGGGCGCCGCCCGACAGCACCGGGCTGTCTTCCGGCTCCAGCGCGATCATCTTCACGCCCGGCTTCTTTTCCTTCAGCGCCTGGCCGACCCCGGTGATGGTGCCGCCGGTGCCGACGCCGGAAATCACGATATCGACCTTGCCCGCCGTGTCGTTCCAGATTTCCTCCGCCGTGGTGGTGCGGTGGATTTCCGGGTTCGCCGGGTTCTCGAATTGCTGCGGGATCACCGCATCGGGATTCTGCGTCACCAGTTCATGGGCGCGGGCAATGGCGCCTTTCATGCCGGCGGTGGCCGGCGTCAGCTCGATCTGCGCCCCCAGGATCATCAGCATCTTGCGCCGTTCCAGCGACATGCTTTCCGGCATCACCAGGATCAGGCGATAGCCCTTGGCCGCCGCGACAAAGGCCAGGGCGATGCCGGTGTTTCCCGAAGTCGGCTCGATCAGCGTGCTCTTGCCGGGGGTGATGATGCCGGCCCGCTCCATCGCCTCGATCATGTTGACGCCGATGCGGTCCTTCACCGACGACAGCGGATTGAAGAATTCCAGCTTGAGCAGGATGTCGGCCTTGACGCCCGATGTTTTCGGCATGCGCTGCATTCGCACCAGCGGCGTGTCGCCGATGGTCTCGGTGATGGAGTTGTAGACGCGGCCGCGTCCGGGTTTGCCGTTGATCATAAATACTCCTCCATGGCCGGCCAGCCCGCAGGGCGCGAGCCGGCCACTAGATGGTAAAGTCCGCGCCGCCGGCCAGCGCGTCCGGAACGCCCTGGCCGCGCGCGCGCTGGCACAAATCCTCGATCGAGACCGAATCCAGCCGCGCCATCAGCTCGTCCTGCAGGCTGGCGACAAAGGGGCCGACAATGCGCTGGCCGAGATCGGAGCGCGGCACGCTCTTCTCCTCCTCGTCCTCGATGCTTTCCGCCACCCGCACGACATCGCCCACGGATATGCGCCGCCGCTCGCGCGCCAGACGATAGCCGCCGCGCGGCCCGCGCACGCCCTTGAGGATGCCCGCCCGCACCAGCTGCTGCATCACCTGCTCGAGATAGCGCTGCGGCACGCCCTGCCGGGCGGTGATCTCCTTTGCCTGCACCGGCTCCGGCCGCGCATTGAAGGCGATGTCGATCACCGCCTCCAGCGCCAGCAGGGTCTTGCGCGACAGTTTCAGCATTCAGGTATTCGCCGTCATCCCGGTGGAGCCGAAGCCGCCGGCGCCGCGCGCGCTTTCGGAAAGCTCGCTGCATTCGAACAGCGAGGCATGTTCGTAGCGCGCGATCACCATCTGGGCGATCTTCATGCCGCGGCTGACGGTGAAGGCTTCCTGGCCGTGATTGACCAGGATGACCTTGATCTCGCCGCGATAGTCGCAATCGACTGTGCCCGGCGCATTGAGGCAGGTGACGCCATGCTTGAGGGCAAGGCCCGAGCGCGGCCGCACCTGCGCCTCCGCGCCCATCGGCAGTTCGATGGCAATGCCGGTGGGCACGCCCGCACGCTCGCCGGGCTGCAGCACCAGGTCGGCTTCGATGGCGGCCAGAAGGTCCAGCCCCGCCGCTCCGGCGGTGGCATAATGCGGCGCCGGCAGGCCGTGGCCGTTGGCCAATGTCTTGAACAGAACCTTCACGCTGCCCCCTTGAGTTGCTGGGAAATGCGCGCCGCAAGACGCGCCCCCACTTCGGTTTTTGTCATCTCCGGCCAGTCTTCGACGCCGGCCTGGCTGATCAGATGCACGCGGTTGCGCTCTCCGCCCATCACATCGCCCGAAACGTCGTTGGCGATGATCCAGTCCGCGCCCTTGCGCGTGCGCTTGGCGATGGCGTTCGCCACCACGTCATCGGTCTCGGCGGCGAAGCCGATCACCAGCCTGGGCCGCGCGGCGCTGGCCGCCAGCGTCGCCAGGATGTCCGGGTTTTCCACCAGCCGGATCAGCGGCACGACCCGGTCGGTGCTTTTCTTGATCTTGCTGTTGGCGATGCTGTCGGGGCGCCAGTCGGCCACCGCCGCCGCCATCACCAGCACGTCGGCGGGCAGGGCGGCCTCGCAGGCCGCCAGCATTTCCAGCGCCGTGGTGACGCGCTTCAGCGTCACGCCCGGCGGCGCGTTCAGCGCCACGGGGCCGGACACCAGTATGGTCTCGGCCCCGGCGCGCGCCAGCGCATCGGCGATGGCATAGCCTTGGCGGCCGCTGGAATGATTGGCAAGGAAGCGCACCGGATCCACCGCTTCGCGCGTCGGTCCTGCCGTTACCAGGGCGCGCAGGCCCTGGAGCGGCGCATCGCCCAGTTCTTGTTCGATCGCCGCGAGGATTTCCGCCGGCTCGGCCATGCGGCCGGGACCGAACTCGCCGCAGGCCATTTCGCCGTCATTGGGGCCGATGAACAGCACGCCGTCACGCCGCAGGGTCTCGAAATTGCGCTTCCCCGAGGGGCTTTCCCACATCCGCACATTCATGGCCGGCGCCATCAGCACTTTCTTGTCGGTGGCCAGCAGGGCGGTGGAGGCGAGGTCATTGGCCAGACCGTTCGCCATCTTGGCCATCAGGTCGGCGGTGGCGGGCGCCACCACCACAAGGTCGGCGCTGCGCGACAATTCAATATGGCCCATCGCCGCTTCATCGGTCAGCGAGAACAGATCGTCATGCACCTTCCCGCCGGTCAGTGACGCCACCGAAAGCGGCGTGACGAACTCGGACCCGGCGCGGGTAAGGATGGCGCGGGTCTTCACCCCGCGCTGCGCCAGCAGCCGGATCAGCTCCAGGCTTTTGTAGGCGGAAATGCCGCCGCCGATGATCAGAAGGACGCTCTTGCCGCGCATGAATTTCCGGGAAAATACGTTGGCAGGCTGGAGTATATAGGCAATCACGCTGGCGGCGTGTAGTTCCCCATCTAAGATACTGGAATATATGAATAAATTGCAGGAGGGCAACCCGGTTAACGGAATGCTAACGACATTCTGCTGTCATGGGCGTCCGGGCAGACGAAGGGGCGCTTTCATGGGCATGGCCACCTCAGATCTCTATCGCCTGGCGTCCGACCTGGCCGCCGAGCATGGCGCTGCCGCCTGCGATTACGCCAGCCGCGCCGTGATGACCCTGGAAGCCGAAGGCAATCACGACCGCGCCCAGTTCTGGTTCGTGATGCTGGTGCTGCTGGGCGATGTCATCAGCCATCGCGTCGATCCCCTGAGCCACATCACCATCCATTAGGCCAAATGCAGTGCCATGCGTTAGCATGGGGCACCATCCGGGGCCTCCATGCCGCTCGATCCATTGGTGAAAGCCTTTCTTGACCAGGCGGCGGCGATTCCGCGGCCCAAGGTCTGGGAGATGCCGCCCGCCGCGGCGCGCGCCTCCTTCGCCGGCATGATGGGGCTGGTGGGGCCGCACGACGTCGCCATCGGCAAGGTTGAGAATTTCTCCATTCCCGCCGCCAACCCGGCACGCGAGATTGCTGCCCGCGCCTATGCGCCGGTGGCGGTGGGCGGCGAACCGCGCCCGGCGCTGATCTTTTTCCACGGCGGCGGCTTTGTCGTCGGCGGGCTGGACAGCCATGACGGGCTTTGCCGCCTGATTTGCGCCGAAGGTCATTTCCGCGTCATCGCCATCGATTACCGTCTGGCGCCGGAGCATCCCTTTCCTGCCGCCATCGACGACGCTTTTGCCGCCGTGCAGTGGATCGCCGCCAACGCCACCGAACTGGGCGTCGATCCGGGCCGCATCGCGGTGGGCGGGGATTCCGCCGGCGGAAACCTGGCCGCCATCGTCACCCAGCTGGCGCGCGAGAAGGGGCCGAAGCTCGCCTTCCAGCTGCTGATGTTTCCCAACACCCAGATGGGCGGCGAAACCCAGTCGCTCAACGAATTCGCCGTCGGCTATTTCCTGGAGCGGCACGCCATCGAATGGTTCAACGCGCAGTATGCGCCCAGCGAGGCCGACCGCGCCACGCCGCTGGTCTCGCCCCTGCGGGCGAAGGACTTTTCGCGCCTGCCGCCGGCCTATGTGCTGCTGGGCGGCTATGATCCCTTGCATGACGAAGGCCTGGCCTATGCCGAAAAGCTGCGCGCGGCCGGCGTCGCCGTCACCATCGCCGACCATGCCGAGATGGTGCATTGCTTCATCTATCTGCAGACGGTGCTGCCCCAGGCGCATACCGCCCTGGCCGATGCCGCGCATGCGGTTTCGGCAGCGCTGGAATCCGCCTAGGGCGCGATTTCGTAAAGGCGGTTGACGCCGTCAATCTCATCCTGCTGCCGCGCCGGGCTCCAGCCCAGTTCGAGGCCCATCAGGCCCGCCACCAGGCTCAGCACCTCCGGCCTTGGCCGGCCGAACTGGCCGATGGAAGTGCGCCGCATCACCACATCCTCCAGCGTCAGCGCCATCTCTTCGCGCACCGAGAACAGGATTTGCGCCGTCACGTCGCCGCTGACATTCAGCGGCACGAGATCGGTCAGCCTGGCGCCCTTGAGCAGCAGCGGCAGGCGCGCCCCGTACATGTGCGCCAGATGGCGCATGGCGGCGACGCCGGGATAGGTCTTCTCGAAGCCGGCGACCATGCTCTGGAAACGGTCGATCCGCCCGCCGGGCAATGGTGTGACGGCGGTGGCAGCCTTGCCCTTGCGGTCCAGCTTCCGCATCAGCGCGTCGGTGACGCTTTGCGCCAGCGCCCGCGAGGTCGTCCATTTGCCGCCGAGCGCCGAGAACAGGCCGTCAATGCCTTCACCGGCATGGTCCACCAGCTCGGCACGGCGGCTGACGCCATAGGTGCCCGCTTTTCCGTCCGCCACCAGGGGGCGCAGGCCGGCATAGGCGAACAGCACATCCTCGCGCCGCAGCTGCGCCGACGGCAGATAGCGGTTGATGACGGCGAGAAAGGCGGCGATGTCGCTTTCGCGCACCGCCACCGTGCCGGGATCGTCCTTGAACTCGCTGTCGGTGGTGCCGATCAGGGTATGGCCGCGCCAGGGCATGACGAAGAAGTGGCCGTCCCCCGCTTCCATGGTCAGGGCGTGACCCTGCGTCATGGCGGGAACGAGAAGATGGATTCCCTTGGAGCGGACCAGCCGGTGCACGGCCGGCCGGCCCATCGTCGCGGTCAGGAACAGGTCGCTCCACGGCCCCATCGCCAGCAGCACGGTTTTGGCGCGGATGTCGAAGCGCGTGCCGGTGAAACCGTCGAGCGCCTCCGCCCCGATCGCCTTGCCTTCGCGCAGGATCAGCTTTCCGGCGCCCAGATGATTGGCCAGGGCGGCGCCATGCGCGGCGGCGTCGATCAGGTTTTCCAGCGCGATGCGCTCCGGCATGAACATCTGGGCATCGGGATAGGCGAAGGCGCCGGAGAAGCCGTCGCCCGCCAGCACCGGCTCCGCTGCAAGCGCCTTGTCGCGGGAAAGCCAGTGGTGGGCGGGCGGGCGCAGGGCCGGGTCTTCCAGCCGGCCGCGGTCCCAGGCCAGCAGGTCATAGAGCGTCAGGCCCGTCGCCAGGGTCAGACGATCGAGGACGCTCTTGCCGTAGAGCGGCAGCAGGAAGGAAAGCGGGCGCACCAGATGCGGCGCGATGGCCTGCAGGATGCGCCGCTCGCGCAGGGATTCGCGCACCAGACCGAATTCGGCATTGCGCAGATAGCGCAGGCCGCCATGCACCAGCTTGGAATTGTGCGCCGAGGTGGCGGAGGCGAAATCGCCCTTCTCGATCAGCGCGACTTTCAGGCCGCGCGATGCGGCGTCGCGGGCGGTGAAGCAGCCGGTGGCGCCGCCGCCGATGATCAGCAGGTCGAATTGTTCGGACGAAAGACGGGAAAGGTCGCGCTGCACGCGCCGACTATAGCAAGAGTCCCGGAGGGGTTACTTGATCTTGCCTTCCTTGAACTCGACATGCTTGCGCGCCACCGGGTCATACTTCTTGATCGAGAATTTCTCGGTCATGGTGCGGGTGTTCTTCTTGGTGACATAGAAAAAGCCCGTGCCCGCTTCGCTGTTGAGGCGGATCTTGGCAGTGGTGGGCTTCGCCATGGGAATCTCCGAAAAGTCTGCAAAAGGTCAAGGCGGCGGGTTTTGGGGCAGGGTCCCCGCCAAGTCAAGCACAGGAGCGTCGGCGAGAGCCGGAGCGACCAAAAAAGTCATCGCCTTTTTGGCCGGAATCCGGCCTTTTTTCCGGGTTTTGGGCCGCGGAAATGACCGGATCTGCCCTTGGCCGCCGGAGCGCCGGCGCTTCCCGCCAGGGCAAAGCGCATCCCCCCGGTGACCGGGGCGGCTTCCTCCAGCGTCACCTGCAGGGCATCGCCCATGCGGTAGGCATGGCGGGAACGCTCGCCGATCAGGGCCTGGGCCTTCTCGTCATGGCGGAAGAACTCTGCGCCCAGGGCGCGCACCGGGATCAGGCCGTCGGCGCCGGTTTCGGCCAGGCGCACGAACAGCCCGAAGCGGGTGACGCCGCTGACCCGGGCCGAAAATTCCGCGCCGATGCGGTCGGCCATGTAGGCGGCGACATAGCGGTCGGTGGAATCGCGCTCCGCCGCCATGGCGCGGCGCTCGGTGAGGGTGATGTGCTCGGCGGTCTGCTTCAGCCTGCCGATTTCGCCGTCGGTGAGGCCGTCATCGCCGAACCGGAAGGCCCTGATCAGGGCGCGATGCACAACGAGGTCGGCATAGCGGCGGATGGGCGAAGTGAAGTGGGCGTATTTCGCCAGGTTCAGCCCGAAATGCCCGATATTCGCATTGTCATAGATCGCCTGGGCCTGGCTGCGCAGCACGACATCATTCAGCGCTCCTTCGTGCGGCTTGCCCTTGCCCTGTTCCAGGATGCGGTTGAAAGCGCCCGGCTTGACCACCTGGCCCCTGGCGAAATTCAGGTTCAGGGTGCGCAGGAAATCGGAAAAGGCATAGAGCTTCTCTTTCAACGGCGTATCATGGACGCGGTAGATCAGCGGCGTGCGCTTTTCCTCCAGGCTTTCGGCGGCGGCCACATTGGCCAGCACCATGAACTCCTCGATCAGCTTCATCGATTCCAGCCGGTCGCGATAGGCGATGGAAGCGACATGGCCGTCGGGACCCAGCACGATGCGCCGCTCCGGCAGATCGAGGTCCAGGGGATCGCGATGCGCGCGGGCGACGGTCAGCGCGTGATAGGCCGCCCAGAGCTGCGCCAGCGTCTGCTTCACCGTCTCCGACATGGCCGCGTCAGGCCGGCCTTCGAAGGCGGCCTGCGCCTGCTGGTAGGTCAGCCGCGCGGCGGACCGCATCACGCCGCGCAGGAAGGTATGGCTGCGCTTCCTGCCCTTGCCGTCGAACACCATCCGCACCGCCAGGCAGGCGCGATCGACGCCTTCCTTCAGGGAGCAGAGATCGGCGGACAGTTCCTCCGGGAGCATCGGCACGACGCGGTCGGGGAAATAGGCGCTGTTGCCGCGCTTCAGGGCTTCCTTGTCCAGGGCGGAGCCGGGCGTGACATAATGGGCGACATCGGCGATGGCGACCAGGCAGACATGGCCGCCTTGATTGTGCGGGTCATCGTCCGGTCCCGCCCAGACCGCGTCGTCATGGTCGCGGGCGTCGGCGGGATCGATGGTGACGAGCGGAATGGTGCGCAGATCGGTGCGGCCGCGCGGGTCCACCGGCCGCGCCGCTTTCGCCTGTGCGACGACGGCGGCCGGAAACTCGGTCGGGATGCCATGATCGTGAATGGCGATCAGGCTGATGGTGCGCGGCGAATCCATCGAGCCGATGCGTTCGACCACCCGCACGCGCGCGAAGCCGGCAATGCGGCCCGGCACCGGCTCAGCCGCCACCAGCTCATTGTTCTTCGCCCCGCCCAGGTCCGACTTTTCCAGCGCGTATTCGGTGCGCGCCTTCTTGTCCACCGGCTCAAGACGGAATCCTTTCGGATGCTCCCGCAGCACGCCCAGCAGGCGCGTTGGCGCCTCGCTCTCCAGCTTGCGGATGATGCGGGCTTCGTAATGCGCGCCCTGCTTTTCCAGCTTCGCCAGCAGCCGCGCGCCGGATGCCGGCGCGCCGCCTTCCTTTGGCGGGATCAGGTAGATGATGGGCGGCTCGCCATCGCCGTCCCATGGCACAGGGCGGGCCAGGGCTTCGCCATCGCCGTCAATGCCGGTGACTTCGATCACCGTGATTTCCGGCAGCTCGCCGCGGCGGGTCAAGCCGCGTTTCTTGCTGCCTTCGACGGCGCCCTCCTGCTCCAGCTCCCGCAGCACGCGCTTGAGATGGATGCGGTCCGAGCCCTTCAGGCCCAGCAGCTTCGCCAGGTCGCGCTTGTTGGCGCCCGGATTGGCGGCAAGCAGTTCCAGCACGCGCGCCTTGTCGAGGGCGGGCGTGTTCTTCAGTTTTGTCTTTTTGGTCAATCGTTTCTATTCGCCTGCCAGCTCGGGCACTTTGGCCTTGGTGGCAGCTTTCTTCTTGGTGGTTGTTGATTTGGCCGCCGCCTTTTTCCTGGGCGCGGCTTTCTTGTCTTTCTTTTCCGCCTTGGCCGTCTTTTCGGCCTTGGCCTTGGCGGCTTTCTTCGGCTTCTTGCCGCCCTTGGCCGCGCGATCGGCGATCAGCGCCAGCGCCTGTTCCAGCGTCACGCTGTCGGGCTCGGTGCCGTCGGGCAGGGTGGCGTTGGTCTTGCCGTCGCTGACATAAGGACCGTACTTGCCTTTCAGCAGCTTGATGGCGGTGCCTTCGGCATCATTGCCCAGTTCCTTCAGCGTCTGCGCGCCGCGGCGGCCCGGCCCGCGCGCCTTTTTCTCGGCGAGCAGGGTGACGGCGCGGTTCAGCCCGATCTCGAAGACTTCTTCCGGCGAATCCAGCGAGGCATAGATGCCGTCATGGGCAACATAGGGCCCGAAGCGGCCGAAATTGGCGGTGATCTTCTTGCCGTCTTCGGGATGGGCCCCGACATCGCGCGGCAGCGCCAGCAGCTTCAGCGCCATCGCCAGATCGACCTCGGCCTTGTCGGTGCCGCGCGGGATGCCGCTGCGCTTGGGCTTCTCGCCTTCGCCCCGCTGCACATAAGGGCCGAAGCGGCCGGTGCGCAAGGATATCTTCTCGCCGCTTTCGGGATCGACGCCGATCTCCACCGGTCCGGTCTCGCCTTCGCCCGGCTTGGCGCCGAGCTGCTTGGTGAAGTTGCAGGCCGGATAATTGGTGCAGCCGATGAAGGCGCCGAAGCGGCCCAGTTTCAGGTTGAGGCGGCCGCCTTCGCAGGCCGGGCATTTGCGCGGATCGGTGCCGTCATCGCCCGCCGGGAAGATGTGATGGCCCATCGCCGCTTCCAGCTCGTCGATCACCTGGGTGATGCGCAGGTCCTTGGTGCCGGCGACGGCGGCGGAAAAGTCCTTCCAGAAATCACGCAGCAATGTCTTGTAGTCCAGCTTGTGCTCGGCGACCTCGTCCAGCTTCTCTTCCAGGTCGGCGGTGAAGTCGTATTCGACATAGCGCTTGAAGAAGCTCTGCAGGAAAGTGGTGACCAGGCGGCCCTTGTCCTCGGGCATGAAGCGCTGGCGGTCCATCTTCACATAGGCGCGGTCGCGCAGGGTCGAGAGGATGGAGGCATAGGTCGAAGGCCGGCCGATGCCCAGCTTCTCCATCGCGCCGACCAGGCTGGCTTCGGAATAGCGCGGCGGCGGCTGGGTGAAATGCTGCTCGGGGCTGATTTTTTCGATCCGGGTGGCATCGCCCTGCTTCACCTTGGGCAGGTTGGCGCCGTCCTCGTCGGCGGCATCGTCCTGGCCTTCGAGATAAAGCGTGAGAAAACCGTCAAAGACGGTGACGGTGCCGGTGGCGCGCAGCACGATCTGATTGTCCGCCGAGATCACGTCAACCGTGGTCCGTTCCTGCTCGGCGCTTTCCATCTGGCTGGACAGCGCGCGCTTCCAGATCAGTTCATAGAGCCTGGCGGCATCGGCATCGAGATGGCGGGCCACGTCTTCCGGCCTGCGGGCGAAGCTGGTGGGGCGCACCGCCTCATGCGCTTCCTGGGCGTTCTTGGCGCGCGAGGTGTATTCGCGGGCCTTGGCGGGCAGGTAGCGCGGACCGTGGTTTCTGGCGATGACGTCGCGGGCCTCGGCGATGGCTTCCGGCGCCATGGTGACGCCGTCGGTCCGCATATAGGTGATCAGGCCGGTGGTTTCGCCGCCGAGTTCGATGCCCTCATATAGTCCCTGCGCGATCTGCATGGTGCGCTTGGCGTTGAAGCCAAGCTTGCGGCTGGCTTCCTGCTGCAGGGTCGAGGTGATGAAGGGCGGTGAGGGATGGCGGCGGACCGGGCTGGCCTCGACGCTGCCGACGGCGAAGCGCTGGCCCTGGATCAGGCTCTCGGCCCGCTTGGCGTCGGCTTCGCTGCCCAGCGACAGCTTCTCGATCTTCCTGCCGTCCAGCTGCACCAGCCGGGCGCTGAAATTGCCGGCCTGGGCGGCGAGGTCGGCGTCGATCGACCAGTATTCCTGCGCCTTGAAGGCCTCGATCTCGGCCTCGCGCTCCACGATCAGGCGCAGCGCCACGCTCTGCACCCGGCCGGCCGAGCGCGCGCCCGGCAGCTTGCGCCACAGCACCGGCGACAGGGTGAAGCCGACGAGATAATCGAGGGCACGGCGCGCCAGATAGGCGTCCACCAGATCGGTATCGATCGGGCGGGGATGCTTCATCGCTTCCTGGATGGCGGATTTGGTGATGGCGTTGAACGCCACCCGCTCCACCGGCAGGTCCTTGAGCAGGCCCTTCTGCTTCAGCACTTCGAGAATGTGCCAGGAGATCGCCTCGCCCTCGCGGTCGGGGTCGGTGGCCAGGATCAGCTTGTCGGCGCCCTTAACGGCCTTGGCGATGTCGGTGATCTTGGACTGGGCCCGGGCGTCCACATCCCAGACCATGGCGAAGTCCTGGTCCGGCTTCACCGAGCCGTCCTTGGAGGGCAGGTCGCGGATATGGCCGAAACTGGCCAGCACCTTGTAGCTGTCGCCAAGGTACTTGTTGATCGTCTTGGCCTTGGCCGGAGATTCGACGACGAGGACGTTCATCGCAACTCTTTGAATATGCCGCTTCGCAAGCGGCTGATCTGGGGTGCCGGCGGGACCGCGACAAGGCGGGGGGCGGCACAGGGGGCGGACACTGATGGAAGCCGCGGCGGCATGTCAACGCCGGGACTAAACCTCAGATTGTCCTTTTCGCTCTCAATAGCCACTCTGTTAAACCTGTAGTTGTGTTCAGATCGATTTCCCGCTATGGTAAACGCCCAATTCGTTGCGATCCCGTTATGCCCCAGGCCGTTAAAAAACAGGGTTCCGGCGTTCTTCCCCCCGGGGGCGGCAGCCTGCCGCCGGCCGAAACCGCCCGCTACACCAAGGAATTGCTGGATTCCCTGCGCAAGATCGCCATGCGCCAGAATCAGGAGATGCTGGCCCATCTGCTGGAACTGGCCCGCTATGAAGCCCAGTCCCTGGCGCAGGCTTCTACGACCACGACACCCGATTCCCCGGATGACGGGAGCAGCGGCCCGCCAGCTCCAGCTCCAGCAGAACCGTAAGGACGGCGGCCGGGGGCGCTCCGATCTGCCGGATCAGTTCGTCCACCGCCACCGGGGCCGGACCCAGCGCTTCTTCCACCCGTGCCCGCACCTTGTCGGCCTGCGCCTCCCAGTCGCCCGGCGGCGGCGCGGGCGGCAGGCGATCCGGCTCATGAAAGCCCGCCCCCAGGATCGGCCGCAGCACCGCCATCACATCGGCGGCGCTTTCGGTCAGCGTCGCGCCTTCGCGCAGCAGCCGGTTGCAGCCCCTGGCGCGCGGATCGAGCGGCGAGCCGGGTACGGCAAAAATCTCGCGACCCTGTTCCAGCGCGAACTGCGCCGTAATCAGCGAGCCCGATCGTTCGGCGGCTTCCACCACCACCACGCCGCGCGACAGGCCGCAGATCAGCCGGTTGCGGCGGGGGAAGTGGCGCGCCTGCGGGGCTTCGCCAAGGCGCATCTCGCTGACCAGTACGCCGCGCTCGCGGATCGCGTCATAGAGCGCCTGGTTCTCCGGCGGATAGACGATGTCAATGCCGCCCGCCACCACCGCGACGGTGCCGGTCTCCAACGCCGCTTCATGCGCGCTGGCGTCGATGCCGCGCGCCAGGCCGGAAACGATGCCAAGGCCGGCTTCGCCCAGCTCGCGGGCGAGCATCCAGGCCAGCTTGCGCCCCAGCGCCGAGGCGTTGCGCGCGCCGACAATGGCGACCATCTCCTTTTGCAGCAGGTGGGCGTGACCCAGAATGGCGATCACCGGAGGCGGCGGATCGAGCGCCGCCAGACCGTGCGGGAATTCCGGCTCGCCGGAAAGCAGGAAGCGGCCGCCGATTTTCTCCAGCGCCGCGAACTCGCCCGCGATCTCGTTTTCCGGCGGCAGGACGAATTCGCGTTTTCCCCCGCGCGCCGCCAGCGCCGGCACGGCTTCGATTGCCGCTGCCGCCGAGCCGAAGCGCGCGATCAGACTGGCAAACGTGACCGGGCCGATATTCTCGGTGCGGGCCAGGCGCAGCCAGGCAAGGCGTTCTTTATTGTTCACTTTTTTTATGGCCTACCGCTTCGCTGCTTGAGGCCGTGCTGGCCTTCGAACCGATACGCGGTTCGGTGCCGTTGAGAAGCCGGCGAATGTTGGCGTGGTGCATGACGATGACGAGAAGGGCAAGCAAGGCGGTGACGGGGACATATTGGCTTTTACCCGTCAGCCAGAAAAAGAAGGGCGCCAGCGCCGCCGCGATCAGCGCCGACAGCGAAGAGATGCGCAAGCCGATGGCCATCAGCAGCCAGGTCGCGGCCACCGCCAGTCCCGCCATCCAGTCAAGCGCAATGCTGATGCCCAGGAAGGTGGCAACACCCTTGCCGCCCTTGAAGCGAAGCCAGGCCGGGAAGATGTGTCCCAGCACGGCGCCTGCCGCAGCGACCACTTCGGCACCCGCCGGCAGCAGATGTCGCGCCAGCATCACCGCGGCCGCGCCCTTGGCGCCGTCGCAGAGCAATGTCGCCGCCGCCGCCCATTTCCTGCCGGTGCGCAGCACATTGGTGGCGCCGATATTGCCGCTGCCGATCTTGCGGACATCGCCGGCGCCGGAAATCCAGGCGAAGAACAGGCCGAACGGGATCGAGCCCAGCAGATAGCCTAGCGCCAGCGCGATCAGCATGTTCTGAGAATGCCCCATGGAAAGACGATGCCAGCCTTTGCATTGGCTGTCATCCAGCCAATCTCACCATGGGCGGGCTTGACCCGCCCATCCAGGGCAACAAACACTGAGGCTTGCGTCTCTGGATGGCCGGCTCGGGGCCGGCCATGGAGAATTTATTGGGATTTCCTGGTGAACACGCATTCGCCGCCGACGAAGGTCATCCTGGCGCGGCCCTGGAATTTGCGGCCCTCGAAGGCGGTGTTGCGGGCGCGCGAATGCAGCTTCTCCGCCTCGACCACAAAAGGTTCGCCCTCATCGAACAGCACCAGGTCGGCGGGGGCGCCCCTGGCCAGCGTGCCGCCCGGCAGGCCCAGCAGCCTGGCCGGGGCCGATGTCACCGTCGCCAGCATGCGCGCCAGGCTGGCGCGGCCATCATGATGGGTCGCCAGCGCCACGGGCAGCAGCGTCTCCAGACCTACGGTACCCGCCGCGGCGGCGGCGAAAGTCTGGCGCTTGGTGTCGGCGCCCTGCGGCTGATGCGCGGAGACGATGATGTCGATCCCGCCCGAGGCCACGCCTTCGGCCATGGCGGCGCGGTCGGCCTCGCTGCGCAGCGGCGGCGAGACCTTGCGGAAAGTGTAATAGGCCCCGACATCCAGCTCGTTCAGGGTCAGGTGATGGGCGGCGACGCCGCAGGTGATGGGAAGTCCGCGCGCCTTGGCCGCCGTGATCAGGTCAAGGGCGGCCCGGGTGGTGATCTGCGCGAAGTGGTAGCGGGCGCCGGTCAGCGCGACCAGGGCGATGTCGCGCGCCACGATCAGGCTCTCGGCCATGGCGGGGCCGGCGGGCAGGCCAAGGCGCGTGGCGAATTCGCCTTCGGTGGCCGATGCGCCCGCCGTCAGTTCCGGATCCTCGGCATGGGCGGCGATCAGGGCGTCGAAGGTCGCGGCATAGGCCATCGCCCGGCGCAGCACCCGCGCATTGGCGATCGAGCGGCCAACGTCGCTGAAGGCGATGGCGCCCGCTTCCTGCAGCAGGCCGATCTCGGTCATGGTCTCGCCCTTGAGGCCGCGCGTCAGCGCCGCCATCGGCAGCACCCGCACTTTTGCCGTTGCCTGGGCGCGGCGCAGGATGAAGTCCACCAGCGAAGGCTCATCGATCACCGGGTCGGTGTCAGGCATCACCACCATGGTGGTGACGCCCCCCGCCGCCGCCGCCATGGCGGCGCTGGCCAGGCTTTCGCGATGCTCCGCCCCCGGCTCGCCGGTATGGACAGCGGCGTCGATCAGCCCCGGCGCCAGCACCAGCCCGCGCGCGTCGACCACTTCCGGATCACCTGGTTCGGCGTCGTTGAACAGGCGCGGCCCGATATCGGCGATCTTGCCATTCTCGACCAGCAGCCCGCCTTTCACGTCCATGCCGGTGCCGGGATCGATCAGCCGGGCGTTGCGGAAGGCGATGCGGCGGGTGCTGCTCATGACTTTGTCGCCATGCTTGGACCCCGGGCAAGCGCGTCCAGCACCGCCATGCGGGTGGCGACGCCCATCTCGACCTGTTCCTGGATCAGGCTGACCTCGACATCGTCGGCGATGTCGCTGGCAATCTCGATGCCCCGGTTCATCGGGCCGGGATGCATCACCAGCGCGCCCGGCCTGGCATAGGCCAGCTTCTCGCGGTCCAGGCCCCAGAAGCGGAAATATTCGCGCGGGGAAGGGACGAAGGCGCCGCCCATCCGCTCCAGCTGCAGCCGCAGCATCATCACGATGTCGGCATCCTTCAGGCCTTCGCGCATGTCGCTGGTCACCAGCACGCCGAGGCGGTCGACATCGGCGGGCATCAGGGTGCGAGGGCCGACCAGCCGCACCTGCGCGCCCATCATCGCCAGCAGGCGAAGATTCGAGCGCGCCACCCGGCTGTGCAGGATGTCGCCGCAGATCGCGACAATGCGGTTGGTGAAACCGCCCAGCCTGCGGCGGATGGTCAGGGCGTCCAGCAGCGCCTGGGTGGGATGCTCGTGGGCGCCGTCGCCGGCATTGATCACGCTGCAGCTCAGCTTGCGCGAGAGCAGTTCCGCCGCACCGGCGTCCTGGTGGCGCACCACCAGCATGTCGGGCTGCATGGCGTTGAGGGTCGAGGCGGTGTCGATCAGGGTCTCGCCCTTGGCGACCGAGGAGTTCTTCACTGCCATGTTCATCACATCGGCGCCCAGCCGCTTGCCCGCCAGCTCGAAGCTGGACTGGGTCCGGGTCGAGGCCTCGTAGAACAGGTTGACCAGGGTGCGGCCTTTCAGCAGGCCTGACTTTTTGTCCGCCGCCCGGTTCTGGGCGACATAGGTGTCGGCAAGGTCAAGCAGGGCGGCGACTTCGCCCGGCGAAAGCCCCTCGATTCCCAGCAAATGGCCGGATTTGAGAATGGGCGAGGCGGGCGGAACTGTCATTAAAGCGTGGCTTATACGGGTGAGTATGCCACCGGGCAAGTTTCTGGTGGAATCGCCGGAAATTGCCTCTCCATCCCCAAACAGGGGGGTGTGAGAGAAAAGTTTTTGTGCAATGCATCAAAGTGTGTCACTCTCGGAATCACCAGCTATCAAGGGACTAAGGTCATGACGAACTTCAAGCGCTCCATCGGCGCCTTCGCCACTGCCGCACTGCTGGTTTCCAGCACTGCCTATGCGGTTCCCGCCACGGCTCCGCTGCCGGCCGGCAAGCCCGCCGGCGCCAAGGAAGCGGCCCTGCTGTCGCTGGCCCCGGCCTTCTGGATCGCGATCGTGGCGGTTGCGGTGGGCATTGGCTTCGCCGTCAGCAACAACGGCAACAGCACCACCATCACCACCACCGGCACCGGCGGCTAGTTCAGCGGCCCGCAATCTCCTCCAGGCTCTTGCCCGCTGGTTCGGGCAGGAGCAGCAGGGCCGTCATGGCGAAGGGTATCGAAACCATCAGCCATTGCAGCGCCGGCCCGTGGCTCTGGAAGTGGTCGTAGAGCGGCCCTTCCAGCGCCAGCGCTGCCGCTCCCATCCCGATTTCCACCAGATAGCGCAAGCCGCCGACCGTGGCGCGGTACTGCGTCGGCACGATCTCCAGCGCAAAGCCCGCGATCAGCGTTTCACCCGAGAAGAAGCCCAGGAAAGCGGCGACCCACAGAACCGGCGCCGCCCAGGACGGCGCCTGGCCAAAAAACAGGCAGAAACTGGCGCCGCACAATCCCACCATGGCAATGGCGATGGGTTTGCGGCCGATGCGGTCCGACAGCCGGCCGGCGGCGATCGCCAGCGCCAATCCCAGCAGCCCGCCCGGGATCAGCACCAGGCTCGTCTGGCCGGGACTGTAGTGATAGGCCTCCTGCAGATATTTCTGCGCCAGGAAGGTGGCGGGGGCCGAGGCGAAGCCGAAGCAGCCCGCAGCAACCACCGCGGTGAAGACCCGCCGCGGATATTGCCGCGCGATGTCGCGCAAAAGGCTGAGCACGGCGCCGGCGCGCAGGCCGGTCCCGCCCTGTTGCTGGAAGCGCCTGGTTTCCGGCAGCCTTCGCCGCAGCACGCCCACCAGGAATAGCGGGATCGCGCCGAGAAAATACAGCGCCCGCCAGCCATGGGGCAGGCTGTCGATGAAGCCGAACAGGGCGGAGGCCAGTCCCGCGCCAAGGAAGTAGAATGCCACCAGCGCCGAATTGGCCCAGCCGCGCGCGCCGGCGGCGATTTCCTCGGCCACCACCACATAGCAGAGCATTTCCTCGGCATAGCCGAAGACGCGGGTGAGCAGCTGCGCGCCGACAAAACCGGCATAGCTGGGCGCGAAGGCGGTGGCGAGGGTGAAGACAGCCTGGCCGAAAATCGTGGCCAGCAGCAGGCGGCGGCGTCCCACCAGGTCGGCGCTGGCCGCGATCAGCAGCGCGACGATGGCGGCGGTGCGGAAATAGGCGAGGGTGAGGCCGATCTGGTTTTCCGGGATGCCGAGGGAGTGCTGGATCTGCGGCGTCGCCAGGCCGAAAATGTTGACGTCATAGCCGGCGAACACCGCCGCCGCCCCGACCAGCAGCAGCATGCGCTCGGTGCGCCGGTCGACGCTGGCGGGCGCGCCGAGGAACCGCAGATATTTCGCGCCGCCGCTCATGCCCGCCCCAGATTGCGCAGCCGGTCCAGCGCGCCCTGCAGGATGTAGGCGGCCGCCATCTTGTCCACGACATCGGCGCGGCGCGCCCGTGACGCATCCGCCTCCAGCAGGGTGCGGGTGACGGCGCTGGTGGAGAGCCGCTCGTCCTGCAGCACCAGCGGCAATTCCCGGCTTCCGGCCCAGTTGCGGGCGAAAGCCCGGGCTGACTGGGCGGAGGGGCCGTCGGAACCGTCCATGTTGAGGGGCAGGCCGACCACCAGGCCGCCCACCCCCTGGGCGCTTATTATAATGTCGAGGGCGGCGGCATCGGCCCCGAACTTGCCCCGTTTGAGGGTCTGCATCGGGGTGGCCACCGTCAGCAGGGTGTCGGACAAGGCCAGGCCGATGGTCTTTTCCCCCAGATCCAGGCCAAGCAGGCGCTTGCCCGGGGTCAGGGTCAGTCCGGCAAGCTCCGTAATTGCCACGCTTTTCCCCGATTTCCTTGCCAGTCCGGCCCCCGATTGCTAGCAAGGCTGGGCTTTTCCAGCAAACAGGAAGCTTTCCCATGTCCGTCGACAAGGACACTGTGCGCCGCATCGCCAAACTGGCCCGTCTCGCCGTGCCGGATGCCCGGCTGGAGCCGATGGCCGGCGAGCTCAACGGCATCTTCAAATGGGTGGAGATGCTGGGCGAAGTGAAGGTCGAGGGCGTGCCCGCCATGACCAGCGTCGTCGCCCACAAGCTGAAATGGCGCAAGGACGACGTCACCGAGGGCGGCAACGCCGACGCCCTGATGCGCAATGCGCCGGGCGGCGAGGAGCATTTTTTCACCGTGCCCAAGGTGGTCGAGTAATGTCCCTCACCGCAATGACCCTGGCGGAAGCGCGCGACGCGCTGGCGGCGAAGAAAATCTCGTCTCGCGAGCTGACCGGCGCCTTCGTGGCTGCGATCGCGGCGGCGCGCCCGCTCAATGCCTTCATCACCGAGACGGCGGAGCAGGCGCTGGCGATGGCCGACGCCTCCGACAGGCGCCGCGCCGAAGGCAAGACCGGCGCGCTGGAAGGCCTGCCGCTGGCGATCAAGGATCTGTTCTGCACGGCCGGCACGCGCACCACCGCGGCGTCCAAGATCCTGGGCAATTTCGTGCCGCCCTATGAATCCACCGTGACGCAGAATCTGTGGAACGCCGGCGCGGTGATGCTGGGCAAGACCAATCTCGACGAATTCGCCATGGGCTCGTCCAACGAGACTTCGGCCTTCGGCCCGGTCTTCAATCCCTGGCGCAGCAAGGGCTCCAACGCCAACCTGGTGCCGGGCGGCTCCTCCGGCGGTTCCTCCTGCGCCGTCGCCGCCGATCTCTGCCTCGCCGCCACCGGCACCGACACCGGCGGTTCGATCCGCCAGCCTGCCGCCGTCACCGGCACGGTCGGGCTGAAGCCGACCTACGGCCGCTGCTCGCGCTATGGCATCGTCGCCTTCGCCTCCTCGCTCGACCAGGCTGGTCCCATGACCAAGACGGTGCGGGACGCCGCCATCCTGCTGACCAGCATGGCGAGCGTGGACCCGCGCGACTCCACCAGTGTCGAGACGCCGGTGCCCGATTATGAAAGGCTGATGCAGGGTTCCGTGAAGGGCCTGCGCGTCGGCATTCCGAGGGAATACCGGCTGGATGGCATGGCCGCCGACGTCGCCGCCCTGTGGGACAAGGCCGCCGGCTGGCTGAAGCATCAGGGCGCCGAGATTGTCGAGGTCTCGCTGCCCCATACCAAATATGCCCTGCCGACCTACTACATTGTCGCCCCGGCCGAGGCCTCTTCCAACCTGGCGCGCTATGACGGGGTGCGCTTCGGCTTTCGCGCCGACAAGCCGCACGACATCACCGACCTCTATGAACGAAGCCGCGGCGAAGGCTTTGGCGCCGAAGTCCAGCGCCGCATCCTGATCGGCACCTATGTGCTCTCGGCCGGCTATTACGACGCCTATTACTCCCGCGCCCAGAAGCTGCGCACCCTGATCAGCAACGATTTCGCCGCCGCGTTCGAGAAGTGCGACGTGCTGCTGACGCCCTCGACCCCGGGCCCCGCCTTCGCCGTCGGTTCCAAGACCGCCGATCCGCTGGAGATGTATCTCCAGGACGTTTTCACCGTGACGGTGAACCTGGCCGGCCTGCCGGGAATCTCGGTACCGGGCGGACTGTCCGAAAGCGGCCTGCCGCTGGGACTGCAGCTGATCGGCAAGGCCTTTGACGAGGCCACCCTGCTGCGGGCGGCGGCGGCGGTCGAGACGGCGGCGGATTTCAAGGCGAAACCGGCCAGATGGTGGGCCCCATGAGCAGGACGATCTCATGAGCAGAACAATCAGGGGCCAGACCGGCGAGTGGGAAATCGTCATCGGCATGGAGGTCCATGCCCAGGTGCTGTCCCATGCCAAGCTGTTTTCCGGCGCTTCCACCGCCTTCGGCGCCGAGCCCAACAGCCAGGTCAGCTTTGTCGATGCCGGCATGCCCGGCATGCTGCCCGTCATCAACGGCAAATGCGTCGAGCAGGCGGTGCGCACCGGCCTGGGGCTGAAGGCGAAGATCAATCGCCGCAGCATTTTCGACCGCAAGAACTATTTCTATCCCGACCTGCCTTCCGGCTACCAGATCAGCCAGTACAAGGATCCCATCGTGGGCGAGGGCGAAGTCACCATCGACCTCAAGGACGGCACCAGCATCCTGGTCGGGATCGAGCGCCTGCACCTGGAGCAGGATGCCGGCAAGAGCCTGCATGACCAGAGCCCGGATAACAGCTTCGTCGACCTCAACCGGGCCGGCGTCGCCCTGATGGAGATCGTCACCAAGCCGCATATGCGCTCCTCGGAGGAGGCCGCCGCCTTCCTCAAGAAGCTGCGCGCCATCGTGCGCTATCTGGGCACCTGCGACGGCAACATGGACGAAGGCTCGATGCGGGCCGACGTCAATGTTTCGGTCTGCAAGCCGGGCGGCTATGAGGAATTCCGCAGGACGGGCTCGTTCAAAAGCCTGGGCACCCGCTGCGAGATCAAGAACGTCAATTCCCTGCGCTTCATTGCCCAGGCGGTGGAGTATGAGGCCCGCCGCCAGGTCGAAATCCTGGAGGAGGGCGGCACGATCAGGCAGGAAACCCGCCTGTTCGACAGCAGGCAGGGCGAAACCCGCTCCATGCGCTCCAAGGAAGAGGCGCACGACTATCGCTATTTCCCCGATCCCGACCTGCTGCCGCTGGAGCTGGAACAGGACTGGATCGACGCCATCGCCAAATCCCTGCCGGAACTGCCGGACGAGAAGCGCGCCCGCTTCATCGCCCAGGGGCTCAGCCCCTATGACGCTTCCGTGCTGGTGAGCGAACGCGAACTGGCCGATTTCTACGAGGAACTGGCGGTGGGGGTGGACGCCAAGGCCGCCGCCAACTGGCTCAACAACGAAATCCTGGGCCGGCTCAACCGCGATGGCCTGGCCATCACCCAGGTGCCGGTCCCGGCCGCCCATCACAACGCCATCATCCGCATGGTCGCGGACGGCTCGATCAACGGCAAGATCGCCAAGGACCTGCTCGACATCGTCTGGAGCGAGGGCGGCGATCCGCGCGAGGTTGTGGACAAGCGCGGCCTGCGCCAGGTCACCGACACCGGCGCCATCGATGCCGCCATCGAGAAGGTGATCGCCGCTAACCCCGCCAAGGTGGAAGAGGTGAAGGCCAAGCCCAAGCTGGCAGGCTGGTTCGTCGGTCAGGTGATGAAGGAGTCGGGGGGCAAGTCCAATCCGGCGGCGGTCAATGCTGCGCTCAAGACCCGACTCAATTTGCCCGACGAGGGGTGATTCGCACAAAAATGTACAAGGGCGGGGTCTGGGCGGTTTTTCGCGCGGTTTTTAATCCGTATACAGAGTGATGCATTTAACCCTTATGGAATGCGGGTTTCCTGCACATCGCGCTTTTTGGGCCTTTTTCGATGTCAAGTCAGATTTGCAATTCAAAATGCAAGTAATTCATATTGCTGGCGTTCTTGGGGGGCGGCGATGAGTCGCTCGGACCCGGACGAACATAGAGGAGTTGTACTCATGGCTGCGAAGAAGAAGGCCAAGAAGGCCACCAAGAAGAAGGCGACCAAGAAGAAGGCCGCCAAGAAGAAGAAGTAATTG
>CAZNGO010000078.1:0-10987 GCA_964572805.1 uncultured Rhizobium sp. | reverse complement strand
CGTCAGCTGTCACTGTGGCGTTTTATCGTGAGATCACCACCTGGCTGTGAATGTCCAGCACCTCTACCATCATGGAGAGCTTGCGTCCGATGCGGTCCACGAAAGGCACACTCAGGTTGAGCCCGGGCTTGAGTACGACGGTGAAGCGGCCGAATCGCTCCACCGTCCATTCCCGGCCCTGCGGCACCGATTTCACCCCGGAAAAGACGGTGATGATGGCCAGGAAGACAAAAGCGACCAGAAACAGGTTCACCCCGGCAACCCCTTGCAGCATATGCATTCGCGTCTCCCGCCCAGTCCCGTGGCAAAAATAGGCATTGGGAGCGCCCATCTCAAGGCACCCGGCCCGCCGCTATAAAAAAGCCGGATTTTGGGGGAGACTCCGCACCGGGCGGGCCTTGATTCGGGAGTGTTCTATGGATCGCATCAATCGCAAACAGTTTGTCGGCGGCTTGATCGCCCTTGGCACCGTGCCCGGCGCAGCCCGGGCTGAGGACAGCCATTTCGTCAGCGACGCCAAATACACCGCCAACGAGATCACCCAGGCTGGCGCGGACTTTTTCGGCATTACCACCGAGGCGATGGCCAAGGCGGTGCAGCATATTTTCGGCGATCTCGGCCAGCCTGACGCCTATATCAAGGGCGATGAGGGCGGCGGCGCCTTCGTGGTCGGCTTTCGCTATGGCTCCGGCTGGCTGGTCCGCAAGAACCAGGAACCGCGTAAAGTCTATTGGCGCGGCCCTTCGGTCGGCTTCGACGCCGGCGGCAACGCTTCCAAGGCCTTCACCCTGGTTTACAATCTGCGCGAGGACAAGCGGCTCTATCAGCGCTTCCCCGGCGTCGAAGGCAGCATCTATGTCGTGGCAGGGCTGGGCGTGAACTATATGCGCTCCGGCGGCGTCACCTTGGCGCCGATCCGCACCGGCATCGGCTTTCGCGCCGGCGTCAATGCGCACTACCAGGTCTATTCCGACCGCCGCGACTGGTTCCCGCTCTGAGGCCGCGCGCCTTCACCGTCACGGCTCTGATCGCGCTGGCGGCTGGTGCGGCGGCGGTCGGCGCGCTGGCGGTTGGCGCCATGGCCATCGGGACGCTGGGGATAGGCCGCGCCCGCATCAGGCAGCTTCAGATCGACGAACTGGTGGTGCGCAAGCTCAGCCTGCCGCCGGGCTCTTAAGCTGGCGCGTCGGCCGTCTTCTCCGCACCCGTGACCTTGCCGCCCACCGGCGGCAAATAAAGCAGCAGCGCCGCGGCAACATAGGTGGAGGAGAAGGTCCCCACCGCGATGCCGATCAGGATGGCGCGGCTGAAATTCAGCAGCACCGGTCCACCAAACAGCAGGGGCACCACCGACAGGGCGGTCGCCAACGAAACCAGGGTGGTGCGGGTGGCGATATGGTTGGTGGAAAGGTTGATCAGGTCTGGCAGGCTCATGCGCTTGTACTTGCGCCGGTTCTCGCGGATGCGGTCGAACACCACCACCGTGTCGTTGATCGAATAGCCCGCCAGCAGCAGCAGCGCCGCCACCGTGTTGAGGTCGAACTCCCATTGGAAAAAGGAATAGAAACCCGCCACCACCAGCACGTCATGGCCGGTGGCGAGCAGGGCGCCGACGCCATATTGCCATTCAAAGCGGAACCAGACCCAGACCGAAATCAGAAGGATGGCGATGACGGTAGCCTTGACGCCATCGCCAAACAGCTGGTTGGAAACCGTGGGCCCGATCGCGACTTCGTTGCGATAGGTATAGTGCGATCCCAGCCTGGCCTTGATGCCGGCGATCGCCACCTCGTTGGACTTATTGTCTGCCTCGCCGGCCTTCGCAGGGGGATGCACCCGGATCATGGCGCAGCTTCCCGCCGGCTGCTCGCAGGATCCGGTGCCGCCGACAAGGGTGATGGTGGGCGGACCGAAATTCAGCGATCCGACATCGGCGCGCAACTGGGCGGTGTTGATGGTCTGGGCCGCCTTCACTTCGACCTGCACGCCGCCGGTGAAGTCGAGGCCGAGGTTGAAGCCGTGCCACAGGAAGATGGAGACGATCGACATCACCATCAAAAACCCGTCAATCGAAAAGGCGGCCCAGCGCCATTTGACGAAATCGACATTGGTGGTTTCGGGAATGATGCGCAGCAGGGGCATGGCGGCCTCGTGAGGTGCAGCCAAGTGGCTGCAAAATCAGTATCTTCCGCATCCCAGGGGGCTGCGGAGATGCCTTTTAGCGCGGCAGGGACGGCCCGCCAAGTGGCGGCTTCAGGCGCCCTTCATCTCGACGCCATGAGCTTCCGGCCCCTTCCACAGCAGCAATGAGATGATCACCGCCACCACCAGCGGCACGGATGCCAAGGCCCAGCTGTAGCTGCCGGTGGCTTCCTGTATCCCGATCTGCATCGGCAGGCAGTAGGAGGCAAACAAATTGCCCAACTGATAGACGGTGCCGGGGAAGGTGCCACGCGTGCCGGCCGGCGCCAGCTCGTTGAGATGTGCGGGGATCACGCTCCAGCAGCCTTGGACGAAGAAGTTGATGCCGATGGTGCCGATGATGATCAGCGTCACGTCGGAGGAGAAGGCCCAGGGCAGGATGGTGGGAATGGCCAGCAGCGCTGCCGTGATCATGGTGCGGCGGCGGCCATATTTCTGGCTCAGCGACGCTACGATCCAGCAACCCAGGATGCCGCCGATATTGTAGAGGATGGCGATGGTACCCAGCAGCGCCGGGCTGAAACCGCGATGCTCCATGTAGTTGGGGTAGAAATCCTGGCTGCCATGGCTGAAGTGATTGAAGGCGGTCATCAGGATGATGCAGTAGAGCGAAATTTTCCAATTGGCGCGCAGCATTGCGAAGATGGAGACGGATGCCGACCTGGTGCCGGCATCCTTGTAGACCGGCGACTCTTCCACCGCGAAATAGACATAGGGGATCAGCAACAGCGACGGGATCAGGCCGACCAGGAACATGCCGCGCCAGCCGACATGCACGAACAGCACCGCGAAGACGGCGGAGGCCACCAGGTAACCGGAACAGTAGCCCGACTGCAGCAAGCCGGACACGAAGCCGCGCGACTTGGGGTTGATGGTTTCCATCGAGAGCGAGGCGCCAATGCCCCAGACGCCTCCCATGCCGATGCCGAACAGCGAGCGGACGATCAGGAACGTCATCATGTCGGGCACGAAAGCGGTGGAAGCGCTGAAGATCGAATAGACCGCGATGTTCAGCATCAGGATGGGACGGCGGCCATAACGGTCGGCCAGGCGGCCGAAGATGAAGGCCCCCAGTGGACGGAAGGCAAGCGTCAGGGTAGTGGCGAATGCCACCTCCTTGCGGGTGGTGTGGAACTCGGCGGCGATCTGGTTGAGGACGAAGAGCAGAAAGAAGAAGTCCATCGCATCCAGCGTCCAGCCGAGATAGCTGGCGGTGACCGCGTGCTTCTGCCGCGACGTCCAACCTTTGAGCGCTTCGAACATTTCATCCCCTCCGGTGAAAACCACCCGCCCCGTCTGGCGCGGGGTCGAACCTTCTGGCTATCGCATATTTACTGTGGAATCGGAACCGCCACGCCGCCGGCTTTCCACACCGCCTGCGCTTCCGGGCTGACCAGATAGGCCAGGAAGGAAGCCGCCAGGTCGGGGTTTGCCGCCTTGGTGAGAATACCGCCGGAAAAATCGATTTGCAGCTTAAGCGAGGCCGGCACTTCACCCACCGTCTTCACGCCCGGCGCTGCCATGATCTGCTCCGGCACTACGCCCATCACCGCATAATCCTGCGGCCGGGCGGCAAGCTGAAGCGCGGTATTGTTGGGCTGGGGATCCTGCTTGACGCTTTCGAAGCCTGGTCCGTCCAGAACCTGCTTGACCATGCGGCCGCTGATGCTGGCGGCGGGGTTGTTGATCAGGATGGTCTTGCCGGCCAGCGCTGCCTTAAACTGGGACTCGGTGGCGATCTGAGGTGCGGCCTCGGCAGCCCGCATGCCAAGCCCGAACAGGACGCGGCCGATGGGATGCTGCGAACCGGCGCGGAACTCGGCGCTGTGGCTGGCCATGTCGGCGACCGGCAGGATGGCGATGTCGGCAGGCTGCCTGGCAATGGTGTCGGTGATCACGCCCAGCGGCGCGTTGGCCAGCGGGATCGGCATGTTCACCTTGTTGCCGGTCTTGGCGCTCCACTGCGCTACCAGCTTGTCGAAGGCACTGCCGACCAGTCCGACGCTGTAGACCGTGATCTCGCCTGCCTGAGCCTGCGGCGCGGCGCATCCGGCGGATGCCAGCGCCACAGCCAAGGCGAACATCGTCCTGCGCATCATTCCAACTCCCATATTTTCGTTCAGTCTAGCGCTTTCGCCGCCAGCGTCCATGCCCGATTGCGGCCGCAGCCGGATGTTTGCGCCTGCAACCGTTGTGTGCCGCAAATGAAAAAGGCCGGACGCGACGCATCCGGCCTTTCCTCAAAACCTTTCATGGCCCGCCAGCGCGCAGCGCGCAAGCGGCCCATCAAATTACCAGATCACCGAGACGTATTTCGCCTCGCAGAACTCGATCAGGCCGTGATGGGAACCTTCGCGGCCCAGCCCCGAGGCCTTGACGCCGCCAAACGGCGCTGCCGGATCGGACATGATGCCGCGATTGAGGCCGATCATGCCGGCTTCGATCTTCTCGCAGATCTGGAAGCCGCGCTTGAGGTCCTGGGTGTAGACATACGCCGCCAGTCCATACTCCGTGTCATTGGCCTTGGCGATTGCGACGGCTTCGTCGTCGAAGGATTGCAGCGAGACCACGGGTCCGAAAATTTCTTCCTTGATCATGTCGGCATTGTCTGGCACGTCCGCCACCACGGTGGGCGGGAAATAGGAACCGGGACGGTTGAGGCGCTTGCCGCCCAGCAGCAGCTTGCCGCCCTTGGCGACGGCGTCGTCGACCAGATCGCCGATCTTGATCACAGCCTTCTCGTTGACCATGGGGCCCAGGGTCGAGTCCGGATCGGTGGCCTCGCCCAGCTTGATCTCCGACATGCGCTTGACGATGCCGTCGGTGAAGCCCTTGTAGAGATCCTTGTGGACATAGAAGCGGTTTGCCGCCGTGCATGCCTCGCCGCTATTGCGCATCTTGGCCAGCATGGCGCCGTCCAGCGCGGCATTGAGGTCGGCGTCCTTGCAGACGATGAAGGGCGCGTTGCCGCCCAGCTCCATCGCCGGCGAAACCACCTCGTCCGCCGCTTCCTTCAGGAGCGCGGCGCCGACGCCGGTCGACCCGGTGAAGGAAATCTTCCGCACCCGGCGATCATGCAGGATGGTCTTGGACAGGGCGCTGGACTTGGAGGTGGTCAGGACATTGACCACGCCGGCCGGCACGCCGCAGTCATGCAGGATCTGCGCGACGGCGAAGGCGGTGAGCGGCGTTTCGGTAGCCGGCTTGAGGATGCAGGTGCAGCCGGCCGCCAGGGCGGGCGCAATCTTGCGGGTCGCCATCGCCGCCGGATAGTTCCAGGGCGTGATCAAGAGCGCAATGCCGATAGGCTGATACTGCACCATGATGCGGGCGCCGCTGGCCGGGGCCATCGCCACTTCGCCCAGGACATGGCAAGTCTCTTCCGCGTACCAGCGGAAGAATTCGGCGGCATAGAGCACCTCGCTACGCGAATCCGGCAGCGCCTTGCCGTTCTCCAGGCTGATCAGATAGGTCAGCCATTCGATATTCTCGATCATCTTTTCATAGCATTTGCGCAGGATTTCGGCGCGTGCGCGCGGCGTCGTGGCGGCCCAGCCGGCGGCGGCCTTGTCGGCGGCATCTACCGCCGCCTTGGAGTCGGCATCGTTGCAGTCGGCGATGTCGCAGATCTTTTCGCCGTTCGACGGGTTGAAGACGTCGATGCGCTTGCCGGCGCTGCCATCCACCCATTTGCCGCCGATGAAGAGGTCGGTCGGGATCGGGAAAGGCTTGGGGCCGGTCTTGGGAGCAGGGATCGTGAGCGTGTTGGTCATTGGTCTCTCTTTTTCGATCTGACGGAGATTACGAAGACAGCGAGGCGCGATCGCCGCTGTAAGCGGCGCGCGTGATCGCCTTGATGGCATCCAGGTCAAGCTTGCGCGGATTGTTGTTGACCAGGCGGGCGGCGCCGATGGCTGCTTCCGCCGTCCAGTCCTGCTTGTCTTCCGGCAGGCCGAGGTCCTTCAGCGTCACCGGGATCCTGATTTCCGCCAGCAGGGCGGCGACCGCATCGATCAGCTTGCGCGACAGGTCCTCGTCATCCTTGCCGCTCAGGCCGATGGCGCGGGCGATTTCGGCAAAGGCGGTGACGCAATTGGGGCGGTTGAACTCCATCACATAGGGCATCAGGAGCGCCACGCCCATGCCGTGCGGGGTATGGGTTTCGTTGCCCACCGGATACTGGATGGCGTGGGCCGCCGCGGTGCCGGCGGTGCCGAAGGCGCAGCCCGCCGCCAGCGAGGCCAGCATCATCTGTTCGCGCGCCGCCAGATTCCTGCCATCCTTCACCGCCGTCGGCAGGGCGGCGAAGATGTTCTTCAGGGCCAGCAGGCCGAACACGTCGGAAAGCGCGTTCTTGCCAACAAAGACGTTCTTGACGGTGAGGTCCGGCGTCACCTCGCGGCGGGCGGCAGTGAAGCTTTCAATGGCATGGGTCAGTGCGTCGGCGCCCGACACCGCCGTCAACCCCGGCGGGCAGGTCAGGGTCAACTCGGGATCGCAAACCGCCACGCGCGGGATCAGGTAAGGGCTGGAGATGCCGACCTTGAGGTTGCGCTCGGTATCGGCGATCACCGCCACCGGCGTGACTTCCGAACCGGTGCCGCTGGTGGTGGGCACCGCGATCACCGGCGCAACCGGGCCGGGAATCTTGTTCTCGCCATAATAATCGCGCAGGCTGCCGCCATGCTGCAGCAGGACCGCGACGCACTTGGCCATGTCCATGCAGGAGCCGCCGCCGATGCCCAACACCACGTCGGGCTTGTAGTCGGCATATTCCTCGACGCAGGCGGTGATGCCCGCCATGGGCAGGTCGGCCTCGGTGCGGTCATAGACCGCGACCTGCACGCCATTGGCCTTGACATCTTCCACGATGGCCTTGAACTCGGCGTCCTGGCCCATGCGGGCGTCGGTGCAGACCAGGGCGCGCTTGCCAATCTGGGCGGTCATCAGGCCGATGCCTTTGCGCTGGCCGGAGCCGAATACCACTGAGGCAGGCAGGCGCAACGCGCCGAAAATTCCGTTCATGGTTCTTCCTTTCACGTTTCCGTATCGAGTTTCTTGAGGTCTTCCCACAGCCCATCATCGAGCGTGACGCCTTCTGCCCGGGATTTGTCGCGCGCGGCATGGGCGCGGTCGCCTGGGATCAGCACCGGGCGCGCCGGATCGGCGGGAGGCGAGTTGCGGATCGCCGCCAGATATTCCGTCACCAGCGCCTTGGCGGATTCGGCATGGGGCGGAGCGATTACGATGAAGAGATCGCCCTTGTTGCTGGGATGCTGCGAATCCAGCGTGCCGTGCACGCCGGCGCCGATGGCGCTTTCCGCCAGCGAGGCCACCAGCACTTCAAAGGCCAGGCCCAGCGCATAACCCTTGGCGCCCCCGAAGGGCGTGATGGCGCCGTCCTTGGCGCGCGCCGCATCGGTGGTGGGATTGCCGTCCGCGTCCAGCGCCCAGCCCTCGGGAATCGGCGCGCCGCGATTGGCATAGTCGTGAATCTTGCCCATCGAGACCAGACTCGTGGCCATGTCGAGCACCAGTGGCTCGGGCGTCGCCGGCACGCCGATGGCGATGGGATTGGTGCCGATCATCGCCTTGCGCCCGCCGAAGGGATGCACCAGCGCCTCGCTGATGGTCAGGCAGATGACAGTGAGTCCCTGGCGCGCGACATAATCGGCGTAATAGGCGATGGCGCCAAGATGGCCGGCATTGCGGATGGCGGCAATGGCGATGCCGGTTTCACGGGCGCGGGGAATGACGGCATCCAGCGCCGCTCGCGCCACCACCGGGCCCAGGCCGCGCCGGCCATCGACACTGAGAAAGCTCTTGGCGGTCCATTCCTGCCAGCCGGTTTCGCCGGCGACCTGAAGGCCGGCCTTCAGACGCTCCACCACCCGACGGAGGCGGAGCAATCCGTGGCTGGCGGTGCCGCGCATCTGCGCCCCGATGAAGAGCGTGGCCTGAACCTGCGCGTGCTCCGCCGGAACGCCCTGGCGCGCCAAGATGCGCTCCACCATTTCGGACAGTTGCTCCCGCGCGATCTTCATTATATCCTATATGATATCAGACCGGCGGGTTATGACATCGCCGCCTGGAATAAGCAACCGCCGTTTTTCCATATTTTCCGCGGAAATTCGGTCAAAAGAGAGCACGGGCATGGCCCCGCTGAAGAATCAGAACCCGCAGAATCAGAACCCGCCCCGGCTGGTGGCCGACAACGACCTGCCGTCCCGGCCGATTCCGCGCCCCGCCGGCCTGGTGGAGGAGGTCTATAGCCGGGTGCGGGCCGAGATCATGTCCTTAGGCATACCGCCCGACACCCGCGTCACCATTGAAAGCCTGGCGCGGCGGCTGGGCGTTTCCCAGACCCCGGTGCGCGAGGCGCTGTCCATGCTGGAAGCCAAGGGTCTGGTCACCAAGCAGCAATTCATCGGCTACTGCACCGCTCCCATCCTCAACCGGGCGCAGTTCGAGGAGATCCATGAAATCCGCCTGCTGCTGGAGCCTCATGCCGCCCGCCGCGCGGCGGAGCGGATGAGCGACGCGCAGATCGCCGGCCTCAAGGACCTGCTGGCGCGGATGGCGCCGGGCGGCGAACAGAGCCGTTCCTCCTATGATCGTTTCGCCGAGCTGGACGCGGAACTGCATGAACGCATCGCCCTGGCCGGCGGCAACACCCTGATCGCCGATTCCCTGGCCCGCATGCACAGCCATCTGCACATTTTCCGCCTTTGTTATAAGAGCCGCATTGCCAGCGATGCCCATGACGAGCATGCCGGGCTGGTGGACGCAATTGCCGCGCGCGATGGTATGGGCGCGGAAGGCGCCATGCGGTCGCACATCCTCAGTTCACATGAACGTTTTGTGCAGTTCGCCCAGCCCTGAGGCGATTCCGCGATGCAATATGAGGCGGGGCCGCGCGAATTGCCGGGCCGCGGGTTTTGCTTTACGAATTCGCTCCCACAACAGAATTAAAGACGCCCCCCAGGAGGAAGACCCTTATGAATTCCAAGCATCTCACCATGATCGGCGCCACTATCGCGATGGGCACACTGGGCCTGACCGCGGCCTACGCCCAGTTCCATCCGCAGAACGGCAATGTCAGCAACCAGTACTGGGTTACGGGTACCAAGGCCGACATTCCGGCTGCGATGCACGCGGTCGTCACCGCGCCGGAAGGCAAGCTGCCCGATCCCAGCCGCGTCACCGCCCTGCAGGCCAAGGATCTCAAGTGGCGCCCCAATGGTCCGGCCGGCACCAAGCCAGGTGAAGCCGACATCGCCAATGTCTATGGCGATCCCTCCAAGCCCGGCCCCTATGCGGTGTTCTACCGCTGGCACCAGGGCGCGTTCTCGCGTCCGCATTTCCACGACAAGATCCGCCACGTTGTCGTGGTCTCGGGCACCTGGTGGGTGAGCTCCTCGACCACCTATGACGAGAAGACCACCTATCCGCTGCATGCCGGCGACACCGGCACCGACCTGCCGATGGGCATCCACTGGGACGGTACCCGCACCGGCGAGAAGGAACCCGCCGTGATCTATCTTTATGGCGAAGGCCCGGTTTCGACCGTGTTCGTCGATACCAAGGGCAAGCCGATCCCGCTCGCCGCGAAGAAGTAGGTCCATCGCCTACGACTGAAACGACTACGCCGCCGGATCAAACCGGCGGCGCAGTTTTTTACGCATGTCGGACTGAAGCTATTTGGGCGTCAGGCGGAAGATAGCGCCCTTCAGCGAAGCATTGAGGCCACCCTCGGCCACCCAGATCGCACCATCGGGCGCAATCGCGGTGTCGCGGATCGGCATCTTCATGTCGAAGCGCTCGACCGCCGTGGCGCCGCCCTTGCCGTCAAAGGTGATCCGGGTGAGCGAATTGCTGCCCATGCCGCCGGCCAGGGCCGAACCGTCCCAACCCTTGAACAGGTTGCCCTTGTAGAAGGTCAGGCTGCCCGGCGCGATCACCGGGGTCCACTGGATCACCGCCCGGGTCAGGTTGGGCTGGCCGTCGAAGGTGGGCACCGGCACGCCATTGTAATTGGGCGCATAGGCCGCCAGCGGCCAGCCGTAATTCTTGCCCGGCTCGATCAGGTTGAGCTTGTCGCTGCCGCGCGGACCATGCTCCAGCTCCCAGAGCTGGCCATTGGGCGCGAAGGCCAGGCCATAGGGCGTGCGATGGCCCATGCTCCAGGTTTCGGCCACCGTCTGGTTCGGCGCCGAGGCGGAATAGGTGAAGGTGCGCACCACCGGCGCGGTCTTGGCCACTTCGGTGTCCATCGGCGGATTGATGATGTTCAGCGTCTGTGCGCTGGGCTTGCCGGAGCCGGGATTGCCGGGGGCGGGTTTGCCGTCCAGCGTCAGGCGCAGAATCTTGCCCAGGGGCGAGTTCGGATCCTGGGCCGGGGTCATGCGCTGCCGGTCGCCGCTCGACAGGAACAGGAAACGCTTGTCGGGCGAGAAAGCCACGGCAGCGCCGAACTGGCCGCCCTGGCCGCCGGCGGGATCGCGCCAGATCACCTGCAGGCCCTGCAGGCTGGGCGAAGCGCCGAGATCAAGCCGCGCCCGCGCCAGCGCCAGGCTGGAACCGCAGATATGGGCCGCATCGCCAGGGCAGGTCGGCCCGCCGCGGCCGCCGCCGCGACCCGCAGGCGGGGCGCCGCGGCCGCCACGGCCAGCGGCCGCACCGGGCGGGGGAGCAGGCGGCGGGGGCGGCGCCGCAGCTGCCGGAGCCGGCGGCGGCGCATCGCCTTCCGCATGCGGCTCGGAATAGGTCAGGTAGATATTGTGGT
>CAZNGO010000077.1:0-54860 GCA_964572805.1 uncultured Rhizobium sp. | reverse complement strand
TCCCGCCGCCGCTTTCGCCGTGGCGACATGGGCGTCAATTTCGCTCGGCGCGGTCTGGCCGGTGGCAGCGCCGGACATTGCCATCAGGGCGCTGCCCAAGATCAGGATAGAACGGGATTTCATGCTTTTCCTCCAGCAAGTGCTTGTTTTCAGAATGAACGTTTATGGGTTCAGGGCACGGCCTTGTCCGCGAGCGACTGGGCTTTTTCGGATAGTCTTGCCTGTCGTTCCGTGATGGCTCGACGGCAGAATCCGCTTTTTGATTGACGGCGTGACACGCATCAGCTCCTTGCGAAGCGCGTCGATGCGCTGCTCCGTCAGCTTCTGCACTTCTTCGCTCGCGGAAATGGCGGCGACGACCCTGCCCTCATCATCCCGGATAGGCACCGCCACGCAACCCATGCCGAGATAGGTCTGCTCCCGCTCCACGGCAAACCCGTGGCGGCGAACCCAAGCCAGTTCCGCAACCAGCTCTGAATAGCTGGTAGTCGTATGCGGCGTCAGGGGGCGCAGATCGGCGTCCTCGATGATCTCATCCAGTTCCTCCGAAGGCAGGTCGGCCAGCATCACGCGGCCCAGCGCCAGGCTGTAGGCGGCGGACCGCGAGCCCACCGTCACGAATTTGCGCGTGGAATTGGGTGTCAGGACACGGCCGACGAAAGTGACCATGCTGCCGTCCAGTCTTCCGAGAAAGGTGGACACGTTCAGCCCCTGGGAAAGGCCGGCCATCAGGTCGCGCGAGGCCTTGAACAGACAGCCATCGATGTCGACATTCTGCGAAAGCGACGCGATCAGATATCCCAGTCGATAGGCACCACTTTCCGCGCGCTCCACCGCGCCGGTATCCTCGAGCGTCTGCAGAAGACGATAGGTGGACGCGAACGGAAGAGCGGCCCGCCTGCTGATCTCGCTCACCGAGACCCATTCATCTTCATGGTGGAAAACTCTAAGAATCGAGAATGCGCGCAGCACGGATCTATTTTTCGGTGTCATGTGCGCGCCCCTTTCTCGGCTGCCCAAGCCTATCCAACGCCGCCTCGAATATATCCACTGGGTGGATATGCTGCATGCCATTTGTCCGCCAAATGTGTCGCGCTGCTGATAGCCCACGAATTTAAAATGTTGCGCCTGCGAAATGACTTTTCCATGCGTCCAGGCTCCCACGGCGCATTGCGGCGGCAAAACGGGACGGCTAGCTTCAACAGGGCTTTGGACGGGGATAATCATGAAAAACAGGCTATATGCAGTTGGCGCCGCGGTTTGCCTTTTTGCCGGCGTGAGCCTGGCGCAACAGGCTCCCGTCCCCGCGCCGGGGCCGGCAGGTGCTCCCGCAGCTGCGCCGGCCGGGCGCGGACCCGGCCGGGGACCCAACCCGCAACAGGTGATGTTCCAGGCGCGCTGTGCCGGCTGTCATGGCACCGACATTAACGGCGCGCGCGCGCCCAGTCTCTTCAACCCCAAGCTGCTCGACGCCCGCACCGACGCGCAACTGCATCAGACCATCCTGAATGGTATTCCCGCCGCCGACATGCCTGCCTTCAAGGGGCAGATCAGCGACGACGATATCGGTCAGCTGCTCACCTATATCCGGCTGCAAAGCGGCCAGCTGCGCGCCATCGTTCCATTCGTGCCCGACCCCAATGGCCAAGTGCTCAAGACCCAGAAGGCAACGGTGAAGATCGAAGTGGTCGCCACCGGGCTGGATACGCCCTGGGGCGAGGCCTTCTTGCCGGATGGCCGCATGCTGGTGACCGAGCGGCCCGGCCGCATCCGCATCATCGGCAAGGACGGCAAGCTGCTGCCCGACGCGGTGAAAGGCACACCTGTGCCCTGGGTGCGCCAGGATGGCGGCTTCTTCGACATCGCGGTCCATCCCGATTATGCGAAGAATGGCTGGATCTACCTCTCCTATTCCGAAATCGTGCCTGGCTATGCCGGCCAGATACCCGAGCCTTCCGCCGGCCGGGGCGGGCCGCCGCTGCCGCCGTCGATGACCCGCATCGTGCGCGGCCGCATCAACGCCAACAATGAATGGGTGGACCAGCAGGACATCTTCAAGGCGCCGGATTCGCTCTACACCCCCAGCATCATTCATTACGGCTCGCGCTTCCTGTTCGACGGCAAGGGCCATCTGTTCTGGACCATGGGCGAGCGCGGCGAGATGACCAACGCGCAGAACCTCTCCGTGCCGCTGGGCAAGATCCACCGCATCAATGACGACGGCTCGGTGCCGTCGGACAATCCCTTCGTCAATCTCGCGGGCGCCGACCCTACCATCTGGACCTATGGCAACCGCAATCCGGAAGGCCTGTCCTTCGATCCGCGCACCGGCCTGTTGTGGGAAAGCGAGCATGGCCCCACGGGTGGCGACGAAATCAACATTCTGGAAAAGGGTGCTGATTACGGCTGGGGCGTGGTCTCGATGGGCAGCCAACCGGGCATCACCAAACAGCACGCGCCAATGATGGTGGACCCCATCACCTATTTCACGCCGTCCATGGGTCCCAGCGGCATCATCTTCTATACCGGCAACCGCTATCCCGGCTGGAAGAACAGCCTGTTCGTCGCGGCGCTGACTGGCCAGAGGCTGCTGCGCTACGATATTTCAGGCCGCAGGATCATCAACCAGGAAACCATCTATGACCAGTTCGGCCGCACCCGCCAGGTGATCATCGGGCCGGATGGACTGCTCTATATCCTGATCCAGAATCCTACGGGTCGCGGCACCAACATTCCGGTGTTCGGCGCCGCGCCGGGCATGGTGATCCGGCTGGTGCCGGAAGCTGGCAAGTAGAAGACAAACATCTGTTGCGAGGTAACATGAGAACACTCACCACCGCGGGATTTCTGTTGTCCCTTGGCGTCAGCGCCTTCGCGGCCGACACTTCGCAGGCCGTGCTGGACCGCCACGTAGCCGCAATGAAAGCGGGAGATCTCAACGCGGTGATGGCGGACTATGACGACAATGCGATGGTGATCGCGCCACACGGCATCGCGCCGGGAGAGAAAAGCGTTTCCGGCAACGATGTGTTTGCCGGAAAGACGAGCATCCGCAAATTCTTCGAGGTGCTGACGGACAAGGCACACAACCCTGGCGCCAAAAGCATGACCGTGGAATATGAAACGCGCGGAAGCGACGTCACGGTCATGCATTGGGTGCAGTTTCCGGGGGCCTCAAACCAGATCTCCGGCAATGACACCTGGATCATCCGCGACGGCAAAGTCATCGCCCAGATCGTAGCCGTCGATTCCGCGCCAGCCAGAAGGTAGCGGGCCATCGCAACGTTGACGCCGCGAATTGACCCTTGAAAAGGGCAATGCCGATGAGGCACGGCTTTGCCGCTCGGCCCGCGCCAGATCGCTGATTGCCGAAGCGGAACTTCAGAAGTGGCAGCAAAACGCGAAAGAGTAATAGACGGGGGCAAAACGCAATCGGTTGCATATCCATCCCGTGAAGTGGATGGCGAATTTGGAGGATTGCGAACATCCCGAACGAAAAATATAACTCAGACAAATCAAGACCGGCGCGCAATCAGAGCGGCGGCAAGACCAAAGCACGGCGAAGACTTGGGAGCGCCGTGGCTGTCGCGATCAGACGACAGATTGCTCTCCTATGCGCGAATTTTAGAGGGGGTTGGACCTTCCTTCCCATCCCCCGGGCCTCCCTGGCCATCCTGCCCCCGTTCATCACCCTGAACGGGGGCTTTTTTTACCCATGGACGCCGGTGCGGCCCGCTTTACAGCCCGCGCCGCCCATTGCACCCTACTCAGACAATAAGCGGGGAAACGGGATGACATTGTGGGATCGCCGCCATGTGCTGGCCGGACTGGGCGGCGCGAGTGCCGCGCTCTGGCTGCCACCCAGCGCCGAGGCGCTTGGCCTGCCCGAGGACAAGATCAAGGTCATCCGCTACTACGGCAATGCGGTGGATACCGCCGGCCGCGGCGGTCAACCCATGGTCAACCAGTCCACCAATGTCGTGGTGATCGAGACAGCATCTGGCCTCAAGGGCATAGGTGAAGGCGGCGAACCGCGCACCATGGAGGAATGCGCCGCACTGCTGATCGGGCTGGACCCCTATCGCATCGACAACCTCTGGCAACGCATGATGCGCGGCTATTTCTATCCGGCGGGGCGCGAAAAGCTTCATTCCATGGGCGCGCTCGACCTGGCGCTGTGGGATCTGAAGGCCAAGGCGCTGGGGGTGCCGGTGTGGCAGCTGCTGGGCGGCAAGTCGCGCGACTATGTCGAGCTCTATTCCACCGCCTATCCGCGGCCGACGCCCACCGCCACCATCGGCGACACCGCCAAGGCCTGCCGCGACGCCGGCTTCCGCGTCTATCGCAGCGCCGCCGATATCGGCGGGGGCCGCGAGGTGGACCGCTTCAGGCTGGTGAGCAAGCTGTTCGACGACTGCGCCGCCATGCAGAAGGCGGCGGGCGATGGCGGCTGGGCGCTGGACTTCCACACCGAACTCGATCCGCCGGACGCCATGCGCCTTTGCCAGTTGATCGAGGACGCGCATCTGGCGCCCTATTTCTGCGAGGACTTGATCCGCAGCGAGAATGTGGACGCCTACGAGATCATGCGCCAGCGCACCAAGGTGCCGATCGCGGTGGGCGAGCAGTTCGGCTACAAATGGGACGTCAACACCCTGATCGAGCGCCAGCTGATCGACTATGCCCGCGTCACCCTGCCCAATGTCGGTGGCATCAGCGAGTTCATGAAGATCGTGGCCATGGCCGAAACCCATTATGTCGGGATGATCCCGCATTTCACCGGCCCGATCTCGGAGGCGGCGCTGGTCAACTGCCTGGTCGCCACTTCGGTGCCGGCCATCATGGAAATGCTGGGCAATGGCAGCCGCGCCTGGCCCTATCTGCCGCACGTCTATGACTTCAGGAACGGCAAGCTGTGGCCGAACGATCGGCCGGGCCTGGGCGTGGAAGTGGATGTCACAAAGCTGACCCGGCTGGGCGAATACGCCACCTATCGCGCCGGCAACCTGCTGAACCACCGCCCCGACGGCTCCTTCACCAACTGGTAGAACGGAATAAAATGATGAAACGCAAATTGCAGATCCTGTCGGCGGTGGCCTTGTTGAGCCCGGCCGTGGCCGCCGCAGGCCGCAGTGGTCGCGGCCCCTCACCGCAATAAGAACGCCTCAATGGCATTGGAATCAGGACAGGAGAAGAAGATGATCGGCAATTTCATCGATCGGCGCAGCGCCGCGCTTGGACTTTCGGCGCTTGGCGCCAGCCTCGCGATCCCGGCGGCCAGGGCGCAGGGCACTGTCAAGAAAATCGTATTCTGGGCGGGCCCCAAGGAACACGGGGCGCCGGGCCGGCATGAATATGAAAGGGACCAGACCGAACATGCCTGGCAGCTGGAGCACGCCACCAATCTCAAGGGCGTCAAGACCCTGGTGAAGGTCGTCACCAAGCCGCCGCGCGACATCAGCGAACTGGATGACGCCGACGCCTTGGTGATCTTCGGCAATGGCGCATGGCTGAAGACCGAGACCGGCATCCTGTTCCCGCAGGACCAGGACACGGACGGGCGCGTCTATGACAAGGAACATACCGACTGGCTGAACAAGCTGGATGCGGTGATCAAGCAGCGCAAGCTTGGCCTGGCGATCTTCCACTACACCATGTGGGTGGACAACTGGGTCGGCAAGCGCTTCCTGATGGACTGGTTCGGCGGCAACTGGCTGCCCTACTCCTCGCACAATCCGGTGGACACCTGGACGGTGGCGCCGCTGCCGGTGCGCCATCCCATCCTCAATGGCATCAAACCCTGGACCTATCGCGACGAAATGTTCTCGCGCTATTTCCTCTATAACGATCACAGGCGCACCCCATTGCTGCAGGCGACGCCGGCCACCGCCAGCAATGGCGATCCCGAACCGGTATCCTGGGTCTTCGCCCGTCCTGACGGCGGCCGCTCCTTCGTCTGGGGCGGTTCGGATTTCCACGACAACATGCACAATGTCCCGGACTATCGGAACTATCTGCTGAACGCGATTGCCTGGATCGCCGGTCTCGATATCCCCGCCGAGGGCGTGATCGCGCCGGCGCCGCCGGCAGACAATCCGCCGATTCCGGCGGCGCCGCCGCCAGGCGCGCGCGGGGGCCGCGGCCCTGGGGCAATACCCGGGGCTCCCGGGCGCGGTCCAGCACCGGCCGGTAACTGACCATGCCGGGACGGGCTTGCGGCAGAACGTTTCGGGTGGCGGCATTGCTCCTGCCCGGGCTTCTGCTCCTGGCCGCGGCGCAGGCAGCGACGCCGCAGCCCGCACGCTACAAGGAAGAGCCCTGGGGTGCCCTCTCGGACGGCCGCAAGATCGCCCGCTACACTCTGACAAACGCCAGCGGCGCCAGCGTCAGTTTCATGCCGCTGGGGGCGGCCGTGCTGTCGCTCAGCGTCCCCGACCGCAATGGCCAGCTTGCCGATGTCATCCTCGGGTATGACAAGCCGGGCGATTACAACACCGCCAATTCACCGATGTTCGGCCTTACCATCGGTCGCTACGCAAACCGGCTTGTCGGAACCCAGATCACGCTGGGCGACAAGACCTTCCAGCTTGCCGCGCCGCCCGGCCGGGGTGGCGCGCCGGCAACCTCGGTGATGCATGGCGGGCCGGAAGGCTTCTCGGCCCGGCTCTGGACGCCCAGCCGCGTGCGCACGAAAGACGGTGATGGCCTTCGTTTCACAATTGTCAGCCCGGATGGCGACCAGGGCTATCCCGGCAAGCTGACAGCGTCGATCACCTATGTCTGGACTGACGACAACCGGCTGGTCATCGACTATGCCGCGACCACCAGCGCGCCGACGGTGCTCAGCCTCACCAATCACAGCTATTTCAACCTGGCCGGGGCAGGCCATGGCGACGTGCTGAACCAGTTGCTGAAGATCGACGCGGACTTTTTCACCTTCGCCCTGCCCAACAACAACCCGACCGGCGAAATCCGCACCGTGAAGGATACGCCGTTCGATTTCACGGTGGCCAAGCCGATCGGCAAGGACATCGAATCCGATGACCCGCAGATGAAGGCCAATCGCGGCTACAACCAGAATTTCGTCCTGCGGCGCTCATCCATCCCCGGCCAGCTGGCAGAGGCGGCGGTAATGAGCGATCCGACGTCGGGCCGTGTGCTGACTGTCGCCACCGACCTGCCCGGCCTCTTTCTCTACACTGCCAACTTCATCAGCACGACGCGTGCGATGAAGGGGGGCGTCACCTATCCGCTCAGGGCCGGCGTCGCCATGGAAATCGGGCAGTTTCCCGATGCGCCGCATCATCCCCATTTTCCGTCCACCACCCTGATGCCGGGCGAAACCTTCCATGGCAAGGTAGTCTGGGCCTTTACAGCCAAATAGCGCCCGTCAACAGCTCCACCGCAAACCGGCAGTCACTGTCCTGGAACAAGCGCAGCCGACTGCGCCGGTTGCGTCGGGAGCCGTGATGGCGCCGGCCGGCGGCGTTGCGGTTCGACCGATATGGCTTTGGTAACCACCCCCTGCCAGAAAAGCGCGCGCTGGCGGTCCGCCTTGTCGTCCGGCACCGGCTGGGAAATCACCACCGGCTTCGCCGGGTCCACCACGAAGGCCGGCCGGCCAAGGAAACGATAGGCCGTCGAGATCGCCGTGTTCTCGCCCGTCTTGGGATCGGGAATACCGTCGGCATTGCGCTTGAGAGCGTAATAGAATCCGATCTGGTTCTGGTAATAAGTAGTCTCGCGCGATTGGCCACCGGACGGCACATTGAAGGTATCCTTGGCGTAGACATCGCGCCAGTCGCGATAGCCGCCCAGCAGGCCCGAAAGGCCGCCATCGGGCTCCATCACCAGGCGTACCCGCCCTTTCTGGAAAAGCGCTTCACCCCGGTTTGTCTCGTACCAGGCGAAAGCGGGAACGCGCAGCTGTGCCACCTGTTCAGTCTCGACCACCCCGCCCCGGATCGTCGCCTTCAGCCTGGTGTATTGCGCTGATGTCGCCATCCGGAAGGAGTAGCCCTCGGCTGGCCTGCCGGTCGCATCCTTGACCACCGGATCCGGCGAATAGCCGATTTCGACCGTGGCATTGCGATCATTCCGCGGATTCTGGCTGCCGGAGATGCGCACCACCATAGTGTAGAGGCCATCGAGCATCTTGTCGTTGCCGCGATTGCTGAGATAGCCCTGGTAGGCGACGCCGCGATACGAAAGGCCGCAGCCCATCACGCGGTAAAAGGCGTTGTCGATGCCATGTTGCCCGTCCGGGCTGGAAAAGCCGCCCGTTTTCGCGTTGTGATCCAGGTCAAACCCTTCCGCGATCTTCCCGGTGACCTGCTGAAAGCCGGGGTCCGGCGCAGCGAAGGGATTGATGTAGGTCTCGATGTCGGCGCGGAAGCCGCGATGGGCAAGAGCGCTGTCCATCATGACGATCGGGTCCCTTCCGGTCTCGCTCACCGGCCGGTTCAGCTCGTGCGCCTGGGAGGCGGTGCGGAAAGGGGTCTGCAGGACGATGTCGTAATTGTTGTCCGGATTGGCGCCTTTGGGACAATCGGTGCCGGGATCGCTGGTCCCTGCCTTGGCGCCATAATGGAAGGCGGGTTCATAGTTGGAAACCACAAAACCGCGCACCCAGGGCCCGGCAAGACAGGGCGCGGCCCCAGCCGTCGCGAAAAGCGCCAGGACCAGCGCTTTTCGGGCCGCGCTTTCAACGCTGCCCGGCCGAGGGAACGAGATGCGGGCCACGCGCGGCCTCCAGGCGTTTCTCAAGACTCATCATGCGGGAAAAGCGGGAAATATTCCAGAAGATCCAGCGCGTCAGCCGGGCTGGGTCGGGGCTCGCTTGACCCAGCGATAGATGGTCTGCGCGTTCTTCCAGAAGAATTTCTCGGCCTGGGGACGCGGCTTGTTCGCATAATAGGCTTTCGCAAGTTGGGAGATCTGGTCCACCCGCGTGACGATCGGGCCGACGGTCTGCGGGTAATTGCTGCAGAACATCACGCGGTCCTCGCCAAAGGTTCCCGTCAGCATGTCCAACTGGTCCTTGTAGGCCGGCAGACCCGCAACCGGCTTGCCACCCTCCAGGTGATCGGTCATTTCCAGGGTGATCACATTCCAGGACAGCTTGGTGGAGATATTGGGACGCTGCCCGATCTCCTTCATCGTCGCATTGTAGGGCACCCTTTCTTGGGGCCTGGGAATGAATGACGGGCTGTGATCCAGCACAATGTGCAGTTCCGGCACCTTGTCGCTCAGCGCGACTATGGTGTGCAGCAGATCCATGTCGGCATTGGCTGTATCCATGGGCAGGCCCATCGCAGACAGCCGCTTCAGACCGCTGACCAGGGCCGGATCGTTGAGCTTGTCCGATATGTTGAGCCCCCAGAGCTTGCCATAGCGGATGCCGCGGAAAAGCCTGTTCTTGGCGAAGCGTTCCAGATATTCCCCAAAGCCCGCCGAGGTGGGATCGAGCATGCCAACCATGCCGACGAAAAAGGGATCGCTTTCCACCCGCTCCATCAGCCAGAGATTGTCCTCAAGCCAGTTGCTGGCCTCCATCGCCATGGCGCCGACAATCCCGGCGGACCGCGCCTGCGCGATATAGTCCTTCGGCAGGGACACCCCGCCCTTGAATTGGCGCGAGCCGGTATAGGGCGCGCCCTGCGGTCGGGTGCCGTCGAAGAGATGCATGTGGGCGTCGATGATAGGCAGGCCATCCAGGGCGCCGGCACGCCCGGCGGCTTCAGCCCAGAAAGCAGAGGCTGCGGCACCAGCCAGGAAATGGCGTCTCAGCATGAGCCGACGACCTATGTCTACGATGTTGCCGCTGGACTTATAGCCCGTCTTGGATCCAAATTCCCCCATAAATAAGAGGGGTCGCCATGACGTTTCGCCTGATAGCGCCGCTCTTCGTGCTGGCCCTGACCCTGACGCCTGCATTTGCACAAGCGCCTTCGAAGGCGGTCACCGCCGGGGCGTTTCTGGCGGAACGTCCGACGCTGAATTCGCTCGGCTTTGAATGGAAAGTCAGCGGCGACGCCAACCGCAATGCCCAGGTGGAAGTGACTTACCGGGTGAAGGGCGAGACCCAGTGGCGCAAGGCCCTCCCTCTTTTTCGCATGAACGGCGAACAGGTTCCCGGGCCCAAGCCGCATTTCGGCGACCGCAATTATTACGACTACATCGTGCCGAACATGTTCGCGGGCAGCATCCTCAACCTGAAGCCGGATACCGTCTATGAGACCCGCTTCACACTCAGCGATCCCGATGGCGTGAAAGGCCGCAAGCAGCAGGCTGCGACGGTGCGCACCCGCGCCGTGCCGGCGCCCGCCAGCGGCGGCCACGTCTATCATGTCTATCCCTTCGGCTTTAAGGGCGTGATGCAGCAGCCGGGCTTCATCGGGCTGATGACGGCCTACTATATGGGCTCGGATGAATCGGACCATTCCAACACCATGCCCCCCCGGGTGCGGCCTGGCGATATCATCCTGGTCCATGCCGGCACCTACAAGGACCAGCGCTTTGTCTATGGCGGGTTCGACGCCAGCGTGCCGGCCTATGGCACCCCATTCGATGGCACCTATTACCTCACGCAAAGCGGCACGCCCGACAAACCCATCGTCATCAAGGCGGCGGGCGACGGCGAAGTGATCTTCGACGGCGATGGGGCGCAGAACCTCTTCAACCTGATGGGGGCCAGCTATAATTATTTTGACGGCATCACGGTGCGCAACACCAATGTCGCCTTCCTTTTGGGCATCAAGAACATCATCGGCTCTAGCGGCTTCACCCTGACCCATTCCCGCTTCGAGGATGTCGGCCGCGTGGTGCAGGAAGACTGGGCGGCGACGCGGGACATCTACATCGCCGACAATGTCATGATCGGCCGCCATGATCCCGAGCACGTGACGAGCTGGAACCACCCGGAGGCCTTCGCCCGCTATCCGGGCTTTCCCGCCACCACCACCTCCGAATATGCGGTCAAGGTCTATGGCCAGGGCATCGTCGTGACCCGCAACTATGTCGCCAATTTCCATGACGCCATCGACATTGCCACCTATGGCGATCCCAGCGACAAGCCCTCCGAGCAGGCTTCATCGATCGACATTTCCGGCAACGACATGTTCAACATGTCAGACAACTGCGTCGAGTTGGACGGCGGCGTCCACAATGTCCGCGCCTTCGACAACCGCTGCGTCAACGCCACGGGCGGCGCCTTCAGCACCCAGCCCATTTTCGGCGGACCCGCCTACATCTTCCGCAACCTGGCATACAATTCCACCACCGGCGGCGGCCTGAAGCTGCTGGACACGCCGTCAGGCGTGCTGATCTACCAGAACACATTCATTGGCCAGGGCACCATGCTGGGACCCCTTTCCAACGTCCAGCTGCGCAACAACCTGTTCGTCGGCGACAGCTGGAAAGTCGCTGTCTTCGATTTCAGGACATACACCAGCTATTCCAGTTCTGATTATAACGGCTTCGGCCCCAATGCCGGCGTCGCGAACAATTTCGGCTGGTCGTCACCTGCCCCAGGAATCGCGGCGGATTACGGGCGGCTGCCGAACCGGCGATATGCCAGCCTGGCGGACTATCAGGCCGGCAGCAGCCAGGACGGCCATAGCGTGCTTGTCGGGCTGGATGCCTTCCAGAACGTGAAGCCCACCGACCAGGCCAATCCGCCGAAACTGTACAGCCCCGAGGATTACGACTTCACACTGAAGCCGGATTCCGCGGCCATCGATCGCGGTATCGAACTTCCCACTATCACCGATGGATTCAACGGCCGCGCGCCCGATCTCGGCGCGCTGGAGTATGGCGCGCCCCTGCCGCATTACGGTCCCGCGCAATGGCCGGCCGGCGGCGCCACCAGCGGGCCACGCTCCATAACCGGCCCGCCGCGCTGATAGCGGGCATTGCAGAACCCGGCTTCAGATCACGCGCCAGAAGCGATCAGTGCGCCAACGGTCCCGCCTCCCTGCAAGCAGCGCGACAGGCCCCGCAGAAAAAACGGCCGGGCCAGAGGGAAGCTGGAACCCGGCCGGTACTGTCGGCGCACCCTGGAGTGCACGACGGCAAAGTTTGGATCTTAATAGTTCCAGCGAACGACCATGCGATAGGACCGGCGCTGGCCGCCGTTGCTGAACTGCGGGTTGTCCATCACGTTGTCGACGCTCAGCTGGAGATTGATGGCGCTGTTCCAGCGATAGCCGACACGGACGTCCACATCGACCGCCCAGGGACTGTAGTTGGTATAGTTCTCGCCCGGGAAGGGCTGGCCGCTGCTGGCAATCGCAACATCCTGCCCGTTGATTTTCTGGAACGTGATGCTCTGCAGGGGTATCAGCAGGTTGGCTATCGACAGCTGTGACCTCGCCAGCCCATTCTGGAAGAGATTGCTAGCCGCGTCGCCGTTGACGCGGAACTGCGAGCCAAACGACCAGGCGCCTTCCCGATAGTTGAAGTTCAGCACGCCGCCAAACTTGCGGCCGCCGGAATAGTAGCCGCCCGTGGCGCCCGCGCCGTTGAAATCGACATTGACGTTACAGGCCGTCGTGCATCCTGGCGGATAGCCCTGCGTGGTGTTGCCAACCAGGGTCGGCAGCACGCGACTGAAGTCGTACATGTAATTGCCGTTGAAGCTGACATCGGCCGAACCGGTGAACAGATCAAAGCCATAAGCCAGGGCAAAGTCGAACCCTGCGGTGCGCAGCAGGGCCGCGTTCACGGCTGACGTATGGATGTAGCTGACCGGGGTCAGGGTATCGGCACCTTCACAGCCAAAAGTAAAAGGATTGGCGGCGCCACTCGGCAAGGTGCCGCAACCTTGCGAGCCCAAAAAAGAACCCGGTGTCGGATTGGAGAAAACCAGCAGCGCACAATAATTGAGCTGGCCGTTCTGACAGCGCGTGAGCGGCTCCGACAGGCCCGGTGTAAACAGGGCGCCATGCAGGTGGATCTGATACCAGTCGATGGAAGCGGTGACGCCATCCAGGAAGGTGGGGGTGAAAATCAACCCGGCGGCGATCGTGTTGGCCTTTTCCGGATTCAGCGCGCGATTGCCGCCGTTGATGCTGAAGCAGGAATTGCTTGCCGGAATTGCCAGATTGGTCGGGACAAAGCGGGCGCATTGGGTTTGTTGGTTGGCCCCCGGATAATAAAGGTCATACACGTCCGGCTGGCGAATGTCGTAGGACCAGGTGATGCGCGCCTTGATGTCGTCGTTGATCTGGCTGGTGCCGCCGACCTTCCAGGTCTCGACCAAGCCGCTGAATGAATAATTGGTGATACGGCCTGCGATGGTAACGTCCAGGTTGTTGACGATCTGGTTCTTCAGGACCGGAGCGTCGACTTCCAGAAAGCCTTCTTCGGCGTGGAGACGGCCTTCCCAGTTCTGCGCGAAATTTCCCGAGGGATACATGTTGAGCTGCGAACGGGGATCGATGCCGTACTGGCCCTGGCGCTCCAGGCGCCATTCGCCACCCAAGGCGACGCCGACGTCACCGGCCGGGAGCTTCCAGGGTAAAATGCCCTGCAAGGAGAGTGCCCCAGAAGCTTGCTGAAGTCTTGTCATCACCGTGGACAGGGGCTGCGACTGGCCGTACGCCGTGATCGCGTACTTGCCCGGAGAAGTATACTGCAGCGTGCCGGCGCTGATCTCGCCGTTGCCGAACGGATTGAAGGGCACGCAACCATTCAGTTCGCCTTGCGTGGTGATGCCGAGCGTGTTGGTGGCGATCGGGGCCGCCGTCGCGAAGTTCAGCAGGCCGCGGCACTGAATTGAGCCGACCGGCAGACCTGAGGTGCCGACGTTACCGGAGGTGATGCGCACAGCGTCGAGGGCGTTGTTCACCCTGGCGCTGATCAATTGCATCACATTTTCCTTGATGCGGGCATCGCTGTTCTGGACATAGGCTGTCCAGGTCCAGTCGTCGCCAAGGCTGCCGTCCAGGGTGAAGACACCGCGCATCACCGTCTTGTTGGTCCAGCCGCAATTGGTGTAGAGGGCCGCGCACTTCTTTTGCCAAGTGAATTTGGTGGCGTCGTTGTAAACGCCGGTGCCGGACGTGGAGCTCGGACTTGGATTTTCGCGATTGCCCGACCACTCGAAATTGGTGTTGATGGTTTCCGCGGGACGCGCCTGCATCTGGGCCACGGTGAGGTTCGTGGAGCTGCCGTTCGGGCTGTTGATGTAATTCTGGTGCGTGAACGGATTGTAGCCATTCGACAACTCGGTACCGCAGGCCGCGGTCGGAGCGATACCCGAATTCGCGCCAGGCGGATTGCAGACGAAATCCTGGGCGATCACGTCTGGCAGATAAGGGTTATCCGCGTAGATGACTCGCCCCGTGCCCGATAGCGTCGCACCGGAAATGCGCGCCGTCAGGCGGGAATAGTTCAACTGCACCGAGGCCTTCACGTCCGGCAGGATCTGATAGCTGGCGTAGGTGAAGTAGTTGCCTACATGGTAGGGGTTTGTCTGGGAGCCCCAGCCGCCGGTGCCGTAAACGGTGTTGGTGCAACCGTTGTAGCAGGTGGTGGTGCCCGAAAGGGTGCCATAGTAGAATTGCTGCGGCTGGGCATTTTCTCCCGTGAAGAACACGCCCTTCAGATAGGTGCCGCCGCCAACGCCATAACCGCTGACGTTTGCAGCGTTCGTGCTGCCGATGGGCGAACCGGCCCGGCCGTTGGTGTTCGACTGAATCAGGCCGCCCAGCACGGTCTGGTCGCTCGCGGTGTTGAAGGCATAGGTAAAGACCGGCTGGCCCGCCGCAACCGACGAGCAAGTGCCGCCGGTGATGGATGTGCCGGCATAAACGATGGCACCCGCGCAATAGGCCGTGTTGTAGACCTGGTTCTTGTTCTGCGGGATGTGGCTGCGGTTGATGTCGCCGCTGAACAGGTCGGCGTCGGCATGGGTGATGTCGGCCGCGGCCACGACATGACCCTTGCCGCCCATGAAGCTGGTGCCCCAGGCGAACGAGGCCTTGTAGACTGGGTTCGAGACTTCGGTGCTGTTGGAATAGGTGACGTTGCCCTTGAAGCCTTCATAGGTCTTGTTGATGACGATGTTGACGACGCCTGTCACCGCGTCGGAGCCCCAGGCAGCGGAAGCGCCACCGGTCACGACGTCAACGCGCTGGACTAGGCCCTGCGGGATCAGCGAGAGATCGACAGTGCCTTCCACCATGGCGCTGGCGGTGACGCGCTGATGGTCGAAGAGCACCAGGTTTCGCTGGGAGCCGAGGTTGCGCAGAGCAACGCTGTCAATCGCGGGGGTGTTTGCAGAAAGGGCAGCCAGGTTGTTACCGCTGCCGGTCGAAAGCGAGGCGCCGCCGCGGACTTGGGGCAGTTCGCGGATTTCGTCGCCGATATTGATCTTGGCGTCGCGGTTGAGGGTGTCGAGGCCGATCACCGTCACCGGCGTCGGCTGGGTGAAGCCCTGAAGGTCAAGACGGCCGGCGGAGGAATTGACCGTCTCGATATCGTCGGCTGGAGTGGTCGGAGCCGGCGTCTGCGCATGGGCGCTGGTAAAGGCCGCGCCAACCGTGAGCGCAGTGGTCGAGCCGCCAAGCAGCAGCTGTTTCATTAGCGTGTTCATGTATCCCCCCGTTTTCGTGTAGCTCTTCGGCTTTTTCTGAAAACATTGACTGAAATCAACCATCGACTGAAATCGATTGAACTGCAAGGGTAAGTTGGCGGCGAAAAGATAACGCCCGCGGCAATGATGCGCCGCGCTCGCTGAAATTTCATGACCTCAAATGACAGGAATGGGCGTGGCTTATCACCGGCCGACGCATTACGCGAATGGCGCCGTGCCTCAGACGAAATGTGCCCTGACCGTCGCCTTGTTGATGTCGGCCAGCCTGGCGCATCCGGCAGCGGCTGCGGTCTGGACAAGCTCCTGCTGCAGCATCTCGATCACGCGCTGGGCGCCGGCGCTGCCATAGGCGGCAAGACCCCAGCGCGTCGCCCGCCCGATCATCACGGCGTTGGCCCCAAGCGCGAGCGCCTTGAAGATGTCGGCGCCGCGGCGGATGCCGCCGTCGAACAGGATGGGAATGCGGCCGTTCACCGCCGCCACGATCTCCGGCAGCACTTCCAGCGAGGACGGACCGTAATCCATCGAGCGCCCGCCATGGTTCGAGACGATGATGGAATCCGCCCCATGCTCGATCGCCAGCACGGCGTCTTCCGGCTCCAGGATACCCTTGATGATCATCTTGCCTTTGATCATTTTGCGCACCGCGTCGATATATTGCCATGTGTACCAGATGCGCCCGTTGATCCGGTAACGCGCCGCGCCGGTGGCCGCAGCGCCGCCGCGTCCCGCGCCACGTCCGCCGCCGCCCGCACCCGCTGCTGCACCGGCACCCGCTGCTGCACCGGCGCCACGGCCACCGCCCGCACCCGCGCCACGTCCGCCGCCGCCGCCAGCCTCCGGATCCGCGCCTGCAGCCGCGCCACGGCCGCCCCCGGCACCGAAAGCGCCAGCGCCGCGGCCGCCCGTGCGGCCGCCGAAATTGCGGTCCTGCTGGGTGCGGTCGTAGTAGGAAGCCTGCTGATCGACGGTCACGATTATGGCAGGGCAGCCGGCATTCTGGTAGGTGTCGATCGAGCGCTGGGTCGCGGGCAGGTCCTCCTGCGGGTAATACTGGCCCCAGAGCGGTGAGCCCGGGATGGTGGGCGCAACCTGGGCATAGGGCGTGCTGGTGTTGATGCTGAGCATCATCAGCGAATTCGAGGCCGCGGTCGCCGCCTTGAACATCCCGATCTCGCCGTCCGGATGCAGCGGCACCATAGCCGCCGTCGGCGCGACGATGATCGGGAATTTCAGCTTCGCGCCCAGAAACTCCGAGGACAGATCGACCTGCGATGCCGGGACGGCATTCCGCGACGCCAGGATATCGACCCAGTCATAGGCCTGGCGATTGCGCCGCAGCGTGAACTCCGACCCATCGCCGTGCGCCGTATAATCATAGACCGAGATCGGTACGTTGCCGAAGAAGATCGGTTCGAAGTCGAAAACGGTCTGTGCCTCAGCCAGGCTAAGGACGCGGCGATGCTCGCTGAACGGCTTGGGATCGGGCAGCGCCATGGCGCTGGCCATGGGCGACGCCGCCATCAGTCCCGCAACACGGGCCATCGCAGCGCGCCGCGACGGATTGGTCAGCCAGGATTTTTCGATATCGCTCATGTCTTCGTCACCTTGGGAAGCGGCGCGTGAACCCGCACCACGCTGGAATTGATTGCTGCCAGCGATGGCCGGCCGCACATGCAGGCATAGCGCGCCAGTTCGGTCTGCAGCATTTCGACCACGCCCTGCACGCCGTCGGCGCCATACGCCGCAAGGCCCCACATCACCGGCCGGCCGACCAGCACGCCCTTGGCGCCAAGCGCGAGGGCCTTGAGAATGTCGGTACCACGGCGGAAGCTGCCATCGGCGAGTACCGTTATCCGGTCGCCGACCGCCTGAGCCACCGGCTCTACCAGCAGCAGCGTGCCAATGAGCCCCGCCGCATTGCCGCCGCGCCAGTTCGACACCACCACGCCATGCGCGCCGCGGGCGGCGGCTTCCTTCGCTTCCTGCGGCGTGGTGACGCCCTTGACGATCACCGGCAGGGACGTGCCCTTGACCACTGCCGCGACGCTCGCCCAATCGATGGGCGTTGCAGGGCCATTGCCGGAAGCGCCGGCGCCCACCGTCACGAAAACTGCCCGGGCCTTGGCCGCGCTGGCCTGGACCAGAACCTCCTTCACCTTGGAACTTCCGGCATAAACCTGCACATATAAAGGTGTCGTGGCCGCCTGGGCGATCGCAGCCAGGGGCAGACTGGCGTCGCTGCTCACCACCATCGCCGCCTTTGCCGCCGAGGCGCCGCGCGCCATCGCGACCTCAGCCTCGGGATGGAAGCGCTTCTGGTTGGCCATCGGGCCGACAATGATCGGCGTGAAATGCTGGTCACCGAACAGGGTGGCGGTCAGGTCCAGGTCCCGCGTCGGGATATTCATCCGGGGGCGCAGGGTGATGCGGTCGGTGACGGTACGGTCGCTGCCCTGGAGCGGAGCCAGCTTCGCGGCACCCAGCACAAAACGCGCCTGGGATTCATATTCGAGCACATCCACCAGCTCGCCGCGCGGCACCTCGATGGGCGGTGGCAGCGGAAGAGGAAGCGTCGCCGGGGCGGGCGCCGGCGCGCCAAGCGCCGGCATCACCATGCCGGCGGCGGCAGCGGTACCCATCACCCCGATGGCCGCCCGACGCGATGTTGCTGCTGCGGCAGGGCCGATCTTTGCCACCGCCCTCGTCTTGTCGTCCGGCATTGCCATCCAAGCCCCCGCTTATCGCCTGCAAATTATCCGCAGCACAGCAAAACCGAAGGCAACGCCCTCAGCAAGAAATCGCCATGCTGAAAATAAATCCTTCTTCCCAGAATTATTTTCGGCAAGTCTCTGGCGTAGCGCAACGTAAGTCAACTCGTGTGGGGAGATGGGCACAGAGTCGTCACCGCAGGCTGTGTGCGGCGCAACATGGCTCGCTGCCGATCTGATTGGAAATGTAAGTAAGGCCTGGCGATATCCCCAACTCGGAGATTTTCAGTGCCACCATCACCAACTACAGCCGCGAACGCCTCAGGCGGCGGAAGTTCAACCTGCCGGTGGACAGCGGCAACGATTTGGAGAAAGTGGAACAGGTGCGCACCGGCGTTCTGCGCGCCAACCGGCCGGTGATGCAGGAAGCCCAGACCAGTGCCGTGGTCGCTGCGTTGCAGGAATGCGCCGCCGGGATGACCGTCCGCTCCATGGGGCGCGGCGCCGATTACTGGAAAGCGCTCCATGCCCTGCAAAAGGAAACGCAGAAGGCGCTGAACGCGGCTGAAATTCTGCTGCCGGTGACACTTCAGGCCCCGGGGGTGCGCAACAAACCGCTATCTCCCCTTACCGAGCCCGCCTCGACACAGCACTGGCAGCCTTATGGGAACCCGGGCGTTACCGCTTAAGGCCGTTTCGCCCATTGCGGGATGACAATGCGGTTTGCGCTTCGCCTGTTTGCCGGCGTCCTTTTCCTGGGGCTGCTATTATGTCTGATTTCGCATCCAGCCATGGCGGCCGAAAAAGTCGCCGGCAATGGCGCTACCGGCAGTGGCAGGGCCGAGGCCCTGCTGATCGCCGAAGTCGTTGCCCTGATGGTGGTGGGGCGCCTGCTGGGAGAAGGGCTGCAGCGGCTGGGACAACCGGCGCTGGTGGGACAATTGCTCGCCGGCCTCATTCTTGGACCCTCGCTACTGGGCGCGATCTGGCCGGCGGGCCAGCATTTCCTTTTTTCCGGCGACAGCGCGCAGAAAGGCATGATCGACGGGCTCTCCCAGATCGGCATTCTGCTGTTACTCCTGCTCACGGGCATGGAAACCGATCTCAAGCTGGTGAAGAAGGCGAAAGGCGCCGCCATCGCCGTTTCGCTCACGGGTGTCGCCGTGCCGTTTCTTGGCGGCTTCCTGCTGGGCCAGATCCTGCCGGTCTCGCTGCTGCCCGCGGGCCTGGGCGGCCGGCTGGTTCCATCGCTTTTTCTCGGCACCGCGCTGGCCATTTCCTCGGTGAAGATCGTCGCCATGGTGGTGCGGGAAATGAATTTCATGCGCCGCAATCTTGGGCAGGTGATCGTCGCTTCCGCCATCTTCGAGGACACGGTCGGCTGGGTGATCATCGCCATCACCTTCGGCATCGCGGGACAGCAGCATCTCAGCCTGCTGTCTCTGATGCGGACGGTGGCGGGCGTGGCGCTCTTCCTGCTGTTCAGCTTCACCATCGGGCGGCGGATCATTTTCACCATCATTCGCTGGGCCAACGACAATTTTAACAGCGAGTTTCCCGTCATCACTGCCATCCTGGTCGTGATGGGAGTCATGGCGCTGATAACGCAGGCGCTTGGCGTGCACACCGTGCTGGGCGCGTTCATCGCGGGGGTGCTGATCGGGGAGTCGCCCATCCTCACCAGTCATATCCAGAGCCAACTGCGCGGCCTGATCGCGGCATTCTTCATGCCGGTGTTTTTCGGCATGTCCGGACTGTCCGCCGACCTCACCGTCATTGTCCGCCAGCCGCAGCTGATCATGCTCACCGGCGCCATCATCGTGATTGCCAGCCTGGGCAAGTTCCTGGGAGCTGTTGCCGGCGCGGAGTTGGGCGGCCTGCGTTTCAAGGAAGGCGTGGCGCTGGGCTGCGCCATGAATGCACGCGGTTCCACCGAAGTGGTGGTGGCCTCGATCGGACTTTCCATCGGCGCGCTGACCCAGAACCTCTATACCATGATCGTCACGATGGCGATGGTCACGACCCTGGCGATGCCGCCCATGTTGCGCACCGCCTTGCGCCGCGTACCGATGGGCGAGGACGAGCAGACCCGCATCCGCCGCGAGGAAATGGACGAAACCGGTTTTCTCCCCCGGCTGGAGCGACTGTTGCTGGCGGTGGATGAAAGCCCGGCTGGAAAGTTCACCGCCCGCCTGGCCGGACTGGTGGCCGGCGCACAGGGTATGCCGGTGACCATCGTCAAGCTGGACGAGGCAGCCAGCGATGCGCCGCCGCTGAAGGGGCCGGTGGCGAAGGAAGTAAAAAGCGGCGCCAGACAGGCGGCGGCAAGAATGTTCGCCGATGAACATGAGCCCGACCCGGAGAAGGTCCATCTCATCGAGCGGGCTGGAAAGCCGCGGGAGAATGGCCCTGCCGATATCGTTAGGGACGAAGGCCGCAAGGGTTACGACATACTGTTCATTGGCCTCGAGGAATGCTGCGAAGAGGATGGCGGCTTCACCCCGCTGGTATCGGCTCTGGCTCGCGAGTTCACGGGCGATATTGCGCTACTGGCACTGGGCGCATCACCGCCGCCGGTCCTGCGGCGCGGCGCGCGGCTGCTGGTGGCGGTGAACGGAACCGAAGTCTCCCGCAACGCCGCGGAGATGACATTTGCTCTTGCGCGCGCCACTGGGGCGGGCGTCTCCATTGTCTATGCCGCCCGGGCGAACCGCAAGCGCCGCACCAGGATGCGCGAGGAAGAATTGCTGAAAGATATGGCGCGGCTGGGCGAACGCTATGACGTGACGCTTGAGAGCCGCATTGCCGGACATGACGATACCGCCGCGGCGATCCTGCATGCTTCGGCGCGCCACAGCCTGATCGTGATGGGTGTCAGCGCGCGGCCAGGCGATGATCTTTTCTTCGGCAATACCGCCAGCAAGGTCATAATGGGTGCAAGACTGCCAGTACTGTTCCTGGCCAACAGGCCGGCTGACCTTTCCCCGCCCTGGGAAAAAGCCCAGTCCCAGGTGGCTTAAAGTGGGTGGATCAGCCCATCTGCTGCATCATCGCTTTGGCACGCTTGACGCAGACGCGCGGCTCTGGAATCTATAAGAACAAAAAGGGAACATACTATGGAGAAAGGCCGGATTTCAGCCTTTTGTGCTTTCACGCCGGCAGCGGGAGAGCGCCTTTGCCTGGGCGCGCCGGTGCCGGATCAAATCTTGGGCGGCGGGCTGGAAATGCGGCGCCTGCATGAGATCGTGCCGGAAGGTATTTTCCATCTGGGCGCTGCCGCGGGCTTTGCCCTGGCGCTGGCAGCGATGGCCGGCGGCGGCGATGCGGTCTGGATCCAGCAACGCCTCGCCGCACTGGAAGGCGGCGCTCCTTATGGTCCGGGCAGCGCGATTTTCGGCATCGTCGCTTCGCGCTGGCTGATCGTGGAGACCGCCAGCGCCAAGGACGCGCTCTGGGCGATGGAGGAAAGTCTTCGCTGCCCCGGTGTTGGCGCGGTCGTTGCCGAACTCTGCGGCACCGGTGAAGCAGCCGACCTCACGGCAACGCGGCGACTCAATCTGGTGCTGCAGGAACGCCAGGGGCGAACAGCGCTTGGCCTGCTGCTGCGGCAGCGACCTCTGATGGGCAGCGCCTGCGCCACACGTTGGCGGGTGGCGTCGGCGCCGGGAAGCAGCGACAGGCTTGGCGGCATCGGCCGCCCCGCCTTTGCCCTGACTCTGGAGAAGAACCGCCACGGCCCCTGCGGCGGCTGGCGGCTGGAATGGAATCATGAACAACGAAATTTCCATGCGGCGCTTCCTGTCGCTCTGGCTGCGGCGCCTGGCGACCGATCGTATCGCGCGGCATGACAAAGAGACTCCGCTGGCCGTGGCCGGCCCGGTGGGCAATGCCCAGCTTCTCACTGCCGTCAATGACGCGGCGGCGCGGCTGGGTCTTGTCGCGGGCCTGCCTCTGGCCGATGCCCATGCCATGTTCCCCACCCTGGCGGTGGCGGAAGCCGACGCGGCAGCCGATGCGGCGCTGCTGGCACAGATCGCGTCCTGGTGCCTGCGTTATACGCCCTTGGTGGGCCTGGCGCCCCCCGACGGCCTGACGCTGGATCTCACGGGCTGCGCCCATCTCTTCGACGGCGAGGAAAAACTGCGCCGCGACCTGATGCTGCGGCTCAAGGCTTTCGGCTTCCAGGCCCGCGCCGCCATCGCCGACACGGTGGGTGCGGCGCATGCACTGGCGCGCCACGGCAAGCTGGCCATCGCACCGCCGGGCGGGCAGCGCGAGGTGCTGGCGCAATTGCCGCTGGCGGGACTTCGGCTGGAGCCCGAAGTCGTGCAGGGCCTGAAACAGAGCGGCTTCACCTGCATCGGCGCGCTTTATCCCCTGCCCCGCGCCCCATTGGCGGCGCGCTTCGGCCTCGAACTGTGGCTGCAACTGGACCATGCCCTGGGACGGCAGGGCGAAGCCATCACACCCGGCCTGCCGGCACCGCGTTTCACGGTGGAGCGCGCCTTTGCCGAACCGCTGGTGCGCATGGAAGACGTGCTGACGGTCGCGGAAGAACTGGCGGGGCGGCTGACGGCGCTGCTGGCGGAACGCGGTCAGGGCGCGCGCGGACTGGAGCTGCTGCTCTTCCGGCTTGACGGCCGGATGCAGCGCCTGACCGCCGGCACCAGCCGGCCCCTGCGCGACGCCGCTTTCATCCGCCGGCTTTTCGCCGACCGGCTGACGGCATGCGAGGACGAATATGATCCCGGCTTTGGCTATGACCTGGTGCGGCTCTGCGCCGGCGAAACCGAAGCCCTGGAAGCGGCGCAAGCCGGACTTTCCGGCGACAATGATGACGAGGCCCTGGCGCGGCTGACCGACCGCCTGACGGCGCGGCTGGGCGAACATCAGGTATTGCGGCTGGTGGAGCAGGACACCCATATTCCCGAGGCGGCCTGCACCGCCCTGCCCGCGCGCACGGTGCGCAAGGCCGCGCCCGCACCCCTGCCGCCGCAGGACACGCTGCTGGCGGAACGGCCGCTGCGCCTGTTCGCGCGGCCCCAGCCGCTGGACGATGAAGCTGTGGCAACGGTGCCGGATGGGCCGCCCATCCGTTTTCGCTGGCGGCGGATTGTGCATGACGTCATCGCCAGCGAAGGGCCGGAACGCATCGCCATGGAATGGTGGCGAGGCGCAGGCGGCCCCAGCCGCGATTATTTCCGCGTCGCCTGCAAGGATGGCGCGCGCTTCTGGATGTATCGCGAAGGCATTGTCGGCCAGCACCCGCGCTGGTTTGTCCATGGACTGTTCGCATGAGCTTCTATGCCGAACTGGCCGTGACTAGCAATTTCTCCTTCCTGCGCGGCGCCTCGCATCCGGAGGAGTATGCGGTGCAGGCCGCGGCGCTGGGCCTTGCCGGGATCGGCATCGCCGACCGCAATTCGGTGGCCGGCGTGGTGCGGGCGCACTCCATCGCCAAAGAGCATAACCTGCGGCTGGCCGTGGGCGCGCGACTGGTTTTCGCCGATGGCGCGACGCCGGACATACTGGCTTATCCCTCTGACGCCGCGGCCTGGGGAAGGCTGACGCGGCTGCTGTCGCTGGGCAAGCAGCGGGCGGAAAAAGGCGGCTGCCATCTGGGGATCGCCGACCTGCTGGGCTGGCAGCAGGGCCTGAACCTGATCGTGATGCCGCCGGAAGATGGGCGCACGCTGGCAGCGGCAACGCTGCAACGATTGCGCGAAGCTGCGCCGGGCCGGGTCTGGCTGGGCGCCAGTCATCTCTATCGCGGCGATGACACACGGCGCCTGGCGCGGCTGGCGGCGCTGGCGCAGGCGGCGCGCCTGCCGCTGCTTGCCAACAATGACGTGTATTTCCATCTTCCGGACCGCCGCCCGCTGGCTGATGTCGTCGCCTGCATCCGCGAGCACACCACCCTGGACAAGGCCGGCCGTCTGCTTTCGCTGAATGCCGAACGGCATCTGAAACCGGCCGAAACAATGGCGCGGCTGTTCGCGAAATATCCGGCGGCGGTGGAAGAAACCCGGCACTTTCTCGATTTATGCCGCTTCTCGCTCGACCAGTTGCGGCCTTCCTATCCGCTGGAACGGCGCGAAGGCCACGCCACGCCGATGGAGGCGCTGGTCGCCTTCGCCGAGGAAGGCGCCATGCGTCGCTATCCCGGCGGCGTGCCGGAGAAAATCCGCAACAATCTCGATTATGAATACCGGCTGGTGCGGGAGCTGAACTATGCGCCCTACTTCCTCACCGTGCATGAGATCGTCCGCTTCGCGCACAGCAAGGCCATTCTCTGCCAGGGCCGCGGCTCGGCCGCCAATTCCACCATTTGCTTCTGCCTGGGCATCACCGAGGTGGACCCCATGATCAGCGGCCTCTTGTTCGAGCGCTTCATCTCGGCCCAGCGCGGCGAGCCGCCTGACATCGATGTGGATTTCGAGCATGAACGCCGCGAGGAAGTCATCCAGCACATCTATGACCTGTATGGCCGGGAGCGCGCCGCCATGACCGCCGTGACCAGCTGCTATCGCGGCCGCAGCGCCATCCGCGAAGTCAGCAAGGTCTTCGGCCTCTCGGCCGATGTGGCGGCGCGCCTGGCAAAAGCCCTGTGGGGCTGGTCCAGCAGCGGCGTCAGCGACGAGACGGCGGAGAAAACCGGCCTCGACACCGCCGATCCGCGCCTGAAGCAGGCGCTGGCGCTGGCGCGCGAGCTGATCGATTTTCCTCGCCACCTTTCACAGCATGTCGGCGGCTTTGTCATCACCGAAGGCCGGCTGGACGAGATCGTGCCGATCAAGAATGCGGCGATGGAAGATCGCACCGTCATTGAATGGAACAAGGACGATCTGGAGGCGCTGCGGATTCTCAAGGTGGATGTGCTGGGCCTTGGGATGCTCTCCTGCCTGCGCCGCGCCTTCACAATGCTGCAATCGCATTACGCGCTGCCATATCAGGCAACGTCCGAATTGCCGGTGGAAAAGCCCGAGCCCTATCGCATGATGTCGCGGGCCGATACCATCGGCATTTTCCAGGTCGAAAGCCGCGCCCAGATGTCGATGCTGCCGCGCCTGCGCCCGCGCGAGTTCTACGATCTGGTGATCGAGGTCGCCATCGTGCGGCCCGGTCCGATCCAAGGCGACATGGTGCATCCCTATCTGCGCCGCCGTGAAGGCAAGGATCCCGTCTCCTTCCCCTCCCCGCATCCCACCCATGGCAGGCCGGACGAACTGAAGAACATCCTGAACAAGACGCTGGGCATCCCCCTGTTCCAGGAACAGGCGATGAAGATCGCCATAGACGCGGCGAAATTCTCTCCCGGCGAAGCCGACCGGCTGCGCCGCGCCATGGCTACCTTCAAGCGAGTCGGCACCATCGACTCGTTTCGCGAGAAGTTCGTCGGCAAGATGGTGGAACGGGGCTATGGGCAGGACTTCTCCGCCAACTGCTTCAGCCAGATCGAAGGCTTTGGCGAATATGGCTTCCCGGAAAGCCATGCCGCCAGCTTCGCCCTGCTGGTCTATGCCTCGGCCTGGATCAAGTGCCATTACCCGGACGTTTTCGCCGGCGCCCTGCTCAACAGCCAGCCCATGGGCTTCTATGCCGCGGCGCAGATCGTGCGCGACGCGCAGGAACATGGCGTCCCACTGCGTCAGCCGGACATCAACCATTCCGACTGGGACTGCACGCTGGAGATGGCGGAAGAAACTGGAGCGTTGCATCACCGTCACAAAACCATGGCGTTCGACATTCGCAGCACACATGCCCTGCGGCTGGGGCTGCGGCAGGTGGACGGATTTTCAGAAAAGGATGCCGGCGCCATTAGCAAAGCGCGCAGCAGGCCTTTCGCCTCAGTGCGCGACCTGTGGCTGCGCACCGGCCTTGCTCCCGCGGTCCTGCGGCGCCTGGCGGAAGCGGACACTTTCCGCTCGCTGGGGCTGGACCGCCGCGCCGCGCTTTGGGCGGTGCGGGCGCTGCGCCGCGTCGCCGACAAGGACGACCTGCCGCTGCTGGCGCGGCTCACCCTGCCGCCGCAGGAAACCGCGGTGCCATTGCCGGCCATGGGCCTGGGCCAGCAGGTGGTGGAGGACTACCGCCACCTGCATCTGTCGCTGAAGACGCATCCGGTATCGCTGTTGCGCCCCGAACTGGACAGGATGCGCCTCCACACCAACGCCGAATTCGCGGACCTGCGCGATGGCGCGCGCACCCGCATCGCCGGCCTGGTGCTGGTACGCCAGCATCCGGGCAGCGCCAAGAGCATTTTCATGACGCTGGAGGACGAGACCGCCGCCGCCAATGTGATGGTCTGGCCGAAAGTGTTCGAAGCCTATCGCGCCATTGTCATGGGCGCGCGCTTTGTCGCCATTTCAGGCCGGGTACAGAAGGAGTCCGGCGTCGTCCACCTGATTGCGGAGCAGCTGGAAGACCTCATGCCTTTGCTGCGGCGACTGAATGCCGAAGACGCCGAAATGGCAATGCCGGTAGGCCGCAATTTCCATTAGCGGAACCTCCTGCTCTCGTCTTCGCGCAGGGATATTCCGCAAAAAGGTCCGCACGCCTGGGCATGCGGGCCTCCGCTGGATATCTGATTTAATGGCCGGAGCCGGGCTTGGAGATTTTCGGCGCCTTGCCGTCCTCGATCCGGCCTTCGTTGCGCAGGTTCCGGCCTTCCTGGGCCTTCTCCTGGCTTTTCGCCGACTTGCCGTGCTCGTACACCTCTTCCTTCATAAAGCCGGCGGCTTCCTTGCTTTGACCTTTGATGCTCATGAAACTCTCCGTGTTGGAACTGCCTCAGATAAACGCCGAGAGGCAAGTTTGTTCCGGGAACTAGCCAGTCAAAGCCGGCCAGATTCTTTGGCTCCGGTGGAACCGGGAGAGTTCGGCATCACGCGATCCAGACATCCCGCCAGGCGGGCGGGATCGCCAGGGCGCGAATGCACCTGAGAGTCGCGGCATCGCGCACCACCTTGCCGCCGGAGCCGACATAGCGAAAGCGGCCGGACGCGCCATACCGGGCTATGCCCGCACCACTTACGTCGCTCCCATAGGTCAGGCCGGCGATCCTCGCTGCTGTTTTCCGCGGCGCGGCGCGGAAGTCTTTTCCTCAGACATGGTTTGCTTCAGTGTCCGTTCATGGCAGGAGCAGCTGAATTACGATCATGCCGCCGCCACAAAGTCGTAATGATCCCGGATGTGGCTGTTGAAATAGCGCCCCCGGGAGGATGCTTCGCACATGCCTGCGGCGATGTCGGGAGGTACATTCAGATAGCGATAACAGCGACCACTGACGAATTCGATCTCCAGTTCCCAGGCCGAAGCGTGGTAACGGAAGGAGCGGATGACGGTGGACGGCATGGAAGACGTCGCTTCAGGGCGGCGAGCGGTCACGGCCTTGCCTTCGGTGCCGCCCTGCTGGCCGGCGAGATCGTCATTGCGAGGCCGTAGCGGCGTGCCCCTTGGAGCACCTTCGGGCATCGGCGCCGAATTTTCCGCCGCGTGATCGGGATTCTTGACGTCTGGGGCGTCGCGGTCCGTGATCGGGATTCTTGACGTCTGGGGCGTCGCGGTCCCTGCCGGCTTCCATGACGTTTGCTTCAGGCATGACCGGTCAAAAGCCACAGCAGGATAATGATCGGAATGGGTATGCCGAGAAGCCACAGACAACCGGATCGCATGCTTCGTCCCTCCTCTGGAACTCAGCAGCAAACGCGGCGGCGGTCGATGCGTTGCACATGAAGCGGGCAATGCCGGAACCTGTGCCCCACTGGAGAGTTCTCCAGCTACGGAAAAATACCGGGGAACGCGCATGACCAGCACGGCAATCCTGACCGAAGACGGCACCGCCATCGTGGCGGAGGAAGCCCCGCGCTTCAGCTGGAGCGTCACCATCACGGGCGCGGTGGCAGCTACCGCGACGACATTCTTCCTCATAACCCTGGGCGCCGGCGTCGGTCTCGCCTTCCTGACATTGCCCGTCAGCGTACCGCGCGCGACCACCTTTTTGACAATGGGTGCGATCTGGTTCTTCGCCTCCCAGGCTTTCGGCTTCACCGTCGGCGGATACCTGGTCGGCAGACTGATCGGTCCCGAGGTCGAAAACAGAAAGGAAGAGGAATTCCGTGCAGCCGCGCATGGCTTTGCGATGTGGGCCGTGGCTGTAGTCGCCGGCCTGCTACTCGCCGCGGCGTCCTCTACGCTGGCGGGATCGGCTATCGCAGCGGGCACTGCCAGCCGGGGCGATGCGGCAACTTCTCAATCCTATTGGGTGGACGACATGTTCCGTCCGGCGCTGTATACGCCCCAGCTCGCGGCAGACAAGGCGGAAGCCGCCCGCATCCTGGCTGTCGCCGGCGCCAACCCGCTCAGCGATTCCGACACCGCCCGCATCGGTCATCTCATCTCGCTTGACGCCGGCATTTCCATGCAGGCCGGCATAAATCGCGTGTTCGGCGCGCAGGCAGACATGCGCGTCGCATCCGACAAGGCGCGCAAGGCTGCAAGTATCATATCGCTCTGGACGGCCTTCGCGCTGCTGTTCGGGGCGGTGGTGTCGGTGGCAGCCGCGATCTCGGCCCGTTGGATGGACGATCGCATCGCCTTTAGCTTGGCGCCCAGACGCTAGGCCAATGCAGGCTGGTACCAGGGACGACATCGCAATCCAGCGCTAAACACCTCGGCAGCCTTGACAGGCTTCGATCCTGATTTGGCGGATACCATCAAAAATACCCACCAACGCATATTCCGTCTCAAACGGTCGTCGAACTGGCGTCGCGCAAACGATGTTGGGGGCGTGGTCTGGCGTGTCACCGCATCGGCGGCTGAGGACCGGTCCATGGACTTCGCTATAGTCCGCAACCGCATGGTAGAGGCGCAGATTGCCCGCCGTGGCGTGTGCGATTCCCGCATCCCTGCCGCCATGCAGGAAATCCCGAACCTGGTCGCGCCGGTGGATGAAAGTCACGACCGGCGCCTGAAGCGGGTCATCCGCGCCGGGGATGTACGCATTCTGAGCGGTGTATCCTGGGACTAGACTGAGTGAGCCTGGCGCTGTCCACACAATGGATGTGGCTTACGTTGCTCTGCGCAGGCTTCCGTCCCGCAGACGTCACATGCCGCCGCCATATATCCCCCGTCGTGACCACAGGTCGCGATAGGTATTGCTCCCCTTCAGCCCCAACTCCAGCAGGCTGGCGCCTCCTCGCTTGCGCTTCACCGCCACGATGCGGCCCTGGAAAACGAAAGCGTGGGTGTGGGGACCGATCAGACCCGGCTGGCCAGGTATCTGGTCCAGCATCAGGGAGTCGCCCGTGAACATGTCGCCAGCCTGACAGGATTCGGCAATCGCTTTGCCAAACGCCACCGGCCCTGTCGGACACAGGAAGGACGCGCCATAATAGCGTTGCCGGACATTGGCACAGATCATCTCGATGGCTCGCGCGATTGCCCGATGGCCCGGCGGCGCATAAATCACCGTGTTGGCCACCTGCCAGGGCGCGGCATAAAGAAAATCCCGGAACACGCCCAGCCGCGCCGGCACCAGGTTCCATGGTGCCAGGAAAAGAACCGAAAGGTCGGCATAGACGCCGCCATGCTTCAAAAGGATGCAGAGGCGGGCCAGATCGCTGCGGAAGGCGAAGGGCTTGAGCGCGTCATAGGCGGCCACAACCTCACCGCCATACTCCTCGGCAATGAAGTACCGGGTTTCCTCCGCCCGGAACAGGTGATGCACAAGGCCGGGATGATGGCGCTTGAAGGATTCGATATTCTCAGCCACGGCTCTGGGCAGCTCCTGCCGCTCATGCTCGCCGGAGGCGATCAGGATGCTGGCAAGGATCGCCATGGCAAGGCGTTCAGCCTTTCTCCCTGAGCTGGGCCAGATGTCGATAGCCATCCGCGATTTTCAGCCATTGTTCCCGAGACTGCGCATTCATGGCTCGGGCGGCCAGGTCTTCTGCTTTGCGGAGCTGGGCCAGAAAGTACTCGCGTCGGTGCTCGGCCTCTTTCTCGCTATTCACCTTACAAAACTGCCACGCGAAAGATTACGGATAGGAGAATACAGCCATTCCGGTTGCTTTAGCCCCTTCTTGAAATGCAGACATTGACTATAGTCATAAGAAGTATGTTTTCCGGCGGCGGCGATGGCATAAGGATCGAAATGGGTCACCCTCCACGCGAGGCCATGCCGGAGTTGCGGGCGCGCCGGATGGAGCGCTCCTCCATATCCCGCGCGATGAACCTGCTGACGCCGGAGCAACAGGTCAGGCTGCAAAGCATCGCCACGCTGGTCGAAGTGCGACGTAACGGCCAGATTTTCGGCGAAGTGACCCCAGCCGATTTCCTCTACATCATGGCTAGCGGCATGGCGCGCGTCAGCCGTGTTTCAAAATCAGGACGGCGCCAGGTGATGGCGTTCAAGATGACCGGCGACCTGCTCGGCTATCCGGAACATGGCATTTACGTCAACACCGGCCGCGCCGTTAGCATTGCAATGCTGTACCGCATTGCGTGGAACAGACTCACCGCCCTGTTGCGCCGTGACCCCGAATTGCACGCCAACTTTCTCACAGCCGTGGCCTCGGACGTGGGGCAGGCGCAGAAGCGGATCATGGCGCTGGGTCAGCAGAATGTTTCGCAGCGTCTCGCGTCCTTTCTCCTGGAGCTGATGGAATATCCAGAGTTCTACAATTTTCAAAGCCGCCAGTTATCGCTGCCGCTTACGCGTTTTGATCTTGGAGATTATCTGGGCACTACGCCGGAAACCGTGGTTCGCGTCATGTTCCGGCTGGAGCAGACCGGGCTTATTAGGCGCCTGAAAGCGCGGCTGCTGGAAATTCGCGACGAGCCGGGCCTGGCCAGAACATTGGAAGGCCGCCGCCGCACGGGATAAGATGGCGCGCGCGCCCTCGATGCGGTCAGCATATTACGTCCGCAATGCGATGCTGCCGGTGCAGCCATTCCATGGCCTGTTCGGCACCCAGCGCCACGGATACACCCAAGACGATGGTTCCGAACTCCTTCAAGAAGTCGCGCCAACCATGCCAGGCTCTGGGTTTGTGAAGGTCCATCAGGTCATCCTCGTCAATTCGTCTCGATCATTTCCGTAGGCTCAGGGCAGCGGCCGAAGCCAGATATTGCGGAAGCTGATCGGCTTGCTGGCATCGGGATGGGCCTGCAGCTTGATCGGCGCGGTGTCGAACGGCCTGTAGAAAGGCTGGCCGATATAGAGCGTCTCGCCTTTCAGCACGAAATCGTTTTGCACCAGCACGCCATTGTGCAGCACCGTGACCCTGGCCGGGCGGTCCAGCGTGCCGTCCGGCTTGAAGCTGGGTGCGGTCCAGACCACGTCATAGGACTGCCAAGTACCGGGCTTGCGCGCCGCATTCACCAGCGGCGGCGACTGTTTGTAGATGCTGGCCGCCTGGCCGTTGACGTAGGTTGGGTTGTTGTAGCTATCAAGGATCTGCAGTTCATAGCCGGCATCGCCCGGTCCGGTGGATGCCAGAAAAACCCCGCTGTTGCCCCGCGCCTGATCTGCGCCGGCAATATCGGTGGGTATCTTCCATTCCAGATGCAGTTGGTAGTTCCTGAACTTTTGTCTGGTCTCAATGTTGCCGGCGGCCTTGTTCACCGTCAGCAGGCCGTCGGCCACCGTCCAGCCAGCAGGCGTTTTGTTGCGCGTGTTCACCCATTGGTCGAGATTTCTCCCATCAAACAGGACAATGGCGTCCGATGGTGCCGAAGCGCCGGCGGCGTCGCCCGGCGTCACCACCGGCGGCACGGGGGAATAGAATTCCGTGTCCTCGTGGCGCGGCGGCGCGGGTTGCGCCGAGGCGAGGATGGGAACAAGGCTGAGGCACAGGGTAAGTGCGACATGCTTCATGGCCGGCTATGCTCCCATTGCGGTCTCATTGGACATTTCCCGAATGATTGGAAATCATGGTTTGCGCGCCAGTTCGGCTTTCTCGGCGGGCGTCAGGTCCAACTCCGCCGCTCGCGCGAACTGCTTCTTCGCCTCGCCCTTTTTATTCGCGTAAGCTAGCGCCTCACCCCATTTCAGGTGCAGGCGGCCCCAGTTGGGCGCGTATTTTTCCGCTTCCGCGAATTTCGCCAGCGCCCGGTGCGACAGGTTCTTCGCCATCAGCGCTTCGCCCCAACCTTCCAGCGGATCGGCGAAGTGGGGGCCCTTTCTATTCGCAAGCGTGAATTGTGCAATGGCGTCGTCCGGCTTGCCGCGCGCCAGATAGGAGCGGCCCCAGCTTTCATTGGCGAATGGCGTGGAGGGCGCGTTTTGCACAGCGCGGCCAAACCAATAATCCGCGCCCGCCCCAATATTTTCCATCGTGGCAATTTGACCGCGCATGCGCAGACACAGGCTGCAATCGATTGGTGTCCTTTCAATCATCGCGCGGGCACCAGCCAGGTCACCTGATAACGCGAGCGCGTGGGCGGTGAGGGGTTGCATGGTTCTGGAGTGTATGAAAATGCCGGTCATATTGTCGCTCGCACCAAAGCTGTTGCCATCGATGACGCCGTTCAGCACCTTCAGGCTCTCGTTGGCAGGCAAATGACCCAGAGCCAACTCACTCCATTGCTCAAATGCAGCGATTCTATTGGCAATATTTTGAGTTTGAGGCGGGGGGATTGCGGCGAGCGCGGCCCGGACGGCCGCGGCGTCATGCATTGCGGCGGCATTCAGCATCCTGATCGTCAGTGAGACCAGTTGAACAGAGACAATGCCGGGTGATTGTTGTGTTCGCCCACAAAGCTCTGTGCTCTTTTGGAAATCCCCCTGCAGGTTTGCGGCGACGCATTCGGTCGCCAACCGCATCGTAGCCCAATTCTGTTTGCTGATGTCAGGATCGCGTCCACCCGCAATAACTGCCTGCGCAGCCACTAGCGCGGACTCTTCGTATTGCGCAAACAGCGCCGTCCTGGCCCAGAAAAAATTCGGCACGGGCGAGCCCGGGCGCAGGGCAAGGGCATTTCGGGCCGCTTTTTCAACGCCATCCCAATTGTTCTCAGTAGCATAGAGAGAAGTAAGGCCACTATAGGCCCAGAATCGATCTTCCACCGAGCCGTTCGCGGCGAGGGCGTTTAGACTGGAGAGCGCTGCATCATATTGAGCACCATTATAGAAATGGAGCGCGTACCTGTAAGGCTGGGTACTGGCGTAAATCGCTTCCGCCATTTTCTGCACCAATCCGTCAAGATCGGCTTCCGCGCCGGAGACAGGCGGGAATGCATCGCTTTCAGCGCTGGCCCGGACCTCGACACCTGCGCCGGTCCGCACTACCGCGCCGCTGACATGGGTCTCGTGGCCCAGCCATTCCCGCAGGAAGCGGCTCAGTTCGCCAATGGAAACTCCGGTCTCGGGGATCTCGACCTTGAGATTGTTGCCCCAGTTGTTGGCATAGCTCGAAGCGGCGCGGACTGAATTGGACCGCGCCTGAAGCGAGAGCAGGTCGCTGAGCAGTTGGGCGGCCACGACTTTGCCGCTCCGGCCGCGAACCGCAAGATCGGGTGGCACAGCGAACTCATCTACTATCAGCCCGTTGGCATTTGCGGCGTCCCAGATCATGAGGCTCAGTCCGGCGGCGAAGGCTATGCCGACCGCCAGCGTCGCCAACCGGAGCATAACGCCAAGCCGCTTCTCCCAAATGCCGAGATCGAGATGCTTGATCTGCTCATGCAGATGATGCTTCTGGATGGCGGCCAAGTTGCGCTGTTCATCGAGAAAGGCATCGGCCTTTTCCCGGCTGGCGCCCGACAGGGCCAATGTCATCGCCGCCGAGTCCGCATTCGCGCTCCCAGCCTGCCACGCCCCGGCAGACGAGCCATCTTCCTGTTCTTCTGCCACACCAGCCCCCGCCGGAAAGTTCCCAGAGTTCCATCAAGGCAGAACGGGTGGCCGCTGGCAACTTTTACGGGATTCCGGGCCTTCCTTGGCTGGTTAGAGCTGTTGGGCGAGAAAAGTCGCCCTTCCGAAAGCGCATAACAAGCCAACCACAGCTACCGCCTGAGCGGCTACATTTGACCCCAAGCGGACGATTGTGGGTGCAGATACAATTGAAATTGAGCCGGGATGAACCTCGCCAAAGGGACTCTACCATTCCTGATCCTTTATCCGGTCCAGACCATCCAATTGCGGTTCCAGCAGTTGCACAAAGAGCGGCCCGACCCAAGCATAAAAGGGCGCCATCTTCCCGTCTGACGAAAGACGGAGAAGGCGAAGGCCACTTGCAGCCTCCCAGCAACAAATCTCATGGGCGCCGCTTAAGGCCCGCGCTCAAGTTGCCGTTAAGAAATCAGGCTTTCCAAAATCTCGGTCAGTCGCACCAGATCGAAGGGCTTTTGAAGAGTCTGAATCTGCTTGTGGCGCGCAATATTGGCCGGCGGCTCTTGAGCATAACCGGTGGTGAGGACGATCCGCAGCTCCGGGCGCAGCGCCAACGCCGCTTCGGATAAAGCATAACCGTCCATGCGGGGCATCTTGACGTCAGAAACCATCGTTTTGATTTCCGGATTTTGCCGCAGCAGATCCAACGCTTCGCTACCATCGGCGGCCTCGAAGACGCGAAATCCTGCTTCCTGCAGGACCTCTACCGCCAAGACCCGCAGCATAGGTTCATCCTCAGCAATCAGAACCTCTCTCATGAGACCTGCTCCTGCAGCTTTGGCATGTAAATGGTGATACGCGTTCCCTTTCCGGGGGCACTGTCAATGGTCAGGTAGCCTCGTGACTGGCGAACAAAGCCAAAGCTGGTGCTGAGGCCGAGGCCCGTGCCCTTGCCCTGCGGCTTGGTGGTGAAAAAAGGGTCGACCGCGCGGGCGCGCACTTCCTCGCTCATACCCGATCCGGTGTCGTTGACGGAAAGCTGAACATAGGAGCCGGGCTGAACTTCTTCCAGCCCTGCATATTCCTGAGTTAAGTTGACGTCGCGCGTCTCGATTGCAAGCGTACCGCCCTCGGGCATGGCGTCGCGGGCATTGAGCGCCAAGTTGAGGATCATGTTCTCCATCTGGTTCACGTCGCAAGAGATGCGCCAAGTCGCCTTCAGGTCGGTCTTGATGCTTATGGCTTCGCCGGTAGAGTGACGCAGCATGTCCGCCATGCCTTCGATCAGATCGCTGATGTCAACGGGTCGCGGTGTCAGCGCCTGTCGGCGGGAAAAGGCCAGAATGCGATGGGTCAGGCCCGCTGCGCGATCCAGCGCCTCATCAGCGGCGGCGGCGAACCGCAAATGTTCGTTCGGCCCCAATCTGCGGCGCAGCAGCATCAAATTGCCCTTGGCGATCATGATCAGATTGTTGAAATCGTGCGCGATGCCGCCAGAAAGCTGCCCAATGGCTTCCATTTTCTGGCTCTGACGCAGAGCTTCCTCCGTGCGCGCCCGTTCCTGCATTTCTTCAATTAGCCGCGCATTGACTTCTGACAGCTGACGAGCGCGGGAGACGAGCGCGACCTGCGAAACACTGAGGACGATGATCACCAGCGCGCCCATTGCGGCCAGCAGCACCAGGCCCAGATAGCGGGCCAAGCGGCGGCCGGCGGGCTCCCCCGCTGCTAGCAGCGTGACCAGTCCGATGACATGACCTTTTTGTTCCACAGCCACGCTGGTGCGGATGAGATTATCGCTGTCCTCGATTGTCCCACTGGCGCCGTTGTCCGCCAGCGGCGCGATTCCGGCGCGCTGGAAATTGGCGATCCGCCCATGCTGGCCAAAGACCGCGGTCGCCAGGATGGCCGGATTGACCTTTAGCGCATCGACATATTCCTGGGCGGCGCGGCTATCGTCGAACTCGATGGCGGCGGTGACGCTGGCGGCGAGGATTTGAGCCATGTCCTGGAAGTTTCTCTGCTGCTGCTGGCTGTAGAGCGCGTCTTCGTAGTGGGCCATTATGAAGCCCAAGGTGAGCAGCAACAGGGCGATGCCCGCGGCCAATGCGACGAGCCAGCGCGATTCAGCTGGTCGCCGATTCATGGCGGCCCCCGCTTTACGGCCAGCGCCAATGCCAGCAACTTGGCGCTGATATGCACGCCGGCACGCCGCGCCGCGCCTTCGTCAATGACGAACCGCACATGGTTCTGCCGTATCACGAACTGGATCATCGCCGGAATGGCTTCATTGTCGCTCACGGTCAGCACCGGCCGGGCGCCCAAGGATTCCGGCAGCGATTGGGATGCCGCCATCGAACCAACAAACAGGATGTGGCAGGAAGCGGCCGGCTCCGCTGATGTCAGGCGCCGCACTGAAATGGTTCGCGCCAAAACTTCGGCATGGGCGGCGCTGTCCAGGAGGCCGCCGAAGGGGTCATGACCGAGCAGGCAGAGATTGATGGACGAATCCCCGCTTTCGAAACTTGCTGCCGGCCAGTCGATAAAGGGTGAAAGCTTGGCCAGGTACTCGGCCTTGACGGCGTATTCCAGGTTGGCCTGGGCGGCAGCGGAGAAACTGAGCATGGTCAGCGCGACTGCCGCCGCCGCTCGCCTTAGCAGGACTGATGCTCCTGCCATGGTTCAAAAGCGCCAGCGAGTTTCAAGCATCACACTGCGGGGAATGAGGTCCTGCGCGCCATTGTCGTATTCCAGGTGCTTGCCATGCAGCAGATTGAGTCCGGAAAGCGCGATCTGCCAGCCGGGCGCGGGACGCCAGTTCAGCTGGGCGTTCAATTCCAGATATTCCGGCACCTTGGGATTGGGCAGGTTGCCGACATCTCGAAAATCTGTTTCGAGATTTACCCCATCCATGATCTGCATGCTGGAACGCAGCGTAGCGCTATGGCGGGGATCATTACCCAGTTGGGAGGTTCCCAACAGCGTGCTGGCGCCGGGTGCGAAGCGGAAATCCTCATGCTGCAGGGAAAGACTGGCGCTGATCCGCCACCAGTCAGCGGCCTGCCAGCTCACCCAGGCTCGCAAACCGAAAATGTCGGCCTTGAGCCCATTGCCCCAAAAGAGCGGAAGGAAGACCGTCGGCGTTGCCTCGATATTGCGAAGGTCGGAATAGACATCGTCAAACAGCGAGAGGGAATAGGTCAGATCGCCGGCGGAGCCGCGATAGCCTGCTTCGTAGGCGAGAACCTGCTCTGGCTGGAAGGCAGGATTGCCCGTAAGGAAGACCGTTGTCCCCAGCATTTCGACGACGTCGGAGTCGAAAGGTGTAGGTGAGCGCACCGCCCGTGACACCGAAGCCCAGAGCAGGTTCGAACCGAACGACCAGGCCAGGCGAGCGCTGGGCATCGCCGAAAGGCCGGAATAGGGATCGTTCTCCACCTTTAGGCCCGCCGTCAGTATAACACCATCCAAAAGCGTCATCTGGTCTTGGACGAAGATATTGCTGAGGTCCAGAGAGCGGGCCGGCGGCAACCACAACAACGAGTTGGCCGTGCCGATACGCGGCGTCAGGCGGTATTGCTCGACCCGGTTTCCGAAGCCCCAGATGATGCTGTTCCAGCTCCCAAGCGCGAAGTTATGCTGCGCCTCCAAGTCATATGTGTTGAGGAGAAGGCCGCCGCCATCTATCGTCTTGCGCTCGGCGCGGTCATAATAGGCTTGCAGTTGCAGGGCTTCGCCATCGCCCAGATCGCGATTCCAGTGCCCGGTCAGGTTGGCGCCAGATATGTCCTGGTTCGCCGCGCCGGGCTGGGCCTGGGCGCCGCCGAAGATGTCGCCTTCCAGGGTGATGCGGTCCTTGCCGCCGTCCCAGTCCAGCCGGAAGCCGCCTTGGGGCTTGCTCCAGCCATCATGAGCATTGCCGCCGGCCGGCGTGGGAAAGCCGCGCTCATAGAAGTCGCGCACATAGAAGCGATAGCTGAGATTGTCCTGCGCCTGCCCGCCATACTGGAGCGTGGCAGCGCTAAAGCGGTCGCCAGCCGCCAAGTCGATGGTGCCGCCCGCCGTTTCAGTGCTGTTGCGGGTGATGATGTTGACAATGCCGTTGACGGCGTTGGCGCCCCACAGCGTGCCGCCGGGCCCGTCGATCACCTCGATATGGTCGATATTCTCGGCGGGCACGTCCTGCATGTCCCAATAGACGCCGGAGAAAAGCGGCGAATAGACGCTTCGACCGTCGATCATTACCAACAGCTTATTGGGGAAGTTCTGAGCCGCGGCGTTGCCGCTGAGGCCACGGGCAGAAATGGTCCAAGCTGTGGGACTGGTTTGCGCCACATCCAGGTTCGGAGCCAGCCGAAGCATGTCTGGAAGGAGGAAGGCGCCCGAGCGTTCAATATCGTCGCGCGAAATCACATAGGCGGACGCAGGGGTATGGGAAAGCGACTGGGCAATGCCAGCAACGCCCGTGATCTCCACATTGCCCAGCTGCTCGATGCTTAGGCCGGAAAGAACTGGCTGGGCGAATGCAGACGATGCCCCAAGTAGAGCAGCACAGCACACCGCTAACGGAAACCTTGTCCCCACCGCCCGCCTGCCCCTTCTAGACCAAGGCGTTGAAATATCACATTAAACGCAAAAGGCCCGAAAAAGTTCCCTAGGTCAGGGCCCTAAATACGTGCGTCCCGGCCCCGTTGTTTGGCGGTTGAGGGTGGCACTCTCCTAGGGCTTCAGGTCAAACCGCGAATGACCGCCATTGGCGCAAAGCCGACATTCGTCCGGCGCTGGCGACTCTACTCTAGCTGCCTGGACCCAGGTGCTGGCGAGCTCTCTTAGGATGGTCTGGACATTGTCCCGGGTAACACCTGTGAATGGAGAGCGGCCGCTTCACCGCACACGTCACCATCAGGTTACGCGAGGCAGCGATGACGATGTGGCGGATCACTTGCCGCCTCGGGCCCGTGTCTCAGTCGCGGCCAGTGCTTCCTCGTCCATGGTGCGCGCCCGCTCGGCGCTCATGCGATAAAGCCCGCGCATCCAGGCAATGTCGCCTGCCGTCAGCCCGTCGGGCTGCATTTCGCCGGCGCAATCGGGCGCCATCAGGTTGGCGATGCTGGGCGCGGGCTGGCATCTGGCAAAGGCCCGCGCCTGTGTCAGCGCCATCAGCGCGACATAGTCGGAAAGTGCCGTCAATGTGCGGCCCCGCGCCTTGTTGACGTCCACCACGATGATGACGGTGCCGATGACGATGCGCTCCGGGCCCGATCCGCGGAAAAAGCAATAGGGGTCGCAGTCATTCTCGTCGGGCGGCATCAGCTGCATGCCGCCCTGTTCATCCATCCAGACGGCGGAATACCAGGACTGGACGGGATAGCGCATCGTCGCCGCCGTCCTGGCCTGCGCAGCGCTGATATTCCCCAGCAGCTGGTAGCGCCTGTCGGCGACGGCATCGAGAAAGTCCTGCGGCTTGTCGGTGAAGACGATCTCGGCATTGGTGTTGCAGCGGCCCATCGCCCGCCACCAGGGCGCGCCCACCAGCGCCGCCACTGCATTGATGCGATCAATGACGCGCCGGTTCTGTTCCGGCGTCAGTCCGACCGAAACCGGGCAGATGGAAGACATCCAGCGCGAACCACCGGTGAGGAACGGCGTCGGCCTGGCCTCCTTCGGCGCCTCGACGGTGACGCTTTCGACCGGTGCGTCCGCCTGGGCAAGCGCGGCGTGCGGCGCAAGGGCCAGAAACACGACTGCCGCCAGGCCCGCCCTATTCATAACGCAGCGCCATCACGGGCTTCTGCCGCGCCGCCAGCCAGGCATGACCGGCCACAGTAGCCAGCGCCACCAGCAGCGTGGCGATGCCCACCAGCGGGAAAAGCCATAGCGGGATCGCGACATGGAAGGCGAAGCCGCTCAGCCAGCGCTGCATCGCCCAGAAGGCCAGTGGCCAGGCGATGGCATTGGCCCACAGCACCGGGCGGGCGAATTCCCACAGCAGCAGCGCCACGATCTGGCCGCTGCCGGCGCCCATCGCCTTGCGCACGCCGATTTCCTTGGTGCGGCGCTCGGCGGTGGAGAGCGACAACCCCAGCAGCCCCAGGCATCCCAGCAGCATGGCAATGCCGGCAAATACTCCGACGACCGCGCCTTCATGCAGCAACGGCAGCCGCTGGCGGGCCAGCCAGTCGGTCAGGAAGACATTCATGTAAGGACCGCCATTGCCAGTGCGGCTCCATTCCTGCTCCGCCGCCGCCAGCACCGCGCCATGGTCCCCCGGCACGAGTTTCAGGGCCACCAAGGGACTTAGCGACGGCACATCGCGATAGACATAGGCGATGGGCGTGATCGGTTTTTCCAGCGCATAAGGCGAAAAGTCCCGCACCACGCCCACGATCATCATCGCCCCGCCGTCCAGGCGGAAGACGTGGCCAATGGCGGCCTGGGGCGTGGCGATGCCAAGCCGCTGCAGCGCCGTCTGGTTGACCAGAATGCGCCAGGTCGCATTGCTCGGCAGTTCGGGCAGATGATCGGCCATGGTGAGATCACGCCCGGCGATGGGCGCCTGGCCCAGCAGTTCCAGCATGCCGGGCCCCACCGTCACCGTGTCCATCGCGAAGGTGACGCCATTCGGCAGCTTGACGGTGCCGGCGGCACCGCCGCCCACATCCTTGATCAGGGAGATGTCGGTGCAGGCCGAGGCCTCGACACCCGGCAGGGCCGTTACCTTGTCGCGGAAATCGCTATCGCATTTCGTCGTCTGCACGAACAGCAGCCGGTCAGCCCCCCTCATGGTGCGCGCCAGGGCGAAGCGGTATTGCGCGATGAAGACCCCCGCGCCGATGGCCAGCACCGCCAGCACGACGAATTGCAGCGTCACCAGCGCCCGCCGCACCAGGCCCGCGCGTCCCGGCCCCAGCAGCCCGCCCTTCAGCACCAGCGCGGGACGGAAGGACGACTGCACCAGGGCGGGATAGAATCCGGCCGCCAGGCCCACCAGCAGCGTTCCCGCCAGCAGCGCCGCCAGCACGGCGCCGCCTTGGCCGAATTCCAGCGCGGCGCCGGCATCGAACATGCTATTGGCCACCGGCGCCAGCCACTCCACCGCCACCAGCGCCAGCAGCAGCGCCGCCAGCGCCTGCAGCATCGCCTCGCCCAGGAATTGCAGCAGCATGGCGCCGCGCCCGGCGCCCAGCGCCTTGCGCACGCCCACTTCCAGACCGCGTCGCGATGACCGCGCCATGGTGAGGTTGACGAAGTTGAATGCCGACAACAGCAAGATCGCCAGCGCCACGGCGGCGAATATCGCCAGCCTTTGCTTCAGCCCGGGCGAGAAATCCGGGCTGGAATGCAGGTCGGCCAGCGAAATCAACGTCGCGAAAGCCTTGTTGGGGCTGGCCGGGTTGCGCACCAGATATTCGCTTTTCGCGCGCATCTGCGCCGCCAGTTCCGCCGCGTCGGCGCCGGGCGCCAGGCGCAGGAAAATCTGCATCATGCCGCGTACGCCATGATCCGCCTGGAACAGGTCCGTCCACGGCGCCCTGCCGGAAACGAAGATCGCCGAATGCAGGTTGCTGCCATTGACGGGCAGGTCGGCGACGACGGCGGTAATGCGCAGGGTGTGCTTGCCGTCCACCTCGATCATCCGGCCCACCACATTGTCGGCGCTGAAATATTTGCGCGCGGTGGAAAGCGGAATGACGATGGCGTCTGGCGCCTCCAGGGCAGATTTCAGATCGCCGTAAAGGACGGGCAATTGCAGAACGTCGAAGAGATTCGGGTCGGCACAGGTCAGCAGGTCGGTGCCCTTGACCGCGCCGTTGCGCAAGGCGTGGCCATCGAAATCAATGCAGGTGCGCGCCACCGCGGCGACGCCGGCGAAACCAGCCAGCTTGGCGGCCTCGGCATGTGGCGCATAGGGAAGATGCAGGGCCGGCTGGCCGGGGGCCTGGGAATCGACGCCGGCGGCATAGAGCCGGTCATGGTTCGGCAGGAAGGAGTCGTAGCCAAGCTGGTTGCGGATGATCAGTCCGGCCAAGATGACGGCGGCAAGACCGACCGCCAGCCCCAGAATGGCGATGGCCGAGATCAGCTTGTTGGCCGCCATGTTCCGCCATGCGGCGACGAAATAGTGCCGGATCATGTCGCCCACCTATTCATAGCGCAGCGCCAGCACCGGCTTCTGCCGCGCCGCCGCCAGGGCCTGGCCGCCGACCGTGGCCAGCGCGATCAGCAGCATCGCGGCGCTGCCCAGGGCGAAGACCCACCATTGCAGATCGATGTGGTAGGGAAACTCCGACAGCCAGCGCCGCATCAACCAGAAGGCGACGGGCCAGGCGATCAGATTGGCCAGCAGCACCGGCCGGGAGAACTGCCACAGCAGCAGCGCCACAATCTGCCGGCTCTCCGCGCCCATCGCCTTCCGCACTCCGATCTCCTTGATCCGCTGGCCAGCGGCGGCGAGCGAAAGCCCGAACAGGCCCAGGCAGGCCAGCAGCGCCGCCACGCCGGCAAAGGCCGCGAAGGCCTGGCCCTGGCGCAGCACGTCGATCTGCTGCTGCTGAATGAAGGCATCCAGGAAGACGCGGTTGATGGGATCCTGGGAATGGCGCTTCCAGATCGCGTCGATCGCCGCCAGGGTTTCGGGAATCTCGCGGCCCTTGAGCCGGACATGCAGCGCGGCAGCGTCGAAACCAGGTCCACGCATGCCGCCGCCAGTGTCCATGGAGGTTTTATAGGCCGTGGGCAGTATCGTCTGCAGCGGCGGATAGAGCGAAAAATCCCGCACCACGCCGATGATCTCGTCATCGGTCCCATAGGGTGTGCCCGGGTTCATCCTTAGCGGCTTGCCGATGGCATCCGCCGGGTTGGCATAACCCAGCGCCTTCGCCGCCGCTTCATTGATGACGTAATGGATGGGCATATGCACAGGCGCGGACGAAGGCGGCGCCGCGCCAGGGGGCGACGGCGGCTTGTGCGCCGGCGCGGCATCGCCGGGATGGGCCGGATCGGGCAGCCGCCCCGCCAGCGCCGGCAGGTGATAGACCCGGAAGAAGCCGAAGCCGACCTCGCCCAGCACCATGTCGAATGGTTGGCCGTCGCGCGACTTCGTCCCGCCCATCAGCATCGCGCTGGGCAGCAACGAGGGCCCCGAACAGGCGCTGTCCACCACGCCTGGCAGGGCGGCGACTTCGGCATCCAGAGCGGTGCCGCAGACCGGCTGATTGATCATCAGAATCTGGTCGGTATCCAGGCGCAGCACATCGGTGGAGGCGAAGTGGTCCTGCTGGAAGACCACGATGGCGGCGATCACCAGCGCCAGCGGAATGGCGAATTGCAGCGCCACCAGGCCCTGGCGGATTCGCGTGCCCAGGACCGAACCGCGCAGCATCAGCCCCTTGAGCACCAGCGCCGGGCGGAAGGCCGACAACACTAGCGCGGGGTAGAGACCCGCCGCGACACCCACAAACGCCGTGCCGCCCAGCAGCGCCGCCAGCAACGCAGGGTCACTCCACCAACGGAAATCCGCGCCAGCCTGCATATAGCTGTTGACCAGCGGCAGGCTCCATTCCGCCAGCGCCATCGCGGCGCACAGCGCCGTCAGTGCCTGCAGCACAGTCTCGCCCAGGAACTGCGCCACCAGCAGCCCCCGGCCGGCGCCCGCTGCCTTGCGGATGCCCACTTCCACCGCCCGCCGCATCGAGCGCGCTAGCGTCAGGCTGACGAAATTGATGCAGGCGATCAGCAGCACCAGGCCGGCAATAGCGACAAAGATTTCTAGCCGGTCACGGTTGGCGGGGTGCATTTGCGGCGACAACTGGACTTCATCCAGCCGCACGAAGCGCACGAAGATAGTCCGGCCCAGGGGCATGCTGCTGAGCAGACGGCGCACCAGCGCCGTTGTCTTCCGCTCCAGATTCTCCACCCCGCCGTCCAGCCGCACGAAGGTGGTGAGGCTCATCATGAAATTTTGCGGCCCCATGCCCGGCTGGCCGGCGTCCTGAGTCATCAGCGAGGTCGGCGCCAGCGCCGACAGGTATATCCCGTTCGCCAGGTTGCTGGCGTGCTGCGGCAAATCCTCGATCACCGCCCGCACGATGAAGGCGTTTTGGTGATCCAGCGTCAGGATCTCGCCGCGGGCATCGTCGCGGCCGAAATATTTGCGGGCCATGCTGCGGGTGATGACCGCCCCGTCGGGCCGCGCCAGGGCCGCCGCCGGATCGCCGTATGGCGCTGGCACCCGCATCAGCGCAAAGAAATTGGGATCGGCCCAGGAAAACTCCTCGCGGTTGTTGAGGTCGCCGCGGCTGAAGGTGCCGCGGGTGTTGCTGAGGCGCGTGACCGCCCGCGTCTCGGGAAAGCCGCGCAGATAGCCGGCCAGGTCATGCGGCGTCGCGGACGACACCGTCGACATCCTGCCCGCGCCAGCACCCTTGCGCGCGCCGCCACCGCCGATCCCCTGGAAGGTGGCGATGTAAAGCTGATGCGAACCGGGAATGAAGCGGTCGTAACCTGCTTGGTTGGCGGCGATAACGCCGCCCAGGATCGCCGCCCACAGGCCCAGCGCCAGGCTGAAGACGGCGATGGCCGATTGCAGCGGGCTGCCCGCCATATTGCGCAGCGCCGCCATCAGGCAGTTGCGGATAAGGGCCATGCTCACAGCTGCGTCTCGCTCACCACCCGGCCGTCCAGCATCTTGATGGTGCGCTGGGCCTCGGCGGCATGGATGGGCGAGTGCGTCACCATGATGATGGTGGTGCCGGCGGCGCGCGCACCCTTGAGCAGGTCCATCACCGCTTCGCCATTCTCGGTGTCGAGGTTGCCGGTGGGCTCGTCGGCCAGGATCAGCTTGGGGTTGGAGACCAGGGCGCGGGCGATGGCGACGCGCTGCTGCTGGCCGCCCGACAATTGCTGCGGCCGGTGGCGGGCGCGGTGGGAAATGCCGACCCGCTCCAGCGCCTCGGCGATGCGCTTCTTCTTGTTTCCGCCATCCTTGCGGTAGAGCAGCGAAACCTCGACATTCTCCTCCACCGTCAGATCGTCGATCAGATTGAAGCTCTGGAAGACAAAACCGACATGGTCCCGGCGGAGCCTTGTCAGTTCCTGCTCACTTTTGCCCGCCACTTCCTGGCCCAGCAGCTGGTAGGAACCGCCCGAAGCGCTGTCGAGCAGGCCCAGGATGTTGAGCAGGGTGGACTTACCGCAGCCCGACGGGCCCATCACGGCGACGAACTCGCCGGCGGCGACCTCGAATGAAATGGCGTCGAGGGCGCGGGTTTCCACTTCGGTGGTGCGATAGGATTTGGCCAGATTTTCCAGCTTGAGCATGTTTCCCCTCAGTTCAGATCGATGCGGTCTATGCGGTCATAGGTGGCGTAGTCGGAAATGATGACCTGGCTGCCGGCGGACAGGCCGCCCAGCACTTCCACCTGCTCGCCATTGCGGCGGCCCAGCTTGACGCGGCGGCGATGGGCGCTTTTGCCGCCGGCGTCCAGCACGAAGACATAGTCGCCGCCCGAGGCCTCCAGGAAGGCGCCCGCCGGCAGCACCAGGCCGGGCCAATCGCTGCCCAGCGACAGCCTGCCGTCGGCGGTGGCGCCCGGCGACAGCCCCGTCGGCATGCGGCCGTCAAAGGTCAGATCGACGCTGAAGACACCGCTTTTCACCGCCGGATAGACCCGAGCCACATGCAGGCCGTAGCGGGTGCCGCTCAGCGTCACCTCCGCCGCCTGGCCGCGCTTCACCCGCCCCAAGTAATATTCATCGGTATCGGCGGCGATCTTGAAGCCAGTGTCGGGGGTGATCTCGGCCAGGCGCTCGCCGCGATTGCGGTTCTCGCCGATCTTGAGATCGAGCTGGGTGATCTGCCCCGCCACCGGCGCCGTCACCACCAGTGCGTCCAGCTCGTGGCGCGTCGTTTCCAGACTTTGCTGCAGGCTTTTCTCGAAGGCCTGCAATCCCGGCAGCTGGGTGCGCCGCGAAGCTTCCTGCTGGCGGTTGGTCTCCTGCTGCAGCGGCAGCAGAGCCTGGAAATGGTCGAGCTGGTCGCGCGCCATTTCGACATCGCGTTCCGAGACGCCACCTTCCTTCAGCAGCCGCTCATAACGAACCAGGGTATGTTGAAGACTGGCGATATTGAACTTGATGTTCTCCAGCGCCGTCTCATTGGCGATTCGGGTATTCTCCAGCGCCGTCTGCTGCGCCTGGACCTGGGTGAGCGATTCCACCAGCCTGCCCTCGCCGTTGAGGACATCGAGCTGAAGCTGGGAATTGCGGAAGACCACCAACGGCTGTCCCGCCGTAACGCGGTCTCCTGCCTGGGCCAGGATCTTCTCGACTTGCCCGCCGGCAAGGGCATCGAGATAGATGGTGTCCCTGGGCGCGACGGTGCCATGCAGCGGCACGAAATCATGGAAGACGCCGCGCACCACACTCGCCACCGTCACATTGGTGCGGGCCACGCTCAAATTCCGCTCCGACATTCCCCGGCTGGCCAGCATCGCCAGCAAGACGGCAAGACCAAGGCCGGCGGCAACCCAGATCGGACGTAAGGCCGGCTTGCGCCACCAAGTGGGAACGATCCGGGTGTCCATGGCGTGTGACATGGCGGTATTTTACGACCGCTGAAGCCGCGCAGGAAACGAGACGGAACAAGCGCTTAGCAGCCCCCAGCCGGCGGGCTTCGCGTCTTCTGTCCGGAAATGGACGCTCTTTCGCCCCGCCCTGCCCCGGCTTACGGTTGGATGAGATGCAAGACCTTTCGATCCTCATCGTCGATGACGATGCCGATGTGCGGCTGGCAGCCAGGCTGGCGCTGGCGCCGCACGCGGCGCGGGTGGAGTTGGCGGCCAATCCCGATGGCCTGAGCGCGCTGGTGGCGCCCGGCGGCTTTGACTGCGTCCTGCTCGACATGAACTTCACCCTTGGCGCACATGACGGCCGCGCCGGAATCAACGCGCTGACGGTCCTGCAGGAAACCGACCCCGCCCTGGCCGTGGTGCTGATGACCAGCTATGGCGCGGTGTCGCTGGCGGTGGAGGCGATCAAGCGCGGCGCCCATGATTTCCTGCTCAAGCCCTGGCGCAACGATGCGCTGCTGGCGGCCGTGCGCGCGGCGGCGCAGGCAACCCGCGCCGAGCGCACCGGCGAGAAGCTGGACACGCTGGAGCGTGGCGCCATCGAGAAGGCGCTGGCCCGCCATGCCGGCAACATCGCCCAGGCCGCCGCGGCGCTGGGACTGAGCCGGCAGGGCCTTTACCGGCGCATGGCCAAGCATGGACTCTAGGGCCTACGGGCCGGCCTATCTTGCGCTGGGCATGGCGGCGCGCGCACTGTTGGCGGCCACGCTGCTCATTCTTCTGGTGCTGGACCTGGCTTTCACGCCCCATTACGCCACCGCCCTGGTGCTGGTCCTGCTGTTTGTCCTGGTGCTGTTCGAGGCGTCGCAGCGCTATGCCGGCGCGACGCTGGCGCCGGCACCGGCGCATGCCGATCTCGAGAAAATCCGCCAGCTGGACCGGATGCAGGGGCTGCTCGACACGGTCAACGTCGCCTTCCTCACCCTGAAGGCCGATGGCAGGATCGCGCTGGTGAACCGCGCCGCCCGATTGCTGGCCGGGCAGGATGCCGCCCGGCTTGCCGACATCCGCAATCTTGGCACGACGGCGGTGGAGACCATTGCCGCGTTGCCGGTGGGCGCGCGCCAGATCGTGATCACGACGATGGGCCAGCCGATCCTGGTGTGGGTGACATCCTTCGCCGCGCCGGGTGAGCCGGTGCAGAAGCTGATTTCGTTGCAGGCCGTAACCGGTGAACTGGATGCGGTGCAGCTCAAGGCCTGGTTGGACATGAGCCGTGTTCTCAGTCACGAAATCATGAATTCGCTGACGCCCATCGCCTCGCTTTCCGAAAGCCTGGGGCAGATGCTGCCGCAGTCGGGCGCCAGCCCCGAGGCCGCGGATGCGCTGGCCGCCATCGCCCGCCGCAGCCAGCACCTGATGAGCTTTGTCGAACGCTACCGGCGCATCGCCGATCTGCCCGCGCCCGCGCCGGCGCCGATACTGGCCGCGCCGTTCCTCGCTGACATTGACGCACTCGTAGGCGGCACGATGGCGGCGCGCGGCATTGCCTGGCGCTGCGCCCCGCCCCCGTCCGGGCCGGTGTTTCGCGGCGATGCCGCCCTGCTGACTCAGGCGCTGATCAATCTGCTTCACAACGCCGCTGACGCCGCCTCCGGCAATGCCGAGCCACAGGTGGCGCTTCGCTGCATTGCCCTGGACAGCAGCATCGACTTCCTGGTCAGCGACAATGGCCCCGGTATTCCGCCGCAGCAGCGGGAAGATGTCTTCCTGCCTTTTTTCACCACCAAGAGCGGCGGCTCGGGCATCGGCCTGCCCCTGGCGCGGCAGATTGCAATGGCCCATGGCGGCGGCCTCACGGCCGAGGAAAATCCCGGCGGCGGCACGGTTTTCCGGCTGTCGCTGCCGATCACTTCATGGTGATTTGTTGGCTCTTGAATGACAAAGTCTGTCACCGAACAGCCAGGGTAAAATGCCTGAACGGAAAGCGGCAATGCGGGCCGTACAAGAAGCGGGCGGCCCACGCCTTTGAAACCGCCAAAATTCAAATTGCGTCAGCGCCCGGTCGCGGCGACCCTTTGCCAGCATAGATAAAGAGGCACGAATATCAGCGGAATAGCCGCGAGTTCGGGAAGCGCGGGCGCGTAGGGGCAGCGGGGCAGCGATTAGAACAAGGCGAGCGCGAAAAAATGGAAAACCGTGCGGATGAAATGGAAAAACCAAAACGCGCAGGGCTAAGTCATTGAAATGATGGTGCCCAGGGACAGAATCGAACTGCCGACACGCGGATTTTCAATCCGCTGCTCTACCGACTGAGCTACCTGGGCCCACATGCGCGCCGGCCGGATCAGGGCGCGCGGGAGGGGCTTCTTAGGGGAAGGCCTGCGGCCTGTCCAGACCGGCCCAAGCCGGACTTAAGCGCCTGACGCGGCGGGCCTATTCCTCGTCCGGATCGGCGTCTGGCGCGGGGCCGCCGCCTGGGGCGCGGTCCTCGTCGGGCTTGCCGGGAATGACAAATTCCCCTTTCAGCCAGCGCCCCAGGTCGATCTGCTGGCAACGCGTGGAGCAGAACGGCGCGAAGCGCGCTTCCACCGGCTTGCCGCATTCGGGGCATTCAGCCATGGCGCCAGCCCATGCCTTCCAGAAGCCCTACCGTCAGGGATAGCGGCAGGCCCACTACTGTCGAATAGGCGCCGGCGATTTCCTTCACGAAGATTTCCGCCCTGCCCTGGATGGCATAGCCGCCGGCCTTGCCCAGACCTTCGCCGCAAGCGGCATAGGATTCGATCTCGACTGCAGCAAGCCGGCGAAAGGAAACCCGGGTCAGCGCCGCCCTGGTGATGCTGCGCCCGCCCGGCGCGATCAGCGTCACCGCCGTGATCACCTGGTGGCGCCGGCCCGACAGAAGCTTCAGGCAATCGTGCACCGCCCCGGCGGTTTCCGCCTTGGGCAAGATGCGGCGGCCGCATCCCACCACCGTATCGGCGCTTAAAATATAGGCGTCGCCGCCACCGTGACTGGAAGAGGGCCAGCGCGCCGCTGCGGCGCGCGCCTTTTGCGCCGCCAGGCGCAGGGCATGGACGCGCGGCAGCTCGCCCTTTTCCACCGTCTCGTCGATGTCGGTGGCGAGAACCGCATCGGGCACGATGCCGGCTTGCGCCAGCAGCGCCAGGCGGCGCGGACTGGCGGATGCCAGGACCAGAGCCGGCTTTCTCGGGTCGTTCCCTGTCTTGAGGCTGCTCATTTTGTGCCGCCGGCTAGGAGCGAGAAGCGATGTGGGCAACTAGCCCATGAGCGACGATGCAACAACGCCGGAGGCCAAAAGGAGCAGCCTCAACGGAAGCGGTAATTGATACGGCCCTTGGTGAGGTCATAAGGCGACATCTCGACCATCACCTTGTCGCCGGTCAGGACGCGGATGCGGTTCTTGCGCATCTTGCCCGCGGTATGGGCGATGATGACATGGCCATTGGCGATCAGCTTGACCCGGAATGTCGCGTTGGGCAGCAGTTCGTCGACGATGCCCTCGAATTCCAGCTGTTCTTCCTTGGCCATTGATCCTCGTTGGCGGAGTTGTGGGGCGGAGGTATGTCGAACATGGCGCCGAAAAGCAAGGCTTCCGGTCCAGCTGTCCCCGGCTAAGTGCCTGTTTGGAAGCGGTCTTTGAGCTTTTTCAACAGGTCATCGCGCACCGCGCGGTAGGCCGCCAGCCGCTGTTCCCGGCTGCCGTCCACCTGGCTGGGGTCGGCGACCTGCCAGAATTCCACCGGCACATGCAGGTTTCGGGTCATCTCCAGGGCGCGATGCTGGGCCTGGGGCGAGAGCGCGACGATGAGGCCAAAACGGCCCAGCCTGAGCTCGTCCACATTGCGGGGCGGGGTGGAAATGGAAATACCGATCTCCTCCAGCACCTGGTCTGACAGGGGGTCGGCATCGCCCGGAGTGACGCCGGCCGACTCCGCCGCGCCGCCGAGAGACCCAAGCAGCGCCGCCGCCATCGGCGAGCGAATGGCGTTCCGGTTGCACAGGAAGAGGACAGTCTGGTTCATGCTCACGCCCGCAATTGCAGAACGCAAATCAGGGTGAAAAGACGGCGGGCGGTGTCGAAATCGGTTTCGATTTTGCCATGTAAACGCTGTCTCAGTTCCGCCGCGCCTTCGTCATGCAGCGCCTTGCGGCCGGCGTCCAGCGCCTCGACCTGCTGCGGCGTGGCGGTGCGGATCGCCTTGTAGTAGTTCTCGCACACCAGCCAGTAATCCTTGATCAGCGCGCGCAGCGGCGCAAGAGACAGGGCGATGCGGGAATAGTCCACGCCGCCCCGGCTGATGCCGAACACCAGCCGGCCTTCCTCCACCGCCAAAGTCAGTTCATATGGTCCGCGATGCGAGCCGACCACTTCGAAACTGTTGGACTCAAGCAGATCGAGCATCGCCACTTCGCGCTCCTGCTCGATCGCCCGGCTCAGCGCCACCATGCTCGCTTCATCCAGAGTGATGGCGCTGAGATGGAAGTTCATGTGCCGCGGTTCAGGCGCGCGGCTATGGAACGGGCATGCGCTTCCAGCCCTTCGGCTTCGGCCAGCGCAATGGCGTCCGGCCCAAGCGCCCGGATGGCGGCGGGCGGCAAAGACAGCAGCGTGGTGCGCTTCATGAAATCCAGAACCGACAGGCCGGAGGAAAAGCGCGCCGTGCGCGAGGTCGGCAGCACATGGTTGGGGCCGGCGATGTAGTCGCCCATCGCCTCGGGCGTGTGCCGCCCCAGGAAAATTGCGCCGGCGTGGCGAACCAGTTGCAGCAGTGCTTCCGGTTCAGCCGTGGCGATCTCCAGATGTTCGGGCGCGAAACGATCGGACAGCGCGGCGGCGTCAGCCAGCTTTTCCACCACGATGATGCCGCCATAGTCGTCCCAGCTTCTGGCCGCGATCTCCCTGCGTGGCAAGGTCGCGATCTGGCGTTTCGCGGCCTCGGCCACTTTATCCGCGAACGCCGCATCGTCGGTGATCAGGATGGACTGGGAAGAAGCATCATGCTCGGCCTGGCTCAGAAGATCGGCAGCAATCCACTCGGAATCGTTTTTGCCATCGGCGATCACTAGGATTTCCGACGGCCCGGCGATGGAATCGATGCCGACCTGGCCGAAGACCTCGCGCTTGGCCGCCGCCACCCAGGCATTGCCGGGGCCGACAATCTTGTCCACTGGTGCAATCGTCGCCGTGCCATAGGCCAGCGCGGCCACAGCCTGCGCCCCGCCGATGCGATAGATTTCGCTGACGCCACCACGCCTCGCCGCCGCCAGCACCAGCGGATTGATCTGCCCGTTGGTGGCAGGCGTCACCATGACGATGCGCTTCACCCCGGCAACGCGAGCGGGAATGGCGTTCATCAGCACCGAGGACGGATAGGCGGCCGTGCCGCCCGGCACGTAAAGCCCGACACTGTCCACCGCAGTCCATCGCCAGCCCAGTTCGGCTCCGGCCTCGTCGGTGAATCGCTCGTCGGCAGGGACTTGCCGCTGGTGATAGGCCTCGATCCGCGTCGCCGCGGTCTCGACGGCGACCAGCCGTTCGGGGCTGACGTTTTTCACGGCGGCGTCGATTTCGGCGACGGAAAGCCGCAGCGTCTGCATCGCGACATTGGCCTTGTCGAACTGGTTGGTCAGTTCCACCAGCGCCGCATCGCCGCGCGAACGCACATCGGCGATGATACGCCTGGCCCCGGCGGCGACGTCTTCCTCGACTTCGCGCTTGGCGAAAAGCAGCGCCTCGAATTGCGCGGCGAACCCCTTGTCCTTTGCGTTCAGCCGGCGCGCCATCAGCTTTTCTCGTGATCCGGCTTCGCCCGCGCCGGCCAGGGCTGGGTCAAATCCGACAGTTCGGCGGCGATGCATTCCACCTCCAGGCGGATGGCGCCGCCGCCGGCCAGCACGATCTCGACCGTGCCCGCGGGATCATCGGCACCCTTTGGCGCGAAAGTCACGGCCAGGATAGCGACCACCGCGTCCTTCACACCCAGCTTGACGCCCCGGGTCTGCACCGAAAGCACGCCGTCAAAATGCAGCCCGGCCCGTACCCGCGCCTTGCCGCCGTCTTCCCACTTCAGCCGGTTCACCACAGCCGCGAAACGGCGCTCCTTCGGCAGCCAGGCGAAATCGCCCAGCTTCGCCGCGGCGTCCTGCAGCCGCGCCGACAGGATGGTGAGGTCCTCTTCGTCCTGGGCAGCCAGTATCATTCGGGTATCCGCGCGATGTCGGCGCCGGCCCGCGCGAGCTTTTCCTCCAGCCGGTCGAAGCCGCGGTCCAGGTGATAGACCCGCCCCACCGAGGTTTCGCCTTCCGCCGCCAGTCCCGCCAGCACAAGGCTGACCGAAGCACGCAAATCGGTCGCCATCACCTGCGCGCCCTTAAGTTTCTCCGCGCCCTTGACGAAAGCGGTGTCACCCTCGACGCGAATCTGAGCCCCCATGCGCGCCAACTCCGGCACATGCATGAAGCGGTTCTCGAAAATCTTCTCCCGCACCACCGACGATCCTTCCGCCACCGCCATCAGAGCCATGATCTGGGCCTGCAGGTCTGTAGGGAAACCCGGATAGGGCGCGGTGGTGACGTCCACCGCGCGGGGATGGCCGTCCTTCATCGTCACTTTCAGGCCGCGCGGCGTCTCGACGATACTGGCGCCGCTTTTTTCCAACAGCGCCACCAGGGCGGCGATGTTCTCGCGCACCGCCCCCACCAGCTCGACCTCGCCGCCGGCGATCACCGCGGCGATGGCATAGGTGCCGGCCTCAATGCGGTCTGGCATCACACGGTGCAGGGTGCCGTGCAGCTTGCGCACGCCCTCGATCACCAGCTCGCCGGTGCCGATGCCGTCGATCTGCGCCCCCATCGCGGTCAGGCAGCGGCAGAGATCAGCCACTTCCGGCTCTCGCGCCGCATTGGTAATGCGAGTGACGCCCCGCGCCAGCGTCGCCGCCATCAGCGCGGTTTCGGTGGCGCCGACCGAGACAAAGGGGAAAGTGATGTGCGCGCCTTTGAGGCCGCCCGGCGCCTGGGTGACGACATAACCGTCCTCCAGCCAGACATCGGCGCCCATCGCCTTCAGCGCCTCGAGATGCAGCTCCACCGGCCGCGCCCCGATGGCGCAGCCGCCCGGCAGCGAGACCTTGGCCTCGCCCACCCGGGCCAGCAGCGGCCCCAGCACCTGGAAGCTGGCGCGCATCTTGCGCACCATGTCATAGGAGGCGAAGGTCGAGGTGATGCGCCCGGCATCCAGCTTCATCTCGTCGCCCTCGCCCAGGCCGGCACCCAGGGAAATCGTCACCCCGACCCCGAAGCTTCGCAGCAGCTCGGCCATGGCCCGGACATCGGCCAGGCGCGGCACGTTGCGCAGGGTCAGGGGTTCGGCCGTCAGCAGGGCGGCGGCCATCAGCTTAAGGGCGGCGTTCTTGGCGCCACTGATGGGGATTTCCCCGTTCAGGCGGCGCCCACCGCGGATGCGAATTCGGTCCATGGCTCGCCTTTTAGCCTGCCCGCCTTGGCCGGAATACCCGGAAAATGGACGGGTCAGCCCCTCCCGGAGCCCTTTGCCGGACGGGGCATTTCAGGGGCAGGTCTGGGCGGTTTTCGGGGGGCTTTTTCCGGCTCGGCGCCGGGCGCCTCGGCGGCGCCGGTCTTGCGGCGGCGCAGGTTGGCGCGCAGGGCCTGGGCCAGCTTTTCGGGGTCGGATCGCGCCATGTGTATTGCCCCGCAAAGCAGCTTTTCTTTGGGAAAACCTTGGTTTATAGCAGCGCACCCTTGGTTAAGGGTTCGGCCGTAAGGTCAGGAAATACCACGGTTGCCGCAGTAGCGTAGTGGTAGCGCAATCCCTTGGTAAGGGATAGGTCGTGAGTTCGATTCTCACCTGCGGCACCATTACGCGTTTTTAATGCTGGAAATAAAATTGCGAATGTCACGTAAGTACCTGTATTTGAAAATAAATACTGAACATGCGCATTCATAGCTGAACACTCCACCGCCTGACAATGGTTGGACATTTGTTGGACCTAATCGCCCCTTCTGTTGGACCTGTTCACGTTTTGTAGTACCCCTTGGGCATGCCCCTAACTGCCCTCGAATGCCGCCAAACGAAGCCCTCCGACAAACTCACCAAGCTT
>CAZNGO010000076.1:0-10201 GCA_964572805.1 uncultured Rhizobium sp. | reverse complement strand
GTTGTGGCACACTGGGGGTTTTTCGGGCCCCCAAACCACCCCCCCCCCGGGGGGGGCCCCGCCCCCCCACACCTCCCCCGTAAAAACGGGGGAGGAAAGTGTGGGAGCGCTGCTCGACCAGGTCGGCCTGGCGCGGCAGGCGGAACTGCCCTGCCGTTATCTGAGCGCCGGGCAGCGGCGGCGGCTGGCGCTGGCGCGGCTGCTGGCCGCGCGGCGGCCGCTCTGGCTGCTGGACGAGCCATTCGCCGCCCTCGACGTGGCGGGCAAGGGGCTGGTGGCGCGGCTGATCGCGCTGCATTGCGGCGATGGCGGCATGGTGATCGCCGCCACCCATGAAGAACTGGGCCTTGGCAACGAGGTCCTGAAACTGTGATCCCCTTTCTCGCCCTTCTGTTCCGCGACCTGCGCCTGTCGGTGCGCGAAGGCGGCGGCGCGGCCCTGGCGCTGGGCTTCTTCGCCCTGGTCGCCACCATGGTGCCCTTGGGGATCGGCCCCGACCTTGACGTGCTCGCCAAGGTCGGCGGCGGCGTCTTGTGGGTGGCGGCGCTGCTGGCGGCGCTGCTCTCGCTCGACCGGCTGTTCCAGGCTGACTATGAAGACGGCTCGCTGGACCTGATCGCGCTGTCGCCGCTGCCGCTGGAAGGCGCCGCCGCCGCCAAGATCCTGGCCCACTGGCTTTCCACCGGCCTGCCGCTGACCCTGCTGTCGCCCGTGCTTTCGGCCTTCTTCAACCTTCCGGCCCCGGCCGTCGCCGCCCTGACCCTGTCCCTGGCCATCGGCACGCCTGCGGTCAGCGCCGTGGGCGCCATCATCGCCAGCCTGACGCTGTCCTTGCGGCGCGGCGGGCTGATCCTGTCGCTGCTCGTGCTGCCGCTGCTGGTTCCCGCCATCCTGTTCGGCACCGGCATGGTGCTTCAGGCGCAGACCGGGCTGGCCAATGGCGCGGCGGGCTTCCTGATGGCTTTTTCGCTGGCCGCGACCCTGCTAAGTCCCTTCGTCGCCGCCATCGGCGTGCGCCTCAATCTGGCCGGGTAGAAGGGATACGAAACCCGCATGTTCGACTGGCTGTTCCGCTATGCCAATCCGGCCCGCTTCATGGGGCTGTCGGACAGGCTGCTGCCCTGGCTGTGGGGCGCGGCGGTGCTGACGCTGGCGGCGGCGCTCTGGCTCGGCTTCTCCGCCCCGCCGGACTATCAGCAGGGCCGCACCGTGCTGATCCTCTTCATCCATGTCCCCGCCGCCATCATGGCCACCAATGTCTATGCCTGCATGGTGGTGGCTTCGCTGTTCAGCCTGGTCAACCGCCATATCCTGGCCGATGTCGCTGCCCGCACCGCCGCCCCAATCGGCGCGGTCTTCACTTTCCTGGCGCTGCTCACCGGGTCGCTCTGGGGCAAGCCGATGTGGGGCACCTGGTGGGTGTGGGGCGACAGCCGGCTGATCTCGACCCTGGTGCAGCTCTTTCTCTATCTCGGCTATATCGCGCTGTGGAGCGCCATCGAGGACGAAACCCGCGCCGCGCGCATCTGCGCCGTGCTGGCGCTGGTCGGGGCGGTGAACATTCCCATCATCAAATTCTCGGTGGACTGGTGGGCGACGCTGCACCAGGGCGAAAGCATCATGTCGGGCAAGCTGGCCGGGCCTTTCCTGATCGCCTTCCTGGTGATGATGCTGTTCACCATGCTGCTCTTTGTCTGCCTCTGGCTGGTGCGCATCCGCACCCTGATCCTGGAGCGGCGGCTGCGTTCGCTGATGGGGGCGTCATGAATTTCGATCTCTCGCCCTATGGCGCCTTCATCTGGCCGGCCTATGGCGTCTCGGCGCTGCTGCTGGGGGGGCTGACGGCCTGGACGCTGGCGCGCTGGCGCGCGGTCAAGGCGAAACTGGCGGCGCTGGAGCGGAAATGAAGCGGCTGATCTACATCCTGCCGGCGCTGGGCTTCGTGGTGGTCGCGGTCTTTCTCTACCGCAGCCTGTTCCTGCAGCCGACCACGCTGTCGCTGCCGTCGGCGCTGATCGACAAGCCGGCGCCGAAAGTGGAAGTCGCCGCGCTTGACGCCCAGACCATGGGCTTTGGCCCGAAGGATCTGGCGGCGGGCCATGTCACCGTCATCAATGTCTTCGGCTCCTGGTGCGCCGAATGCCATGTCGAGGCCCCGGTGCTGATGCAGATGGCAAAGGAGCAGGGCTTCGAGCTCTATGGCATGGTGCAGCGGGACACGCCGGAGAAAATCCGCGCCTTCCTGGCCGAGACCGGCAATCCCTTCAGCCGCATCGCCAATGACACCGATGGCCGGGCCGGGATTGAGTGGGGCGTTTTTGGCGCCCCCGAGACCTTCATCGTCGACGGCAAGGGCATCATCCGCTTCAAGTATCTGGGCGCCATCACCCCGGACGCGCTGAAGAACCAGATCATGCCGGCGATCCGCGCGGCGCGCGAATCTTGATTTTTGGTCGCGCCGCCTGACGCCTTCGCTGCGCTCCGGCTGGGCGGTCGCTCCTGCGCGCGGCCGCAGCGAGTTAAGACTCCGCTAACCCTGTTTTGTCAGGGTGCGGGCATGCAGATCTCGTCCGCCAATCTCCTTGCCGCCCAGCAGGCCGCCCAGGCTGCGCTGGCCGCCAAGCAGGCTGCAAAAGCAGCAGCCCCGGCCTTTGCCTTGCCGGATTTGCAGGCCGCGGCCCCGGCCAGGCCGGCCGAGGCGGCCAAACCCGCCGCCGCGCCCGCACAGACGGCTGCGCCGCAGCCGGGCGCCAGGCTCGGACAGCATATCAATATCGTGGTGTAAGGCCGGTTTCTGCCTTCTCTCAACCGTCATGGCCCGGCCTGTCCGGGCCATCCCGTTTTTCCGGGTGCTTGCGGCCCAGGAAACCGGATGGCCCGCATGAAGCGGGCCATGGCGGGAGAGTTTAAGTCAACCGCCGCTTCTTGGTGGGCTTGGTCGGCCGTTCATGGCCGTCCGCGACCATGGATTCCGCCGCCTGGGCGATTTCCCTGAGCGCCTTGACGAATTTCTGCCGCTCGGGGACGGGCAGGGCCTCCAGCAGCTGGCGTTCGGCCCGGTCGGCGGCGTTGCGGGCGCTGCGCAGCGCCTTGCGGCCCGAAGGGCTGATCGCCACGGCCTTGGCGCGCTGGTCTTCCTCGGTGCGTTCGCGGCTGAGCAGCCCGCGCTCCAGCATCCGGCGCACCATCTCCGCCAGGGTGGAGCGGTCGATGCCGGTGATCTCCACCAGCGCGGTCTGGCTGGCGCCGTCATTCTGCTCCAGCGCCGCCAGCAGGGTGAATTGCTGCTTGGTGAGTTCGCGCGCGCCGGCCTCGCGGGCATAAAGGTCGCCGAAATATTGCTGGCAGCGGCGGATCAGGTGCGATGGGGCTTCCGACAGGTCAAAACCGCCCGGCGCCTTTCGCGTTCCCTTGATCATGAAATCCCCTGCCTCGCGCGCTACCCAAGTTCGTCTCTTCCGGACGAAGGCTCGTCATGCGCGCCTGGCTGCATCTTAAACTGGTTTTGCGCGCGCTTGTCCATGCGCAAATTTTGCGGCGGCGCTTGATCGCATGCGGAACATCCTTTCCGCGCAAGGTTTCATCATGTGGTGTGTCGTCCACGCCGCGCCGCACACAATGCATGGTAGGCCGCGGCCGATGCCGCATATCTGTTGCGGGCGCTTGATGAGAATGGGTTTTTTGTCTCAGCCGCTTTTTGTTTCATCCTGGCCATGGCGCAGGATGAGCGGCGTTTGCGCCAGCGCGAAGAGAAAGATCAGCGGCAGTATGACCCAGACCTTGAAGTCCACCCACAGGGCGGTCGAGAGATTGCGCCATACCAATTCATTGAGCATCGCCAATGCGAGACAGAATATTCCCCAGCGCAGGGTGAGCTTTTTCCAGCCCGCTTCTGTCAGATCAAAGGCTTGCGCGAAAACATATTTGATGAAGAGCCGGCCGGTGAGAAGGCCGCCCAGCAGGATGGCGGCGAAGAATAGATAAAGAATGGTGACCTTGACCTTCAGGAATGTCTCGTTCTTCAGGTAAAGCGTCAGCCCGCCGAAAATCATCACCAGAATGGCTGTGAAAAGCGGCATGGGCGAAATCTTGCGCTCCAGGATCCAGCCCAGCACCAGGGCAATGGCGATCGCCGCCATGAAGACCGCGGTGGCCACGAAGAAATTCTTGCCGCTGATCTGATAGGCGGCGAAGAAGACCAGCAGGGGCCCCAGGTCCAGCACCAGGCGGCGAAGCTGCGGGTTCATGGGTTTTCTCCCGCACTATCCGGTCCGGCGGCAGACCCGGGCGCGCCCGTCCTCGGCTGCGCCTCGGACCCCGCAAGCGCGCGGGCGAAGGCGGTGGCGTCAAAAGCCTGCAAATCGTCCTCCCCCTCGCCAATTCCCAGATAATGTACCGGCAGACCGAAGCGCGCCGCCAGCGCCACCAGGATGCCGCCCCTGGCGGTGCCATCCAGCTTGGTCATCACCAGTCCCGTCAAGGGGACGGTCTGGCCGAAAGTCTCGACCTGCGAGATCGCATTCTGGCCGGTGGTGGCGTCCAGCACCAGCAGCACGGCATGGGGCGCGGCGGGATCGAGCTTCTTGAGCACGCGGGCGATCTTCTCCAGTTCCGCCATCAGCCCGGCCTTGTTCTGCAGCCGCCCGGCGGTGTCGATCAGCAGCACGTCGCTGCCATCGGCCCTGGCTTTCTGCAGCGCCTCGAAGGCCAGGCCCGCGGCATCGCCGCCCTGTTTGCCGGCGACAAAGCCGGCGCCGCTGCGCTGGGCCCAGACGCCCAGCTGCTCGATGGCGGCGGCGCGGAAAGTGTCGCCTGCCGCCAGCGTCACTTTCGCCCCGCCCGAGATCAGGCGTTTGGCGATCTTGCCGATGGTGGTGGTCTTGCCGGCGCCATTGACGCCCGCCACCAGCACGACAAACGGGCGCTTGCTGTCATCGGGCAGCAGCGGCCTGGCCACCGGCGCCAGCAGGCGGGCGATTTCCTCCGCCAGCAGGGCGCGCAGTTCCGGGGCGGTGATGTCTTCCTCATAGCGGCCGCGCGAGACGGCGGCGGTGATGGCCTTGGCCTGCGCCGCCCCCAGATCGGCGCGGATCAGCGCCTCTTCCAGCTCGGCCAGGGTGGCGGCGTCGAGCCTCCTGCGGGTGAAAAGCCCGACCAGGCTGTCAGAAAGACCGCCTTTCTTCGCCAGGCCCTGTTTCAGCCGCTCGAAAAAGCCCGGCGGCGGGGGCGGTTCGCCGAACGTCCTCATGCCGCCGGTTCCGCGATCATCATGTCATCGGCGACGCCGGTGAAGCGGGCGCGAATGAACGTCCCGGGCTCAGGCCATCCTCCCCCGCGCGCGTCAGCGCTGGCGGGGGAGGTACCTGTAGCACGCATCAGCGTGCGAAAGGTGGAGGGGGGAGAAAAACGCGCCGGCGTGAAACAGGCAGTGCGGCCGATGCCGCCGCGTTCCATCAGCAGCAATTTCTCCTGTCCCAGCAGGCCGTGCAGATGCCGTGCCTTCGCCGCCGCGCCCGCCTGGCGCAGGCGGGCGGCGCGTTCCTTGATCGCCGCGCCGGGCACGGGCGGCATTTTCGCCGCCGGCGTGCCGGGACGGGGGCTGAAGGGAAAGACGTGCAGGAAACCGAAGCCGGCTTCCTCCACCAGCGACAGCGTGTTCTGGAACATCGCTTCCGTCTCGGTGGGAAAGCCGGCGATCAGGTCGGCGCCGAAGACGGCATCGGGGCGCAAGGCCCGCACCCGGGCGATGAAGTCCAGCGTGTCGGCGCGGGCATGGCGGCGCTTCATGCGCTTGAGGATCAGGTCGTCGCCCGACTGCGCCGAGAGATGGAAATGCGGCATCAGCCGTTCTTCCTCGGCGATCAGGCACATCAGTTTTTCGTCCGCCTCGATGGAATCGATGGAGGACAGCCGCAGCCGCCGGATTGCGGGCACCAGCGCCAGCAGCTTTTCCACCAGCGCGCCCAGGCCGGGCCTGCCGGGCAGGTCGGCGCCATAGGAGGTCAGGTCAACGCCGGTGAGCACGATCTCGGCAAAGCCCCTGCCGGTCAGGCGCCGGGCTTCCGCCACCACCGCCCCCAGCCCGACGCTGCGGGAAGGCCCGCGCCCGAAGGGAATGACGCAGAAGGTGCAGCGATGGTCGCAGCCGGTCTGCACGCCCAGAAAGGCGCGGGTCTGGCCCTCGAAATGATCGACAAATTGCGGCGCGGTGGCGCGCACGCTCATGATGTCGTTGACCGCCAGGCGCGGCAGCGCGCCGTGACCGAAAGCGGCATAGCTGTCGGCTTTCAGCTTCTCCGCATTGCCCAGCACCGCATCGACTTCCGCCATGGCGGCATAGGTTTGCGGCTGGACCTGCGCGGCGCAGCCGGTGACCAGGATGCGCCGGCCCGGATTTTCGCGCTTGAGGCGGCGGATGGCCTGACGCGACTGGCGCACCGCTTCCGCCGTGACGGCGCAGGTGTTGACCACCACGGCGTTGCGCAGCTGCGCCTCGCCGGCGCGCGCCCGGATGGCCTCGCTTTCAAAGGCGTTGAGACGGCAGCCGAACGTCAGGACCTCGAGGCTCATCCGAATTTCGACAGATCAACCTGGCCGCGAAAGACCAGGGTGCTGGGGCCGGTCATGATCACATGGCCGTCCTCTTCCCGCCAGGCGATGCTGAGCGTGCCGCCATCCAGCACCACTTCGGCCTGGCGGCCGGTCTTGCCCGTCCGCGCCGCCGCCACCACCGCGGCACAGGCGCCGGTGCCGCAGGCCAGCGTGATGCCGATGCCGCGTTCCCACACCCGCATGCGCAGCCGGTTGGGGCCTGCCACGCTGACGAACTCGACATTGGTGCGTTCGGGAAACAGCGGATGGGTTTCGATCCGGGGGCCAAGCTGCGCCACCGGCGCGGTCTCGGCGTCGGCAACGAACAGGATGCAGTGCGGATTGCCCATCGAGGCGGCGCTGACCGGCAGTTGCTGGCCTTCCAGCGGCAGGGTGAAGCTTTTCGTGTCCAGCGCCTGGGCCAGCGGGATTTCGTTCCACGCCAGCCGGGCCGGGCCCATGTCCACTTCCACCAGCCCCTTGCCGGCGTCGTTGCAGACGAGCAGCCCGGCGCGGGTGGAAAGCCGCACGCGCGCCAGGCCGCGTTCCTCCATCAGCAGGCGGCCGATGCAGCGCGTGGCGTTGCCGCAGGATTCGACCTCGCCGCCATCGGCGTTGAGGAAGCGCAAGGAGGCATCGGCCTGGGCGCCGCCCGGGCCGATCACCACCACCGTGTCGCAGCCAATGCCGAAGCGCCGGTCGGCCAATGCCCTGGCCTGTGCCCCGGTCACGGTCAGGGCGCTGTCGCGGGCGTCGAAGACAATGAAATCATTGCCCAGGCCGTGCATTTTGAGGAAGGCGGTCATGGGGCCGGTTTATAGAAGAGCAGGGGTGGCTTTGCCATGGACTTTCCGGTGGAAAATTCCCAGCATGAACCCTGTCGGCAAGGGGATCAGCCATGCGCGCGATGCTGTGCCTGTTTTTGATGCTGCTGGGAACCGCCGGAGCTTTTGCCGTGCCCTCTGAAAACAATTCAAAAGACCCCTATGCCTGGCTGGAGGATGTGCATGGCAAAAAGCCGCTGGCCTGGGTGGCGGAGCAGAACAAAGCGTCGCTCGGCAGGCTGAAGGCCGATCCGCGCTATGACGCCAACTACAGGAGCGTGCTGTCGGTGCTGGATGCGCCCGACCGCATCGCCTATGCCGGGCTGGACCATGGCTTCGCCTACAATTTCTGGCAGGACGCGAAAAATCCCAAGGGGGTGTGGCGGCGCACCAGCATCGCCGATTACCGGAACAAATCGCCGAAATGGGAGGTGCTGCTGGACCTGGACGCCCTGGCGAAGGCGGAGAAGGAAAACTGGGTGTTCAAGGGCGCCCAGGTCTCGCCGGGCCAGGGCCGCGCCCTGATCGTGCTGTCGCGCGGCGGCGGCGACGCCAGCGTGGCGCGGGAGTTCGATCTGAAGAGCCGCAGCTGGGTTGCGGGCGGCTTTTCGCTGCCCGAAGCCAAGCTCGACATTTCCTGGCTGGACGACAATACCGTGCTTTACGCCACGGCGAAGGATGGCCAGACCAGGTCCGGTTATGCCCGCATCGTCAAGCAATGGAAGCGTGGCGCGGCCCCGGTGACGCTCTATGAGGGCAAGGCGCAGGACGTGCTGGCCGCGCCTGCCGTCTTCCACGGCCCCGGCGGCAGCACCGCGGTGATCACCCGGGCGGTGAGCTTTTTCGAGAGCGACTATTTCCTTCTCCGCCGCAACGGCAAGCTGGTGCAGTTGCCGCTGCCGCGGTCAGCCAACCTGCAGGGTATCGCCGACAGCGACCTGGCCCATCTGATCGTGACCCTGCGCGCCGACTGGCACCGGGACGGCAAGATCATTCCCAGGGGCGCCCTGGTCGCACTGACGCTCAAGCCGTTCCTGGACAAGGGGCGCGAAATGCCGCTGCAAGTGCTGTACGCGCCGGGCCCGCGCGCCAGCGTCGAAAGCGTGGCGACCGCGCCGAACACCGTCTATGCGGCGATCTATGAGAATGTCACCGGCCGCGTGCGGAAATTCTCCTGGGGCGATGTCGATGGCGATGACTGGACCGTGGAAGATCTCGCCTTGCCCAAGGGCGGTTCGGCCGAGATCGTGGCGACCAATGACTATGGGACTGAGGCGCTGTTCAGCCATGAGAGCTATCTGACGCCGCCCACGCTCTATGCCTATGACGCCAGCCGCGATACCCCGCCCAGGCCGATCAAGGCGCTGCCGGCGCGCTTCGACGCCGCCGGCATGGTGACCGAGCAGTTCGAGGCGACGTCGAAGGACGGCACGAAGGTGCCGTATTTCGTCACAAGGCCGAAGGCGCTGAACGGTCCCGCGCCCACCATCCTGTACGGCTATGGCGGCTTCGAGGTCTCGCTGACCCCCGGCTATTCCGCCAATGCCGGGCGGCTCTGGGTAGGCAAGGGCGGGATTTACGTCGTCGCCAATATCCGCGGCGGCGGCGAATTCGGCCCCGCCTGGCACACGGCAGCGGAGAAGCTGCACCGCCAGCGCGCCTTTGACGATTTCGCCGCCGTGGCCGACGACCTGATCCGGCGCAAGCTGACCACGCCCAGACAGCTGGGTATCATGGGCGGCTCCAATGGCGGGCTGCTGGTTTCCACGGTGATGACGCAGATACCCGAGAAACTGGGCGCTGTGGTCTGCCAGGTGCCGCTGGTGGACATGCTCGCCTATACCCATATCGGCGCCGGCGCGAGCTGGGTGGGCGAATATGGCGATCCGGCGAATGCGAAGGAACGCGATTACATCCTCACTTATTCGCCGTACCAGAATGTGAAGAAGGGCGTGAAGTACCCGCCGGTGTTCTTCGTCACCGCCACCAGCGACGACCGCGTCACCCCGGTCCATGCCCGCAAGATGGCGGCGAAGATGGAAGCGCAGGGCCATGAGGTGCTGTTCTACGAGAACACCGATGGCGGCCATGCCGCCGCCGCCGACCACCGCCAGGCGGCGGAAATGTGGGCGCTGTCCTATGTCTATCTGGCGCAGAAGCTGGGGTTGAAGTGAGGCTGGGGAAGGCCGCACTGATTATCGCACTCTTGTTTGCAGCAATGCGTGCTGTGGCGGCTGAAAAACCAGTTCACATAACGGGCGTATATAGCGATCTGCGCTTGCATGAAGAATCGGGCGACTTGTTGGGGAACGAGATTTTCATAGTGGTCGCTGCGGGAGGCTACACCGCCTTTGTACAATCCGCCGAAGGCGAGCCGGGGGCTGCGGTAGCAGTGCCGGTAAAGGTGGTTCAGGACCACGTATCATTCAGCGTCCCGAAGTCATCCGGTGACACTTGGGTTTATGATGGCCGCATTACAGCTACGGGCTTTGTTGGGACCCTCACGGTTTCGAACAACGGGAAAAGCTACGCATCCAAGCTGCAACTCAGGCGTAAAAGGAGCTATTGGGAATAGCGATGGTTATGTCGCCCAAGAAAAAAGGCCGGTGCGCTGCACCGGCCTTTTCGGTCTTTACCCCCTCCCCTTGCGGGAGGGGGCAAATGCTTCGAGCGGCGCGAGAAGCGTTTGGGGGAGGGGGAATCCCGATTCCATCTTTTGTGCGTGCCGCACCCCTCCCCCAGGCATTTCTCGCTGCCGCTCAAAATGCCTGCCCCCTCCCGCAAGG
>CAZNGO010000075.1:0-18263 GCA_964572805.1 uncultured Rhizobium sp. | reverse complement strand
TTTGCAGATCATCGTCCGCGACAACAACATCGACCAGGCCCTCAAGGCCCTGAAGAAGAAGATGCAGCGTGAAGGCATCTTCCGCGAGATGAAGCTGCGCGGCGCCTATGAGAAGCCCTCCGAGAAGCGCGCCCGCGAGCGCGCCGAGGCCGTCCGCCGCTATCGCAAGCTGCAGCGCAAGCGCATGCAGCGCGAAGGGCTTCTGCCCCCCAGCAAGCCGCGCACGCCACGCACCTAGACCGGCTTATCGGATTTCGCAGAAGCCGCCTGGGATGACCGGGCGGCTTTCTTGTTTTTGCGCCGCTGGTGCAGGACATAGGCGCCGGCGCCCGCCACCACCAGGCCGCCCAGGATCAGGGCATAGGTTCCCACGCCCGGCGCGATCTGGTCGCCCGCCACTTCGGCGACAGTCTTGATGTCTTCACTGATCTTCTGCTTGCGGCGCCAGAACATTCGCAGCCTCGGCTCAGGTGCAGTCGGCGCAGACCGCCACTTCCACCGTCACATGAGATAAGTTCGGATAGCGCCGGCGCAAGGCCGCCTTGATGGCTTCGGCGCTGGTTTGCATCGGCGAGACCAGGCTCACGATCAATCCCTGGTGCCCCGGCCCCAGCCGCCACAGATGCAGGTCGGAGATGCGGGTTCCCATCTCGCCTTCCAGCAGCTGGCGGATGCCGTTCGACAGGGCCGGGTCGGCGTCGGCATCCAGCAGCACCAGCGAGGAATCCCGGATCAGTCCCAGCGCCCAGGAGGCGATGACCGCCGCGCCGATCAGGCCGCTGAGCGGATCGAGAAACCAAAGCCCGAAATACCAGGCCCCTGCCAGCGCCGCGATCGCCATCAGGCTGGTGGCGGCATCGGCCAGGACATGGACATAGGCCGCGCGCATGTTGTTGTCATGGCCATGGCTGTGCCCATGATGATCATGGGAATGGGAATCCTTCAGGATCAGGGCGCTGACCAGGTTGACCGCCAATCCGATGGCGGCAATCAGCAGCGCGTCGCGATAGGCCACCGCCTGCGGTGTCACCAGCCGCGACACCGATTCCACCGCCACGGCGATGGCGGTCGCCCCCAGCAGCAGGGCGCTGGCAAAGGCCGCCAGATCGCCGAACTTGCCCGAACCGAAGCTGAAGCGGCCGCTGCCGGCATGGCGCCGCGCCAGCCAATAGGCCAGCGCCGCCAGCCCCAGGGCGCCGACATGCGTCGCCATGTGCACGCCATCGGCCAATAGCGCCATGGAGCGGTAAAGCAGGCCGCAGCCGATCTCGACCAGCATGAAGGCGGCGGTGACGATGGTGGCCAGGCGCGCCCGCTTCAGGGCGCGGTCATGGCCATGGCCGAGAAAGACATGCCCCGCCGTCCAGATGCCATGGTCATGGGGCGCGTGCTCATGATCGTGATGATCATGATGGGCGTGGTCGTGGCCGTGATGGTCGTGGGCCCGGTGATCGTGGGCATGCGTGTGCGCCATGGCGCCAGTCTAGCGCGTTCGCCGTGACTGCAACACTACATTCCTGACGTTCGCCCAAGCGGGCCCTACATGGGTTGCGGCGGAAATTTCCCTTCCGGCGCGCGGCAGACGAAATTCGCCGCCTCGGCCGTGGAGCCATGGCCGGTATAACGCGCCTCCAGCGGATATTTGCAGATCGGGCGGGTGGCGACCGGCTTGCCGCCCTGCACCTTGGCGCCGATGAAAAGCGAAGGCGCCTGCTTCTGCGTCACCCAGCGGTCCAGCGCCTTGACCATGTCATGGTCGGCATCGTCCTTGATCGGCCCGCCGGTGGCGCCGCCGATATGGGAATAGCCCGGCCCGCCGCCGCAATGACCCATGCCGGGCAACAGGAAGAAGCGGAAGAAGTCATCGGTCCTGCTCTGGCCATAGCGCTTGGTAACCTGGTCGGTATAGCCGACATCCATCAGGGGCGTGATCACCGAATCCGCCCAGCCCTGGAAGAAGATGAACTTGCCGCCGCGTTTGCGAAAGCCGTCCAGGTTGGTGGTCTCGTCATAGGTCGCCGCCAGGGTGGAATTGCCCACTTTGGTCGTCATCGCCCGCGCCGCATCCTTGTCGAAATCGAAATCGACATTCCGGAAATTGGCATCCTGGAACACCGTCAGCTTCCAGAACTCCATGCTGCTGCCGCCGGGCGTCTTGCCGCCATTCTGCGCCGGCCAGCCCTCCTCGCTGCCGCGCACCTGGCCCGGCATCAGGAAGGCGCCCTTGCTGGTGGTGGCGCCGTGATAGATGTGGCGCGCCGCTTCCACCTGCACCGGCGTCAGGCAATCGGCGGATTCGCCGGCCTTGCACTGGAACTGCACCGGATCGACGGTGCAGCGGCGCGGATCGGCGATGACGCCGTCCTTGACGCCGTCCAGCTCGTCGCAGGCCGCGATCATCCGGCGATTGAGGATGGCGGCGCTCTGGGCGGTCACGGCAGTGATGTCGCGCAGGGCGGGACCCGCATTCCAGGTATGGCCGAACATCAGCGAGGTCCATTTCCACGGCGCCGCGCCGGCGACAAAGCCGTCATAGTCGGCGGGAAAGCGCGTCGCCTCCATCAGGGCATGATGGCCGCCGGCCGAACAGGCGATGAAATAATTCTGCGCCGACGGCTTGCCGTAGAAATCCGTCACCGTCTCTTTGGCGGCGACGGTGGAGAGATGCAGCGCCCGCCAGGCCCAGTCGATCATTTTTTCCGGATGCTTGTAGGCCCAGCCCTGGGCGCTGCCGCCGAGCGGATCCTTGTTGTCGGTCAGATGGCCATTGTCGGTGGACATGGTGGCATAGCCGCCCGCCAGCGCCTCGCGCATCGGGCCGGGCGAGATCGCGCCGGCCGAGCCGCCGGAACCTTCGCCGCGGAATTTGCCGTTCCAGCTCGAGGCGGGGGGCAGCCAGACCTCGAAGCCGATATGGGAGTCGGAGGTCGGCGTGGCGACGCCGATGGCGCGGCAGAAGGGCTGGGTGACGCGGGTGCCGCCGACAGTGTCGCCATCGGGGCGCCACTGGGCGCTTTCGATCACCGTGCTGGCGCCGATCTTCCTGCCGGCCAGGGCGGCGCAGCGCGCGGCATCACCTTGCGGGGCGGGCTGGGCGCGGGGCGTGGTGGTGAAGCTGACGGCCAGAACCAGGGCCGATGCCGAAGCCAGGAAAATGGCGCTTTTCATGATCTTCCCCCATTTATTTTCGGAGGATTAGGTGCCTTCCGGCACGCGCCGTCAAGCGCCCGGCCGTTCGCTCAAGCTCGCGGCGTTCGACGCTCGAAATGGTCCACCGCACCATTTCACCCGCGCTGCGCGCGCGTCTCACCCATGCGGCGGAGAGTGCATGTAGCTCTGCACCAGCGAGCTCGCCACCAGCTTCCAGCCATCCACCAGCACGAAGAAGATCAGCTTGAAGGGCAGGGAGATGATCACCGGCGGCAGCATCATCATGCCCATGCTCATCAAAATCGAGGCCACCGCCATGTCGATGATGAGGAAGGGCACGAAGAGCAGAAAGCCGATCTCGAAGGCGCGCTTGAGCTCCGACAGCATGAAGGCCGGCGCCAGCGAGGTCAGCGGCGTCTCCTCGGCGGTCTTGGGCGGGGCCAGCTTGGCCATGTCGAGAAAGAGCTTGAGGTCGCTGTCGCGCACATGCGCGATCATGAATTTCTTCATCGGCGTCATCGCCGCCGTGAAGCCCTGCTCGGTGGTGACCTGGTTGTTCATCATCGGCTGGATGCCCTGGTGATAGGCGTCGGTCAGGGTCGGGCCCATCACGAACAGGGTCAGGAACATGGCCAGCGAGACGATGACGCTGTTGGGCGGGCTCTGCTGCAGGCCCATCGCCGTGCGCAGCAGCGACAGCACCACCACGATGCGCACGAAGCTGGTCATCATGATCAGGATCGAGGGCGCCACCGACAGCACGGTGATCAGGGCGACGATCTGGATCATGCGGTCGGTGAAAAGTCCGCTGCCATTGAGGTCGATGGAAAGGCCGCCGGCGGCCGAGGCGCCTGCCGCCGCGGCCGCGCCGGTGGCGGCGGGCGTCAGCGGCGCGGCAAAGGCCGCGGCCGGCGCCAGAACCACGATCAGCAGCAGGAAAGGCAGGAACCGGGCGAGACGCATCACGGCGCGGGCGCCTTTGCGGGAATATTGCTTTCAATCACGCTGGCGCCGTCCGGTCCGCTCAGCACCAGATGCTCGACATTGTCGCGGCGGATGATCAGCAGGCGCTGCTTGGGGCCCAGCGCCAGCGTCTCCACCACCGCCAGGCGGCGGTCGGGAATCTTGAAGTCCCACTTGCCCAGCTTGCCGCCCAGCGAATTGCGGAAGGCCTGCGGATTGGCGCCGAAGCGCTTGACCAGCAGCGCGGTGCCGGCGAGCGCCAGCACGAAGAGCAGCGCGGCGAAATAGTGCAGCAGATTGATCGCGTCCATGGCGGCGATAAGACATCGTCAAGCTTAATCGCGAGTTAAGCGAAGGAATTTTCTGCCCGGCAAAATGCGCCGCGTTAAGCCGCGCTTAAACATGTGAGGCGCATCGTGGCCCACGTATTCAAGGTTAATGGAAGGTTACGCCGATGAACCTGCCCGAACTGCCCTTGCTCTCTCTGCTGCGCGAGCGCATGACCTGGCTGCACCAGCGCCAGGACGTGTTGTCGCAGAACGTCGCCAATGCCGATACGCCCGGCTATGTCGCGCGCGATCTCAAGCCGCAGGATTTCGGCAGCATGCTCTCCGGCGAAACCGGGCGCGCCAATGCGCTGATCGCCACCGATCCTCGCCATATCGCGATTTCCTCGCGCACCGGCGGGCGCTTCGACGACATGTCCGCGCCCGACCAGGCCAATCCCAACGGCAATGCCGTCAGCCTGGAGCAGGAGATGATCAAGGTTTCCGACACCCAGGCGCAATTTCAGGCCGCGGCCAATCTCTATGCCAAGGCCATGACCATGATGCGCACGGCCATCGGCCACTAACTTTTCTCACCAAGGAGATTTCAGATGGATTTCTCGACCTCAATGGCGGTGGTTGCCTCGGGCATGAAAGCCCAGTCCGAGCGCATGAAGACCATCGCGGAAAACATCGCCAACGCCAACTCCACCGCGCCCACGCCGGGCGCCGATCCCTATCGCCGCAAGATCGCCACCGTCACCAGCCAGTTCGACCGTGAACTGGGCGCTGCCACGGTCAAGGCGGGCAAGCCGATCACCGACAAGAGCGACTTCCGCACCCAGTATGATCCGGGCAATCCCAACGCCGACGCCAAGGGCTATGTCAAGCTGCCCAACGTGGACTCGCTGGTGGAAATCATGGACATGCGCGAGGCGCAGCGTTCCTACGAAGCCGACCTGACGGCGATGGACGCCAACAAGTCCATGCTGGCCAAAACCATCGATCTTTTGAATAAGTGAACCCCTCTGCCTTCGCTGGCTTAAGGGCCAGCTACGGCATCTCCCCCTTTTAGGCGCTTCGCGCAAAAGGGGGAGGCGGACCTGAGACAAAGACAACAGGAGAGCACATGGCCATTCCCGCCGCCGCAGCAGCCGCCTATCGCGCCGCCGCCCAGGCCGCCGCGCCTGCGGCTTCAAGCATCACCCCGGCCAATGTTTCGGGGCCCGGAAGCTTCTCCGACTTTCTTTCGGGGGCGGTGAAGGATTCCATCAACACCATCCGTTCCGGCGAACAGGCGGCGCAGACCCAGGTCACCGGCGGCGGCAACATCGTCGATGTGGTGAACTCGGTGAACGCCGCCGAACTCACCCTCGATACCGTGGTGGCGGTGCGCGACAAGGTGGTGTCCGCCTACCAGTCCATTCTCAACATGCCGATCTAGTTTTTTTGCAGCCTCATGCTTCGACAGGCTCAGCATAAGGCGTTTGGATTTTTTCTCACCCTGGGCTTGTCGAAGGGTGAGGCAGAGGAACCGATATGAATCCCGCCGACGCCATCGACTTCGCCCGTTCCGCCATCCTGGTGCTGCTGGAGATCATCGCTCCCGCCATGATCACCGCCCTGGTGGTCGGCCTGGTCATCGGCCTGCTCCAGGCCCTGACCCAGATCCAGGAACAGACGCTGGTCTTCATTCCCAAGATCGTCGCCGTCTTCATCGTGCTTCTGATCGCGCTGCCTTTCGCCGGTGCGGCAATGAGCGGACTGATGACCGACATTGCCGGCCGCATCGCAGCCTATTAGCTAGAAGGCATCGCGGGCCATGCACGTCCATCTGCCCGATCTTTCCGGCACCGTTCTCGTCTATCTGCTGGTGTTCGCGCGGGTCGGCGCCATGATCATGCTGCTGCCCAATATCGGCGAGGCGGGCATCCCCTCGCGCGTGCGCCTGCTGCTGGCCCTCGCCATTGCCTTCTGCCTGGCGCCGGGCGTGGCGTCCGCCTATCACGCCCTCGCGCCCCGGACGTCGGTGGAGCTCACCATCCTGATCGCCCAGGAAGTGACGGTCGGCATCCTGATCGGGGCGATGGCGCGCATCATCATGAGCGCGCTGAATGTCGCCGGCAACCTGATCGCCACCCAGACGGGCCTCGCCTATGCGCAGACCCTCGACCCCACCCAGAACACCCAAAGCGCCTCGATGGGCAACTTCCTGTCGCTGCTGGGCACGCTGATGGTCTTCCTCACCAATTTGCATCATCTGGCGATCGGCGCCGTCGCCGGCAGCTACCGGATGCTGCCGCCGGGCGGGGCGCTTCCCACCGCCGACATGGCGCAGCTCACCGTCAACCTGGTGTCCGGCGCCTTCGCCCTGGGCTTCCAGCTCGCCGCGCCCTTCCTGGTCTTCGGCTTCGCGGTCTATGCCGGCCTCGGCATCCTGGCGCGGCTGATGCCGCAGCTGCAGATTTTCTTCGTCGCCGTGCCGATCAACATCGCCTGCGGCTTTCTCATCTTCCTGGCCATGCTGGGCGCGATGATGACCATCTTCCTGAACTTCTACGCGACGCAGATGGCGGTGTTCCTGTGAGTCCGGAGCATCGCGCCCGCGAAGTGGGAACCGGTTCGCGCCCCGCCGCGCGGCGCGCGGCATCTTTTAAAGGGCGCATCCGCGCCCGGTGCGCGCGACCATAAAACATGGCGGACGATCGCGACGAGTCACAACAGACAGAACAGCCGACACAGAAACGGCTCGACCAGGCGCGCGAGCAGGGCGATGTCGTCAAGTCGACGGAAGTCGCCACCCTGGTGCTGCTGGCCGGCAGCACCCTGGCGCTGGCGACGCTGGGCAAGTCCAGCATGATCGGCGTGGCCAAGCTGCTGCAATCCTTCCTCGAGCAGGCCGATACCATCGCGGTGGATGGCGACGGGTTGATCACCCTGATGCGCACCCTGTTGCTGCAGCTGGCTCTGGTGCTGGGGCCGCTGTTCGGCGTGCTGGCGCTGGCGGCGCTGGCCGGGCATGTGCTGCAGGCCCGTCCCGGCTTCTCGCCCGGCAAGCTGGCGCCCGATCTTTCCAAGATTTCGCCCATGGCGGGTTTCGGGCGCCTGTTCGGCCTGGATGGCTGGATGAATCTGCTCAAGGGTCTCCTGAAGATCGCCATTGTCGGCATCGCGGTCTGGACCCAGGTGTGGCCGGCGCGCGGCATGCTGGAGGCCATTCTCGGCCAGACGCCGGGCGGCGTGGTTTCCGACATGAGCACGCTGCTGTTCCGCGTGCTGATGGTGGCGCTGGCCGCGCTGGCGGTGATCGCGGTGGCCGACTACTTCCTGCAATACATGCAATTCATGAAGCGCAATCGCATGTCCAAGCAGGAGATCAAGGAAGAATACCGCCAGAATGAAGGCGATCCGCACATCAAGGCGAAGATTCGCCAGCTGCGGCAGGAGCGCGCCAAACGCCGCATGATGGCCAAGGTGCCGACCGCCACCGTCGTGCTGATGAACCCGACCCACTATGCTGTGGCGCTGCAATATGAGAGCGGCAAGATGGCGGCGCCGATCTGCGTCGCCAAGGGCGTTGACGCGGTGGCGCTCAAGATCCGCGCCGTCGCCGAGGATCATGACGTGCCGGTGGTGGAAAATCCGCCGCTGGCGCGCGCGCTGCACGCGTCCGTCGAGATCGACGAGCCGGTGCCGCCGGAGCATTACAAGGCCGTCGCGCAAGTGATCGGTTATGTCCTGCGGCTGCAGGGCAAGCTGAAGCCCAACTGAACCGGCAAACCAAAGGCCCGACTCCCCCTCGTTGCGCGGCAACTGGAGGGGGGAGGTGGCCGTAGCACACCTCAGTGTGCGAAGGCCGGAGGGGGTCAAATGAACAGCGTTAACGAATCGTTCAAGCCGGTGAATCCCCGACTCAAAACCGGGGAAAATATCTTAACAAAATCAATCTCTTGTGCCAGGAAAGGATTGGTTAACCAAATCCTGTAGAGTGCGTCTCATGGACGCTACCCGTTCCCTTTCGGAAAGCCCGGTCGGCCTGCCCTTTGGCGGCTGGCGCTGGGCCGCGATCGGCGCCTTTGTCGTGGCGCTGGCGGCGGCGAGCCTGGCCGTCACACAGCCCACGCTGGCCGGCTGGGCCGGTTATGCGCTTCTGGCCGGCATCGCCGCACTTGCGGTTCTGTTCCTGGTCGCGGTCTGGCCGCGCGCCGGACGTGGGCTGGAAGGGGCGCGCCGCATCGCCGAGGCCGCGGGCAAGGCCAATGTCGCCTGGGCCATCACCGGCGAAGGTGGCGCCGTCATCGACTGCAACCAGGTCTATCGCCGCATGGCCGGCGTCAAGGAAAACGAAACCGCGCCGCCGCCCGAGCTGGCGCTGGCGGGCGAGCCGTCCGCCGCCGTGCTCTATCGCCTCTCGCGCGATGCCGGCGAAGGCAAGCCGCGCGAGGAAAGCTTCCAGGTGATGCCGGGGCTGGAGATCATCGCCGCGGTGCGCCCGCTGGCGGACGGCCAGTCCGCCTGGTGGTTCGTGCCGCGCCTTGCCGCCCGGGCAGACATGCCGGCGCGCGCTGACCTGCCGGCTGCGGTGCCGGTTGCCGCGCCCGCTCCTTCCGCCGCCCCGCAGCCCGTGGCCGCTCCGCCGGCGCCCGTCGCCGCCGCGCCGGCCCCGCCGGCCGACGACCTTTTCCGCGACGCGCCGATGGGCGTGGCCTTTGCCGGCGCCGACGGCGTCATCCTCGACGCCAACAAGACCTTCGCCCAGTTCTTCGGCGGCGCTTCGCTCAAGGGCCGCGCCCTGGCCGACCTGGTCGCGGGCGGCGACCGCAAATCCGTCGCCGAGCGCATCGCCAAAGTGGCGGCGGGCAACAGCGACCGCAACGCCATCGAACTGCGCGGCATCTCCAAGGAAGTGGGGGGCGAGCGCATGGGCGAACTTTTCGCCAGCCCGATGCCCGCCACCGACGGCAGCGCCGGCCGGGCGGTGCTGTACCTGGTCGATGTCACCGAGCAGAAGGCGCTGGAAACCAAGTTCGCCCAGTCGCAGAAGATGCAGGCGGTGGGCCAGCTGGCCGGCGGCGTGGCGCACGACTTCAATAACCTGCTCACCGTCATCATGGGCAATTGCGAATTCCTGCTGATGCGCCATCCGGCGGGCGACCCCTCGTTCAAGGAACTGAACGAGGTGCACCAGAACGCGCTGCGCGCCGCCACCCTGGTGGGCCAGCTCCTGGCCTTCAGCCGCAAGCAGACCATGCAGCCCAAGGTGCTGGCGCTGAACGATGCGGTGGGCGAACTGGCCCAGATGCTGCGCCGCCTGGTGGGCGAAGGCATCGCGCTGGAAGTGGACCGCGGCCCCGATCTCTGGCCGGTCCATGCCGACGAGGCGCAGCTTTCCAACGCCATCATCAACCTGGTGGTCAATGCCCGCGACGCCATGCCGGGCGGCGGCACCGTCAATATCCGCCTGTCGAACGAGACGGTGGCGCGGTCCTCCTCGCTGGGCAGTGCCATCATGCCGCCCGGCGATTATGTGCGGCTGGAAGTCTCCGACACCGGCGTCGGCATGTCGCCGGAAATCCAGAGCAAGATTTTCGATCCCTTCTTCACCACCAAGCCGGTCGGGCAGGGCACCGGCCTGGGCCTTGCCACCGTCTATGGCATCGTCAAGCAGTCGGGCGGCTTCATCGATGTGCGCTCCGAAGTCGGCAGGGGCACCAGCTTCTTCATCTATCTGCCGCGCCATGCCGGCGAGGCCGTGGCCCCGGTCGAGGCCGCGCCCGCGGCCCGCGACGTCACCGGCCAGGACACCATCCTCCTGGTCGAGGACGAGGAAGCGGTGCGCAGCTTCGCCGCGCGCGCCCTGCGCATGCGCGGCTACAATGTGCTGGAGGCCGGCGGCGGCGAGGAGGGCCTGGAGATCGTCCAGGGCGGCGCCGACATCCATCTCATCGTCACCGACGTGGTGATGCCCAACATGGACGGCCCCACCATGGTGCGCCATGTCAAGCAGATGAAGCCGGACTTGCCGGTGATCTTCATGTCGGGCTATGCCGAGGAAGCCTTCCGCCGCGACGAGACCACCGGCGATATCCATTTCCTGCCCAAGCCCTTCGGCCTCAAGCAACTCGCCGCCAAGGTGAAGGATGTGCTGTCCGGCACCGCCGTGCCGCGTAAGGTGGGTTGATCCCAAAATGTCATGGCCCGCGAATGCGGGCCACCCAGGTGACGTCTGCGCCGAGTCCGGCAGGCATCGCGTTGTCCAACCTGGATGGTCCGTCGCTACGCTGTCGCTAGCGACCCGGTGGGCCATGACAAATATTGCGAGCGGCTAGACCTTGAACTCCAGCAGGTCGCCCGGCTGGCACTCCAGCGCGGCGCAGATCTTGTCCAGCGTCTCGAAGCGCACGCCCTTGACCTTGGATGACTTGAGCAGTGAGAGATTGGCCTCGGTGATGCCGATGATCTCGGCCAGCTCCTTGGAACGCATTTTCCGCCTCGCCAGCATCACGTCGAGATTGACCACGATCATCAGACGATCTCCGCATGATCGGCGGCGATGCGGCGGGCTTCTTCCATGACATAGGCGGCGATGATGATGGGAAGGCCGAAGAGAAGTTCATCTTTCCACTCAATCGAAAGACCGACCAGACCGCCCGGAAAATAAATATGGACCGGCGCGTAGGCGTTCTTCAGGCCGCAGAACTGCAAGAGATAGACGGCCGCGATACCGGTGAAAAAAGAAATCGTCAGCCACCATCCTGTTGCGCGTATGTGGGCGATAGATTTTGCGACAAAGACCTCGCCCTTGGCGAAACAGAAGAACAGCCTGCTGGTGTGATGCAAGATCAGGATATCCGGCACCAGGACGAGGTTTGCCGCTACCAACGCTCCGATCGCCTGCCATCCCCGCAGATCACCGGTCGGGATGCGGATGCCATGCTCCAAACCAATTCCGACATTTCGTGGCGTAAAAATCGCGGTCGCAAGATTCGCAACCATCACGAACAGCATGAGCAGAAGGGCGAGGGTGAATATCACCGCCATGACGCGGCTGAGTTTCCTGGCTACAGCGAAGCCGGACGACAGGGATGGGAGCGGCGAGGTCAGGACGTCGTTCATAAAAGCCTCCTGGAGAGGATCTGACCATAATACAATAATAAATTATTGCAACACAATAATTATATATTGTTCTGTAATATGAAAATCCGAGGCAATCCAACCGCTTACCACGGGCGCGGCCACCGCTAGACTTGGCCCATGAAACGCTTCGCCCTCGCGCTGCTGCTGCTCGCCACGCCTGTGCTCGCCCAAACCAGCGAACAGAAAACCGCCGCGCTGGTGGAACGGCTGAAAGCCGATCCCGCCGCGCTCAGCATCCTGCTCAGGCAGATGCCCAAGGGCGGCGACCTGCACAATCATCTCGACGGCTCGGTCTGGGCCGAGGACTTCTTGAAATGGGCCGATGAAGACGCCGCCTGCATTGACGCAAAATCCCACACCATCACGGCCGCGCCCTGCACGGCGTCACAGGTTCCGGCGCGCGGCCTGATGAGCCGCGATCCCGCCTTCTACCAGGCCAGCATTGATGCGCTCTCGATGCGCAACTTCGTTCCCGGCCTCGGCACCGGCGAAGCCAACGGCCATGACCACACCTTTGCCGCCTTTCCCCGTTTCGGCGCCCTGATGACGCCGCATCTGGGCGAAGGGCTGGCGCTGACGCGGGCGCAGGCGGCGGCGGATCATGTGCAGTATATCGAGCAGATCACCGATCCGGCCGGCGCCTTCGCCCCGGCCCTGCTGAACGGCATCGGCAATTTCAGCGCCGCCGATTTCGACGCCGATTACGCCCAGCTCGCGCCGCAGCTGCCGGCGCTGGTTGCCGCCGCACGCGCCGAATATGACGCCGCCGAAGCGAAGATGCGCGGCGAACTCAGATGCGGCACCCCGGCGGCAAAGCCGGGCTGCGAAGTCGCTGCGCATTATCTCTTCTTCGTCCTGCGCACCCTGCCGCCGGGCCAGGTCTTCGCCCAGACCGCCCTCGGCTTCGCGCTGGTCGATGCCGATCCGCGTTTCGTCGGCATCAATCTGGTGGCGCCCGAGGATGACCCGGTGGCGCTGCGCGACTTCGCGCTTCACATGCGCATCTTCCAGTATTTCCACCGCAAATATCCCAAAGTGAAAATCTCCCTCCACGCCGGCGAGCTCTGGCTGGGGCTGGTGCCGCCCTCGGCGCTGGGCTTTCATATCCGCGACAGCATCGAGATCGCCGGGGCCGCGCGCATCGGCCACGGCTATGAATTGCCGTTCGAGCAGGACGCCGCCGGATTGCTGAAGGAGATGGCGGCGAAGAAAATCGCGGTCGAAATCAATCTCACCAGCAACGACATCACCACCGGGCTGACCGCCGAGCATCCGCTGCAGGTCTATATGCGCGCCGGCGTGCCCTGGTCGCTGTCGGCCGATGACGAAGGCGTCTTCCGCATCGACCTCACCCATGAATATGTCCGTGGCGTGCTGGAGCACCACCTGACTTATGCCGACCTCAAGGCCTCGGCCCGCAACGGGCTGGAATACAGCTTCCTGCCGGGCGCCAGCCTGTGGGCCAACCGACCCGGCGGCGCGAAAGTGGCGGCCTGCGCCAGGCCCGGAACCAGTTGCGATTCATTCTTAAATGGCAGTGAGAAAGCCCGGCTGCAGGCGCAGCTGGAAGCGGAACTGGCCCGCTTCGAGGCGGCGCATCCCTAGCCGCCGCCGCAATTTGGCCTTGAGCCGTTCATGCCCGCTTCATGCAGCTTTTCGTATCTGTAATCGTCATACGGAATCTGCTAACCAGCCGTCCGCTGAACATTGAAGGGAAACGCCGTCACATGAATAAGATTGCTCTTGCCGCCCTGGCCCTCGCCACCATCGGCGCCACCGCCGCCCTCGCCGGTCCGATCGAGGATCGCCAGGCGATCATGAAGGGCTTTGCCGGTCCGCTGCGCGATGTTGGCCCGATGGGCCGCGGCGCCGTGCCGTTCGACGCCGCCAAGACCAAGGCCGCCATGGATACGCTGGGCGCCCAGATGGACAAGTTCGTGACGCTGTTCCCCAAGGGCACCGAAGCGGGCGGCGCGGTGAAGACCGGCGCCACCCCGGCGATCTGGTCCGACGCCGCCGGCTTCAAGACCATCGCGGCCAAGTTCACCGCCGACACCAAGGCGGCCGGCGCCGCCAAGGACCAGGCCGGCTTCGCCGACGCCCTGAAGGCCGTGCAGGCCGACTGCGGCGGCTGCCACAAGACCTATCGCGCCGCGAACAACTAGGTTCGGCTCCATTTCTGGCGCGAGGCCGGGCGCTGGTGTCGTGGTTTCGACGTTCGCCATATGCCGATATCGATATCGTCAGCGAACGTCGGAACCAAAACGACACCAGATTCAATAATTTGCCAGTGTCCCTTCGATGCCGGAATTCGCCAAGCGCTTGATATCAAGCGAAAGCGAATTTCGGAATCGGGACACTGGCGGCCGGCCTCTTGCTTTTGGGCCGCCCGCTTGGCTAGGTCTGCCGTCCAGAAAGCCCGTTACAAGCGGGTAACGGAGGAGACGCCATGAAGAAGCTGCTGACCATTCTGGTGGTGCTGGCCATCATCGGCCTGGGCGTCTTCTGGGTCGTCACCATGCCGAAAACCATCGGTGCCGATGCGCTGGCGGCGAACTACACGGCCGACCTGAAGAACGGCGAAGAGATGTTCAACGCCGCAGGCTGCGCGGGGTGCCACACCACCACCGGCCAGAAGGAGCGGCTGCATCTGGGCGGCGGCATGGCCTTCAAGACCCAGTTCGGCACGTTCCACGCGCCCAACATCTCGCCGGACGCGACGCAGGGCATCGGGAACTGGACCGAGCTGCAGTTCGTCAATGCCGTGCAGCGCGGCGTCGGCGCGCAAGGCGAGCATCTCTATCCGGCGCTGCCCTATACCTCGTACCAGCGCATGCATGTGAAGGATGTGCGCGACCTCTTCGCCTACATCAAGACGCTGCCCGCCGACACCACGCCGAGCAAGCCGCATGACATGGGCTTTCCGTTCAATATCCGGCGCCTGCTGGGCGGCTGGAAGTTCCTCTACATGGACAACAGGGAATGGGCTGATGATCCCGCCCATGACGCGCAATGGAATCGCGGCGGCTATCTGGTCGAAGGGCCCGGCCATTGCGCCGAGTGCCATTCCCCGCGCGATCCGATGGGCGGCATCATCAAGGACAGCCGTTTCGCCGGGGGCAAGAATCCCGATGGCCCCGGCTGGGTGCCCAACATCACCCCGCACGCCGATGGCATCAAATGGTCCCGGGATGACATGGCCTCCTTCCTGGAAACCGGCCAGACCCCCGATTTCGACTCGGCCGGCGGTTCCATGGCCGAAGTGATCGAGAATATGAGCCGGCTGACCGCGGCGGATCGCCAGGCCATGGCCTCCTACCTGGTCACCCTGCCGCCCCGCCCCGGCAAGAAGCCGGCCAAGAAGTAGCGATTCAAGAACCTTTCTAAGGAAGCCCTGCCGTTATCGCGGTGGGGCTTCTTGCGTTTGTCGTGAAAAGCCGTTCCTCTGCCCCCGTCGAACATTCCTTCAGGGGACGCCCATGAAAAAGATTGCCTCCACGACGTTGCTTTTCGCCCTTCTCGGAAGCGCGGCCGCTTTTGCCGCCGCCCATGACGACCGCGCCGCGGTCATGCAGGCCAACAATCGCGCCGTGGCGGCGCTGCGCCCGCTGGTCGCCGCCTACGACGCCGCCGCGGTCAAGGCCCAGGGCCAGGTCCTGGTGGACAATGCCGGCAAGATCAAGGCCGCCTTTGCCCCCGGCACCGATACCAACGATCCCGGCGCCGCCCCGGCGATCTGGAGCGACGCCGCCGGCTTTGCCGCCGCCGCCGACAAGTTCGCCGCCGACGCCGCGAAGGTTCGCGACGCCGCCGACGGCCCCGGCCTGCAGGCCGCCATCATGGGCCTGCAGGGCGATTGCGGCGGTTGCCACCGCACCTATCGCGTCACGCCGCCGCGTCCGGCGCAGTAGGCCAGACGTCTTCGCAGTTGCAACAGCCGGCGCTTCTGCTCCGGCTGTTTGCTGTCATTTGACCCGAAAGAAGCTGCCTGTTTAGTTGGCAGCGGCGGCGCATGAAGACGCCGTAATGATTTTCGGCTTCCGCATCCGGAGCCGCTTCAGGGAGAGAGACAGATGAAACGAGTTCACACTTGGGCGCTGCTTTCGGCGGCGCTCGCGGCCGGTCTCAGCATCGGCACCGCGTTCGGCCAGGCGACGGAAGACGCGGTCGCCGCGGGCGGCCAGTTCCCGCTGGCGGCGCCCGCCGGCGTTGACAGCCACGCCATTGACCGCGCCCCCGCCGGCGCCCTCAACCAGGGCGGCTTCAACGACCGCACCTGGAAATACGGCCCGCAGACCGAGGTCGCCGGCGGCGTGCATATCTGGAATCCCGCCATGGTGAAGCTGAAGGCCGGCGGCAAGGTCACCGGCGGCACCGCCTTCTACGCCACCGATCCGGAAGTCTATTGCGCCATGGCCAATGCCGGCTACGACTTCATCTGGACCGAGCATCAGCACAGCCCGCGCGACTGGAATACGACCGCGCGCATGTGGAACGCCTGCCCGCATGCCCGCGCCGTGCCGGGCGTGCGCGTCGCCTATACCGATGAGCGCGAAGAGCAGCATGCGCTGGACGCCGGCGCCCTGGTGCTGGTGATCCCCACCGTGCGCAGCGTCGCGGAAGGCACCCTGGCCCGCAACTGGGCGATGTTCCCGCCGCTCGGCCACCGTTCCAACGGCGGCGGCCAGGCCTTCACCATGTGGGCCAATGTCCCGGGCGGCTATCGCAACACCATCAACGACAATCTGGTGCTGGTCGAGATGATCGAGACCCTGGACGGGTTGCGCGATGCAGACCAGATCGCCCGGATCCCCGGCGTCTCCGCCCTGTTCGCCGCTTCGGGCGACCTGGGCAATTTTTCCGGCTTCCGCCAGGGCAGTCCCGACTATGAGCGGGCGATCAACATCGTCCATGACGCCACCATCAAGGCGCATATCCGTCTTTGCGGCCCGCTGGCCTGGCGCGACCGCCCCGACTTCACCTGCTTCCAGGCGGGCAGCGAGACCGGCCTGATTGCCGCCGGTGCGCGGGCCGAGCTGGGCGCCCTGGCCAATACCCAGGGCGTGCCGGCGGCCGGTGATGGTCCCTATGGGCCGGGCGGCGATGCCTATGTCGCGCCGGGCGGCGGCCGTGGCGGGCGCGGCGGCGCTCCGGCGGCGGCTCCTGCCGGCCGTGGCGGCCGCGGCCAGTAAGGCCTGGGCCAAGGACAATCAGGGCGCCGGAGCGATCCGGCGCCTTTTTTGTTCGCCTAGGTGCCGCGCTTCACCATCGCGACCACCTTGCCGCCATTGTCCATGTCCAGAACCTGCGCCGTGTCCGCGCCATAGACGGCCAGGCCCTTCAGCGCATCGTCCCGGGCGTCTTTCAGCGACTTGGGACACGACACGATCATCACGGTACTTCCATTGCTGAGGTAGACGATACGCAACGCCATGCAGCTCCCCCAAATTGCCGCCGTTAACATACGTATACCCTGATCAGGGGAGATCGAAACGGCGAAGTCGTCACAGGCCTGTGGCAGCCCACGTCAGCAGCGGGGATCGCTGGCCAGCTTGCGGTAGCCTTCCGCGACCTTTCTCCAGCCGTCCTTGCAGCCGGCATCCGTGACGCTGATGGCCTGCTCCTGGGCCTCCTTGGCTTTCCGCAGATATTCCGCCTCGCGCTGTTTTTCAGCCATGTCCCGCTCCAATAAGGGAAGGAACGCTGGGAACATTCCCGGGTTCCCGCCCTTTTGGCGGCACCGGGAACGCCAAAAGAACAAAATATGGTATTTACATGCTCTATCAGGGCCTTAGCCAGTATCTTGCAAAAGAGAACAAACCATGTACTTTCCACTCGTTCCCGGGCCGCCGGATTCACTTGGGGATCGGCAGGCGCTGTGGAATAACCGAGGAGAACGGCATGACACAGGCGGCTTTGCGGGTAGTGGGCAACGAGGTGGACAAGGATCGCAAGCGCGCCCTGGAGGCAGCGCTGTCCCAGATCGACCGCGCCTTCGGCAAGGGCTCGGTGATGAAGCTGGGCTCGCGCGACCTGGGCCTGGCCACCGATGCGGTTTCCACCGGCTCGCTCGGCCTGGACATCGCCCTTGGCATTGGCGGGCTGCCGCGCGGCCGTGTCATTGAAATCTACGGGCCGGAATCCTCGGGCAAGACCACCCTGGCGCTGCATGTCGTGGCCGAGATTCAGAAGAAGGGCGGCATCGCCGCCTATGTCGATGCCGAGCACGCCCTCGATCCGGTCTATGCCAAGAAGCTGGGCGTCGATATTGACGAGATGCTGATCTCCCAGCCCGACACCGGCGAACAGGCGCTGGAAATCTGCGACACGCTGGTGCGCTCCGGCGGCGTCGACATTGTGGTGATCGACTCGGTGGCGGCCCTGACGCCCAAGGCCGAACTGGAAGGCGAGATGGGCGACCAGCTGCCCGGCCTGCAGGCGCGGCTGATGAGCCAGGCGCTGCGCAAGCTCACGGGTTCGATTTCCAAGTCCAACACCATCGTGCTGTTCATCAACCAGATTCGCATGAAGATCGGCATCATGTTCGGCAACCCGGAAACCACCACCGGCGGCAATGCGCTGAAGTTCTATTCCTCGGTGCGCCTCGACATCCGCCGCATCGGCGCCATCAAGGACCGCGACGAGGTGGTGGGCAACCAGACCCGCGTCAAGGTGGTGAAGAACAAGGTCGCCCCGCCCTTCAAGCAGGTCGAGTTCGACATCATGTACGGCCAGGGCATCTCCAAG
>CAZNGO010000074.1:0-88699 GCA_964572805.1 uncultured Rhizobium sp. | reverse complement strand
GGGGCTTTGGCGGCGGTCATTTCACATCCTGGTTATGCGAAAAGAAGCTCGGTCGCCGTTGGGGTGCGGCGGCGGGGCTTCAGCGCGATCTTGATGGCGAAAGCCTATCACAAATTTGCAGGATACGGAAGGAAAATCCGCCAAACCTTTGAAATTACGGTTCTTTTGGCTTCCGTCAATAGTGCCGCAGATTCAAGTGCTTGCGATGTTTCGGCGCGAAAGATGCGGGATGCGCATGGCTGGGGTGTCAGGAGCCCTGACCCGGATTGGGCGAGAAGAACTTCTCGAACTTGTCCGGCACGCCCTGCATCTCTTTCGCATCGGCCGGCGGCTCGCCCTTGACGGCGATGTTGGGCCAGGACTTGGCGTATTCCGCATTTACCTGCAGCCACTTCTCCAGTCCCGACTCGGTATCGGCCTTGATCGCCTCGGGCGGGCATTCCGGCTCGCAGACGCCGCAGTCGATGCATTCGTCGGGGTTGATCACCAGCATGTTTTCGCCCTCGTAGAAGCAGTCCACCGGACAGACTTCGACGCAGTCCATGAACTTGCACTTGATGCAGGCTTCGGTGACGACATAGGTCATTGGCGGGGCGGCTCCGGGCGGCGAAACGAGGGGTCTGATTAAGCGCCAAGACCCTGACAGGCAAGGGGTTCGAGGCCGCAGTTTCTGCGAACGATTCTCAATCTGGCCGTTCGGCGTAAAGCGCAGCCGCGTTAGATGCCGCACCACGACGCTCGGCCAGCCCCAGCACCTCCACCGCCCTTACCCGTCCGCCCAGCGCCAGGGTCAGGACATCGCCGGGCTTGAGGGCGTGGCCGGGCTTTTGCACCCGCGCACCATTGAGCCGGACCTTGCCCGCCTCGATCGCGTCTCGCGCCGCCTCCCGCGTGCGGCAGAGCCGGGCGCAGAACAGCCATTTGTCCAGTCGCGAAGCCGTCACCTTCTTTTCAATGCCGCCAGTTGCGCGAAAGGCGAGTTGGGATCGACCAGCGTCTCGCGCTGCTTTGGCCTTTCGCGTTTCTGCGGCGCCTTGCGATACACCGGCGCGGCATCTTTCACTTCCGCCTGTTTCCACCCCAGCTTCGCCAGCACGGCCTGCGCTTCCTCGCGGCTGGAGCCGAGGAAGGAAACGATGCGGGTGAGGAGCGTTTCGGCATCGGCGCCGCTGGTCAGCGCCTTTTCCAGTTCGTCCTGAAGCCGTTCCAGCATGTCCAGGCGGATGGCGCGCCCGGCCACCAGCTCGAAACCGGCGGCGCGCAGGAAGGGTCGCGGCGTCTCGCGCCCGGCGGGGAAGGAGGTGAGGCCCGGCGCCGGCGGCGCATGGAAAGGCGCGGCTTGCTGCCAGACGTTCCACAACAGGGCCGTCAGCGCGGCCGCATCGGGGCGCAGCAGGCGCGGCAGCCAGACATCGCGCCGCCCGAACCAGACGCCGTATGGACGCAACGCCGTGACGATCTGGCCGATCCGGTCCGGCAGGCCCAGCTCGGTGCGCGTGATGACGCCGAAATTCTCCGCCAGAAGATGCGCCACGCCGCGCGCCAAACCTTTCAAGGAAGACCCGGTTAGTTCACTCTTGCCCTCGGCGTCGCGCCGCAGCGCCAGCAGCGGCGTCAGCCGCGCTTCCAGGCGGCCATCGAGCCAGGCCTGCAGTTTCGCCTCGACCGCCAGATTGGGCGCATCGGCCACCAGCGCCACGCGCGGCGACAATGGCGATGCGCCTTTTGTCACCATGCCGACAATGGCGCCGTCCCACCACAGCCTGCCATGTTCGGAAAGGGTGATTTCCTTTTCGTCCGCCGCCAGAAGTCTCTGCGTGCGGCGGGCGATCTCGCCTTCCAGGCCCTTGAAGGCGGCGGCGCGCAACGTTCTGCCCTGCAAACCCTTGGCGCGCGGGTCCGGCGTGAAGGAGAGACCGTCGAGCCGCCCGATGCTTTCGCCGCCGACGCTGACAGCGCCGCTGTCGTCCAGCGCCAGGGCGGCGAAATCCTCCTCCCGCAGCGTCTTCATCAGGATGGCGGTGCGCCGGTCGATGAAGCGCTGGGTCAGGCATTCATGCAGCGCGTCCGACAGCCGGTCCTCGACCTGGCGCGTGACGCCCTGCCAATGGGCGGCGTCCTGCGTCCAGCCCGGGCGGTTGGCGGCATAGGTGAGGGTGCGGACATGCGCCAGCCGGCCTGACAGGGTCGCCACATCGCCCAGGCTTTCATCCAGCCGCGCCACCTGGCGCGCCATCCAGTCGTTCGGAATGGCGCTGCCGCCCGCGAGAAAGGCGGCGAAACTTTTCACCAGCTTGATGTGCTCGTCGCTGGACAGCTTGCGAAAGTCGGGCAGCTGGCAGGCTTCCCAGAAGCGCGCCACCTCGGCCCGCGTCGTCAGCGGCGCCATGGCCTCGGCATCTTCCGCCAGCGCCTTGAGCGCGATGATGTCGCTGGCGGGGCGGGCTCTGCCCAGGCCCTTTTCCGGCGGCGGCGCCTCAAGGCTTTCAACCAGCTTCGCCACGCTGGAAAAATCCAGCGCGCAATTGCGCCACTGCGCCACCCGCACCGGCTCATAGCGATGGCTTTCGATGCGGGCGACCAGTTCCTCGTCGAACGGTTCGCAATCGCCGGTGACGCCGAAGGTGCCGTCGCTTTTCCAGCGGCCGGCGCGGCCGGCGATCTGGCCCAGCTCGTCGGCGCGAAGGGCGCGGGGGCGATGGCCGTCGAATTTCTCCCGCCCGGCAAAGGCGACATGGTCCACATCCATGTTCAGACCCATGCCGATGGCGTCGGTGGCGACGAGGAAATCCACGTCGCCCGATTGATACAGGGCGACCTGGGCATTGCGGGTTCTGGGCGACAGCGCGCCCAGCACCACCGCCGCGCCGCCGCGCTGGCGGCGGATGATATCGGCGATGGAATAGACGTCTTCCGCCGAGAATCCGACAATGGCGGAGCGGCGCGGCAGGCGGGTGAGCTTCTTCGAGCCGGCATAGGCCAGATCAGAGAAGCGTGGCCGCGTGTCGAACCAGGTTTTCGGGACAAATTTCTGTATCAGCCCGCGCATCGCTTCCGCGCCCAGGAACAGCGTCTCTTCCTCGCCGCGGGCATGGAGCAGCCGGTCGGTGAAGACATGGCCGCGTTCGGGATCGTGGCAGAGCTGGATCTCGTCGATCACCAGGCAGGCGACGCGAATATCCAGCGGCATCGCCTCGACGGTGCAGACCCAGAAGCGCGGCGCTTTCGGGATGATCTTTTCCTCGCCCGTCACCAGCGCGACGTCGTGCGCACCCTTCAGGCGCGCGATGCGGTCATAGACTTCGCGCGCCAGCAGGCGCAGCGGCAGCCCGATCATGCCGGAGCGGTGCGCCAGCATCCGCTCGATGGCGAAATGGGTCTTGCCGGTGTTGGTGGGCCCGAGCAGGGCGGTGATTTTTGCTGGCAGCGGGCTCATGGAGGGGATTTGGGGTGCGGGGGCGGCGCAGGGCAAGGAAAACCGCCCTGAAACCGATGAAATCCCCTGAATTCAAGGACTTGCTGTGGATGGATGGTTAGCGGCGGATACGAATAAGGAACATTAATGGTTCGAATCGCTAACCAATTAAGTATCTGCCTTTGTTCTCATACATTTAGGAGTCATGCGATCAGCGCCAACCACCACATCTAGTGGTACCCCGAATCAATAGACGCCAGCCCGGGGCCGGACCAATGCTCAGTGTCCGGAGGGTTCAGGAGGCCCGCTGCGGCGCGCCGTCCAGCTTCAGGCTGGTGGCCACCGCCGTGATGGTGCCGAAGCGGGTTTCGGTCCAGACCTTCAATGGCACCAGATAGGCGCGGCTGCCGCTCCTGAAGCTGGCCATCCAGACATTGATGGGCGGATAGGCGTCCTTGTCGGCCAGCAGCCTTGGCTTGTAGCCGGCGATCTGGCGGTAATGCAGCGAGCAGAGCATGCCCTTGCCGCGATACAGGCCGTTGTCCAGCTTTATATCGACGTCGCGCACCTTGCTCATCTCGATATTGTAGCGGCGGCGGCCATCGAACACCGGCGCGGTGATGTTGCAGCCATCGCCATTCTGGGCCAGCGCCCCGGAAATGATGCTCATCGCCGCGCTGAGCGGATCGAAGGTGTTTTTCTGCTCGTCCGGCTTCACTTCATAGCCGGTGAGGCTATAGGCCGGCTCGGCGAACAGTTTGGGCATATGATCGTCATAGGTCAGCGAAACCTGCTGTTTCTGGCCGTCGGGACGGATGGTGAAACTGTCATAGAGCGCGGGCGCCATCTGCCGCGCGCCGATGCTGCCGGACGAGGTGGCCTGTATGGTGGATTTCCAGAAGGCGTTGACCATGCCGCCGGTCTGCAGATGCGAAACCAGATGGTATTCGCTGCCGCGCACGCTGGCGTCGAGATCAACCTTGCCCAGGGCGACGCCGGCGGCATAGAGCGACATCGCCATTTCCAGGCGCGAATCCGGGGCCGTGGCGGTTTCCGCCCCCGCGGCGCCGCCGGCGGCCCAGGCTGGCCAAGCCGCCATCGGCGCGGGCAGGATGGCGCACAGCGACAGTGAAGCGGCCAGGGCAAGGCGCTGGAACGTCATGGTCGGGTCCATGGTTTTTGCAGGCAGAACAGTATCTTCCATTATAATGGCCCAAATGGGGCTGCGGGAAGCCCTAAACCCTTGACCGGGAAGGGCCCCCTTGGCTAAGAGAGCGCCCTTTCGCGCCGGTTTCCGGGCGAATCCCAACTGTTTCGAGCGAGAGTAGGTTCCATGTCGCGCCGCTGCGAACTGACCGGTAAAGGCACCCTGGTAGGCAACCTGGTGAGCCACGCCAACAACAAGACCAAGCGAATCTACCGTCCCAACCTGCAGATCGTGGCGCTGGCCAGCGAACTGCTGGGCAACAGCTACAAGCTGAAGATTTCCATGAACGCGCTGCGTTCGGTCGACCGCAATGGCGGCCTCGATCCCTTCATCCTGAAGTGCAAGGACGCCGCCCTGTCGCCCAAGGCGCTGCGCCTGAAGCGCGCCATTGCCAAGAAGGCCGCCGAAAAGGCCGCTTGAGGCTTTTCGCCGAAGAGTGAAACGGGCCGCCGAAAGGCGGCCTTTTCTATTGGGCGCGAGCCCGGCAGCGTAAGCCGCCGGGCGACCCGCAGCATCCACCAGCTTCCTTCCCCTTCGGTGCGAAGCACCTGGAAGGGGGAAGGTGCCGCAACGAGGTGTCTGCGTCTTCGCAGACCCGCATTGCGGCGGATGGGGGTTAACCAATCAAAACAACTTCGGCATCTCTTTTGCGAGAGGTGCCCTAAATCTTTTGCGTTGTGCCGCAACCGGACGGTCGCGGCCGGAAAGGGGCGTAGATGAAGGTCATCAAGATCGGAAGCAGCGCGGTGCCGGAGACCGGCTATCGCACCAATCCGGGGCAGGAGGCTATCTGGCCGCCGGCCGAACGCGCCTATGGCGGCGAGGCCGATGCCCGCCTGGCGGCCGCCCGCAAGCTGGGCGCCGCCGCCCTTCGCCTGCTGGTGCCGGTGCTGCTGCTGCTGACCCTGCTGCTGGCGGTCTATCTCTATGCCGATGCCGTGGTGGTGCCGCGGATGCCGCTTTTCGCCGGCGCCAGCCTCACCATTGCCGACCTGGTGCTGCCCGGCTGCTGGACCATCATCCATCTCACCAACCGCCGCTATGGCCCGACCCCGTCCTTCATCCAACTGGCGGCCGCCCTGGCGCTGGCGGGGCTGATCGCCCTGATCAATCCCGGCGACATCGATCACTGGCTGCCGGTGCTGCCGGCGCTTTCCCTGCGCGCGGTGCTGGCCTTCTTCGCCGCCTTCGCCGTGGCGAATTTCGTCGCCATCATCGCCTTCGACGCCGCGCGCGGGCCGCGCTGGTTCAGCGCGCCGCTGGCCGGTTCCGCCGTCGCCACCTTCATCTATGCCGGGCTCTATTACCCACTGGCCTTTGGCGGCATCGGCGGCGATGCGCTGGTACATTTCCTCATCTGGCTGTGGGAAGGCGCGGTGCTGATGCTGCCCTATTACATGCTCAGGCCCGCGATGCGGCCCTTAAACGGCATGAACGGGTTCTGAGGAGCGACCGTCCGGCAGGCCAACGACGCGAGCTCAAGCGAGCCGCCGGTGGTAGCAGGCCCTAGCGCTTTCTGCTCCGCCCGCCGTCTTCAGCGAACAACTCCGTCAACTGCTCCGTCATCGCGCCGCCCAACTGCTCGGCATCCACGATGGTGACGGCCTTCCGGTAATAGCGCGTCACGTCATGGCCGATGCCGATGGCGGTGAGTTCGACGCCGGACTTGGTCTCGATCTCCTCGATCACCTTGCGCAGATGCTTTTCGAGGTAATTGCCGGCGTTGACCGACAGGGTTGAATCATCCACCGGGGCGCCGTCGGAAATCACCATCAATATCTTCCGCTGTTCGGGCCGGGCGATCAGGCGGTTGTGCGCCCAGGTCAGGGCCTCGCCGTCGATATTCTCCTTCAGGAGGCCCTCGCGCATCATCAGGCCGAGATTGCGCTTGGCCCGCCGCCAGGGTTCGTCCGCCGCCTTGTAGATGATGTGGCGCAGATCGTTGAGCCGGCCGGGCGCCGGCGGCTTGCCCGCCGCCAGCCAGGCCTCGCGCGCCTGGCCGCCTTTCCAGGCGCGGGTGGTGAAGCCGAGGATTTCGGTTTTCACGCCCACCCGCTCCAGGGTGCGGCCGAGAATGTCGGCGCACATCGCCGCCACCATGATGGGGCGGCCGCGCATCGAGCCGGAATTGTCCAGCAGCAGCGTCACCACCGTGTCGCGGAAATTGGTGTCCTTCTCACGCTTGAAGGAGAGCGGATACATCGGGTCCATGATGATGCGGGGCAGGCGGGAGACATCCAGCAGACCTTCTTCCAGGTCGTATTCCCAATGCCGGTTCTGCTGCGCCAGCAACAATCGTTGCAGCTTGTTGGCCAGGCGCGAGACCACGCCGGCCATGGCCGCCAGCTGCTGGTCGAGGAAGCCGCGCAGCCGCGCCAGCTCCTCCGGATCGCAAAGCTCGGCGGCGGCGATCTCCTCGTCATACTGGGTGGTGAAGATCTTGTAGCCCCAGTTCTCGGTGTGGCTGAACGGGGCTTCCTGGCGGTTGGGGCGGGCGCCGTCTTCCGGTTCGGTGGCGTCGTCCTCCTGGTCCTGCTGTTCGCCCTGGACTTCGCCTTCGGCTTCCTGGCCTTCCTCACCTTCGGACTGTTCGAACTCGCTGGCGGCGCTTTCCTGTTCCTGGGACTCCTGTTCCTGCTCGCCATCTTGGCCGGCGTCGTTCTGTTCCTGCGATTCGTCCTCGCTGGACTGGTCGGATTCGGTTTCGTCGCCCATCGCCAGATCGCGCAGGATGGTGCGGGTCAGTCTGGCGAAGGCGGCCTGGTCGCGCAGCGCCTGCGGCAGCTTGGCCAGGTCCTTGCCGGCTTTGCTCTCGATCATCGGCCGCCAGAAATCCACCGCCGCGGCGACGGAGGGCGGCGGCTTTTCGCCGGTCAGCGCCTCGCGCACCATCAGGCCCATGACGTCGGCCAGCGGCGCTTCCTCGCGGCTGTGCGCCCGCGCCAGCCCACGCTGCAGCAGCCGCTGCTCCAGACCGGCGGCGAGGTTCTGTTTTACGCCGGCCATCGCCAGGGCGCCGATGGCCTCGACCCGGGCCTGCTCCGCCGCCTCGAACACCGCAGCGCCATCGGGCGAGGCTGGGCGGAAGCGGTCATGCACCTTGTCTTCGTGATAGGCCTTGCGCAGCGCATAGGCGTCGCCGACGCCGCGCACCAGCGCCACTTCATGGGCGGGGAGGTTGCGGGTGGGCGCGGGCAGGCGGGCCTTCAGGCCCTTGAGCTGTGCCGGTTCGCTGGAGAAGGCGACTTCCAGTTCCGGCTCGCCCGCGATGCTGCGAACCGCCACCGATACCGCTCGCTTGAACGGTTCCGATGGGCTTTCGGGCTTCACGCCACCAGCACCTTGGCGGCGCTTTCCGGCAGTTCCTCGCCGAAGCAGCGCTGGTAGAACTCGGCGACGCTGGCGCGTTCCAGCTCATCGCATTTGTTGAGGAAGGAGAGGCGGAAGGCGAAGCCGATATCGCCGAAGATTTCGGCATTCTGCGCCCAGGTGATGACGGTGCGCGGGCTCATCACGGTGGAAAGATCGCCATTGACGAAGGCGTTGCGGGTCATGTCGGCGACACGCACCATCGCCGCCAGGGTCTTGCGGTCATAGCCGGGCACCTTGGCCGCCACGATCTCTTCCTCGGCATCGTGGGAGAGGTAGTTCAACGTGGTGACGATGTTCCAGCGGTCCATCTGGCCCTGGTTGATCTGCTGGGTGCCGTGATAGAGGCCCGTGGTATCGCCAAGACCGATGGTGTTTGTGGTGGAGAACAGGCGGAAGGCCGGATGCGGCGTGATCACCTTGTTCTGGTCGAGCAGGGTCAGCCGGCCGCTGGATTCCAGAACGCGCTGGATCACGAACATCACGTCGGGACGGCCGGCGTCATATTCGTCGAACACCAGCGCCACCGGATGCTGCAGCGCCCAGGGCAGCAGGCCTTCTCGGAATTCGGTGACCTGCTTGCCGTCCTTCAGGACAATGGCATCCTTGCCGATCAGGTCGATGCGGCTGATATGGCTGTCGAGGTTGATGCGGATGCAGGGCCAGTTCAGCCGCGCCGCCACCTGCTCGATATGCGTGGACTTGCCGGTGCCGTGATAGCCCTGGACCATGACGCGGCGGTTGTGGGCAAAGCCCGCCAGCAGCGCCAGCGTGGTCTCGCGGTCGAAGCGGTAGGCGGTGTCGACCTCCGGCACATGCTCATGGCGCTGCGAGAAAGCCGGCACCTGCATGCCGGTCTTGATGCCGAAAAGCTTGCCGGCATCGACCTTGATGTCGGGCACCATGGCGGGATTCAGGGTTTCACTCATCTTGCTCTCGGAAGGAGGCCGGTCAGGTAAAACCCGCCTGGCGCAGCACGCCATAGGCCTTGATGACCTGCTTGAGACGCTCCTCGGCGCCCCGGTCGCCGCCATTGGCATCGGGGTGGAACTTCTTCACGAGTTCCTTATACCGCGACTTGATCTCGATCAAGGTGGAGTTGTGCGGCAGCTGCATCGTGTCCATGGCCATGATCTGAAGCCGCGTCAATTGCCGCTCCGGACGGCGCACCGTGACCTCGTCAGCATCCTCGAATAGCGCATGGCTGTCATGAAGCGGATTCTGAGTCCTGGTGCCGGTGCGGGCCTTGGCGGCGCGCTTGCCCAGCTGCCAGGTCGGACGATGGCCGGTGATCGCATCCAGGCGGAACTTCTGAATATCCTCGTCGCCCATGCCCTTGAAAAAGTCCCAGTTCTCGTTGTGGGCGCGGGCATGCGCGGCGCAATACCAGAAATATTCATGCAGGTTCTGCGGCGATTTGGAAACGCGGCAATTGCCGGGACCGACACAGCCCTTGGCCTCGCACAGCCGCTCTTCCGGCTTGGGCTCGGCGGCGGGGCCTTTGTCGGGCTTGATGCGCATGTCGCTCTTGAAGCGGGCGCGCGGACCAGAGGGTGCCATGGGCGAATTATGGAGCGGCGCTGGCGAAAAACAAGAAAAGGAATTTCTTGACTTTAACCTTCAGCGCCGCGACCCTGACCCGCATGCGCGTGAGCGACGCCATCCGCGACAAGCTGACCACCGCCTTCGCGCCTTCCCATCTCGAAGTCACCGATGAAAGCGCCCGCCATGCCGGCCATGCCGGCGCCGCGCGCACCGATGGCGGCGTCGGCGAAACCCATTTCCATGTCCGCATGGTGACGGCGGCGTTCGAGGGTGTTTCGCGGGTCGAGCGCCAGCGCCGCGTCCATGCCGCGCTCAGCGATGAACTGGCGGGCAGTGTGCATGCCCTGTCGCTGAAATTGATGACGCCGGCGGAATCGAAGAGCTAAAATTGTTATGGCCCGGCTTGCCCGGGCCGCCCAGAGTCACAAGCACTGACGCTTCCGGCTCTGGATGGCCCACGTAACGTGGGCCATGACATGATAATGTTTCAGCTCGCTTCCGTCTTCACCGGCGGCACCACCTTGATCGCCGTGATCTGGTTGCGCTGGCGGCGCAGGATTTCGAAGGTATGGCCGAAAAAGGCGAAGCGCTGGCCCGGTTCGGGAATCGTGCCGGCTTCCTGGATCACCAGTCCGGCGATGGTGGTGGCGCCTTCATCCGGCAGCTTCCAGTCATATTCGCGGTTGAGCTCGCGCACCGGCACCGAGCCATCCACCAGCCAGCTGCCGTCGGGGCGGCGGCGCACATCGGGGCGGCGCGGCTGGTTCTCGTCCGGCAGCTCGCCGAAGATTTCCCCCAATATGTCTTCCAGCGTCACCAGACCCTGCAGGGTGCCATATTCATCCACCACCAGGGCGAAATGGCTTTGCCGCTCGCGGAAGGCGGCGAGCTGTTCCTCCAGCATGGTGGTGTCGGGCACGAACCATGGCGCGCCGGTCAGGCTTTCGATGTCAATGGCGCCGAGATTGCCGCGCTCCTTTACCAGCGCCTGCGCCAGCTGCCTTGTGTTGAGCACGCCGACGATATTGTCCGGATCGCCGCGCCAGAGCGGGATGCGGGTATGTTCGCTTTGCGTCACCGCCTCGACGATTTCCGCCACCGGCCGGTCGATGTCGATGCTGGTCATCTGCTTGCGGTGCTGCATGACGTTGGCGACGCGCAATTCGCGCAGATCGAGGATGCCGCCGATCATGTCGCGATGCTCGCGTTCGACATTGCCTTCCTGATGGTGCAGGGCGACGGCGCCGCGGATTTCCTCATGCGCCGCCTCGGTAGTCTCCTCCTGGGTTTCCTGCCGCACCCCGAACAGCCACAGCACCCGCCAGACCAGCCATTGCACCGCGCCGACGATGGGCGCGAGCAGCAGGACGATGAAGCGCAGCGGCCAGGCCAGGCCCAGCGCCACCGCATCGGTGCGGGCGATGGCCAGGGTCTTGGGCAGCACCTCGACGAATACCAGGATCACCACCGTCATCACGATGGTGGTGATGGCGACGGCGTGCTTGCCGAGGTGATCCTCCAGCAGCGCGGTGGTCAGCGAGGAGGCCAGGATGTTGATGAAGGTGTTGCCCAGCAGCACGGCGCCGATCATGCGCTCGCGGTCGCCGATCAGGCGGTTGACGCGGGCGGCGGCGCGATTGCCGTCCTGCTCCAGCTGGTGCATGCGGCCCCTGGAGACGCCGGTCAGCGCGGTCTCGGCGGCCGCGAAGCAGGCCGAAACCATCAGCAGCAGGATGATGGGGGCGATGGCGTAGAGGATGAGCATGGGGTCCACCTGTTCAGATGGACAGAATGCCAGTTTTCAGGCGCCCAGGATATCGCGCACCGCATCGGCGGGCACGTCCCGGGTGATGAAGGCGCGCCCCAGCCCACGTACCAGGATGAAAGTCAGCCTGCCATCGGCCACTTTCTTGTCATGTGCCATGTGGCCGAGCAGTTCCTCCGGCGACGGGCGCGGCCCCGGAATGTCGGCGATCGAAGCCGGCAGGCCGACCGCCTTGAGGTGGCGGGCGAATCGCTCGGCGTCCTGGCCGGGGCAGAGCCCGAGCCTGTGGCTGAGGCGGAAGGCCAGCGCCATGCCGATGGCGACGCCTTCGCCATGCAGCAGCCGGTCGGAGAATCCGGTGGCCGCTTCCAGGGCATGGCCGAAGGTATGGCCGAGATTGAGCAGGGCGCGCTCGCCGCTTTCGCGCTCGTCGCGCGCGACGATGGCGGCCTTCATGCGGCAGGACTGCGCCACGGCATGCAGCAGCGCGTCGCTGTCCCCGCCCAGCGCGGCGGCGGCGCTGGCTTCCAGCCAGTCGAAGAAATCGGCGTCGCCCAGCGCGCCGTATTTCACCACTTCGGCATAGCCCGCCAGCAAGTCGCGCCGGGGCAGGGTGGCGAGCAGGGCGATGTCGGCGATGACGATGCGCGGCTGGTGGAACAGGCCGATCAGGTTCTTGCCCTGGCGGGCGTTGATCGCGGTCTTGCCGCCGACCGAGGAATCCACTTGTGCCAGCAGCGTGGTCGGGATCTGGGCAAAGGCGACGCCGCGCTTGAGCACGCCGGCGGCGAAACCGGTGAGGTCGCCGATGACGCCGCCGCCCAGCGCGATTACCAGCCCGCCGCGGTCCAGCCCCATGTCCAGCAATTCGCCGGTGACGCGCTCCAGCCCGGCGAAACTCTTGGCGGCCTCGCCCGGCGCCATGATGATCGGCTTTCCGCTCAGTCCGGCGCCGCGCAGGCTGGCCAGCAGCGAATCCAGATGCAGCCTGGCGACATGCTCATCCGTCACCACCGGCAGCAGGGTGGCGCGGGTCATGCTCTTGAGCAGGGCGCCCGCCTGGCCCAGCAGGCCGGTCCCGGCATGGATGTCATAGGCGCGCGCACCCAGGCCAACAGGAATGATCTCGCTCATGTCGCCGCTTCTTCTGCCGCCAGGCCCCGGTTTTTCAACATCGCCATGATCTGCTCGACCGCGGTTTCCTTCGGTCCATCCACGCAATCGATCACATGGTCGGCCTCGGCATAGACCGGCGCCCGCTGTTCCAGCAAGCGTTCCAGCGTGCCCTTGGGATCGCTGTTGTTGAGCAGTGGCCGTGTCTGGCGCTTGGCGGTGCGCGCCAGCAGCAGGTCTACCGGCGCCTTCAGCCAGACGGTGAAGGCCTTGTCCTTCATGGCGGCGCGGGTGGCGGCGTCCATATAGGCGCCGCCGCCGGTCGCCAACACCAGGGGCGGTTCGCAGAGCAGGCGGGCGATCACCCGGCGCTCGCCGGAGCGGAACTCCGGCTCGCCATGCTTCTCGAAGATTTCGGCCACGGTGAGGCCGGCCGCCGCCTCGATCTCCTGGTCGGCGTCCTTGAACGGCACGCCCAGACGCGCGGCCAGGCGCTTGCCGACGGAGGTCTTGCCGGCGCCCATCATGCCGACCAGGGCCACGGTGCGGTTCAGGCTCATGGCCAGTCCATACAGGAAAGGTGGGCCATGCTAAAGCTTGGCCATGAGTCCGCGCCTCCGTTCATCCCAAGTCAGGGCCGCCAACCTGATCGAAGCCTTCCTCGACATGATGAGCGCCGAGCGCGGGGCGGGGGCCAACACAATGGCGGCCTATGGCCGTGACCTGGCGGAATTCGCGAATCACGCAGACCCCGCCAAGGCCGGCCGGGCCGAGATCCAGGCCTTCCTGGCCATGCTGGCGAAAACCGCCGCGCCATCGACCCAGGCGCGCAAACTGTCGGCCCTGCGCCAGTTCTATGGCTTTCTCTATGCCGAGGGCATTCGCGGCGACGATCCCACCCTGACGCTGGCGGCGCCAAAACCACGCCGGCCGCTGCCGAAAATTCTCAGCGCGGCGGAAATCGAAAAACTGCTGGCCGCCGCGGCCGGCGACACGGCGGAAGCGGCGCGCCTGATCCTTGTGGTCGAGATGCTCTATGGCGGCGGCCTGCGGGTTTCCGAGTTGGCAGGCCTGCCATTGCAGGCGGCGCGGGCCCGCGACGGCTTCATCCGGGTCGTCGGCAAGGGCAACAAGGAACGCTTCGCGCCACTGTCACAGGCGGCGCAGGACGCGCTGACCGGATATCTGGCGGTGCGCGATGGCTTCCTGCCCAAAGGCGAAAGGCGGAAGAAGGCGGAGCGATTTCTGTTCTGTTCCCGCAGCGCCGAAGGATGCCTCACCCGCCGCCGCCTGCACCAGATGCTGAAGGCGCTGGCGCTGAAGGCGGGTCTCGATCCCGCCAAGCTCAGCCCGCATGTGCTGCGCCATGCCTTTGCCACGCATCTGGTGGAAGGCGGCGCTGATCTGCGCAGCGTCCAGACCCTTCTCGGCCATGCCGATATCGCCACCACCCAGATCTACACCCATGTTGCCGGGGACCGCTTGCAGGCAGTCATGGCAAAAGCGCATCCGCTGGCCAAAGCCAGAAAATCCTGAACTATCTCGAATAACCAATTGAAATTAATGTGTTTTTGAAGCGTTGGCTTGGCAGGCCTTCTGTGGCACTTTCCGACCGATTCGGAGCCGCCATGCACTATCTGGATTTTGAGCGCCCCATCGCCGAACTGGAGGGCAAGATCGTCGAGCTGAAAAAGCTCGCCGAGGAAGACCCCAATCTCGACATCGAAAGCGAGGTCAACCGGCTGGGCGCCCGCGCCACCCTGATGGTACGCGATACCTATGCCCGGCTTTCGCCCTGGCAGAAGGTGCTGGTGGCGCGCCACCAGGAGCGGCCGCATTTTCTCGACTATGCCCACATGGTCTTCGACGATTTCACCCCGCTGGCGGGCGACCGCGTCTTTGGCGAGGACGAGGCGCTGATCGCCGGCCTGGCCCGTTTCCGCGGCCGCCCCGTCGCCTTCCTGGGACAGGAACGCGGCAACGACACCCAGAGCCGGCTGAAGCACAATTTCGGCATGGCCAACCCCGAAGGCTATCGCAAGGCGGTGCGGCTGTTCGAACTGGCCAGCCAGTTCGGCCTGCCGGTGCTGTCCTTTGTCGACACTTCGGGCGCCTTTCCCGGCGTCGCCGCCGAGGAACGCGGCCAGGCCGAAGCCATCGCCCGTTCCATCCAGGCCGGCCTGTCGGTGACGACGCCCTTCATCGCCACGGTGATCGGCGAGGGCGGTTCGGGCGGGGCCATCGCCATCGCCGCCGCCGACCGGGTCTATATGCTGGAGCATGCGGTCTATTCGGTGATCTCTCCGGAAGGCGCCGCCTCGATCCTGTGGCGCGACGCCGCCAAGGCGCCGGAAGCGGCGGCGGCGCTGAAGCTCACCGCCCAGGACCTGATCGCGCTGAAGCTGATTGACGCCATCATCCCCGAGCCGATGGGCGGCGCCCACCGCGCCCCGCGCGAAGCGATTGACGCCGCCAGCGACCTGATCGCGCGCGGACTGACCGAACTGGAAGGCCGCAGCGGCCCCGACCTGATCAAGTCACGCCGCGCGAAGTATCTGCAAATGGGGCGAGGGCTGTAAATCACGCGTCAGCGTGATTTCGCTTTGGTCCAGTGGACCAAAGCGAAGCCCGAGCGCCCCGAGCTTGAGCGAGGGGCAGGGAGGCCACAGGCGATGTCTGAGACGCTGCATAACGCGAAGCTGGGGAAGCTGGCGGAGGCAGCGCCCAAGAAGCCGACATGATCCGTAAGTTGCGAGATTGGATGGGGACCGTTCAAGCACCGATTGGAAAGCCTTGGTTCACCACAACTGCCGGAGGTAGGCCAATTCCCAATACTTGGCAGGGCTGGTTATTTCTCGTGGTGTTCGCCCTGTGGATTTTCTTCACGGCTCCGCTCGTTCCATCATCGAACGCGCTGATTGTCGCCTATCTTTCGCTGACAATTCTGGCGCTAGTCGTTGGTGTCTGGATCAAAACAAAACCCCGTATATAGGGCCGGGTTTGTCAAAGATAACATCGTCAAACAAAAAGGCCCGCGCATCACGCGGGCCTTTTGCTTTCAAGATCGCGAAGAACTACTTGGCATTCTCCAGCGCGTTCTGCGGCACCCAGCCCTTGTTGCCGACCTCGTCGCTGACTTCCACCCAGACGCCGTTCTTGTTGCCGGTGGGATAGAGCGCCATGCCGGGGTTGAGCTGGCGCACCGGCGCGCTGCTGTCGTCGGCGGCGGAATAAAGCCGGCCCGGGCGCGACATGGTGAGGGTCTGGGACGGGGCCGCCGCCGCCGCGCCACCGGCGACCTGCGCCGCCGACAGCCCGCCCATCTGGGTCACCAGCTTGGAATAGGCATCGATATAGGCCAGCACCACGACCTGGCCGATGGCGGTCTTGGCATAGCTGCCGGCGCCGACGCCGGCAAATCCGCCCCAGAAACCGCCGACGCCGCCGCCAAAGCCGATATCGGTCTTGCTGCCATGGCCCTGGGTCATGGCTTCCTGCTCGGTGGTGCGGACATTGGTCATCGCCAGCGTCACGTCGGCGGTGCTGGAATTGAAGCTGATATTGGCGACGATGGCGCCGGCGAAGCCGCCGATCAGGCCGCCGAGCATGCCCCCGACATTGGTGCCGCTGGAATTGGCGTTCTTGTTGACGATGTCGGGCACCAGGATGTAGTCGGCGGCGCGGACCTGGCCGCCGCCGATATTGGCGCCGTTCTGCAGCTGACCGCCGGCCGCCAGGGCGCGTTCCTGCTGCGCCAGTTCGAAGCCGGCACCGCGGTCCACCAGGGTGAAGCAGCCCGATTGCTGCACCAGGATCTTGATCACCGCCTCCGGCGATTCCAGGCCCAGCCCGGCCCACCAGTTGTTCTGCGGCTGGCGCACCGCCAGCGCCCCCAGCCTGTGGGTGCAGGTGGGAATCCTGGACTGCGCCTCGTCGGTCTTGCTCTGGATCGAGTTTTGCGCGGCGGCAGGCGATGCCAGCGGAAGCGCCGAGCCGATGACAAGAATGGTTGCCGTGCCGGCGCGCAGCATTTTACCCAGACGCATGAAATTCCCCTTCAAGTTCAAAATTATGCCCCGGCGCCGAAGGCCGCGAGCGGGCCGGCGCACCGCCCAAGACTAGCGCGGATTAAATTTTCTGCAATATATACCGGCGGCGGCGGACTATTCGTGCCGCAGGGCCTCGATGGGGTCGAGGCGGGCGGCCTTTCGGGCGGGGAAGAAGCCGAAGCCGATGCCGATGGCGGCCGAGAAAAAGAACGCGATCACCACCGTTAGCGGGGACGGAATGAAGCGGAAGGACAGTGCCGTGGCGCCCGCCAGCGAAATGCCCAGCCCCAGCAGGATGCCGATGATGCCGCCCAGGACGGACATCATCGTGGCCTCGACCAGGAACTGGGTCAGGACATCGCGCTCGCGCGCGCCGATGGCGAGGCGGATGCCGATCTCGCGGGTGCGCTCGGTCACCGACACCAGCATGATGTTCATGATGCCGATACCGCCGACCAGCAGGCTGACGCCGGCCACCGCCGCGAGGAAAAGCGTCATCACGCCGGTCACCTGGGCGATGGTCTGGGTAATCTGCGCCAGGTCGTTGACCTGGAAATTGTCCCGTTCGCCCTCGGCCACGCGGCGGCGTTCGCGCATCAGCTGCTGCGTGTCCTTGGTGACGCGCGACACGTTCTCGGCGGTATCGACCGCCAGCCAGATCGAACTGATGTCGGCGTTGCCGTTCAGCCGCCGCTGCACCGCCTTGAGCGGCATCAGCATCACATTGTCCTGGTCCTGGCCGAACGTGTTGGTGCCCTTGGCGAGGAGCAGGCCGATGACCTGGCAGGGAACGTTCTTGACGCGGATCTGCTGGCCGATCGGATCACCGGTGCCAAACAGATCCTTGCGAACCGATTCGCCAAGGATGCAGACGGCGCGGCCGGCGCGGACTTCGACATCGTTGAAGGGCCGCCCCATCGTCAGCACGGTGTCGTGCACGACGAAATAGCCTTCGTCGCCGCCGGTCACCTGGGTGTTATGGTTGCGGTTGGCGGCAACGACCGTGACGCTGGCGCCGGCTTCGGGCGAGACGCCGCGCAGATGCGCGATGTCGCGGCGGATGACATTGACGTCGGCTTCGTTGAAAGGCCTGGCCGGCGCCACCGGCCCGCTGCCCTGGGGCGCGTTCGGCGTCAGCATCAGCGCGTTGCGCCCCAGCGAGGCGATCTGGTCGGAAATGCTGGCGGTGGCGCCGTTGCCCAGCGTCACCATGGCGATGACCGAGGAAACGCCGATGACGATGCCCAGCGTGGTGAGCAGGGCGCGCATCAGATTGCGGCGCAGTTCGCGGACCGCCAGCAGGATCGCTTCCCAGATCATGCCGCCGGCCCCGCGCGGTTGAGGTTGATCTGGTCGGATTCGATATGGCCGTCGCGGAAGCGTATCTGGCGCCCGGCATAGGCGGCGACCTCTTCCTCATGGGTCACCATCACGATGGTGAGGCCGTTCCTGCGGTTGAGCGTGGCGAAGAAGTCCATGATCTCGAGGGTGCGCGCCGAATCGAGGTTGCCGGTGGGCTCGTCGGCGAAGATCACATTGGGATTGGTGACCAGGGCGCGGGCGATGGCGACGCGCTGCTGCTGGCCGCCCGACAGTTCCGACGCGGTGTGGTGGCCGCGATCCGACAGGCCCACCCGCGCCAGCGTCTCCTCCGCCATGCGGCGGCGCATCGCGTGGGGAACGCCGCGATAGATCAGCGGCAATTCCAGATTCTCGATCGCGGTGGTGCGCTTGAGCAGATTGAAGCCCTGGAAGACGAAGCCGATATGGTCGCGGCGGAAAATGGCGCGGCCGTCGCGGCTCTGGTTTCCGACATCGATGCCGTTGAAGAAATAGCTGCCCGAGGTCGGCGTATCCAGGGCGCCGAAGATGTTCATGCAGGTGGATTTGCCCGAACCAGACGGGCCCAGCACGGCGACGAACTCGCCAGTGTTGATGGCAAGGTCCACGCCGGCCAGGGCATGCACGGCGGCTTCGCCGGCGCCATAGGTCTTGCGGACTTTCTCGAACCGGATCAGCGGCTGGCTCACTTGTGCCTCAAATGGGGGCTCACTGATTGGTGGGACGCACGATCTTGGACTTGATGTCGGTCAGCACCGTCTCGCCGACCGCAAGATTGCCCGACTGGATTTCGGTAAAAAGTCCGTCGCTGCGTCCCAGGATCACGTCGCGCATTTCCGGCCTGGCCATGGGATTGGCCAGCACCCAGACGCGTCCGCCCCGCTTGCCGTCCGCAACCTTGGCCGGCGGCGGCACCGGCTTGTTGTCCAGCGCCAGCGGCGGCGGGGTGAAGCGCAGCGCCGCATTGGGCACCAGCAGGACATCGTGCACCTCGGCCACCAGGATTTCCGCCGTGGCGGTCAGGCCGGGGCGCAGCAGCAGCGAGTGGTTGTCCACCAGCAGCGAGCCGGGAAAGGTGACGACATTGTTGGTGGTCTTGGAGGAATTGTAGAGCGTCACCAGCTGGGCGTTGAACTTGCGGTTGGGAAAGGCGTCGACCGTGAAGGTGGCTTTCTGGCCTTCCTTCACCGTGCCGATATCGGCCTCGTCGATATCGACCGACAATTGCATCACCGAGAGGTCGCTGGCGAGGGTGAACAGCACCGGCGCGCTGAACGAGGCCTGCACCGTCTGGCCGATCGAGACGGCGCGCGACAGAACCACGCCGTCGATCGGCGCGGTGACCTTGGCCTTGGCGATCTGGGTCTGGGTGTTGACGACCTGGGCCTCGGCGCTCTGAATCTGGCCCTTGGCCTGGGCGACGCTGGCGATGGCACGGGCATAGTCGGCGTCGGCGGTCTGGATGTCCTGCACGGAAACGGCGCCGCCATTCTGCAGATTGTGGTAGCGGGTGTGCTTGGCCGTGTTCTGCTCCAGCGTCGCCTGGTTGGTCGCCAGCGTGGCCCTGGCCTGGGCCAGCGTGGCGCGGAACTGTTCCAGCTGGGCCTGCAGCGTGTCGGTGTTGATCACCGCCATCAGCTGGCCCTTTTTCACGGTGTCGTTGGAATCCACCAGCAGCTGGTCAACCTTGCCCGAGACCTCGGTGCCGACATCGACCTTGGTGCCCGGCTGCAGCGTGCCGGTGGCGCTGACCGTGACCGTGAGATTTCCGCGCGCCAGCTTGGCGGTCTCGTAATCGATGGCAGGCCCGTGCGGCCAGAACACCGCCCCGGAGACGGCGGCGACCACCACGACAAGGGCTGCGATCTTGGTCTTGGTCCAGAAGGCGCCCGTCAGGACGCGCCGATGGAATGCCGTTCCAGCCATTCAGATGCCCCAGAGAACTCAGCCCGGTTCGATGTAGTTGCTGCCAACGAACTTGCAAGGGTCATTTCGTCTTTTTGTTGGCAGGTGTCGCGGCTTGCGGGGAATTTGCGACAAAAAGACGGAAAGACTGATCAGCAGGCCGGACCCTGGGGCCGGCCGGCGCGCATCACCACCAGCCGCGGGACTTGAACCACGCCAGCGGCAATATGGTGAAGAGGATAATGCTGGCCAGCGCCGCCGGGTAGCCCCAGGTCCAGGAAAGCTCCGGCATGAAATGGAAATTCATCCCCCAGATTCCCGCCAGCAGCACGGGCGGGATGCCTGCCACCGACCAGATGGTCATCACCTTGAACAGGTCGTTCTGTTCGGTGGAGATGAAGCCCAATGCCGCGTCGAGCAAAAACTGCAGCTTGTCGGTGAGATGTATCTCGTAGTCGTTGAGCGACTGGACGTCGGCGGCGGCCATTTTCAGCCGTGCCTTGACCGGCGTCTCCATCCAGCCATCGCCATGCTCGCTGACAAAGGGTATCGCGCGCTGCAGCACCAGCAGGGTGTCGCGGATATAGGACATGCGCTCGCCCATGTCGCCGATCTCCACCAGCGTGTCGCGCAGCATGGCGCTGAAGCGGGAAACGTTCTTGCGCTGCAGCGACCGCATCTCCGCATGGAAGATGCGGCGGGAAATCGCCAGCGCCTCGCCGCGCAATTCCTCCAGCCGGTCGGCATTGTAGTCGATCATCGCCTCGACGATCACCATGAAGATGTCGGGGGCGCTGCGCTGGCGGCGCTTCACCCGCGCCATGATCGCCTGGAAAGTGTGCAGATGGGTGAAGCGGATGGTGACCAGTACGTCCTTGGTCAGGACGAAACCCAGCGGGCTGGTCTCGTCATCGCCTTCGCCCGCCTTCTTGTGCGGTGTCACCGGCACCGAGAGGGTGAAGACGCCTTCTTCATATTGCAGGCGGCTGGAGAACTCGATTTCCTCCAGTTGGGCGCGCGGCGGAATCTCCAGGCCGTATTCGTCGCAGGCCCTGGCGATCTCTTCTGGGTCGGGGTCGTGGAGATCGATCCAGAGCGGCTTGCCGGTTGGCGGATAGAGCGTGATCACGCGAAATCCCCTTCTGGCGCGATAACGCGCCAAAAGCCGGGACGGCGCAAGTTACACCTGCGCACATGCCTCGACCGGTCCGGCGCCGTGTTCAGGAGCGACCGCGAAGGAAAGGCGGAGGGCGGCGCGATCAGCACGAAGAACGACGCTTTTCGTGAGGCGGCGCGACCAAACTAAAGACTGCCGTGGCAGTGCTTGTATTTGCGGCCTGAGCCGCACGGGCAGGGCGCGTTGCGCTGGGTGCGGCCCCAGGTGGCGGGATTGGCGGGGTCGATCGGCCCTGCGGCCGCGGCGGCCCGCGCCACCTCGTCCTCGCCGGTGAGCGGATCGATATGGCTTTCCCGCAGTTCGGGCAGGGGCTTCGGCTCCAGCGCCGGCGGCGGCTCGCCGGTGGAAATCTGCACATGCATCAGCTGCTGCACCACTTCGGAGCGGAGCCTGGCGAGCAGGGCCTGGAACAGCTCGAAGGCCTCGCTCTTGTATTCGTTGAGCGGATCGCGCTGGCCGTAGGAGCGCAGGCCGACATACTGGCGCAGATGGTCGAGGTTGACGATGTGCTCGCGCCAATTGTGATCCAGCGTCTGCAGCAGGATCGCCTTCTCGACATAGCGCATCAGCTCGACGCCGAAATTGACGGCGCGCTCGGCGGCGCGGGCTTCCACCGCCTTGAGGATGCGGGCCTGCACTTCCTCCTCGGCGATGCCTTCCTCCTTGGCCCAGGCCGTGACCGGCAGGGCCAGGCCGAACAGGCGGGCGGTCTCGCCCTCCAGGCCGGGGGCATCCCAGGCCTCGGCATAGGCCTTTTCCGGAATGTGGCGGGAAACCAGGCTGTCGATCACTTCCTCGCGGAAATCGGCGATCTGGTCGGAAACGTCGTCGGCGGACATGATCTCCTTGCGCTGCTCGAAGATCACCTTGCGCTGGTCGTTGAGGACGTTGTCGTATTTCAGGATGTTCTTGCGGATCTCGAAATTGCGCGCCTCGACCTTCTGCTGCGCCTTTTCCAGCGCCTTGTTGACCCAGGGATGGGCGATGGCCTCGCCCTGTTCCAGGCCCAGGGTCGAAAGCATCTTGTCCAGCCGGTCGGAGCCGAAGATGCGCATCAGATCGTCCTGCAGCGACAGGAAGAACTTGCTGGCGCCGGGATCGCCCTGACGGCCCGAGCGGCCGCGCAGCTGGTTGTCGATGCGCCGGCTTTCATGGCGCTCGGTGCCGATGATGTAGAGGCCGCCCGCCGCCAGCACCTTCTGCTTGTTCGCCGCCACCTCGGCGCGGATTTCCGCGATGCGGCGCGTCCGCTCGGCTTCCTCGACCACGCCTTCCAGCTCCTGGCGGATGCGCATCTCGACATTGCCGCCCAGCTGGATGTCGGTGCCGCGGCCCGCCATGTTGGTGGCGATGGTGACGGCACCCGGCACGCCGGCCTGCGAGACGATGAAGGCTTCCTGCTCGTGATAGCGGGCGTTGAGCACGGTGTGGGGGATCGGCTCCGGCTTCTTCGCCAGCTCGAGCAGATATTCACCCAGTTCGCGGTCGTGCCTGGCCTGGACGGCCAGTTCGCCGGTCTTGCCGTCCTTTTCCACGCCTTCGGCGCGGGCGATCAGTTCCTTGCCGGTGTCGCGGATATAGTTCTTGTCGGCCAGCTTGGCGTCGATGGTCTCGGACTTCTCGATCGAGGCGGTGCCGACCAGCACCGGCTGGCCGCGGCGGTGGCAGGAGGCGATCTGCGCGATAATGGCGCGATGCTTTTCGTCCTCGGTGCGATAGACCTCGTCGTCGGCATCCTTGCGCGCCACCGGCACGTTGGTGGGAATGTCGAGCACGTCGAGTTCGTAGATGTCCATGAACTCGGCGGCTTCGGTCATCGCCGTGCCGGTCATGCCCCCCAGCTTCTCGTACAGGCGGAAATAGTTCTGGAATGTGATGGAGGCGAGGGTGACGTTCTCCGGCAGGACCTGGACATTCTCCTTGGCTTCCAGCGCCTGGTGCAGGCCTTCGGAATAGCGGCGGCCTTCCATCATGCGGCCGGTGAACTCGTCGATGATGACGACCTGGCCGTTCTTGACGATATAGTCCTTGTCCTTCTGGAACAGCTGGTGGGCCTTGAGTGCCTGGTTGACGTGGTGCAGGGCGTTGATGTTCTCGATATCGTAGAGATCGCCCTGGGGCAGCAGGCCGGCCGATTTCAGCAGCTGCGCCATGTGCTCGTTGCCGGCTTCGGTCAGAGTCACCTGGCGCTGCTTCTCGTCCACCTCGTAGTCGCCCGAATCCTGGACGACCTCGTCCACCATCTCGCCCTTGTCGTTCTTGACCTTCTTGCCGGTCTTCACCTTGTGCGGCGCGGCCAGCCCGCCGATCAGCGTGTTGACGGCGCGGTACATTTCGGTCTGGTCCTCGGTGGGCCCGGAAATGATCAGCGGCGTGCGGGCCTCGTCGATCAGGATGGAGTCGACTTCATCGACGATGGCGAAGGCGTGGCCGCGCTGGACCATGGTGTCCAGCGTGTACTTCATGTTGTCGCGCAGATAGTCGAAGCCGTATTCGTTGTTGGTGCCGTAGGTGATGTCGGCGGCATAGGCGTCGCGGCGCTGCTCGTCGGTGAGGCCGTGGACGATGCAGCCCACCGTCATGCCGAGGAAGCGGTAGATCTGGCCCATCCATTCGCTGTCGCGGCTGGCGAGATAGTCGTTGACCGTCACCACATGCACGCCCAGACCCGTCAGGGCGTTGAGATAGACCGGCAGGGTGGCGACCAGGGTCTTGCCTTCGCCGGTCTTCATTTCGGCGATGTTGCCGCCATGCAGCACCATGCCGCCCACCAGCTGCACGTCGAAATGGCGCTGGCCCAGGGTGCGCTTGGCCGCCTCGCGCACCACGGCAAAGGCTTCCGGCAGCAGGTCGTCCAGGTCCTCGCCGCCACCGCCGCCAGAACCGTCGGTTCCCGCCAGACGCGCCTTGAAGGCGGGGGTCATGGCCCTCAGCTCTTCGTCGGACATGGCCGCAAAACGCGGCTCCAGGGCATTGATCTTCGCCACCGTCGCCCCATAGGGCTTGAGCTTGCGGTCGTTGGCGGAGCCGAAAATGCTCCTGGCGAGCGTACCCAGCATGAAATCCTCAGAAATTACAGGCCTGTAGGGGGCCGGAAGGGCGCTTGAGGCGCCAAATCGCTCGGCAGCCGCGCCGGAGAGATAAGAACGCGCTACTCTCTTGTCAAACCGGAGGTTTTTAACATTATCCCCGGCCAATCCGGGGTGTTCCATGGCCAAAGCCGCGAAAAAGACCGCCAAGCCAAAAACGGCGCACAAGGTTTCGCCTCTCGCGCCCAGGAGCCACCCCAAGCTGCCGCCGCTGGCGGGGGTGCGGCTGGCCACCGTGGCGGCCGGGATCCGCTACCAGCAGCGCACCGACGTCATGCTGGCGCTGCTGGCGCCGGGTACCCAGGCGGCGGGCGTCTTCACCACCTCCAAGACGGCCTCGGCCCCGGTGCAATGGTGCCAGAAGAACCTGAAGCAGGGCAGCGCCCGCTGCCTGGTGGTCAACAGCGGCAACGCCAACGCCTTTACCGGCAAGGCCGGTTTTGAAGGCGTCAACGAAATCGCCCAGAGCGCCAGTGCCATTGTCGGCTGCAGGCCTTCGGAAGTCTTCATGGCCTCGACCGGTGTCATCGGCGAGCCGCTGCCTTCGGCGAAGATCACCGCCGTGCTGGCCGGACTGGTGGAGCAGGGCGCCGCCGGCAACTGGCGTGCCGCAGCCGACGCCATCATGACCACCGATACCTATCCCAAGGCCGCCACGGCGACGGCAAACATTGACGGCGTCAAGGTGACGATCAACGGCATCGCCAAGGGCTCGGGCATGATCGCGCCGGACATGGCGACCATGCTGAGCTTCGTCTTCACCGACGCCAGCCTGCCCGCCAGCGTGCTGCAGGAATGCCTGAACGCCGGGGTGGGGCCGAGCTTCAATGCCATCACGGTGGATTCCGATACATCGACCAGCGACACGCTGATGCTGTTCGCCACCGGCAAAGGCGCGAAGCACGCGCCCATCGCCAAGGCCTCGGACAGGAAGCTGGTGGATTTCCGCCGCAAGCTCGATGCCCTGCTGCTCGACCTGGCGCTGCTGGTGGTCAGGGACGGCGAGGGCGCGGAGAAGCTGATCCGCATCGACGTGATCGGGGCGGAGAACGATGCTGCCGCCAAACGCATCGCGCTCGCCATCGCCAACTCGCCGCTGGTCAAGACCGCCATCGCCGGCAACGACGCCAACTGGGGCCGCATCGTCATGGCGGTCGGCAAGGCGGGCGAAAAGGCCGACCGCGACCGGCTGAAGATTTCCATCGGCGGCCACGTCCTGGCCGAGAAGGGCGCGCGGGCGGCGAAGTACAACGAAGCCGCCGCGACCAGGGCGGTGTCGGGCCGCGAGGTGGAAATCGCCGTTGATCTCGGCCTCGGCAAGGGCGCGGCCCGCGTCTGGACCTGCGACCTGACGCACGGCTATATCGACATCAACGGCAGCTATCGCTCGTGACGGATGCGGCGCCGGATTTTGCCATCTGGCGCGAGGGAAGCGGCGATGCGCCTTTCCTCGTCTGTGCCTTTTTCACGAAAAGCTATCTGGCGAAGGCGCAGCGGCTCGCCGCCTCGCTCGACCGCCTGAATTTGCCCTATGCGATTTTTGAAAGCCCGGCGGTGCATCGTTCCATCAGCCGGCATGGCGGAGCAGACCTGCGCTATTGCAAGGCCCGGTTCATCGCCTTCTGCCTGGCCCATGCCGGACGGGCGGTGCTGTATGTCGATGCCGACGTCGTTTTCCGCGAGAGCCCCATCGCGGTGTTCCAGGCCGCGCAGGGCGGGGCCGATTTCGCCGCCTTCAACTGGCTGGCCGCGCCGCTCAACGATACCTGGATGCCGCCAAGGAACCTGCCCCAGCCCGCGACGCCGCGTTTCTGGGCCTTTGGCTTTGTCGTCGACAAGCAGAGCGCCAATCAGCTGGCGACCAGCGGCGCGGTTCAGTTCTGGCGCTCGACAGCCGCCGCCAGGGTGCTGCTGGGCAACTGGGAAGCGGCAATAGCCCGCTTCAGCCGGGCGCCGGACGACCATGCCCTGGATTTCGCCTTCAACCTGGGCAATGCCCGCGGCGCCGGCCTTCGCGCCTTCTGGCTGCCGCCGGACCATGCCCGGTATGCGCACTGGCCTTATGTGAAGCCGGTGATTGATCACCCGGATTTCCCGGCCGCTCCGGGTGAGGACGGCTTTGAGGATATCAACGAGCGGTTCAATCCGGCGCTGATAAAGATCGAACGCCGCCCGCCGGTGTTTCCGCGCGACCTGGTTCTGGACGCGCATCGCGGCCTGATGCTGCGCCCGCTTGCGCCGGACAGGCTGGAGCCCGTCGCCCCCATTCCCTATCCGCTTTTTCTCGACGACATGGTGATGTGAGTCATGTTGATCGCTACCGGAATAGACCGCCGCAAGCTTCTGACAGCCATGGTGCTGCTGCCGTCGCGGGCATGTGCGCAATCATCTTTCGCCAAGCTTGAAGGTGCGAAAAGCCGCATCGGAGTGGCGGCGCTGGACACCGGCACCGGCCGGACTTTGTCCTATCGCGCCGATGAACGTTTCCTTATGTGCAGCACCTTCAAGCTGGCGCTCGCGGCGGCCATCCTGCGTCGTGTCGAGCGCGGCGAAGATAAACTGGACCGGATGGTCCATTACGCCAAATCCGATCTGCTGCCGGTGTCATATGTCACCGAGCCCAATGTGGTCAGAGGGCTTTCTGTGGAAGCACTTTGCGCCGCCATCATTCATGTCAGCGACAACACGGCAGCAAATCTCCTGCTGCGGAGCATGGGTGGCCCTGCGGCCCTGACCGCATTCCTGCGCGAAACCGGTGATGTCACCACGCGACAGGACCGCACGGAACCCGGACTGAACCTTCGCGACAGCGACAAGGACACCACTACGCCGCGTGCCATGATGGCCACGATGCGGAACCTGCTGCTTGGCAATGTGCTGATGCCGGCATCGCGGGAACGCCTGATCGGATGGATGGAGGAAGTCACCACCGGCAGCGGCCTGCTTCGCGCGGGGTTTCCGGTGGCCTGGCGCATCGGCGACAAGACTGGGCGCGGGCAGGGTGGCGAAATCAATGACCTGGCCATCGTGCGCCCGCCGGGCCGCGCGCCGATCCTGGTCTGCGCCTATACGCGAAATGCGGACGACAAGACGCTGGCTGAAATCGGCCGCATGGCGAGAGCTGCCCTTACCTAGTCGACGAAAGCAAAATGCGCCGGGCTGAGTACCGGGGCATAGTTGCCGGTATTCCTCGGCTCGCCGGTTTTGGGATCGAGCTTGAAAACCGCGATGCTGTCATTGTTCTGCCCGCCCGCCAGCAGGAACTGGCCGCTGGGGTCCAGCACCAGACCGCGCGGCACTTCGGTCCCGGTCGGCGTGTCGCTGACATAGGTGAGGGTGCCGTCCGGCTTGACCCGGAAATGGGCAATGGAGTCATGGAAGCGGTTGGCGGTGTAGAGATGCTTGCCGTCCTTCGACAGCAATATTTCCGACGCCGTGGCCGAACCGCCAAAGCCCGGCGGCAGGGCGGAGAGGCGCTGCTTCTGGGTCAGCGTGCCGGTGGCGGCGTCGAATGCATTTACCGACACCATCATGTCCTGCTCGAAGACGGTGTAGAGGTTGCGGCCGGCCGCGTCCCACACCGAATGGCGCGGCGTCGAGCCCGGCATCTGGGGATAGGAGTTGACCCTGTTCAGCGTGCCATCGGCGTAAGTGAAGATGCTGATGACATCGAGGCCGGCATCGTCAAATGCCACATACTTGCCGCCGGGATGGAAGGCGACATTGTGGATGCGCGCCTGATTGTGCGGACTGGTATACTGGTTGCCCTGCGGCTGGTCGGCGGCAAAGTCGGGATTGCGGGGGCCTGTGGCCTTGAATACATCCACCACCGGACTTACCGCGCCGTCGGCGCCGACCGGCATCAGGCTGGCGACCCCGTCATTGTAGCTGGCGCCGATCAGCCACTTGCCGCTGGGATCGATCTTGATGTTGGTGGAATTGGCGATCGCCACCGGCGGCAGCGGCGCCAGATCGCCGCTGGCCCTGTCGGCGCGATAGACGCTGATGCTGCCGCCATTGGCGCCGGTCTTCGGATCGGGGAAACCGTTATACTCGTTGGTGGCATAGAGCATGCCGCGACCCTTGTCATAGACCAGCCAGCTGGGCGAGGCGCCTTTCGCCACCAGCCGCGGCGTTGTCAGCTTGCCGGTGACGGTGTCGAGATCGGCGGCATAGATGCCGGCGGCCCGGTTGCCGGGCTGGGCGCCACGCCCGCCTGCCGGCGCGGTGAAGGTGCCGATGTAGAAACGCTCCATCTTCGCCTCGGCGGCGGTCGTCAGGAATGTCGTGGCCGCCAGGGCCAGGATGAGCGTCGCGGTCTTGCGCATGGTTTCCCCCAAATGTCAGGGCCAGTTTATGCAGGCCATCCAGGGATCATAGAGGACCAATTGCGCTCTGGAGGGCCCGGCAGCCGGGCAACAGCATTCTTTTTCCTAAACCAGTGAGGCATCCAGCGTGATCTCGGCCTTGAACAGCTTTGAGATCGGGCACCCCGCCTTGGCCTTGGCGGCGCAGTCCCGGAACACCGCCTCGCTGGCGCCGGGAATTTTCGCTTTCAGGGTAAGGTGGATTTTCTTGATGGCGAAGCCGTCGCCATCCTTTTCCAGGGCCAGTTCGGCCCTGGTGTCCATCTGCTCGGCGGTCAGCCCGGCCTCGCCCAGGATCGCGGACAGCGCCATGGTGAAGCAGCCGGCATGGGCGGCGCCGATCAGTTCCTCCGGATTGGTGCCGGCGGCGTCCTCGAAGCGCATCTTGAAGTCGTAAGGCGTGCTTTTCAGAACCCCGCTTTTGGTCGTCAGCGTGCCCTTGCCGTCTTTCAGGCCGCCTTTCCATTGGGCAGTGGCGTAAGTGCTCATGCGCTTCACTCCTGTTGGGGCTCGCTCGACAATATCGTGCCCGGATGACAGGCTCGCCTCAAATCCGGGTTCTGGCAAGCTTCCCTTAACCCTGTTCCTTAACCCGAAGCCAACCCTGTGAAGGCAATGATGACCCCGGCGCAACCTCTTGTCCTTGTGGTTGCGGCGGCGTTGCTGGATTCCGACGGCCGGGTGCTGATTGCCCAAAGGCCGCCGGGGAAAGCCATGGCAGGGTTATGGGAATTTCCGGGCGGCAAGATCGAGGCGCAGGAATCGCCGGAAGACGCGCTGGTGCGCGAGCTCCGGGAGGAGTTGGGCATTGCCGTGAAGCCGCCCTGTCTCGCGCCGTTCACCTTTGCCTCGCATACATACGAAAGCTTTCGCCTTTTGATGCCGCTCTTTGTCTGCCGCCGGTGGGAAGGAACTCCGGCGCCGATCTTTCACAGCGCCTTGAAATGGCTGCGTCCGCGCGAACTGATCGCCGGACGAGACGCGTTTCCCATGCCGGACGCCGACTACCCTCTGTTGCCCATGCTGCGCGATCTTTTGTGAGCGACAGCGGCGGCGCCACCGCCATTGAATACGCCCTGATCGCCGGCATCGTCTCCATCGTGATCGTGGGGGCGGTGACGTCCATGGGCGTGACGCTGAAAGGCTTTTTCACCAGCGTCGCCACCAGCCTGCGCTAGGGCTTTTCGCCCGCCGACTGTTCCGTCGTTCCCAACGCTTCGGCCAGGCGCGCTTTCGCACTGCCGGGCCTGAGCGGCTGCTGCTGGCTTTGGTGCGGCGACCAGCCCGTCAGGTATATCGTCTCGAAGGTCGCGGTCAGGCGGCCGCCCTCGCCATGGGCGGCGGCATAATGCGCCAGCGCCGCCGCCAGCGTGTCGCGCCGCAGCGGCAGGCGCGAACGCTCGGCCAGCACATTGCTGAAGCCATGAGCGCGCAGGTCGCGGGCCAAGGCGAAAAAATCGCCGTAGCGCACGGCCAGCCGCTCGACATCGGCGACGGGCAGGGCAAAACCGGCGCGTGACAGCAGCGATCCCAGTTCCCGCACATCGGCAAAGGGCGAAACGCGCGGACTGATCCCGCCGCGCGTCAGGCTTTCGCCCGCGGCCAGCGCCGCGCGCAATTCCTGCAGCGTGCCGGCCCCCAGCATCGCCGCCAGGAAGAGGCCATCGGGTTTCAGCGAGCGGCAGGACTGCGCCAGCGCGCCAGGCAGGTCGTTCAGCGCCTGCAGGGAATAGAGACTGATGGCGAGATCATGCTCGCCCGGTTCCACCGCCAGCCGTTCCGCCCTGTCGAATTGGCCCAGGCTCCAGCGGGCCGCAAAGGGGCGCAGCGCTTCCGGAACGCTGTCACCAAGCCACAGGCCGCTCTGGAATCGCCTTGTCACCGCCGAGAGCCGGTCGGCCAGGCCCTCGATGGCGGCAGCGAACAGGAAGGTATCGCCCTGGAGGCGCCGGGCACGTTCCTGTGCACGGGCCGCGGCGTCGAAATCGAAAAGCGGCGTCATGGGCGTAAGCTAACGCATATGACCGCCGCCTGGAAAAGCATCGCCGCCACGGGGCTCGACTTGCTCTTCCCGCCGCTTTGCCTCGCCTGCCGCGCGCCGGTCGGCAGCGACGGCGGCTTTTGTGCCGATTGCTGGGCCCAGCTGGTCTTTCTCGACGGTCCGGCCTGTGCCTGCTGCGGCACGCCCTTTCCGGCCGATCCCGGGCCGGGCAGCCTCTGCGCCGGCTGTCTCGCCAGGCCCCCCGCTTTCAGCCGGGCGCGCGCCATCCTCGCCTATGACGAGAACAGCCGCGGCGCCATCCTGGCCCTGAAACATGCCGACCGGCTGGAACTGGTGCCCGGCTTTGCCCGCGCCCTGAGCCGGGTGGGGCGGCCGCTTCTGGAAGGCTGCGACCTGATCGTGCCGGTGCCGCTGCATCCCCTCCGGCTCTGGCTGCGCCGTTACAACCAGTCGGCCGAACTGGCCCGCCGCCTGGGCCGGGACTGGAACCGGGCATTCGACCCGCTGGCGCTGGTGCGCAGCCGGCGTACCCAAAGCCAGGGGGCAATGCCTTCGGCGCGGGCAAGGCGGAAAAATGTGCTTTCGGCCTTCAGGGTTCCCGAACGGGAGCGGGTGAGGGGCCGCCGCATCCTGCTGGTGGACGATGTGCTGACCACCGGCGCCACCGCCGAGGCCTGTTCCCGCGCCCTGAAACGGGCGGGAGCCGCGGACATAACCGTTCTGACCCTGGCGCGCGTTGTGAAGGCGTCGGAAGGTTTTATATAGAGCCTGTGATGAAGAAGATTCGCGTCTATACCAGCCAGATCTGCCCCTATTGCGTGCGGGCCAAGTCGCTGCTCAAGAAGAAGGGCGCGGCGTTCGAGGAAATCGACATCTCCATGGACCCGGTGGCGCGGGAGGAGATGCTGGCGGCGTCCGGCGGCGCCCGCACCGTGCCGCAGATCTTCATCGGCGACACCCATGTCGGTGGCTGCGAGGAGCTTTATGCCCTGGAGCGCGAAGGCAAGCTGGACCCGCTTTTGGCCTGAATCGACGTCGCGGCTTCGAAATTGGCGATTTTGGGTCCGCCGGATGAATATCCCTGTCTGGACAATTTCCGTCTCCCCCATGAAACTCCGGCAAAACAACCGGAGGAAGTCCATGAGGAAGATCGTCGTTGCTGCCGCGCTGCTGGCCACCGTGCCGGCCTTCGCTCAGCCCGTTCCCACCATCCTGCCCAATCCCACAAATCCCGAGGCCCAGGCCCCGCGCCCTGACCGCGCCCGTGGCATTCCGGTGGCCCTGGCCATCGAGGCCGCCACCGTCGCCAACGACACTTGCAAGGCCCAGAACCCTCCGACCATCACCACCACCGTGGTGACCGACAGCGAAGGCGAGCCCATCGTGGTCATCTCCAATGACGGCGCCAAGGCCATCACCCAGCGCATCGCCCAAGGCAAGGCGATGATCGCCCTGGCCGCGAAGGGTCCGTCCAATGGCGCCAAGGTGGATGCCGCCCTTGGCGCCGCCCGTCCCGGCGGCTTTCCGCTGATGGCAGGCGGCACCGTGGTCGGCGCCATCGCGGTTTCGGGTTCGCCGTCCGGCCTGACCGACGAAATCTGCGCCAAGGCCGCGATCGCCAAGATCCAGGACCGCATCAAGTAGTGTTTCGCGCCGCCTGCATCCAGCTTCGTTCCGGCGAGGATGTGGGAGAAAATGTCCGGGCCGCCTCGGCTTTGATCCGCGAGGCGGCCGCGGGCGGCGCCCATTTCATCGCCACGCCCGAGAACACCACGCTGATGGCGGCGGATGCCGGCGCCAAGCTGGCTTCGTCGTATCCCGAGGAGGCTGACCCGGCATTGCCCGCCTTCGCCGCCCTGGCGAAGGAACTGGGTGTGCATCTGCTGATTGGCTCGCTGGCGATCAAGGTCAGCCAAACCAAGACCGCCAACCGTTCCTGTCTGTTCGCGCCGGATGGCGGCGTGGCGGCGCGCTACAGCAAGATCCATCTTTTCGACGTCGATCTGGGCGGCGAGGCCTATGCCGAATCCCGCACCGTGGCGGGCGGCGACAAGGCGGTGCTGGCCGAGACGCCCTGGGGCAAAATCGGCCTGACGGTCTGCTATGACATGCGCTTCCCGCTTCTGTACCAGCGGCTGGCGCTGGGAGGGGCTTTCGCCTTTACCGTGCCTTCCGCCTTTACCGTTCCGACCGGAGAGGCGCACTGGCATGTGCTGCTGCGGGCCCGCGCCATCGAGAATGGCGCTTTCGTCATCGCCCCGGCGCAAGGGGGGCTGCATGCCAATGGCCGCAAGACCTATGGCCACAGCCTGATTGTCGGGCCCTGGGGCGAGGTGTTGGCGGAAGCGGGGACCGAACCGGGCGTGATCTATGCCGACATAGACCCCGCGCTGTCGGCGGCGGCGCGGGCGAAACTGCCGAACCTGCGGCATGGCCGTGATTTCGCCGGGCCTTGAAAATAACAAAACCTGCCGTCACCTTGCCGTCATGATCGCCTATCAATTGAAGTGCCGCGGCGGGCATGCCTTCGAAGGCTGGTTTCCCGACAGCGCCGGCTTCGACGCCCAGGCGGCGGAGGGCAGGCTGGTCTGCCCGGTCTGCAACTCCCAACAGGTCGAAAAGGCGGTGATGGCCCCGGCCATCGCCGGCAAGGCGCGCGAGGCCGCCGAGGCGCGCGCCGCGCTGCGCGCCCTGCGGCAGAAGATGATGGCCGATGCCGAGCATGTCGGCGGCGCCTTCCCGGAGGAGGCGCGCAAAATCCATTATGGCGAGGCCGACGAGCGCGCCATCTATGGCGAGGCCAGCGGCGCGGAGGTCGAGGCGCTGCTGGAGGAAGGGGTGCCGGTGGCCCCCCTGCCGCCGGACCCGGATTCGGCCAACTGACACCGTGAAAACGGCGCATTCTTGTGCTACAATGTGTAACAGAAAACAGGGGAATCGCCTTGCGTCATTCCCGCCTTGCCATGCTGCTGCTGGCGATGCTTCCCGCCGGCCTTCCGGTCGCTGCAGCGCCGCCGCTTTTTGTCGGCGTGCTGGAGCAAATCCCAGACCATCCGCTTGCCGTGCGCGTCGCGTTCCGCAAAACCGGCGAGGGCTGGAGTGCGATGCCTTCGGATTGTCCGGTTGAAACCTGTCTCGCCACCATTGGCGCGCAATATCCCGCCCAGATCGACTGGACCGTCGCCTTCGATGGGCATGCGGTGGGCATGGTCACCGCCCGGACGCCTGCACGGTATGACGCCTATGGCGATGTCGGGCAGCAGACAGTGTTGCGGCCGGAACGTGCGCCGCATGTGGGACGGTCATCGACGAAATTCGGCGGCTGGCCGGGCGACGCGCCTGTGCGGCGGCCTCTGGTCGTGGTTTCCCAGCCCAATACGGCAGATCCCGACGGCTGGAAGCCGGCACCGCTCGATGCGCGCTCCGCCGCCATTCTGCGGCGGGCCTTCCGCGCCCATTTTCCTTTACAGAGCAACTGCCGGGATCCTGTCGAGAACAAGGCCTCGCCTTGGTCTTATCGTGACCCCGATATCCGGATCAGCAACAGCTATGCCGACCGGCGCGGCAGGCGCATCGCCAACCTGGCATTAAAGCCAAATCGTTGCGACGGGCCAGTGGAAGGCGGCTTTGAGAGCCAGACCTTCGGTCTGGTGGACGGTACGGCCCTGCTGCTGGACCGTGGTCTGACCCTGGTGGATGCCGGCGATTATGACGGCGATGGCCGCGCCGAACTGGTCTTCCAGATCGCCCGGTACAATCGTGGGGGCTACGCGCTGGTCTATGATGATTTGCGGCGGCACGCGGACTTCGTCTTCAGCTACCATTGAACATGGGTTCAGCGCCGCGCTGTCACCATATAATTCACGTCAACATCGGATGACAGCGACCAATCCCAGGCGATCGGATTGAAGGAAACTCCCTGGGTCTTGCAGATGGTTAGCCCGGCTTCCTCCAGCATCGCACGAAGCTCCGCGGGCGGAAGAAAGCGGTTCCAGTCATGGGTGCCGCGCGGCAGCCAGTTCAGTACATATTCGGCCCCGATTTTGGCCAGGGCCAGGCTTTTGAGGGTCTTGTTCAGGGTGGCGACGAATGTCTGACCGCCTGGCTTCAGGAGGGAGGCGCAGGCCTGCAGATAGGCCCCGACATCGGCGACATGCTCCACCACCTCCATGTTGAGGACGATGTCGTACTGGCGCCCTTCCGCCGCCAGCGTCTCGGCGGTGGTGGTCCGATAGTCGATCGCCAGCCCGGACTGCCCGGCATGGGCCCGGGCGGTGCCGATATTCTTCTCCGAAGCGTCGGCCCCGGTGACAGCAAAGCCCAGCCGGGCCATCGGCTCTGACAGCAGACCGCCGCCGCAGCCGATATCCAGCAGGGACAGGCCCTCGAAAGGGCGCAAGCCGCGTGGATCGCGCCCGAAATGCGCCGCGGCTTCGGCCTTGATGAAAGTGAGCCGCACGGGATTGAAGCGGTGGAGGGGAGCGAACTTTCCCGCCGGGTCCCACCATTCCGCCGCCATGGCGGAAAACTTGGCGACCTCGGCCGCATCGACGGTGCCGGTCATGGATTCTGCTCGTAGTGAATCTCGAACGCGATCACCGCCGCGCCGGTCTTCGGATCGACGGCGTCTTCCCGCATCTCGGTATGGCGGATGGTGACGCCGGTCAGCCCGCTCAGCCAGTCATTGACCGCCCTGATCACGACGGCGGGCGCATTCCCGGTGAAAGTCTTGGTTTTCATGCCGTTTTCGCGTGCGCGGGCCGGTATTTTCGGGTTGAGCCAGGGGGCAACCCCGTCTATGTAGGCCGCCGCACAAGGCAGGGCAATTCCGCCCCCTCTCCGGAATCGAATAAGTGGCCAGGATCACGATGAAATTCGGCGGCACTTCGGTGGCCGACATCGAGCGCATCCGCCATGTCGCCACCCTGGTGAAGCGCGAGGTCGAACGCGGCAACCAGGTCGCGGTCGTCGTCTCGGCCATGGCCGGCGAAACCAACAAGCTGGTGGCCTGGACCAACGAGGCCGCCCGGCCCCCCGTCGAAGGCGTGGAAGGCAAGGTGCTGCAGGCGGTACCCGACCAGCGCGAATATGACGTCGTGGTCGCCGCCGGCGAACAGGTGACCTGCGGGTTGCTGGCGATCACGCTGAACGCCATGGGGGTGAAGGCTCGTTCCTGGCTGGGCTGGCAGATTCCGATTGATACCTCCGCCGTGCATGGCTCGGCCCGCATCGAGGGCGTGCCGGCGCGCGAGATGGAAAAGGCGCTGGAAGGCGGCGAGGTTGCGGTGGTGGCGGGCTTCCAGGGCGTTGCGCCCGGCCGGCGCATTTCCACCCTGGGGCGCGGCGGCTCCGACACCAGCGCCGTCGCCGTGGCGGCGGGCATCCATGCCGAGCGCTGCGACATCTACACTGACGTGGACGGGGTCTATACCACCGACCCGCGCATCGTTCCGAAGGCGCGGCGGCTGCCCAGGATCGCCTTCGAGGAAATGCTGGAAATGGCCTCGCTGGGCGCCAAGGTGCTGCAGACCCGCTCGGTCGAGATCGCCATGCTGCACCGGGTGCCGACCCGGGTGCTTTCAACCTTCACGCCCGATGTGGGCGGCACTTTGCTTTGCGACGAGGAAGACATCGTGGAAAAGAAACCGGTCACCGGCATCGCCTATAGCCGCGACGAAGCCAAGATCACCCTGCACAAGGTTCCGGACCGCCCGGGTGTCGCCAGCGCCATTTTCGGACCGCTGGCCGATGCCGGGGTGAATGTGGACATGATCGTCCAGAACGTCTCGGAGGACGGCAAGAAGACCGATCTCACCTTCACCGGCACCCGCGGCGAGCTCACCAAGGCACTGGCGGCGATCGAGAAGCATGCGACCGAGATCGGCTATCGCGACATCACCCATGATGCCGCCGTCGCCAAGGTCTCGATCATCGGCATCGGCATGCGCGCCCATCCCGGCGTCGCCCAGACCATGTTCCGCACCCTGTCGGAAAAGGGGATCAACATCCAGGTGATCTCGACCTCAGAGATCAAGGTCAGCGTCCTGATCGCCGAGGAATATGTCGAGCTGGCCGTCCGGGCGCTGCACTCCGCCTATGAACTGGACGCCGCATAATCCATAATTCCCCCGAATCCTGAGGGGTACGCATGTCCGCCGCCGGTGGTCCGCGCCTGCTGTTACGCCGCCTGCGCGAGATCATGGCGGAGCAGACCAGCGCCCAGACAAGGCTGGACAAGCTGGTCTCGGTCATTGCCGCCAACATGGTGGCGGAGGTCTGTTCCATCTATCTGCGCCGCGCCGGCAAGGTGCTGGAGCTGTTCGCCACCGAAGGCCTGGCCCGCGCCGCCGTGCACCAGACGCGGCTGAAGGAAGGCGAAGGCCTGGTCGGCCTGGTGGCCGAGACGGCGGAGGCGGTGAACCTGTCCGACGCGCCTTCCGATCCGCATTTCAGCTATCGCCCGGAAACCGGCGAAGACCCCTACAAGACGTTCCTGGGCGTGCCGATCGTGCGCGGCGGCCAGGTCTTCGGCGTGCTGGCGATCCAGAACCGGGCCGAGCGCCTGTATGCCGAGGAAGAGGTCGAGGCGCTGCAGACCGTCGCCATGGTGCTGGCCGAAGTGGTGGCGCAGGGCGGCTTCTTCAACATCGCCGAACTGGACGAGCCGGAACTGCGGGTCGACCGGCCGCGCAAATTCGTCGGCGAAGGCCTGTCGGAAGGCGTCGCGGTCGGGCCGGCGGTGTTGCACGAGCCGCGCGTCAAGGTCGAACGCATGATCGCCGACAATCCGGTCGAGGAGCTGCAGCGGCTGGAAGACGCCATCGGCAGTCTGCGCGATTCCGTGGACGGGATGCTGTCCTCCAGCGAACTCGACCTCACCGGCGAAGGCCGGGAAGTGATCGAGGCCTATCGCCTCTTCGCCTATGACCAGGGCTGGCGCCAGCGCATGCGCGACGCGGTGCGCACCGGGCTGACGGCGGAAGCTTCGGTCGAGCGCGTCCAGGACGAGACCCGTCTGCGCGTGCAGCGCCTGGGCGACCCCATCCTGCGCGAACGGGCGCACGATTTGGACGACCTGGCCCGGCGCCTGCTGCGCCATCTCTCCGGCGATGGCGGCGAACGGCACCTGCCGCAGGGCGCGATCCTGGTGGCGCGCGCCATGGGCCCGGCCGAGCTGCTGGACTATGGCCGCGACAGTCTTTCGGCGCTGGTTCTGGAGGAGGCCGCCGCCACGTCCCATGTCGCCATTGTTGCCCGTTCGATGGGCCTGCCGATGGTCGCCTCGCTCGAAGGCATCGCCGATACCACCCGGCCAGGCAACCTGATCGGCGTGGACGGCGAAACCGGCGAGGTCCATCTGCGGCCGGCGGCCGAGATCATCAAGGCCTTCGAGGAAAAGCGCACCTTGCGCGTCCAGGCCGCCGCCCGCTTTGCCGCGGTGCGCGACCTGCCTGCCGTCACCCGCGACGGCGTGCCGATCAAGCTGATGATGAATGCCGGGCTGGAGTTCGACATGCCGCAGCTGGCCAAGTCCGGCGCGGACGGCATCGGCCTGTTCCGCACCGAGCTGCAATTCATGATCGGCGAGACCATGCCGCGCCTGGCAGATCAGACCGGTTTCTACCGCAAGATCATCGAGGCGGCGGGCGACAGGCCGGTGGTGTTCCGTACCCTCGATCTGGGGGGCGACAAGGTGCTGCCCTATGCGCGCTGGGAGCGCGAGGAGAACCCGGCGTTGGGCTGGCGCGCCATCCGCATCGCCCTCGATCGCCCGGCGCTGCTGCGCGACCAGGTGCGTGCCCTGATCACCGCCTCGGTCGGCAAGACGCTGCGCATCCTGCTGCCGATGGTCTCGGATGTGGACGAGTTCAACCGGGGCCGCGCCCTGGTGGACCGCGAACTGGAGCGGGCGCGGCTGCTGGGCCAGGAACGGCCGACCCAGGTGCTGGTCGGCGCCATGCTGGAAGTGCCGGCCCTGGCCTTCATGCTGCCGCAGCTGATGCGCTCGGCCGATTTCGTCTCCATCGGTTCCAACGATCTCCTCAGCCTCGCCTTCGCGGTGGACCGCACCAATCCGCGGGTCTCCAAGCGCTATGACAATCTCAATCCCGCTTCGCTGACCCTGATCCGCCTGATCGTGCAGAGCTCGGCGGAAAATTCGGGCGAACTGTCCCTGTGCGGCGAAATGGCGGGCCGGCCGCTGGACGCCATGGCGCTGCTGGGGCTGGGACTGCGCACCCTGTCCATGTCGCCGGGCAATATCGGGCCGATCAAGATGATGATCCGCTCCCTGCATCTGGGCGAGGTTTCTGCCTTTGTCGACCGGCTGTGCAGTCGGACCGACCATTCCCTGCGCACCCGGCTGGCGGCTTTCGCTGCGGAACGGGGAATTGTCCTCAAATAGCTGGAATAGCGAAGTTTTTGCGACCGCAAAATTTCGCGGTTGTCCCTGGCCTTTTTTCGATTATATTAGACTAGACAAGGATTTAGCGCGGATTTCGCGCTTCCGGCGACAGAGATGACGAAGTTTACCCAGATGGCGGCCAACGAAGATGACGGCGCGAGCCGGCGCCGCATTCACCTGCGGGAGATCTCCGGCGACAGCGACAATCCCCTGGAGACGGTGGGGCAGGATCTGCGCGCCGCCCGCATCCGCCGCGGCGACGACCTTGCCGCGGTGTCGCGCGCGCTGAAAATCCGCAAGGACCATCTCGACGCCGTGGAAGGCGACCGGTTGGACGATCTGCCGGGCAAGACCTACGCCATCGGCTTCATCCGCTCCTATGCCCGCTATCTCGGTCTTGACGCCAACGCCCTGGTGGAGCGCTTCAAGGCGGAGATTTCCGGGCGCGGCGACGAGCAGGCGCTGCAGGCCAGCAACCTGCATGACGACGATACCCGCCGGCTGCCACAAGGCTGGCGCATCCTGGCCGGCGTGATCGGCATCGCGCTGATCTGGGGTGTCTGGCACATTTTCTTTTCCGCCCGCGACAGCGTTCCGCCGGTGCCGCCGCCGCCGTCGCTGGCGCGCATCGAAGCACCCAAGCCCGCACCGGTTCCGGCCGCGCCAGCAGCGGATTCTACGTCGTCGCCGTCCGTGACCACGCCGCTGCCCGCGCCGCCACAGACTGCCGCGCCTGTGCAGAACGCCGCCAGACCCAATGTTTCCGCCCTGGCGACTTCCAGCGTCGCAGTGCCGGCGGTGCCTGCGGCGTCTTCCGCGCCGCAGCCGGCCCAGTCAAGCCAGGTCTTTGGCCAGCAGAATCGCGATAATTCCCGCGTCCTGCTGCGCGCCCGTGGCCCGGTCCGTGTCACCGTGAAGGGGCCCGACGGCAAATACCTGATCAACCGCGACCTCGCCCCCGGCGAAGTCTATTATGTGCCGAATCTTCCCGGCCTCTATCTGCAGGTCGCCAATGCCGGCGCGGTGGAAGCCAGTCTCGATGGCAAGGTGCTGGGCAGGGTAGGACAGGACAGTCAGGTTCTCGGCCGGGTGTCGCTCGATCCCCAGTCGCTGGCGGACCGCTTCAACGGCCGCTGAGGACATAGAAGGAAAGCCATGAGTATCCGCGCCTATCGCGACATTCACCGGCGTCAATCGCGCCAGATCATGGTCGGCAAGGTGCCGGTCGGCGGCGATGCCCCGATCACGGTCCAGACCATGACCAACACCATCACCGGCGACGCGCGGGCCACGATCGACCAGATCCGCAAGGTCGAAGAGGCGGGCTGCGACATCGTCCGCGTTTCCTGCCCGGACGAAGACGCCACCAAGGCGATGAAGGCCATCACCAGGGCCGCCGCCATTCCGGTCGTGGCCGACATCCATTTCCACTACAAGCGCGCCATCGAGGCGGCGGTGAATGGCGCGGCCTGCCTGCGCATCAATCCCGGCAATATCGGCTCGGCTGCCCGCGTGCGCGAAGTGGTGCAGGCGGCCAAGGACCATGGCTGTTCCATGCGCATCGGCGTCAATGCCGGTTCGCTGGAATCCGACCTGCTGGAGAAATATGGCGAGCCCTGCCCGGAAGCGATGGTCGAGAGCGCGCTGAACCACGCCAAAATCCTCGATGACCTGGATTTCCGCGAATACAAGATTTCGGTGAAGGCGTCGGACCCGTTCCTGGCGGTTGCTGCCTACCAGGCGCTGTCGGAAGCGATCGACTGCCCTCTGCATGTCGGCATCACCGAGGCGGGCGGCATGATCAGCGGCACCGTCAAATCCTCCATCGGCATGGGCATGCTGCTGTGGAGCGGCATCGGCGACACCATCCGGGTTTCGCTCTCGGCCGATCCGGTGGAAGAGGTGCGGGTCGGTTTCGACATCCTCAAGTCGCTCAACCTGCGCCATCGCGGCGTCAACATTGTTTCCTGTCCCTCCTGCGCCCGCCAGGGCTTCAACGTCATCGAGACGGTGAAAGTGCTGGAAGACCGGCTGAAGCACATCGCCACGCCGATGTCGCTGTCGATCATCGGCTGCGTCGTCAACGGCCCGGGCGAGGCGCGAGAAACCGACATCGGCTTCACCGGCGGCGGCGCCGGCAAGGGCCATGGCCAGGTCTATCTCAATGGCGAGCCGCGCTATCGCATCGACAATCCCGACCTGGTCGAGCACATCGTCAAGCTGTGCGAGGACAAGGCCGCCCAGATTGAGGCGCAGCGCAACAGTCAGCCGCTGGAAGCCGCGCAGTAGGTGAGGAGCGTTTCGCTTAGCGAACGAATTGGTCCGGTGGACCAATTCGAGCGACGAACGCCCCGAGCTTGAGCGAGGGGCAGTCCCTTTTTAGCCGGAAGCTCCGAATACATGATCCCCGCAGCAAAACTGGACCGATTGCTGGACCGCTTCGACGCCATCGAGGCCGAAATGGCCTCGGGCGCCAGTGGCGAAGCCTTCGTCAAGCTGTCGCGCGAACATGCCGGACTGGCCAGGGTGGTCGAGACGGCGCGGGCCTATCGGCAGGCGCAGGTGCGGATGGCCGACGCCGAGGCGCTGGTCGCCGATACTTCCGTCGAAAGCGAAATCCGCTCCATGGCCGAGGAAGAGCGGGCCGAACTCAAGGGCGAGCTGGAAAGGCTCGACCATGACCTGCGGCTTGCGCTCCTGCCGCGCGACGCCGCCGATGATTCCAGCGCCATCGTGGAAATCCGCGCAGGCACCGGCGGCGACGAGGCGGCGCTCTTTGCCGCCGACCTGCTGGAAATGTACCAGCGCTGGTGCGGGTTGCAGGGCTGGAAGACCGAATTGATGGACACGACCGAAAGCGACCTGGGCGGGATCAAGGACGCCACGCTGGAAGTGAATGGGCGCGGCGCCTACGCCAGGTTGAAGTTCGAGAGCGGCGTCCATCGCGTCCAGCGCGTTCCCGCCACCGAGGCGCAGGGCCGCATCCACACATCCGCCGCCACCGTCGCGGTGCTGCCGGAAGCCGAGGATGTCGACATCCAGATCAACGAGAAGGATTTGCGCATCGACGTCTATCGCGCGCAAGGAGCGGGCGGCCAGCACGTCAACAAGACCGAAAGCGCGGTGCGCATTACCCATCTGCCCACCGGCATCGCCGTGGCGCAGCAGACCGAAAAGAGCCAGCACAAGAACAAGGCCCATGCCATGAAGCTGCTCAAGGCCAAGCTCTATGATATCGAACGCCAGAAGGTCGAAGGCGCGCGGGCGGCGGAACGCAAGAGCATGGTCGGCAGCGGCGACCGCAGCGAACGCATCCGCACCTACAATTTCCCGCAAGGGCGCGTCACCGACCACCGCATCAACCTGACGCTCTATAACTTGCCGCGCATCATCACCGGCGACGCCCTGGGCGAGATCGTCGATGCGCTGGTGGCGCAGGACCAGGCCGACCGCCTGGCCGCATACGAGGCCCAGGAAAATTGAAGGAGCGGGCGTGAACGACGCGGTTCTTGTCGCCGCGAAGCTGCTGGCCGAAGCCGGCATCGACAGCGCCCGGCTGGATGCGCGACTGCTGTTTGAACATGCGAATGGCGATCCCGCCGCCTTTGACGCCGCCATCGCCCGGCGGCTGAACCGCGAGCCCGTTGCCTATATCCTCGGACGCAAGGAGTTCTGGTCGCTGGATTTCGAAGTCGGCCCCGGCGTGCTGGTGCCGCGCCCCGATACCGAGACGCTGGTCGAGGAAGCCCTGCGCCTGGTACCCGACCGCGCCGCGCCCTTGCGCATCGCCGACCTGGGCGCCGGGTCTGGCGCCATCCTGCTCGCCGCCCTGAAAGAGTTTCCCAAAGCCACTGGCGTCGGGTTCGAGTCCTCGCCGCCGGCGCATGGCTTTGCCGCGCGCAATGCCGCGCGGCTGGCCGGGTCCCGCGCCGAAATCCGGCTCGCCGGCTGGGACAAAGCCGATGAGCGATTCGACCTGGTCTTTTCGAATCCGCCCTACATCCCGGCCGCCGAGATCGAATCACTGGGCCCGGAAGTCCGCGATCACGAACCTCGCGCCGCCCTGGATGGCGGCCCCGACGGGCTGGAGGCCTATCGCGGCCTTGCAGGGCTTTTGCCCCGCATTCTCAGGCCGGGCGGCCATGCACTGCTGGAAATCGGGTTTGGGCAGGCCTTTGGCCTGGAACTCCTGTTCCCGGGTCTTGAATTGACACGGATCGCACCCGATTTGGCCGGAATACCGCGTTGTGTGGTGCTTAAGGCCTGAAATTTCCTTGGAAATCAGGGACCAATCCGGTAGTTTTGGCATTGAGGGACCATATGGTCCGGCCTGGCAGGCGCTTCCGGGGGGAAGTGCAGCAAAAGGCAGTCCCGGCAAATCCGCGAAAAGACGAAAGTCAAAGAAGCGGAACCGGACAGGGGTCATTAAAGCAGCACGGTCGTAACAGACGAATCCGATTGCCCACGCCGCAGCTGGCGTGAGGTCCGGCCGTCAGAACAGGACGAAGAACTTGAAGCGTTCACGCAGAGGCGGCCGCAGGCCGCATGGTGGCGGTGGTGGCGGCGGCGGTGGCGGCCATAACCACAACAATGGCGGCGGTTTCAATCCCAACCGCGCCTATGATTCCAACGGCCCCGAAGTGAAGATTCGCGGTACCGCCAGCCATATCTACGAGAAATATCTTCAGCTTGCCCGCGACGCCAACGGCTCCGGTGACCGCGTCATGGCTGAGAATTATCTGCAGCATGCGGAGCATTATTACCGCATCGTCGCCGCCACCCAGGCGCAGATGGCGCAATACCAGGCGCAGCAGGCGGCCCAGGCGGCCGCCAATGGCCAGCAGTACCGTCCCCCTGGCGATCAGCAGCCGGGGCAGCAGGGCGCGCCCGCTCCCGCCTTCTCCCCGGCGGAAGGCGCTGGCGAGGAAGAAGGCGAAGACGCCGAGGCGTCTTAAGGAACATCCTTTACGCCAGGATGCTGCCCCCTCCGGCCCCTTGAAGGACCGGAAATGGGAACCCACATTCGTTTCGGCAGTGCTTCGCAATGAAGGCTGTTAACCCATGCCCATGAAAGGGATGGGCTGGAGGAATGATGGATATCGAGAAATTCACCGAGCGGGCGCGCGGCTTCATCCAGTCGGCGCAATCGCTGGCCCTGCGCGAGGGCAATCAGCAATTCACACCCGAACATCTGCTGAAGGTGCTGATCGATGACGAGGAGGGCCTTGCCGCCCGTCTCATCAACGCTTCCGGCGGTGCCGATACCGCCGTGCGATCCGGCGTCGAAGCGGCGCTGAAAAAGCTGCCCAGGGTTTCGGGTGGAAATGGCCAGGTCTATCTCTCCGGCGAGACCGTGCGGCTTCTGGACGGCGCGGAAGCCGCGGCGAAGAAGGCCGGCGACAGCTTCGTCACCGCCGAATACCTGCTGCTGGCCCTGGCGACGGCCAATGGCGAAAGCGCAAAAATCCTGAAGGATGCCGGTGTCACGCCCCAGGGCCTGAACGCCGCCATCAATGACCTGCGCAAGGGCCGCAGCGCCGACAGCGCCACCGCCGAGAACGCCTATGAGGCGCTGAAGAAATATGCCCGCGACCTCACCGAGGCGGCGCGCAGCGGCAAGCTCGATCCGGTCATCGGCCGCGACGAGGAAATCCGCCGCACCATCCAGGTGCTGGCGCGCCGCACCAAGAACAATCCGGTTCTGATCGGCGAGCCCGGCGTCGGCAAGACCGCCATCGCCGAGGGCCTGGCACTGCGCATCGTCAATGGCGATGTCCCCGAAAGCCTGCGCGACCGCCGGCTGATGGCGCTGGACATGGGGGCCCTGATAGCCGGCGCCAAGTTCCGCGGCGACTTCGAAGAGCGGCTCAAGTCGGTGCTCACCGAAGTCACGTCGGCCAATGGCGAGATCATTCTCTTCATCGACGAAATGCACACCCTGGTCGGCGCCGGCAAGGCGGACGGGGCGATGGACGCCTCCAACCTGATCAAGCCGGCCCTGGCGCGCGGCGAGCTGCATTGCATCGGCGCCACCACCCTGGACGAGTACCGCAAATATGTCGAAAAGGACGCCGCCCTGGCGCGTCGCTTCCAGGCCGTCTTTGTCGGCGAGCCGACGGTTGAGGACACCATCTCCATCCTGCGCGGCCTGAAGGAGAAGTACGAGCTGCACCATGGCGTGCGCATCACCGACAGCGCCATCGTGGCGGCGGCGACGCTTTCCAACCGCTACATCACCGACCGCTTCCTGCCCGACAAGGCCATCGACCTGATGGACGAGGCGGGCTCGCGCCTGCGCATGCAGATCGACTCCAAGCCAGAAGCGCTGGACGAGCTGGACCGCCGCATCATGCAGCTGAAGATCGAGCAGGCGGCGCTGAGGAAGGAAACCGACAAGGCCTCGCGGGACCGGCTGGCCGGACTGGAGAAGGAGCTGGGCGACCTCGAGGAACAGTCCACCAGCCTGACCGCCCGCTGGCAGGAGGAGAAGAAATCCGTCGCCGACGTCCAGTCACTGAAGGAAAAGCTCGATCATGCCCGCTCCGATGTCGAAGTGGCGCAGCGCAAGGGCGATTTCGCCCGCGCCGGCGAACTCACCTATGGCGTCATTCCCGGCATTGAACGACAGCTCAAGGCCATCGAGGAGAAGAAAAACGACAGTTTCAACGCCGAGGCCGTGACCGAGGAGAACATTGCCCAGGTGGTTTCGCGCTGGACCGGCATCCCGGTGGACAAGATGCTGGAAGGCGAGCGCGAGAAGCTGCTGCACATGGAAGCCAGCCTGGAGAACCGCGTCGTCGGCCAGGACGAGGCGGTGCGGGCTATTTCGAACGCCGTCAGACGTGCTCGCGCCGGGCTGCAGGATCCCAACCGGCCAATCGGCTCCTTCCTCTTTCTCGGCCCCACGGGCGTCGGCAAGACCGAGCTGACCAAGGCGCTGGCCGCCTTCCTGTTTGACGACGACACCGCCATGGTGCGCATCGACATGAGCGAGTTCATGGAGAAACACGCCGTCGCCCGCCTGATCGGCGCCCCCCCGGCTATGTCGGCTATGAGGAGGGCGGCGTCCTGACCGAGGCGGTGCGCCGCCGCCCGTACCAGGTGATCCTGTTCGACGAGGTTGAGAAGGCGCATGCCGACGTTTTCAATGTACTGCTGCAGGTACTGGACGATGGCCGTCTCACCGATGGGCAGGGCCGCACCGTGGACTTCAAGAACACGGTGATCATCCTCACCTCCAACCTCGGCACCGAGTTCATGTCGGTGGAAGGCGGCAACGAGGCGGAAGGCCGCGCCCAGGTGATGGCGGCGGTGCGCGCCCATTTCCGGCCCGAATTCCTCAATCGGCTGGACGAGGTCATTCTGTTCCATCGCCTGACGCGGGCGAACATGGACAGGATCGTCGATATCCAGATCGCGCGCCTCGGCAAGCTGCTGGCCGACCGCAAGATCAGCATCACGCTGGACGACAAGGCGAGGGCCTGGCTGGGCAATGCCGGTTACGATCCGGTCTATGGCGCCCGGCCGCTCAAGCGCGTGATCCAGCGCCGGCTGCAGGATCCGCTGGCGCAGCTGCTGCTGGAGGGAAAGGTTGGCGATGGCGCTGCCGTTACGGTGAGCGCCAGCAAGACCGGGCTTACCATTAACGGGCAGGAATTCGCCGCCGGCGCGGACGAACTGGCCGACCTGCCGCCACCAGGCACTTCGTTAAACTGACACAGTGACGCAGTGGCGATCCACCGGATGGAACGCCACTGCCGGTGTTCCTATCTTTCATGACGCCATCCAGCCGGCGGAGTGAAACATGACCTGCTGCCCCGAAGAGATCACCATGCGCCAGGCCGCAAAGCGCGGCGTTCTGGGCCGCTGTCCCTGCTGCGGCAATGGCCGGCTCTTTGCGCGCTATCTCAAGCAGGTCGATTGCTGCGCCTCCTGCGGCGAGCGCTTCGCCGGGCTGCGGACCGATGACGTTGCGCCCTGGGCCACGATCATATTCGTCGGACACGTTTTTCTGCCCCTGGCATTTCTGGTGGATCTGACTCAAGTCATGCCCTTGTGGGCGGAACTGACATTGTGGTCGGGGTTCTTCGCCGCGCTTTCTCTTGCGCTGCTGCCGCGCGCCAAGGGCATGATGCTGGGCGTGCTGTGGCAGACCCGCGCCACGGCAGAACCGACGATTGTCAGCTAGAAAACTGGGTCGCCTTCCCTCGGCGGCCATACGCTAATGCCATGGCCGTTCACCGGGGACGAAGTCCAGGTGATCCGCAATGGGCGGATCACTTGGCCTTCGCCTGGCGCAGGTCGGTCGAGATGTCGCTGACTTGGTTTTCCAGCTTCATTCCCGCCAATGTCTCGTCGATCTTCAGCCGCGTCTGCAGGAAAGCGCCGAGTTCGGCGCCCGTCAGGGTGCGCCCAGACGCCATCTTGATGGTGAGCGGATTGACCTGGACGTTGTTGACGCGGACTTCGTAATGCAGATGTGGCCCGGTGGTCAGGCCGGTATTGCCACTATAGGCGAAGACCTGGGCCTGGCGGACCTTGCTGCCCCGGCGCATGCCGGCGGCGAAGCGGGAGAGATGGCCATAGGCCGTCGAAAAGCCCGAGGTATGGTTGATGACCACGAAATTGCCATAGCCGCTGGCCGCGCCCATGAAGCTGATGGTTCCCGTGCCCGCGGCCTTCACCGGCGTTCCCACCGGCACGGCGAAATCCACGCCCTTGTGCGCGCGGGTATAGCCCAGGACCGGATGGAAGCGCGAACCGAAGCCGGACGAGATTCGCGCGCCATCCACCGGCGTTTTCATGAGCATGCCCTTGGCGCTTTCGCCCCTGGCGTCGAAATATTCCGCTTCCTGATCCGGACTGGCCTGGTAGCGATAGAGGACGATGTCCTTGCCGCCTAGCCGCAGCCTGGCAAAGGAAATGGCGCCGGACTTCGCCGGCTGACCCTCGGGCGTGTAGTAATAATCGTAATAGACCTCGAAGCTGTCGCCGGGATGGACTTCGCGCTGGAAGTCCACCTTGTAGTTGAAGATATTGTTGAACAGGTCATTCACGACATCGGCCGGCATGCCCGCCTGCATGGCGGTGAGGTAAAGGTTCGAATCAACCGTGCCGCCGACGCGATGGCGATGGACCTGCAGCTGCTTTTTCACCACCTGGGCGTCGAAGCCGCCGGCCATGGTGCGGGTGACGGTGATGTCTTGCTCCACCGTGGGCGAGAAATGCAGTTCCAGCAGGCGTGAGATCGGCCGGCCATCGCCGGGGACGGCGTTGCCTTCGCCCGTGTCGTTCTCTTCCGCCAGCGGTACCGTTACCGGCTTGTGGTTCACCATCACCACCGTGGTGCGCGGCCGCGCCGGCTGGTCGGCCTGCTTCGCGCCGGTGGCGTCGATGACGGCGACGGCATAGGTCACGTCTATGGTCATGCCGACCTTGAGGGCGCGCGGATTGAAGTCCTTGCCCAGGGCGGCGACGGCGGCATTGGCGTCCTGGGCGGAGATGCCGGTGTCTTCCAGCACGCCGGCCAGGGTGTCGCCGGATTCCAGCGTGACGCTGCGGCTTTCGACACCAGGATCGCCATTGGCCCGGTCGGCGTCCGGGGGCGCTTCCAGCCGCGGCAGGTTGCTGCCCAGTTTCAGCAGCCGCAGGAAGAGTTCATAGCTGAGGGGAATGTGCGTGGTGGAGACGGACGGTGCCGTCATGGGCAGGGTGCCGATCGCCAGCCAGCCGATGGCGCCCGCCACCAGGGCAGTGACACCGGTGGACACCACCGCCAGCCGGCCATCGGTGGTGGCCATGGCGGCGCGAGCCCGTCCCATGCGGCCCCGAAGCAGGGAAGAGGGCCAACGTGCAAAGGTCAGGTCGCGCCAATCGCGCAATGCTGGCTCCATGGCGGCCTTGCAGCCCGCCGTCATCCGGCTCAAACAATGCCGCGGAGTCGAGGCGGCCAAGGCCATTTGGCCTCTTATGATGCCGCGCGTCAACTCAAAGGGCTGTTCCTATTGAAGAATCCTGCAATCATGGGACTGCGGCCATGGCCGGCGCGAAGTTGAGACAGCACATGCAGTTGCGGCGACAAATATTTGCAGCCCTGTGTTTTCTTCTGCCTGGGCCGGCTTTCGCCTGGGGACCGGAAGGGCACGAGGTCGTTGCGCATCTGGCGGCGATGAACCTGACGCCAAAGGCGCGGGCCGAGGTTGCGGCACTGCTGGGCGGCGAGGCCGAGGCCAGCATGGCCATTGCCGCCAACTGGGCCGACGAGATTCGCGATGCCCGCCCTGAAACCTCGTCCTGGCATTATGTCGACATCGAGATCGACGGCGATCTGCGCTATCGGCCTGCCCGCGACTGTCCCGGTGGCAACTGCGTGGTGGCCCAGATCCTGCGCCAGGAGGCGATCCTGAATGGCGGCGCACCCGCCGCGCGCCGGGCCGAGGCGCTGAAGTTCCTGATCCATTTCGCCGGCGACATCCGCCAGCCGCTGCATGGCGGCGATCACCATGACCAGGGCGGCAATGCGGTGCAGGTCACCGTCGGGCGCGGGCGTCCCATGACGCTGCACCGTTTCTGGGATACCGAAACGGTGGCGGCGCTGGGGCGCGATCCCATCCTTCTGGCACGGGCGATCAACCGCGCCACCGGGCCGGAGCAGAAAGAGCTCTGGATGGCCGGCGCGTCCCCTGCCGCCTGGGCGGAAGAAGCCGCCTTCATCGCCAGGCGCGTGGCTTACCCGCAGGCCGGGCAGGGCGGCTCCATTGATGCCCGCGCCCTGAAAGAGGACGCCGGACTGGCGCGGCAGCAGCTGGCGAAGGCGGGCTATGCCCTGGCGGGCATGCTGAATCGGATTTTCCACTAATTTCAGGTGGTGCCGCCTGACGCGGGGGCCGCCGCCCGACCTGCCGGGCGGCAGCTATTCGCTCGCCAGAATCGTGTTGCGCACCATCGGATAGATCTGCGTCTGCCAGCGCTTGCCGGAAAAGACGCCGTAATGGCCGACCCCGGCCTGGATATAGTGCTTCTTGCGGAAGGGCTTGATCTTCCTGCAGAGGTCGTGCGCCGCCAGTGTCTGGCCAAGAGAGCAGATATCGTCGCGCTCGCCTTCCACCGTCAGCAGCGCGGTGCCCCGGATGGCGCCCGGATCGACGATGCGGCCGTGATATTCGAAGACGCCGCGGGGCAGGTGATATTCCTGGAACACCTTGCGCACCGTCTCCAGGTAGAATTCGGCCGGCAGGTCGGCGACCGAGAAATACTCGTCATAGAATTTGCGGTTGGCCTCGGCCTTGTCGTCCTCGTCCTTGACGATATGGCCGAAGAGATCGAGATGCGCCCGCAGGTGTCGCGGCAGGTTCATCGCCAGGAAGGCGGAGAGCTGGATGAAGCCGGGATAGACATGCCGCCCGGCGCCCTCATAGCGGGCCGGCACTGCGGAGATCAGGTTTTCCTTGAACCAGCTGATGGGATAGGAGGTCGCCAGTTCGTCGACTTTGGTGGGATTGACGCGCGTATCCACCGGACCGGCCATCAGCGTCATGGAGCGCGGCGTGGACTTGTTGCCATCCATCGCCATGGCCGAAACCGCCACCAGAAGGGCGGCGCAGGGCTGGCATACCGCGACGGCGTGGGCGCCCGGGCCGATATGCTCCAGAAAGCGGATCAGATAGTCGACATATTCGTCGGTGCCGAAACGTCCCGCGGCAAGCGGAACGTCGCGGGCGCTTTTCCAGTCGGTGATGTAGACGTCGTGGTCCGCCAGCATGGTCTGCGCCGTCTGGCGCAGGAGAGTGGGAAAGTGCCCCGCCATCGGCGCCACCAGCAGAACGCGGGGCTGGCGGCTCGGCATGGGTTTGCGGAAATGCACCAGGTCGGCAAAGGGCAGGGCCAGTGCCACTTCCTCCTGCACCGGCATGACGCGGCCGTCGGCCGCGGTGGTGACCAGTTCATAGGCAGGCCGCTCATGAATCATGCGGGAGCGCGAGACGATCTCGGCGGCGGCGGCCATGTTGCGGGCAAAATAGTTCGCCCCCGGCCCCAGCCAGGTCTGGCCCAGGGCGACAGACAGCAGCCCGGCCCCGGCGCGGAACGGTGCGAGCAGATCCTGCTGGGCCTGGTAGGCGTCGTACAACATCCGCTCTCGTCTTAGCCGGCTGCGAAAAGTCGCCGGGACTCCTCAAAAAGACTAGTGCATTTTATGCTGCAGTGCGAAATACTGCTTGTCAACGTGACTCCACGCCCGGGTAGGAAGCATGAGCCGGACCATTCTCACCATTTCCAGCAAGAACTACTCCTCCTGGTCGCTCAGGGGGTGGCTGCTGTGCCGGATGGCGGGCCTGGATTTCGAGGAAGAACTGCTGTCGGGAGATGATCCGAACGCCCGCGCAGAATTGCTGCTGCTGTCGCCATCCTTCCTGGTGCCGTGCCTGAATCACCACGGTCACAAGATATGGGACACGCTGGCGATTGCCGAATACCTCAACGAGACTTTTCCCCAGGCGGGATTGCTGCCGGACAGCGTGGGCGCGCGCACCCATTGCCGCTCGGTTTCGGGGGAGATGCATTCCGGCTTCGCCAACCTGCGCTCGGCGCTGCCGATGAACATCAAGGCCCGCTATCCCGGCTTCAAGGTCTGGGCCGGAGCCCAGGCCGATATCGACCGCGTCACCGCGATTTGGCGCGAATGCCTGGGCGAACATGGCGGGCCCTACCTGTTCGGCGTCCACCCGACCATGGCCGACGCCATGTATGCGCCGGTGACGACCCGCTTCCAGACCTATGACGTCAGGCTGGACCGCGCCTGCCAGGATTACTGCGAGACCATCCTCAACCTGCCCGACATGCTGGAATGGATGGACGCGGCGAAGACGGAGCTGGTGGCGCTGGAAGAGCTCGAAGCCGAATTCTGACCTGACCGGCCGCGACATCCCCTGGCGGCATGCTATCATGAGGCGGGGGAATCCGGGGATGAAAGCGCTCCTGCTGGCGTTGTCGTTTGTGCTTGCCGCATCCGCCGCGGGCGCGGCGGGCTATGACGGCCTCAATATCGGCATCCAGTATTTCAATCAGGGAAAGTGGCCGGATGCCATATCCCGCCTTGATGGGGCGCTGACAGATCCCGCATTGACGGCCAATCAGCGCTTCATCGCTCGATATGATCGAGGCGAATCCTATGCCCAGATTGGAAAATATGATCTTGCCATCGCGGATTATTCCGCTGCGTTGGAATTGCGACCTCGTGATCCCTGGGCATTGCTGAGGCGGGCAACAACCGCGATTCGCGCCGGAAAGCTGGATACGGCCTCAACGGATGTTGATGCAGTGATCGAGCTTCGTCCAACGCTCTTGAGTGCTCGCCGGGATCGCATTCTCATCCATATGCTGCAGGGACTGACCGCAAATGCGGGTGATGATTTCAAGAGCGCATTGTCGCTCCTTCCCGACGAAGCGCATGGGGTCCGCCTCGGGATTATCGCCTGGCAAGCCGGAAACGTCGAAGATGCGGATAATAATTTTCGCGCTGGCATCGATCAAAAAAACGACACTGTCTCATCTATGTCATCTTGGATATGGTACGCGCTCACTCAGGCAAGGCTTGGCAAGGACGTCCCCAGACGAGCATTGCCGGACGCCGGGCGTAAGGCGTGGCCCAGTCCGGTCGCGGATTTTTTTCTTGGCGCCATCCCGGAAAATGCGGTTTTCGCTGCGGCATCCATGGGGGAGGGAGACGCAGTCGCGGGGCGGCTTTGCGAAGCGAATTTCTTTATTGGCGAATGGAAGCTGCGACACAAAAAAGAAACAGAGGCTTTTCCCCTGCTTCGCAAGGCCGCCGCAGATTGTCCGATAGACTATGTGTTATGGGGAATTGCGCTAACAGATACGATGAACCCGCCATGATATGTGTAAAAGCAGGCCCGCCCCTTTTGTTGCTTGTGCTTGCGGTGGCCCCAGCGCAAGGCCAGGACAAGGCGGCCAGTTGCCAGCTAAACGTGCTGGCCTCACTGGAAATGCGCACCATTCCCGATGGCCGCGTCACCGTACCGGTGCAGTTGGATGGTCATGAATACCAGCTAATGCCCGATACGGGCGGCCTGAATAACACTGTTGCGCCCTGGGTGGCCCAGCAGCTGGGATATCGGTCGCGCCAAGCCCCTGCCGGCGCAATGCTGGCGATGGGCGCCAGGCGTATCGATAAGTACGTCACGATCAAGGCAATCGGCCTGGGCCGGGCTCAGGGCAAGGATTTTGATTTTTATGTTCATGACTTCGATCCCAGCTTCTATGATGGCATTCTGGCACCACAGATCATGGTCAATTACGACGCGGACTTTGATTTCGGACACGACAAGTTCAACCTCATGTTGCCCGATCATTGTCCAGGCAAGGTGGTTTACTGGACCGGCAGTCCGGCCGCCGTGGTGCCGATGACCATAGCGCCCGGCAGCGAGCATATTCGCATCCCGGTCATGGTCGACGGCAAGCGCATTAATGCGATATTGGACACCGGGGCGGATACATCCGTCGTTTCGGTGCGATCGGCAAAGCATTTCCTGGAAATCGACGACAGCACTCCGGGCGCCGTGAAGACGCCTGTCGCTGGAGAAAAGACATTTACCCACGCCTTCAAGGCCATGAGCTTCGGCAGTATCAGCGTCAGCAATCCGCGCATCGAGATTGTCCCTGACAGTGACTGGCAGGCTGACGAGATGGTCCTTGGCATGGGCATCCTGCGCCAGCTTCATATGTATGTGGCCTACAAGGAGCGAAACCTCTACCTCACCCCGGCCATGGCGAAGTAGGTTCTAGGACGCGGTCGCGTTCGGTTTGGTCTGCAGCTGGACAAAACTCTCGATCCCCATCTGCCCGATCAGGCGAAGTTGGGTCCGGAGCCAGTCGATAGCTATCAGGGGTGCCAGACCTGCACCACCAGGTCGATTTCGTTCTCGAGCTGCTGGATATCGGCCCGTCTTTGGGCCAGCGCGGCCTGGCCCTGGGCATTGGCGCCGGCCAGGAAGTCGTCGCCCATGCCATAGCCGACCGGCACGCCGTTGACGGTTTCGTTGACGGTCACATGGCTGCCGCCCTGCACATTCCGGCTCGAATTGATGTTGGTCTGGACCGTGACGCCATCGGAGTTGGTGACGTTTATTCCGGCCCCGGATACCGCGCCGACCCCGATACTGAACGGTGCGCCGTTGCCGGGCATGGCCATCCGGTTGGCAAGTCCGCTGACCGAGGGGACCTGCGCGACGGCGCCAAGGCCGCCGGCGCGGGCGACCGTCACTCCGCCCAGGATCGCGGCCGCGGCAAAGCAGAAAGCTGGCGCAAGACGGGTCATGGCGGGCCGAATCCGGAGTTTCAAGGCTGACGGAGCAAGAAGCAGGCCCCTTTCCGGCCTCAGGAGGGAAAGGGAACTCGCCAATCCGTCCCGAATTGATACAATCGGGAAAACCCGACCGGAGGCCGCAATGCTGAAGCCACTCCTGACCCTGGCAATCCTGACCGGCATGGCCGCCACTGCACAGGCCGGCGGCTGTGACCGCTGCGCCGCCCCGCCGCCGCAGGCCGGCTATCGCTATTACGGGACGGTCAATAACTACTATGGCCCGGTCACGGTCTATGTCACGCCCGGTGGAGGATATGCCTACTACCCGTCCTCTCCCTCCTATGGCGCGTCGTATGGCGGCGGGTACGCCACCGCGCCGGAATGCGACGCCAATTGCTATGGCGCCGGCTACAACTGGTCAGGCAGCTATGCCTATGGCGGCGGCTACGCCTATCCCGCCTATGGCAACCGCTATTACTATCCGCCCGCCAACGCGTATCAGCGGCAGAGCCCCTGGGCCGGCTACCATGGCGGCTGGGGCAACGGCTACTGGTAGACGTCAGCCTTCCGGCTCCGCCGCCAGCTTCTGCACGGCGACATAGTCGGTCTTGCCGGTGGCGAGGAGCGGAATTGCCGGCACGATCACCACCCGCCGCGGCACTGCCAGTTCCGGGACGCCATGATGCTGCGCCCAGGCCAGCAGGCTTGGCCGCGTCGCCTCTGTTGCGTCAGTTACCAACACGATCTGCTCGCCCTTGCGCGGATCGGGCACCGTCACCGCGGCATGGGCGCAGCCGGGCCAGAGTGCGGCGGCGCAATTTTCCGGCACTGCCAGCGACACGGTCTCGCCGCCGATCTTGGCGAAGCGCTTGAGCCGGCCGCGAATGGCGAGAAAGCCATCCTCGTCGAGGCTGGCGACATCTCCCGTGTCGTGCCAGCCATCGGCAGGAGGGACAATCACCCCCGGCGCATCCGGCATGATGTAGCCCAGCATGATGTTGGGGCCTCTCACCTTCAGCCGGCCGGCGCCGGGGATTCCCTCCACCGGCTCCAGTTTGGCCTCCATCTGCGTCACCATGCGGCCCACCGTGCCGGGATGATTGGCCTGCGGCTGGTTGGCCGCGATCGCGGGCGAAGCCTCGGTGACGCCATAGGCTTCCAGAATCTGGATGCCGCATTTGTTGCGCACAAAGACGCGGGTTTCGTCGCGCACCCGTTCGGCGCCGCACACCGTAAGCCGCAACGATTGCAGATCATCCTCGTCAGCGGCGCGGGCATACTGGCCGATGAAGGTGTCGGTGGAGATCAGGATGGTCGCGCCATGGCTCCGGATGCGCTTGACGATCTCCTTGGGCTGCAGGGGCGTCGGATGGCTGACCACCCTGAAACCGGCGATCAGCGGCAGGAAGGTGCCGCCGGTCAGGCCGAAACAATGGAAGACGGGCAGGGCGTTGAACATCACGTCTTCGGGAACGAAGGCGATATGCGCCAGGATCTGGCTGATGTTGGAAAGAATGTTGGCGTGGGACAGGGCAACGCCCTTGGGTGCGCCCTCGGTGCCCGAGGTGAACAAAACCACCGCCAGGCTGCCGGGATCGGGGCGGGCGACGACCAGCGAGGGCATCAGGCTGCCGGTTGCGGCGATGGCCTTGTCCGCAAGGGTCAGCCCCTCCCGCACGTCTTCAAGATAGACCAGGCTCGCCGCCCGCTTCAGCGTCGCTTCCAGTTCCTCCAGCTTGCCCAGGTTGATGAAGCGGTGCGCGGTGACGATGCGCGTCACCCGCGCCGTTTTCAGGGCGCTGAGAATATTGGCGGCGCCGCTGGTGAAATTGATCATGGTCGGCACCCGGCCATAGGCCGAGACCGCGAAGACCGCGACCGTCGCCGCCGCGCCAGTCGGCAGCATGATGCCGACGCATTCGCCTTCCCTGGTGCCGCGCCTCAGCGCCCGGCCCAGCGCGAGCGCGCCTGTCACCAGCGTGTCGTAATTCAGCACCCGCTCATCGGCGTCTACCAGGGCAGGGGTCTTGCCGCCGCGCTGGCGCCGCGCCGCCAGCAGCGCCCCGAACAGCGAGCGCTGCGCCGTGCGCGGGTCATAGGGCACGATGGCGCTGGCGGGAATCATCCGTCTGTCCGGTGGCGTCGCCGGACGCTAACGCGGAGCGACGACTGACGCTACCTCAGGAGGCGTGGAAACGCCCGATCCAGCTCTGGAAATCGCGGGCCAGCTTCTCGCGTTCGCCGCCCGCCCGCCGGAACAATCCGGCGAGTTGCGCGCGCAGGGGCCGGGCCGTCTCCCAAAGCTTTTCGGCTTGCGGCACGACCGCTTCCTGCAGGGGCGTGAAGACCTCGCGCTCCAGTCGCTTCGGCCCCAGGATGGCGACGGCCAGCGCCGCCAGCCCCATGGTGCCGACCATGACATAGGCAGCCGTTACGGCTCTGCTGATACCAGGGCGGCGTCTGGTCCTGGGCCGGTGGACTGCCGGTTTGGCGCGGCGGACAGGATGACGGGGGGCCATGAGATGCTCCGGGATGCGGCTTTTGCAACGCAGGGCACTGCCTGCAGGTTCCCGAAAAAGGCGGTTTTCCGGGAACCGATGCGCTATACCTCGGGAATGGTGACGGTCATCGACAAGCGCTTTTCTGATTCCCCGCCCGGCGAAGCCGGGCCGAGGCACCCGGAAAAGGCGCACCGTCCCGACAGCGCCATCCAGCGCAAGCCGGACTGGATCAGGGTCAAGGCCCCGGTCTCCAGAGAATATGCCGCCACCCGCGACGTGGTGCGGGCCAACAAGCTGCACACGGTCTGCGAGGAGGCGGCCTGCCCGAACATCGGCGAGTGCTGGAGCGCGGCCCACGCCACCATGATGATCATGGGCGACACCTGCACCCGCGCCTGCGCCTTCTGCAACGTCAAGACCGGCCTGCCGGCCGCGCTGGATCCGCAGGAGCCGGCCAATGTTGCCAATGCGGTCAAAACGCTGGGCCTGAAGCACGTCGTCATCACCTCGGTGGACCGCGATGATCTGGCCGATGGCGGGGCGCGGCATTTCGCCGAGGTCATCACCGCCACCCGGGCGCAAAGCCCCGGCACCAGCATCGAGGTGCTGACGCCGGATTTCCTGCGCAAGGAGGGCGCCATCGAGACGGTCATGGCGGCCAGGCCCGACGTTTTCAACCACAATCTCGAAACCGTGCCGCGGCTTTACCTGACGGTGCGTCCCGGCGCGCGCTATTACGCCTCGCTGCGCCTGCTGGAACAGGCCAAGCAGCTTTTCCCGGAAGGCTTCACCAAGTCGGGACTGATGGTGGGGCTGGGCGAGGCCAGGGAGGAAATCATGCAGGTGATGGACGATCTGCGCGCCGCCAATGTCGATTTCCTCACCATCGGCCAGTACCTCCAGCCCACCCGCAAGCATGCGGCCCTGGCGCGTTTCTGGACGCCGGAGGAATTCGCTGGTCTGGAAGCGGTCGCCCGCGCCAAGGGCTTCCTGATGGTCTCCGCCTCGCCGCTGACGCGCTCCTCCTACCATGCCGACAGCGACTTCGCGCAGTTGAAGGCCGCCAGGCAGCAGCGCGCCTGATGCACAGGGAAACTCGTCTCGTTCCCTATCCGGCGGAGCTGATGTACCGCGTCGTCTCGGAGGTGGAGCGCTATCCCGAATTCCTGCCCTGGGTGCTGGCCCTGCGCGTCAAGTCGCGAAGCCAGAACGTCGTCATCGCCGAGATGATGGTGGGCTACAAATCCTTTCGCGAGAAATACACCAGCCGGGTCGCGCTCGACCCCGGCAATCTGACGGTGGATGTCACCCAGGCCGACGGCCCGTTCCGCAAGCTGGAGAACCACTGGCGCTTTGTGCCGAAGTTGCCGCAGACCTGCGAGGTGAACTTCGCGATAGACTTCGAATTTCGCAACCGCATCCTGGGGGCGGTGGCCGGGGCGGCCTTTGGCAAGGCCCTGATGAAGATGACCGAGGCCTTCGAAGCCAGGGCGGCGGCGCTTTCCGGCGCGGGCGCTTGAGCGTAAAGTAGTATTAAATGGAGGCTGGCGAAATAACGCCTGGGGAGGTTCGATGTTTTCCAGAACGCTGTTCTCGGCAGCCGCGCTGCTTGCGCTTGCCATTGCGCCCGCAACCGCCCGCACTGTCCTGTTCCTGGGCTCCAGCTTCACCTATGGCGCGCACACTGCCGCCCAGCACTACCATCCCGAGCTGGTGAAAGACCTGAACGGCCCGGACCGCAATGGCGAGACCTATGCCGGCGTGCCCGCCATCTTCAAGCAGTTCACCCTGGAAGCGGGGATGACCGACTGGGATGTCAGTTCCGAACTGGTGGGCGGCAAGGGGCTGGAATACTGGTTCACGCCTGCCGCAGCCGAAATCCTGCCGAAGATCAACAAGCCCTGGGACGCAGTGGTGATGCATGGCTTCTCGACGCTGGACCAGGCCCATCCCGGCGACAGGACGCTGCTCCTGTCTTCGTCGAAGGTGATCGCTAACATGTTCCTGAAGGCAAACCCCAACGCCAGGCTTTGGCTCTTCGCCACCTGGGGCCGCGCCGACCAGGTCTATCCCGCCAACGCGCCCGCTGCCTGGAAAGGCAAGACCCCGCAGCAGATGGGCAAGGATGTGCAGGCCGCCTATGAGCAGGCGGTGAAGGAAGAGCCGCGCTATGCCGGCATCGTCCCGGTGGGCCTGGCCTGGAACCGCGCCATCGACACCGGCGTCGCCGACGCCAATCCCTATGACGGGCTGGACGCGAACAAGGTCGATCTCTGGGCCTATGACCATTATCACGCCAGCCAATATGGCTATTACCTCGAAGCGCTGATGGATTTCGGCAAGCTCACGGGGCACGATCCGCTAGAACTGAAAGGCAAGGATCGCGTCGCCGAGGCGCTGGGCATTTCGCGGGAGCAGTCGGAGGCCCTGATGCAGGTGGCGCACGACACGCTGGCGGCTTCGAAGTGAAGACGTTTGCTCTGGCCGCCGCCCTGCTGGCGTTCGCTTCCCCGGTTGAGGCGCGCACCATCCTTTTCATTGGCAACAGCTTCACCTTCGGAGCCAATTCGGCTGCGCATTACTATAAGGCCGATACCGTCACCGACCTCAACGGCCCGGGCGCCAACGGCAAGACCGTCGGCGGCGTGCCGGCCATCTTCAAGGCGTTCACGAAGGAAGCGGGCCTGGACTACACTGTCAGCCTGGAAACGGTGGGCGGCAAGGGGCTGGACTATCACGTCACCGAAAAGCGCGCGGTGATCGACAAGCCATGGGATGAGGTGGTGATGCATGGTTATTCCACCATGGACCAAGCCCATCCCGGCGATCCGGCCCTGCTGATATCGTCCACCAGGCAGATTTCCGACCTGCTGCGGGCCCGCAATCCGAACGTGACGCTGCATCTGCTGGCGACCTGGGCGCGCGCCGATCAGGTCTATCCCGCCAATGCCCCGGCGGTATGGAAGGGCAAGCCGGTGCAGCAGATGGGCAGGGATGTGATGGCGGGCACCGTCGCCGCGGCGAAAGGCGCCAATATCGCCGATGTGATCCCGCTCGGGCTGGCCTGGAACCGGGCCATGGATACCGGCGTGGCCGGCGACAACCCCTATGCCGGGGTCCCCGCCGGCAAGATCAACCTCTGGGCCTGGGATTCCTATCACGCCAGCGCCTATGGCTATTACCTCGAAGCGCTGATGGATTTCGGCCGGGTCACCGGCCGTGATCCGCTGTCGCTGGGCGACGGTGAAACCGTGGCCGACGACATGGGTTTCTCGCGGCCCCAGACCCATGCGCTGCAGCAAATCGCCCATGACCAACTGGCGGGGCAGGGTGGAACCAATTAGGCTTGCCGCAAAGAACATACCAGGGAGAGTTCACATGCACCTCAGAAAGAGCCTGGCGGCCGGCGCCGCCCTATCGCTGTTGATGCTGGCGGGCGCGCAGGCGCAGGCGCCGCAGGAACAGGATGCCGCCAAGGCGGTGGCCGCGGCACGCGGCAACGCGCCGATCCTGGCCTGGGCCTCCAAGCCCACCAAGCTGCCGGCCTTCAAGGCGCCCAACAAGCTGGTCTATCGCTTCGCCGACGTGATGGCGGCGCACAAGGGCAAGACGGACTGGAAGCAGCAGGTCCACCTGTCGCGCGACTTCACCGCCAGCTGGATATCCATGGGGCCGGGCAAGAAAACCAAGACGGCTTTCCATGCCGATGACAAGACCTTCTGGGAAGTGCAGTCGGGCCAGATGAAGGTGACGATCGAGGGGCAGGAGCCTTTCATCGCCAGCAAGCATTTCCTGGTAAACGTGCCCAACCGCCTGACCTATCAGATGGAAACGGTCGGCAATGAGCCGGTGGTGTATTTCAAGGTGGAGCCGGCGGGCGAGCCGGAGCAATATCCGATCACCGAGACGCCGACGCCAGTGCCGGGCTTCAAGTACATCCAGGCCACCTATACCGGCCATGGCAAGTATGACGCCATCAACCGGCCCTTCATCGATTTCGAAAAGGAGATCGTGCAGGACGGCAAGAAGACCGGCGTCTGGATTCGCGACGACCACACCTATGTCACCATCCTGCGCTCGCAGAAGGGCGTGCCGACCCCGCCCGATACCGAATGGGGCCATATGCATGCCAACTTCCCGGAATTCTGGCTGATCGTCGAAGGCAAGCAGGAATTCCTGGTCGAAGGCGAAAAGCTGGTGACGGTGGGCGACGGCGACCTGGTGGCGACGACCAATGGCCGCTGGCACCGCGCCACGGCCGCGGGTGATGGCCCCTCGACCCGCCTGGCCTTCATTCCGCGGCCCGACAACCTGCACTGGTTCCAGCCCGGCGGCGGCGGCGGAAATTAAAGCAGCGTCTCGACCAGATAGAGTGCCGCCTCGACGGTCTTGAGACGCACGGTCTGGCGTCCAAGGTCGCCGAAGCGGTGTTCGTCTACGCTCGTCACGCCCCCGCGGGAAGCACCGACGAAAACCAGGCCGACGGGTTTTTCCACCGAACCGCCACCCGGCCCGGCAATGCCAGTGACTGCGATGGCAAGCGTGGCGCGGGAGCGCGCCAGCGCGCCATCCAGCATGGCGCCAGCGACCTCGCGCGACACCGCGCCATGCGCGGCCAGCAGCGTTTCCGGCACGCCCAGCAATTCGCACTTGGCGTCATTGGAATAGGTGATGAAGCCGCGTTCAAAGACATCCGACGAGCCGGGAATTTCCGTGAGCAGGGCGGCAATCAGTCCGCCGGTGCAGCTTTCCGCCGTGACGATTTTCAGGCCCTTCGCCCGCGCCTTTGCAAGCAAGTCCGTAGCCAGCGCGATCAGCTCCGGCGAGAACATCAGATGTGGAGAAAGTAGCGGGCGAGCACGACGCCGGCGCCCGCCATCAGGCCGGCGATCATGTCGTCGGTCATCACGCCCAGACCGCCCTTGATGTTCTGGTCCGCCCAGCTCACCGGCCAGGGCTTCCAGATGTCGAACAGGCGGAAGAGCACGAAGGCGAGGCCGAATGCCGGAATGGAGATGCCGTTGAAAGGCAGCAGCCCGCCCAAGGTCAGCATGGCGAAGGAACAGGCCAGCCACTGGCCCGCCAGTTCGTCGATGACGCATTCCGGCGGGTCTTCACGCCTGGTTTCGCGCACATGCTCGGCGCAGGCCAGGATGCCGATCACCAGCGCAATCAGGCTGGAGGCGAGGATGCCCATACCGCCGCCGCCATGGATGCCGATCAGGATGGCCAGCGGCACGGCGATGGCGCTCATGATGGTGCCGGGGGCGACATCGAAATAGCCGATGCCGAAGACGGATGCGACGATGGTGGCGGCGCGGGGGAGTTTCATGAGAGCGGTTCCAGGAAAAGTGTGGAGCGGTTTTCCGTCAGGAACCGCGACAAAAATAACTATAGCTTCACAGTGGCGATGGCCTGGGCGGCGATACCCTCGCGGCGGCCGGTGAATCCCAATCCTTCGGTGGTGGTGGCCTTGACCGAAACCCGCGAAGGCTCGATGGCGAGTATCTCCGCGATCTTCGCCTTCATCGCATCACGGTGCGGCCCGACCTTGGGCCGTTCGCAGATCAGCGTGACGTCGACATGGGAAATCACACCGCCCCGCGCCCGAACCAGCGAAGCGGCATGGTCGAGGAATTTCCAGCTCGGCGCGCCCTTCCAGCGGTCATCGGTGGGCGGGAAGTGCATGCCGATATCGCCTTCGCCGATGCAGCCCAGCAGGGCGTCGGTGATGGCATGCAACCCGACATCGGCGTCGGAATGGCCTTCCAGGCCATGGCTGTGCGGCACCTTCAGGCCGCAGAGCCAGATATGGTCGCCCTCGGTGAATTTGTGGACGTCATAGCCGGTGGCGGTGCGCCAATCTTCCCCATTTGAGCCGCCGCCGCCGAGCAGCGCCTCTGCGAGAATGAAATCCTCCTTGCGCGTCACTTTCAGGTTTTTCTCCTCGCCTTCGACCATCGTCACCGTCATGCCTGCCATCTCCGCCAGGGCGGCATCGTCCGTCACTTCCTCATGGGCATGATCGCGATGGGCCTTGAGGATGCGATTATAGACAAAACCCTGGGGCGTCTGGGCGCGGTAGAGACCGTCGCGGGCAACCAGCGTCCAGCGCCCATCGGCGGCCTGGCGGCGCAGGGTGTCGGCGGTCGCCAGCATGGGCAGGGCGCCGGCGGCGCCGGCTTCCAGCGCTGCCACCACCGCGCCGACCACGCGCGGCGAAACCAGGGGCCGGGCGGCATCATGGATCAAAACATAGTCGGGCGCCTCTGCCCTGAGGGCTTCCAACCCCAGCCGCACAGATTCCTGCCGAGTCGCGCCGCCGAGGACGGGCGCTGGCAGGGCAAGGCCCTCCAGCGCCACTGCCGCCAGCGCCTCCTGGCCTGGACCGATCACCACCTGGACCGGATAGCCCTGAAAGGCGTTTATCGAGCGGCGTAAAATCGGCTGTCCGGCCAGGGATTCATACTGTTTGGGCAGGCTGGTCCCGGCCCGCTCTCCCTTGCCGGCAGCGACGATCAGGACGGCGGTTTTCGGCATTTTTCCCTCTGGTCCCTGCCTAACATTTGCCGCGCCGCGCTGCGATATCTTCTTGCCTCGCCAATACTTGCCTATAATATGAACACCATGAGACGGTGCATAACTTATAGGCAATTTCAGTGATTCCCGCTTTGCCCAAGTTTCGCAGCGGCTATGGGGAGCCCTTTGGCACCGGCCTGATCGCCGCTTCCCTGCCCATGCCGCTGCTGGTGGTAGGGCGAGACCGGGAGATCATCTTCGTCAATCCGGCGGCCGAGCAGTTCTTCGACACCGGCGCCGGCCTTTTGCTGAAACAGAATCTTGCCGACCTTCTGCCCTTCGACAGTCCGCTCTTCCAGCTCATCAGCCAGGCGCGGGACCGCAATTCCTCGGCGGCGGAACGCGATGTCGATGTTTCGACCCCGCGCCATGGCGAACGCCTGGCCGACGTGACGGTCACGCCACTGCCCGATCCGAATGGCACGCTGGTCGTCACCTTGCAGGAGCGCAGCCTGGCCCAGCGCATGGACCGCCAACTGATGGCGCGCGGCGCCGTGCGCTCAATGCACGGCATGGCGGCCGTGCTGGCGCATGAGATCAAGAATCCCCTGGCCGGCATCCGGGGTGCGGCCCAGCTGCTCGAGGAAGCTCTGGAGCCGGCGGAGCGCGAGATGACCCGGCTCATCGTTGACGAAAGCGACCGCATCCGAGGCCTGATCGACCGCATGGAAAGCTTCGGCGACACCCGCAGCTTCACCCGCCATCCCGTCAACATCCACGAAGTGCTGGACCGAGTGCGGCGCGTGGCCGATTCCGGCTTCGCCCGCGGCGTTCCGATCGTGGAAAGCTTCGATCCTTCCCTCCCGCCGGTGCTGGGTGACAAGGACCAGCTGATCCAGGTCTTTCTCAACCTGATCCGCAATGCCGCCGACGCGCTGCCGGAAAGCGGCGGCGAGATCACGCTGACCACCGGCTACCGGCCCGGCGTCAAGTTCGGCGCCGGCGCCGGCGGCGAGCGCGTTTCCCTGCCGCTGGAAGTCACTGTGCGCGACAATGGCGGGGGCGTGCCGCCCGACATCATGCCCCATATCTTCGATCCCTTCGTCACCACCAAGGCGCGCGGCACTGGGCTCGGCCTCGCCCTGGTCGCCAAGATCGTGGGCGATCATGGCGGGGTGGTGGAGTGTGAATCGGTGCCCCGGCGCACTGTCTTCCGCGTGCTGCTGCCCAAGGCCGGAACGGAGGCCGCCTGAGATGACCGCCACCATTCTCATTGCCGACGACGACAGCGCCATCCGCACCGTGCTCAACCAGGCGCTGGGGCGGGCCGGCTACGACGTGCGCACCACCGGCACTGCCGCCGGGCTGTGGCGCTGGGTCTCGGCAGGGGAGGGCAACCTTGTCATCACCGATGTGGTGCTGCCCGACGAAAGCGGCTTCGACCTAATCCCGCGCATCAAGCGCATCCGTCCCGACCTGCCGGTACTCGTCATGAGCGCGCAGAATACGCTGCTCACCGCCATCACCGCGGCGGAGCGCGGCGCCTTTGAATATCTGCCCAAGCCCTTTGACCTGAAGGAACTGACCCAGGTGGTGCAGCGGGCGCTGGCCAGCCCGGGGGTGCGCCGCGAACAGGCGCCGGTGGAAGGGGCGGAACGGCTGCCGCTGATCGGCCGCTCGCCGGCGATGCAGGAAATCTATCGCGTCATCGCGCGGCTGACCCAGACCGATCTCACCGTGATGATCATGGGCGAGAGCGGCACCGGCAAGGAACTGGTGGCGCGGGCGCTCCATGACTATGGCAAGCGCCGCTATGGCACCTTCGTCGCCGTCAACATGGCGGCCATTCCGAAGGAGCTGGTGGAAAGCGAACTTTTCGGCCATGAGCGCGGCGCCTTCACCGGCGCCACCAACCGTGGCGTCGGCCGCTTCGAGCAGGCCGAGGGCGGCACGCTGTTCCTGGACGAGATCGGCGACATGCCGCTGGAGGCGCAGACCCGCCTGCTGCGCGTGCTGCAGCAGGGCGAATACACCACGGTGGGCGGGCGCACCGCGATCAGGACCGATGTGCGCATCATCGCCGCCACCAACCGCGACCTGCGCCAGCTGATTGCCCAGGGTCTGTTCCGCGAGGATCTCTATTACCGGCTCAATGTCGTGCCGCTGCGCCTGCCGCCGCTGCGCGAACGGGTGGAAGACATTCCCGATCTCGCCCGCCATTTCCTGCGCAAGGCGGAAGAGGAGGGCCTGCCGCACAAGTCGCTGGACAATGATGCGCTGGACGTCCTGCGCCGCCACCGCTGGCCGGGCAATGTCCGCGAACTGGAGAATCTGATCCGCCGCCTGGCAGTGCTGCATTCCGGCGACGCCATATCGGCCTCGGCGATCGCCGCGGAGCTGAAGGAGCCGGTGCACGCGCCGGAGGAAGTGGCAGGCCAGCATTCCCTCGCCGCATCGGTGGAGCAGTATCTCACCAGATATTTCCTCGCCCAGGGCGACAGGCTGCCGCCACCCGGCGTCCACGAACGCGTGCTGCAGGAAGTGGAGCGGCCGCTGATTTCCATCTGTCTTGCCGCCACCCGCGGCAACCAGATACGCGCCGCGCAGCTGCTGGGCCTGAACCGCAATACGCTGCGAAAGAAGATCAAGGATCTTGGGCTGGAAGTGATAAAAGGTCTTCGCAGCGAATAACTGCAATCTCTGCAGACACTTCCAGCGGCGCAGGGTCGCGCCGCAGCAGCGGGTTGTCTGTCGACAGCATAGGCGACGCGGCCCGGACCCGGGACTGTCCGAACCACACCTAGGCCTGGATTTCCATAAATCTCGCGATTTCCGCAGCTTAACGCTGTGCCCAAAATGCACCGCAGCATTCTTGCAACAGTTCGTGGCTCGTCTACAATGCTGTCACACGACCGGAATCAGGGGTGGGGCCGGTCCAACGGAAGACATGGTTAGCGAGACAACGTTCCCAGAGCGGCGCGCCAGTTTGCGCGCGGTATCCCGGCCTTCGCAGCTCGCCTTCGCGGTGGCGGTGCTGGCGCTGGTGTCGGTGGGCGTCACCTATGCGCTGCTCACCGGCCTTCTGCCCAACAGCCTGGGCCGCGGCGGCCTTGTCGTGCTGTTCCTGGTCAACCTGACCTTGGTGCTGTCGCTGGCGGCGCTGATCGGCTGGCGCTTGGCGCGGCTTTGGGCGACGCGCCGTTCGGGCGGCGCGGGCGCGAAGCTGCATGTGCGCCTGGTCACCTGGTTCAGCCTGATCGCGATGGTGCCGGCCGTGCTGCTGGCCGTCTTCGCGTCGGTGACGCTCAATCTCGGCCTCGACGCCATGTTTACAGGCCAGGTCAAGTCGGCGCTGGGCAACGCCGTCAATGTCGCGCAGGCCTATGCCTATGACCATGCCGGCAGCATGGAAAGCGACGCCATCGCCATCGCCACGGCGTTGCAGCAGGATCAGACCCTGTTCGACGAGAACCACAATGTCCGGCCGGTGAATTTCATTTCCCGCCTGACCCAGCTCAGCCGCGACCGCGGTCTCAACGCCTCCTACATTCTGGACGGCCATGGTGTCGCCATCGTCTCCGCCCGCCCGCCCGGCACCGCCGATCCCGATCCGGTCAGCACGGCCGATCTGGCCGACGCCCAACACCGCGTGGTGATCGATCTGCACGATCCCAAGGGCAAGGTGACGGCCTTGCTCCGGCTGCAGACCCTGAGCGACGCCTACCTGATGATCGTGCGGTCGGTCGATCCCAAGGTGGTGGGCTACTACCGGCGCACCCTCAACACCGTCAGCGAATATAACCGTCTCAATGACAGCCGGCTGGAAGTGCAGCTGGTTTTCGCGGCGCTATATGCCGTGATGACGCTGGTGGTGCTGCTGGGGGCGATCTGGTCGGGCCTCTGGGCCGCCAATCGCCTGGTGCGCCCGATTTCCGATCTGGTCGAAGCCTCGGAGAGGGTTTCCGGCGGCGAGCTTTCCGCCCAGGTGCGGGTGGAGCGCGACGATGACGAGCTGGCCACGCTGGGCCTGGCCTTCAACCGCATGACCCAGCAATTGTCGGCGCAGCGCCGGGACCTGCTGGAAGCCAGCCGCATCAACGAGGCCCGCCGCCGCTTCACCGAGACGGTGCTGTCGGGCGTTTCGGCCGGCGTGGTCGGCGTGAGCCATGACGGTATTCTAACCATCGTCAACCGCGCCGCAGCCCGCCTGCTTGACGCCGCGCCGGAGGAAATGGAAGGCGGCCATTATGCCCAGATCATGCCGGAACTGGCGGCGCTGATCCGCCGCGCCATGGACGAACCGGTGGGACGTGCCGCCGGCGAAGTCCAGGTTCGCCGCGGTGGCCAGACCCGCGCCCTGTCGGTGCAGGTCGCCAGCGAGGCCGGCGCCAGCGGCTTTGTCGTCACCTTTGACGACATCACCGACCTGGTTTCGGCCCAGCGCACCGCTGCCTGGGCCGATGTCGCCCGCCGCATCGCCCATGAGATCAAGAATCCGCTGACGCCGATCCAGCTTTCGGCCGAGCGGCTCAAGCGCAAATATGGCGGCGAGATCGTTACCGACCCCGAGATTTTCAACCAGTGCACCGACACCATCGTCCGCCAGGTCGGCGACATTGGCCGCATGGTGGACGAGTTCTCTTCCTTCGCCCGCATGCCGGCGCCGGTGATGAAGCGCGAGAATGCCCAGGAGCTGCTCAGCCAGGCGGTCTTTCTGCAGCGCGTCGCGCATCCCGAAATCAGTTTCGTCACCGAGGCGCCCAAGGAGCCGGTCTGGTTCGAGGGCGACGGCCGCCTGATCTCCCAGGCCCTGACCAATGTGCTCAAGAATGCGGGCGAGGGCATCGCCGCGCGCCATACCAGGGGCGAGGATGTGCCGGGGCGCATCGTCGTCGCCATCGAGAAGAACGGCAGCGCCTTTGCCTATCGCATCAGCGACAATGGCGTCGGCCTGCCGCCGGAGCACCGGCACCGCCTGACCGAGCCCTATGTCACGACGCGGGCCAAGGGCACGGGACTGGGCCTCGCCATTGTCCGCAAGATCATGGAAGACCATGGCGGCGAAATTTCCCTGAACGATGTTGAAAACGGGGAGGGCGCGCTGGTCGTGCTCAGCCTTCCCCTCGCGCAAAAGAGCATGAAAGGCAGGACGGAAGATGGCCAAAAACGGATCGCTGATCGCGTCTGAGATTCTGATCGTCGATGACGAGGAGGATATCCGGGACCTGATCGCCGGCATCCTGGCGGATGAAGGCTATGCCACGCGCATAGCCGGCGACAGCGAGGCGGCGCTGGCGGCGGTGCGCGCCCGCCGGCCGCAGCTTGTCATCCTCGACATCTGGCTGCAGGGCTCCAAGCTGGACGGCATCGAGGTGCTGGACGTGCTGATGCGCGAGCATCCCGATCTGCCGGTGGTGATGATCTCCGGTCATGGCACCATCGAGACGGCGGTGGCCTCGATCAAGAAGGGCGCCTACGATTTCATCGAGAAGCCTTTCAAGTCGGACCGGCTGCTGCATGTCGCCGAGCGCGCCCTGGAAGCGGCGCGGCTGAAGCGCGAGGTGCGCGAACTGAAACTGAAAACCGGCGACGAAGGCGAAATGGTGGGCAACTCCTCCGCCGTCACGCAGTTGCGCCTGCTGATCGAGAAGATTGCGCCCACCAACAGCCGTGTCCTGATCACCGGCCCGGCCGGCTCGGGCAAGGAAGTCGCGGCGCGCCTGATCCATGCCCGTTCCCGCCGCGCCGGCAATGCCTTTGTCGCAGTCAATTGCGCCACGATGGAGCCGGAGCGTATCGAGGCCGAGCTCTTCGGGGTGGAAGGCGAGGGTCCGCGCAAGACCGGCCTGTTCGAGCTGGCGCACAACGGCACGCTCTATCTCGACGAAGTCTCCGACATGCCGCTGGAGACGCAAGGCAAGATTTTGCGGGTGCTGATCGACCAGACCTTCACCCGCATCGGCGGCCAGACCAGGGTGCAGGTTGACGCCCGCGTGGTCTGTTCCAGCACCCGCGACCTGCGCTCGGAAACTGAATCCGGCCGTTTCCGCGAAGACTTGTATCACCGCCTCAACGTGGTGCCGGTGCGGGTGCCCTCGCTGGCCGAGCGCCGCGACGACATCCCCAACCTGGTGTCGCATTTCATGAAGCGGCTTTCGGCCGCCGCCGGCCTGCCGATGCGCGAGATCGGTGACGACGCCATGGCGGTGCTGCAGACCCACAACTGGCCGGGCAATGTCCGCCAGCTGCGCAACATCGTCGAGCGCTTGCTGATCCTGGCCAGCGACGACGCCACCGAGGCGCTGACCGCCGACCTGCTGCCCACCGACCTGTCGGGCACGCCGGGCGGACGGCGGGCCAGCGACCTGGTGATTTCGCTGCCGCTGCGCGAGGCGCGGGAAATCTTCGAGCGCGATTACCTGGTGGCCCAGATCAACCGCTTCGGCGGCAACATCTCCCGCACCGCCGCCTTCATCGGCATGGAGCGCTCGGCCCTGCACCGCAAGCTGAAGTCGCTGGGTGTGGGTTCTGCACAAGGATTCAATGCTTGAAATGGCCTGAGCGCGCGCCGTCTGGCCGCACCGCCTATGTGAACGGCCGTTACCTGCCGCATGGCATGGCGGCGGTGCATATCGAGGATCGCGGGCTGCAGCTTGGCGACTCGATCTACGAGGTATTTCGCGCCGAAGCGGGCCAGCTTCTGGACGAACCGGGCCATCTCGACCGGCTGGAGCGTTCGCTGGGGGCGCTGGAGCTGGCCTTGCCGGTCACGCGGGCGGCGCTGCGGCTGATCGTGCGCGAACTGCTCCGGCGCAACCGCATCCGCGACGGCATCGTTTATCTGCAGGTGACGCGCGGCGCCTTCCGCCGCGACCATCCCATGCCGGACGCTTCGACCAAGCCCAGCCTGATCCTGACCGCCCGCGCCTATGATCCCGCCGCAGCCGCAGCGCGGCTGGCCCAGGGCGTGAAAATCATCACGCTGCCCGACGAACGTTGGGCGCGGCGTGACATCAAGACGACGCAGTTGCTGCCTGCGGTGCTGGCCAAGACGGCGGCGAAACGCGCCGGTGCCACCGAAGCCTGGCTGGTGGATGGCGAAGGTTTTGTGACCGAAGGCGGCTCGACCAATGGCTGGATCGTCGATGCCGATGGCGCGCTGATCACCCGCCCGCTCGGCCGCGACATCCTGCCCGGCGTGACCCGCGCCGTGGTGCTGGCGGCGGCGAAGGCGGCGGGCCTCAAGGTCGTCGAGCGCAAATTCACCGTCGCCGAGGCGCTGGCGGCCAGGGAGGCCTTCCTCACCTCCGCCTCGGGGGCGGCAGTCCCGGTGGTGGCAATAGACGGCCAGGCGGTCGCGAACGGCCATCCGGGGCTGCTGACGCTGCGCCTGCAGGCGCTCTATGCTGCGGAATCAGGCAGAAACAAGGCCTGACTTCCCCCTTTCGCAATTGCAGCAATCCATTATGCTGGCCTTCGCGCATATCCCCGTGCGCCACGAAAAATGGGCCAACCCATGAGCGATAAGCAACAGAATCTGCAGGACACGTTCCTCAACGCCGTCCGCAAGTCCAAGTCGGCCGTGACCATTTTCCTGGTCAACGGCGTCAAGCTGCAGGGCAACATCACCTGGTTTGACAATTTCTGCGTGCTGCTGCGCCGGGACGGCCAGTCCCAGCTGGTCTACAAGCATGCGATCTCGACCGTGATGCCGCTGGGCCCGATCCAGCTCCAGGACGAGCCGGGCGAAGCCTGACATTGGCGAAGCCTTCCGCCGGCGGGCCGCGAACCGCGCTGGTGCTGCATGTCGAGCCCAAGAGCCGCAGCGGTCCGCGCGCCCTGCGCGATGCCGGATCGCGGCTGGAGGAGGCTGTCGGCCTCACCGCCGCCATCCATCTCGATATCGTCTGGGCGGGGATCGCACCGCTGGCGCGGCCGGCCCCGGCAACGCTGCTGGGCAGCGGCAAGGTGGAAGAGATCGCGGCGCTGGCGAAACAGCACGAACCGGAAATCGTGATGGTCAATGCGGCGCTGACGCCAGTGCAGCAGCGCAACCTGGAAAAGGCCTGGGGCGTCAAGGTGCTCGACCGCACGGCGCTGATCCTTGAGATCTTCGGCGAGCGTGCCCAGACGGGGGAAGGCCGGCTGCAGGTCGAACTGGCGCATCTGAGCTATCAGCGTTCGCGCCTGGTGCGGTCCTGGACCCATCTGGAACGGCAGCGCGGCGGTTTCGGTTTTCTTGGCGGTCCGGGCGAAAGCCAGATCGAAAGCGACCGCCGCCTGATTTCGGAACGCATTGTCCGCATCAAGGCGGAACTGGAACAGGTCAAGCGCACCCGCGGCCTGGGACGGAAGGCGCGCAAAAAGGTGCCTTATCCGGTGATCGCCCTGGTCGGCTACACCAATGCCGGCAAGTCCACCCTGTTCAACCGGCTGACCGATTCAGCCGTGCTGGCCAGGGACCTGCTGTTCGCCACCCTTGATCCCACCATGCGCGGCCTGAAGCTGCCGGGCGGAACGCGGGTAATCCTTTCGGACACGGTGGGCTTCATCGCCGACCTGCCGACCGAACTGGTCGCCGCCTTCCGCGCCACCCTGGAGGAGGTGCTGGAGGCCGACGTCATCGCCCATGTCCGTGACGCCGCCCATGATGAAAGCGCCGCGCAGAAGGCGGACGTGCTGGCGATCCTGTCAGAACTCGGTGTGCCGGAGGACCGGCCCATCCTGGAAGTGCTGAACAAGGTCGACCTGCTGGAGGCGGGGCCGCGCCGGGGGCTGGAAGCGCAAAGCGGGCGGGCCCATGCGGTATCGGCCCTGACCGGCGCCGGAATCCCGTCGCTTCTGTCAGGCATCGAAGCCGCCGTGACGCGTGACAACATCACGGCATCCCTGAAACTGGCGGCGGAAGAGGGCGCCGACCTGGCCTTTGTCTACCGCCATGCCCAAGTGCTGGAACGGCGAGAACGGGGCGGAAAGATCAGCCTGAGCTTGCGGATTTCTCCACAGGACCGCGCCCGGTTCGAGAACCGCTTTGAGAAAAAAATTCAGTTCCAATAAGGAATTGTCATAAACTGCTAATGTGGGTGATTAAATCCACAGCCAGTGCATCACTTGATGCCCTTCGCCTTGGCCTCCTGCCAGAGGGCTTCCATCTCCTCCAGCGAGGCAGCTGCCGGGCTGGAGTGCCGGGCGGCCAGCGCCGTCTCGATGTGGTGGAAGCGGCGGACGAACTTGGCGTTGGCGGCGCGCAGGGCGGCCTCGGGGTCCACCTTCAGGTGCCGGGCCAGGTTGGCGACGACAAAGAGCAGGTCCCCCAGTTCTTCCTCACGCTCGGCCTGGGTTCCGGCGTCGGCCACCTCGCGGGCTTCCTCGGCGATCTTGTCCACGACCGTGGCGGCATTGTTCCAGTCGAAGCCGACGCTTGAAGCGCGTTTCTGAAGCTTTTCGGCCCGCACCAGGGCGGGCAGGGCGACGGGCACATCGTCCAGCACGCCGGCCAAAGCCCTGGCCTTGCGCTCCGCCACCTTGAGGCTTTCCCAATAGGCCTTCTGGTCCTCCGCATTGGCCTTGGCGTCCTCGCCGCCAAAGACGTGCGGATGGCGGCGGATCATCTTGGCGGTGACGGCTTCGACGACGTCGCCAAAATCGAACAGGCCGGCTTCCTCGGCCATGCGGGCATGGAAGACCACCTGGAACAGCAGGTCGCCCAGTTCGCCGGGCAGGGACTTGAAGTCCTTCTCCTCGATGGCCGAAGCGACCTCATAGGCTTCCTCGATGGTGTAGGGCGCGATGGTGTCAAAGCTCTGGTCGCGGTCCCAGGGGCACCCGCCGGGTTCGCGCAGGGTCTTCATGATGGCGAGCAGGGTGGCGATGTCGCGGGAGGGCGTCAGCGGATTCGGCATGGCGCCAGTAAGAGCGGTCCCAGGAAAAGTGTGAAGCGGTTTTCCGCCCGGGAAGCGCGACAAAATAAAAAGTAGCGGTGGCGGCGCCCGGCAAGAGTCCGGACCCCGCCATCCACCGCAACGGGTCATGCGGCCGGCAGGCCTGCCATTGCCTTGCCCATGAAGGCCATCAGGTCTGGCGTCAGGGGCGTGGCGGCGGCCATTTTCGGGTCAGCCAAGGCATCGTTCCAGAAGGCGCGGACCTTGGCCGCCAGTTCGGGACTGCCGTTGGTGAATTGCAGCACCTGCGCACGCCAGCGCCTGGCAAGATCCTGCGCCGCCGGCGAGGCGGGATCGCCCGCCGCCATAACGCTTTTGGCTTCGGCGATCAGGGCGTCCCAGCGGGCCGTGATTTCCTGCTGGTCGAATTTGCCTTGCTCCATCCGGGCATGCATCCGCGCGCGTTCATCGGGCGTGAAGTGCCGGTCTGCGAAGGACGAAAAAAGCGTCTTGAGTTCTTCTGGGTCCGGTTTGACGGTCATGAGGGTCTCCGTGTTGAGGTTGGCGAGATCGTCGATGGAAAGCGCCTGGCCGGCGGCCAGCTTGCTTCGCGCCATGCGGAGCAGGGCAAGCCCGCGCGCGGCGGACTGGGCCTGCTGGCTCAGCACGTTTTCCTGCAGCGCCAGCACCCGGTCCAGCTCGTCCCGCCCGGCCAGCAGCTGGGCGATGCGGGCCAGGGGCAGGCCCAGCCGTTTCAGGGTCAGGACCTGGTGCAGCCGCGCGATCTGGTCCGGACCATAGGTCCGCCAGCCGGCCTCGGACCGCAGCGGCGCCAGCAGGCCGTGGCGCTCATAGAGACGCAGGGCCTTGATGCTGACGCCAAAGCGGGATGTGACTTCCTGGGGGCTGAGCTGGCGGTCCATGTCCGGTGCATTCTATCGACGCTCGGCTTTTGCGGTCCGGCCCCTGGGGCCGGGGCAAGGGCTATTTTCGCCTCATTATCGCCTAGTATTTTCGTATAAGTAATATTATGGGCAATATTAGGGCGATAGTATACTTGACGTAGGACGCCGAAAGGCTTAGATTGGTTAGGAAATAAGGATTTCCGCCATGACAGCCAAAATCCCCGCCCGTTTCACGGACCCCACCGCCGCCCGCAAACACCTCGAAAAGCTGCTCTGGGCCAATGGCCGTCCGTGCCCCCATTGCGGGACTCTGGATGACTCCACAGCCCTGAAAGGCAAATCCACCCGTCCCGGCGTGTACTGGTGCAATGCCTGCCAAAAGCCCTTTAGCGTGACTGTGGGGACCGTCATGGAAAGCAGCAAAATCCCCCTGAACGTCTGGCTGTACGTCAACCATCTGCTTAATTCGTCCAAGAAAGGCATCTCGGCCCACCAGATCGCTCGCATGGTCGGGATTACCTACAAGTCGGCCTGGTTCCTCTGCCATCGCATCCGTGAGGCTATGGCCCCCATCCCCGGCTCCGAGCCGCCCCTTGGCGGCGAAGGCTTTGTGGTCGAGGCCGATGAGACTTTCATCGGTAAGAAAGACGGCCCCAAGGGTCGCAAGCCCAAGCTGGCTGGCGGCTCCGCCCACAAGCGCACCGTCCTGTCGCTGGTCGAGCGCGGCGGCAAAATCCGCTCGTTCAAACTGGGCGGCCCAACCGCCGCTGAAATCAAGGCCGCGATCCACACTAACGTTGACCCCGCCTCAACCCTGCACACGGACGGAGCCCAAATGTACAAAGGCTATCTCCGTGTTGAGAGCCATGAGGCTGTCGATCACCAGTCCGAATATGTCCGCCAGGGTAAGTCCGAGAAGGTCCACACGAACAGCGCCGAAGGTTTCTTCTCGGTTTTCAAGAGGGGTATGGTCGGAACGTATCAACATTGCGGCGAACAGCACTTGCAGCGTTATCTCGCGGAGTTTGATTTCCGCATGAACAACCGCATCGCCCTTGGCATTGATGATGCCACCCGCGCCGATACGGCTCTTAAGGGCATCACCGGCAAGCGGCTCACCTATCGGCGGATTAACGCAGCCTAAGACGCTGCGCCAGCAAGCTATGGCCTTTATCCGCTGGCGCAAAGTCCGCGGCTATGCCGTAGTACCTTTCAAGCGCCAGTTTTGGGGCAAGAAGGCTTGGCATAAGGGGGCAACGAATGACTACAAATGACATTGATACTGTCACCGTTCTTCAGTCCAGAACGGTGGCTCGGCCTGATGGGCGAGCGGCCATTGTGTTGACGGTCCAGCGTCGTCCCACCGAACCAGCCTTTCAGACCGCCTTTGAAGTGACGCTAGAAACTCTGGCAATTCTTCGGAACGAGATTGCGCGGGCAGAAATGATCCTAACAACGCAGACCGGGCGGGCATAACTACCGGCCCTGGTGGCGCTGAATCCGCTGTTTGGGCGGCTTGGGACTCGCCTTAGGCTTCTTATCCTTCTTGGGCGTGAAGGGCTTGGGTGGCGTTTTCAGAAGCCGCAATAGCGTCTGGTCTTCTTTGCTGAGGGGCTTTGACATGGCGCGACAACCTCTTGCTGCTCAATATCACAGAGGGCCTTGGTCCTTGGGGCGGGGCGAGATTTACAAGCGCCCAGCCATTCTGGCCCTTATTGGCAAGTGTACTGCTGATTGGTCATTTGTTGAACACCAGCAGGCTTTAATTCTCGGCTTTTTGCTCAAGGCCAACACTGATATCGCAATTGCTGTTTTTTCTTCGCTTCGCACCGCGCCAGTGAAGATGTCGGCATTGAAGGCTGCTGCTTCCGAGGCATTGCCACCAAACGAATTAGAACTCTTTACTGCCGTATTAGAGGTCCAGCGAAAGATTGAGCGGCATCGGAATGAGGTGGTGCATGGCCATTGGGGCGTCTGCGATCCCATCCAAGACGGGGCCATTTGGGTGGATGGCAAGCACCACACGCAATGGAACACTGAAGTTCTCGTCAGTGAAACCGTACCAGGGGCTTGGAGATCTGAACATCTGCAACTGGCGCAGCACTTTTTTGTCTACACCGCCCAAGACCTTGAGGATGTGGTGACAGAAATCATGGTGATATGGCGACTGCTGTTTGATTTTCTGTCCCTAATCCGGGAGGCTGGGGAGAAACGCGAAGCATTATTCCGCCGCATATCAGGCGTAAATCTTGTTCAGCAAGAACTAGCCCGTCTACGTCAGCGTCCGCAAAACGATCCCGCAGTTCAGCAGTGATGGCCGCAGCTAGTACTTCTTCAGAAATTGTGATGAGCCCCACGAGGCATTCCTAGCGGGCCGGACCGGGGGAAATATTGGCGACGGTAGTATTCCGGTCCGACCCGGTTTTCCTAAGTAGTGACGGCCTGTCAGGGGTGATTCTAACAGAATCGTCCTACGCTAGGTATACTATCGCCAATATTAGGGCGATAGTATACTTGGGTTTGCGGCCCCACATGCTGGCAGCGCTCCCGCAGCCGCCTGGATGCCGTGCGCCTAAAACAACGCCCGTATCGTTCTCGAGACGCCGCCGGTCGCAGCTTCCACCCAGAAAACCAGGAAGACGGTCAGGACCGCGGCAATGGCACCGCCGCGACAAAGCGGTCGGGCGATCCGGCGCGCCGAGAAGTCGATGGCAAGCCCGGTCAGCAACAGTGTCACAAAGCCAAATATGAAGTCGCCCGGCCCCCAGTTCCACCCTTCGACGTACAGATTCCCGAACACGGGAATGAGCAAGATCAGCCCGACGATCGCCGCAACACGGACAATGCTTTTCCCGGACATGAGGCCCTTGCCATCCTGACGGTCAAAAAACCATCCTGAAATCGCTCAGGTCGCGCGCGCCCTGGGCGTCACCCGGAACCGGGCCAGCGCATTGCTGGCGGCGGTGAACTCCGGCGCTTCCTTCACGGCGCGCTGATAATCGGCATAGGCCTTTTGCAGATTGGCCTGGCGCTGGACGCCTTCCGGGAAGCTGGCGGCGATCCTTTCATAGACAATGGCGCGGTCGAAATAAGCCAGCGCCGGCTCGGACGGGCCGAGCGAAAGCCCCTTGTCGACATCGGCCAGCGCCGAATCCAGCTGGCCCAGCGTCATGAAGGCGACGCCGCGATTGATGAAGGCGTCGGGCTGGTCGGGAAGCATCCGCAGGCATTCATTGTAATCGGCCATGGCGGCGCTGGTGCGCCCCATCTTGTGCTCGATGACGCCGCGATTGACATAGGTGGCGGCGCGGTCGTGCTGGATCAGCGGGGTGTTGAGCGCGGCATTGCAGGTGTCCAGGCCATGCGCGAGATCGATCCCGGCCTTGGCCGAGAGATAGCACATGCGTTCGGGGCCATCGCCGATGGTCACCACGGCGTCGGCAAAGGCCGGGCCGGCCAGGACAAGCGTCGCCAGCGTTGCAGCGGCGGCCAGTTGCAGTTTCATAGGCGGCTCCTTTTGGCCGGGTTCCTGTGGCAGGATAGCAGATGCTGCCGCGAAATGCTGCCGTCCCCTGGCCCATCCTCTCATGGGCGGGTGGCGATAAAAACAGCAGGCGCAACAAGGGGAAGAAGGGGGAACTTCAGATGCGTGCGTTTCGAATCGCCCTTAAGTCCGTCGTCTGGGCCGGCCTGCTGCTGGCCTCTGCCGCCACGGCCCAGACCGCGCCAAAATACTGGTACGCCTGGTCGCCCAAGCCCGACGTCCCCACCGCCTATGCCGGCGTCAACCGCCCGGTCTGGCGGCTGGCCGATGTCCTGGCCGCCCACAGGGGGCAGCCGAACTGGAGCCAGGAGATCATCCATACCGAGCGCTACAGCGCGCGCTGGATCTCGATGGCGCCGGGCCAGAAGACGAGAGCCCAGTTCTTTGGCGACGATCGCGTCGTCTGGGTGGTGTGGAGCGGCCAGATCCGCTTCACCATCGCCGGGCAGCGGCCTTTCATCGCCAGCAAGGGCTTCCTGGTGCAGGTGCCGTTCCGCGTCGCCTATTCCATGGAAACGGTCGGCAGCGAACCTGCGCTGCGCTTCGAGGTCACCCATACCGGCCGCCTGCCTTCCTATCCGTCGGACCCGGCCGACAAAGACAGGCCAGCGGCACTCAAGGGCATGCACTATGAGAAAGTCACCTACCCCAGCCCGCCCGACGTCTACACGGCGCAAAACCCTATGAAGATTGATTTCTTCAAGGATATCGTCGCCGCCCATCCCCATGACCTGCTCAAGCAGCATCGCTTCGTCGACGATGGCGACAACATGGTGGACATTTTGCGCGGCGAAGGTGTGCCGACCCCGCCGGCCAGCAATCTCGGCCACTTCCATATCGGCTATGACGAATTCTGGTTCGTTCTGGAAGGGCGGATCGAATATCTGATCGAGGGCCAGAAGCTGCTGAGCGCCATGCCCGGCGATGTGGTCTATGCCGCCCCCGGACGCTGGCACCGCGCCGCCTGGGCCGGCCAGGGCATGGCGACGCGGCTGGCCTTCAATGTGCGCGGCGCCATGATGCACAATTTCGGCGAACACGCGGAAGGAAAGCAGCGCTAGACGCTGATTTCCATTCCGTCATAGGCTGGCTCAACGCCAGGCGGCAGTTTCGCCTTCAGGGCGGCGTAGTCCATATCGACATGCAGGTTGGTAAGGATGGCGCGTTTCGGCTTCACCCGCGCGACCCATTCCAGCGTCCGCGCCAGATGGGTGTGGCTGGGATGCGGCGTGTAGCGCAGGGCATCGACGATCCAGCACTCCACCCCCGCCAGCGCCGCAAAGGCGGTCTCGTCCAGGACATCCAGGTCGGGCGAATAGGCCAGGGGCCCAAAGCGGTAGCCGAGGGAACGGATGCGGCCATGGCCCTGCCCGAACGCCAGCACCGGCACGGGTCCGCCCGGCCCCGCGATGACGAAAGGCGCAAACGGTTCGGGAAGTTCGTGCGCGGTGACGATCGGCGGATAGTCGCGGTTGGGCGGCGTCTTGAAGATGTAGCCGAATTTTCGGTTCAGGCTTTCCAGCGCGAAACGGTCGCTCCACATGTCCAGCCTCCGCCCGCCCTGGACCAGCGCGCGCAGATCGTCCATGCCATGGGTCTGGTCGGCATGGTCATGGGTGATCAGCACGCCATCCAGCCGCGCGACTTTCGCCGCCAGCAGCTGCTGGCGCAGGTCGGGCGAGGTATCCACCAGCACCTGCGTCGCGCCCTGGCGCACCAGGAGCGAGCAGCGGCTGCGCCGGTTCTTCGGCTCGGCAGGGTCGCAGGCGCCCCAGTTGCCGGCGCCCTCCGGCCCGCCCAGGCGCGGCACGCCGCCCGAGGAACCGCAGCCCAGGATGCGGACCGACAGGCTCATTGCGGTCTTCGCGCCTTGGAAAACAGCCGGAAGAAATTGTCGGTGGTGGTGCTTGCCAGCGCCTCCGGCGTCATGGCTTTCAGTCCCGCCAGCATTGCGGCGGTGTGGACGACAAAGGATGGCTCGTTGGTCCTGCCCCGGTGCGGCATCGGCGCCAGGAAGGGCGCGTCGGTTTCCACCAGCAGCCGGTCCGGCGGCACCGTTGCGATGGCGTTGCGCAGCGCCGCCGAATTCTTGAAGGTGGCGATGCCGGAAACCGAGATGTAAAGGCCAAGTCGCAGCGCCGCGTCGGCAAGGCGCTGGCCGCCGGTGAAGCAATGGATCAGGCCGGTGAAGGCACCCTTCCCCATCTCGTCTTCCAGCACGGCGATGGTGTCGTCATCGGCATCGCGGGTATGCACGATCACCGGCAGGCCGGTCTGGCGCGCCGCCGCGATATGGGCGCGGAAGCTGGCGAGCTGCGGCGGGCGCGGACTGTGCTCGTAGTAATAGTCGAGGCCAGTCTCCCCGATTGCCACCACCTTGGGATGATCGGTGTGGGCCAGCAGCGGCGCCGGGCCGGTCACCAGTTCCTTGCCTGATTCATGCGGATGGGTGCCGACACTGCACCAGACATTGTCGAAGCGTTCCGCCATCGCCAGCACGCCGGCAAAGCGCGCCAGTTCGGTGCCGATGGTCACCATGGCGCTGACGCCGGCGGCGCGCGCCCGCGCCACCACGCCTTCGGCGTCGGCGGCGAGTTCGGGAAAATCCAGATGGCAATGGCTGTCGACGAGCATCAGACCGGCCCAGCCCGCCGCGCTGTCGCCGCCAGCGTCCGCGCCGCGGTCCAGACAGTCTGGCGCGGTTCCAGGTTGAGGCCATCGGCGCGGGCGAACTGCTCCTGCAGGCGCGCGGCCGCTTCCGCCCAGCGCCGCGTTTCGCCGCCGGCGCGGGCGCGCCCGGCAATGCGCTCCTGAAGTGCCGAGGTCAGGAAATCGCCGAACAGCGGCAGGCCGTCGCGAATGCGGGCGATCTTCTCGCCCAGGGCGTAAAGCGCCACCAGATCCGGTTCGCGCGCCCGTTCGATCAGGCGCCCGGCTTCCTGGGCCAGCATGGCGCCATCACCTTCGGCCAGGGTCAGCGCCGCGCCGATGCTGCCGCCGGAAAGGTCGGCCAGCGCCCGGCGCGTTTCGCCGTCCATGTCCGGCAGGAAATCCGCCAGGGCGCGCTCCAATATCGTCGTCGGCAAGGGCCGCAATTCCAGACGGCGGCAACGGGAGCGGATGGTGGCAAGCAATCCGCCCGGACGGTGCGACAGCAGCAGGAGCATGGCTTTTTCGGGCGGTTCCTCCAGCTGCTTCAAAAGCGCATTGGCGGCGCTTTCATTCATGTCGTCGGCCGGATCGATGATCGCCACCCGCCAGCCCCCCGCCCCTGCGGTCATGCCGAAGAAACCGGACAGCCGGCGCACTTCATCCACCGGCAGTTCGGTCTGCGGCTTGCCGGTGCGGGGATTGAGACCGCGGGTCAGCACCAGCAAACCGGGATGGGCGCGCGCCGCCACCTGCCGCGCCACGGAATCGTCCGCCGGAACCGACAAATCCGCCGGGCCCTCATCCGTCGCGCCATGGCGCAGCAGATAGCGCGCCATGCGATAGGCGAGCGTCGCCTTGCCGATCCCCGGCGGGCCGGTGATCAGCCAGGCATGGGGCGGCCGCCCGCCGCGCAACGCCGCCGAAGCCAGGCCCAGCGCCGCATCCTGGCCCAGCAGGGTTTGGCGTTCGCGCGGATGGGCGAAGCCGGCAACGCGGTCGCTTTCGAAACTTTCGTCACTGGCTTTGGGGCGCCGGGCCATGGCCGTTTATAGATCGAAACGGGCCTGCACGGCGTCCCAAATCGCCGCGGCGACGGCCTCCTCGTTTCCGGCCGCATCGATCAGCCGGCAACGGTCGGGCTGCTTGCGGGCAATGTCGAGAAAGGAGTCGCGCATCCGCTGGTGGAAATCCTGCCCCAAGCTTTCAAAACGCGTTTCCGCGCCGCCACGCGCCATGGCGCGCGCCAAGCCGGTTTCAACCGGCAGATCCAGGATCAGGGTGAGTTCGGGCTTGAAGTCGTCCAGCACGGCGGCATCGATGCGCCGGATCGTCTCGCGCGGCACGCCGCGACCGCCGCCCTGATAGGCGAACGTGGAATCGTTGAAACGGTCGCTCACCACCCATTGCCCGCGCGCCAGCGCCGGACCGATGGTGCGGACGACATGGTCGGCGCGGGCGGCATACAGCAGCAGGGTTTCGGTGATCGGCGACCAGCGCCCGCCCTCGCCTTCGACCACCAGCTTGCGGATCTGTTCCGCCCCCGGCGAACCGCCCGGCTCGCGCGTCAGCACAACGTCTATGCCGCGGGCGCGCAAGGCCTCACCCAGCCGGCGGGCCTGGGTGGACTTGCCGGTGCCCTCCCCGCCTTCCAGCGAAATGAAACGGCCGGGAGTCATTTCTTCCGGAACATGCCGGTGGCCTTGTGCCAGAGGCCCATGAAGATGTTCTCCTTCGCCACGGCCTGCGCGGCATAGACCGGCACCGACAGGGGCGGGAAATCCGGCGCGGTGATCACCATGCTGCCGATGCGCTGCCCCTGCTGCACCGGCGCGGTGAGACCGGCATCGAATTGCAGCACGCTTTTCATCGCCGCATGAGACTCCACCTGCATGGTGACGGCGACCGGCCGGGCCGGCGTCGCCGCTACTGTCGGCGCGGCGCCCCCGCGCACCGGCGCATCGCCCACCACCTGGTTGGCGGCGGTCACCGGGAAGCTGCGGAATTCGCGGAAAGCCATCTCCATCACCCGGCCGGCTTCCTCGGCACGCCGGATATTGGGGAAATAGTCGTTGTTGTATTGCGGATAGCGCAAGCCGTTCAGCACCAGAATCAGGCGCTGGCTGCCGCGCTTGGCCGAAATGGTGATGCCATAGCCCGCCGCGTCGGTGTGGCCGGTCTTGAGCCCGTCGGCGCCCTGCAGCGAATCCAGCACCAGGTCGCGGTTGGGCTGGCGGATCTTGTGCCAGGTGAATTCGCGCTCGCTGAAGTAGTGGTAGTATTGCGGATAGGTGGTGATGATGTGACGCGCCAGCTTGGCGAGATCGAGCGCGCTCATCAGCTGGCCTGGCGGATCAGGCAGGCCGTCGGGATTGACGAAAGTGGATTGCGCCAGCCCCAGTTCCTTCGCGCGCCGGTTCATCAGGTTGACAAAGCCCTCCACCGTGCCGCCCAGACCTTCCGCCACCACGACACAGGCGTCATTGCCCGACTGGATGATGATGCCGCGGATCAGGTCTTCCACCGCGATGCGGTTGCCCAGCTCGACAAACATCTTGGAGCCCTGGGTGCGCCAGGCGCGCTCGGACACCGGCAGCATGTCGGCAAGCTTGATGCGGCCATCCGCCAGGCGCTGGAACAAGAGGTCCAGCGTCATCAGCTTGGACATCGAGGCGGGCGGCTGGGGCGAAAGCCCGTCCTTCTGCCACAGCACCTGGCCGCTATCGCCATCCATCAGCAGCGCATGTTCGGCCGATGTCTCCATCGCCGCATGGGCGGGAAGCACGGCGGCGAACAGCAGCGGCAAAACCATCAGGAAACGGCGCATGAAAACTCCAGGCTATTGATCGACGATGATGCGGGCATCTTCCCCGCCGGACTGGCCGTTGATGCGCGCCAGGGCGGCATCGGCGTCCCCGACCGAGGCCAGCGGACCGGTCCGCACTCTATAAAGGGTTTGCCCGTTTCTTTGCACGGTGGAAATCCGCAAATCCCCGCCCAGCGACGTCATCAGGCGGCGCGCATTGGCCTGGTTGGAGAAAGCCCCCACCTGGACATAGAGGCGGGTGCTGGCTGGAACCGGAACCTTGTCCACCTGCCCGCTCGGCTCGTTCGAGGCCAGGGCAACCGAAGCGCCGGGAACCGGCACCGGCAGCGGCCGCCGCGTAACTGGCGCCGCCACCGCCGCGCCCGGCACTGCCCCCAGCGGCGCGCTCTCGATCCGGCCGGACGGAACCGCCGGCAGGGCATTGGCGATGGCGGGCGGCGTATCGGGCGGCGGCGGCCCGCCGTCGAGATTGGCCCTGGCCAGGTAGGTCACGCGCACGCGCGCGGTGCCGGTCTGGATCACGTCCAGCAGTTCGGCGGCGCGGCGCGACAGGTCGATGATGCGTCCGCGCGCATAGGGTCCGCGGTCATTGACCCGCACGATGATGGATTTGCCATTGTCCAGATTGGTGACGCGGACATTGACCGGCATCGGCAAAGTCTTGTGCGCGGCGGTCAGGGCGTTGCCGTCATAGATCTCGCCGTTGGCGGTGCGCTTGCCGTAGAAAGTCGGCCCGTACCAGGAGGCGATGCCGGTCTCGTCATAGTCCGGCTGCTCGCGCGGATAGTACCAGATGTTCTCGATCTGGTAGGGCTCGCCGATCTTGTAGACCCCGGCGCTTTGCGGCAGCTGCACCGGCTCGGGCGCCTGCGGCAGCGGCGCAGGCCTGGCCGGCATCGGCGGCAGCGGCGGCGGTTCGACGCCGTGGCATCCGGCGACCAGCAGAACAGCGGCGGTGACGAAAAGCGCGAATCGGACCGGCATGGGTGGCGACGCTAAAGCAGCCGCGCGCGCCATGAAAGCCAATCCCGATCATGGACTTGCCCCGATGCGGCGGCTGGCTGCCGCATCCCGGAAAACCGCCCTTTCCCGCTCGATCCGGCTGCTGGGCACGGTCTGCGCCAGCGCCGCCGGGGCCTCCACGGCGAAGGCCGGAATGGCACTGAAGCGGTAGGTGGTGGAAATGGCGCGGTTGCGGCCGCGCCCATCGGGATCGGCATCGGCGTTGCGTTCAAGGGCGTAATAGGCAGCGATCAGGTCGGTGTGGTTGGGAAGCTCCAGGAACGGCCCCTCGATGGCGACATTGAAGGCCAGGCGCGCATACAGCTCGCGCCAGTCGCGATAACCGCCGATCAGGCCGGTGGCGGCGCCATCATCCCCCAGGGTCAGGCTGAGACGGCCGCGGGCGAACACCGCCTCGCCGCGATTGCTTTCGCTCCAGGCGAAATCGGGCGCCTTCAGCTGCGCCAGCGGCATGGTGGTCAGAACGCCGTCAAGGATGCGGCCGCGCAGTTTGGAATATTGCGACGAATGCACCAGACGATAGGAATAGTCGCGCAGCGGCACGTTGCGCAGGTTGCGTTCCATCCGGGCGGGCGACGGGCCGATTTCCACCGTCACATTGTCGTCGCGCGCCGGCGAGGCCTTGCCCGAAAGCCGGATCAGAATGGTCTGCAAACCCTCCTGCATTCGCTGATTGGCGCGCGCGGCGAGCGGGCGCAGCCCGCGGAAGCAGGCCATGGCACGGGAAAAGGCGTTATCAATGCCGCGCTGCCCGCCGGGCGTGACGAAACTGCCGGTGGCAGGATTGTTGTCGAGGTCGAAGCCCACGGCGACGACAGCCTGCGACACCGGCAGCCCCGGATCGGGCGCGGCGAAGGGATTGAGATAGGTGTCGATGCCCGGCGCGAAGCCGCGGAAGTGCAGCGCCGGCGCGACGATGCTGTAGGGCTCGATGCTTTTGGGCGCGGGTCGGGTCAGTTCGGCGATGTCGGCTTGGCTGCGCCAGGGAGTCTGCAGCATCCGGCGCGCTTCGGACCAGGCCGGCGCCTGGCAACTGCCCACCAGCGCCGGTTCATAGGCGGTGACCACGAAGCTGCGCGTCCATGGCGAAGCGGCGGCAGGCGCGGCGGGCAGAAGCGTGGATAGCGCGAGAATAGCGGCGCAGACAGGACGCCGAGGCGCGGCACCCCCATGCCCCGACTTTCCTTGCGGCGCAGGCACTTGCCGGTTCTTCGTTTTTCCGGAAACGCGCCACCCCCCTCCCCTCGGGAGGTGGATAGCGTGCGGACAGCGATGACGGCGCAGCAGCGTCATGCCGCCAGTATCGCACGGCGCCAAGGCTGGTGGACAAGTTGTAATGATACCGTGGGGCTTGGCTTCATGCTACAGTGCGTAGCAAGAAAACAGCGCGGAAAAATCACCATGCGCACCGCAACGGCCCTTGCCCTTTTCGCGATCCTTCTGCCGCTGCCCGCCCTGGCGCAGGCGATGAGCGGCACCGAGACCAGCCGGGTGATCGCCGCGCCCGAACCGCTGGTCCGGCTGAGCAAGGACCGCGACTGCAACATCTATCCCGGCAGCACCCACAGGCAGAGCGGCAGCGGCTCGGTGCAACTGCGCTATACGGTGGATGCCGGCGGCGCCGTCACCGGCGTCACGGTCACCGGCGGCAGCGGCGACGAACTGCTCGACCGCGGCGCGACCCAATGCGTCCGGAGCTGGAAATTCCTCCCGCTGGCCAGGACCGGCGCCACCGCGCCCTTCACCGCCCAGGCCATGGTGACCTATTCCTATGTCAACAACGGCCGGGGCACGGTCTCGCACACCAACTGGCAGACGCCGCAGATGAAGGAGGCGGCGGACGACGCCACCAGCCAGATGATGACGCTGGCGGTGGCCTGCCTGCGCGACACCGCCGGCATCCCGGCCCTGGCGCAGACCGCCCGCGGCCCCACCGTCATCCGCGTCACCTTCAACGATGGGCGCGTGCGCGACGTGCTGATTGGCCAGTCCAGCGGCAGCGACGTCCTGGACAAGGCGGCGCTGGGCTGTTTCAAGGCCATTCCCCGCAGCGACGAGCGCGCCGCGATGATGGAAAAGATCAGCGATACGCGCAGCCAGGTGCGCTGGCGGGTTCTGTTCCCGGCGGCCGGAGCGCCCGCGCCCTAGCCGCGCAGGAAATCCGGGAACCATCGGCCGGGCGGGAAGTTATGTCCGCGTGTGGGGCCAATGTGAGGATTTCGATGACACCTTTCCGTACCCTTCTGACAGCCGGCAGCATTGTCGGCGCCCTCTGCCTGGCTTCCGGCCCGTCCATGGCCCAGCCCAAGGGCTTTTCCTTCCGCATCGGCGATGTCGCCTTCGCCTATTCCGACGGCTATTACGACCATAACCGGCGCTGGCATGCCTGGCACGGCACCCGCGAGCGCGACTGGTATCGCACCAATTACCGGAGCAATTACCGCGCCATGCGCCATGACCGCGACCATGACGGCATCGCCGACCGCTTTGACCGCGACCGCGACAATGACGGCGTGCCGAACAATCGCGACCGCGCCCCGAACAATCCCAACCGGCGCTGATCAGAAGCGCGCCTGATGAAGCCCTGCCGGCGCGAGCCGGTGGGGCTTTCGTTTACCGGGACGGGCGGAGTGGCTGGCATCCGGCGCCGGTCTCCACTCACATCAACCCGCCCGGATCGGATGGCGTTGGTCTGTGCCTTGGCGCCTTGGCCGCCCGCTCTTGCCTGCTCATGGTCCATTTCGCACCTTCGACGGTGCGCAGGCAGGATTTCAATTCGTCAACGCTGGCGGTTTCCTCGCCGAGCCACTTGCCCCAATCGTCGGGGGCCAGGAACGCAGGCATGCGATCTGTCGGCAGGGTGGCGATGAGCCTGTTCGCCGGTACCGTCACCAGACAGCAGGCCTGCAACGGAACCGCCGCGCCAACATCGAAGCTGCGCCACACGAATGCTGCTGCCAGAGAATTGTCGTTGCCGGGCGTGATGGTGTGCTGGATGGTCGGCCCTTCGATGTCCGGGGCCTCGTTGAAGGTCTTCATCAGGACGATGCCGCGCTGGCCGTCGAGGAAGGCGCCGGCGAACGCCCTGGTGGTCTCGATGGTCTCGGAGCGCGCATGGATGGGCTGCGGCCTGCGCCAGTCCTGCGGATGCGGAAAGCCCCAGCGCATGGGGACGACGCGGCGCTGGCCTGCTGCCCGGTCCCACACGATCACCGGCAGGGTGTTCATGACCCGATAGATGACAAGCCGATCTTCCTCGCGGCCGGACTTGGCGGCCGTGGCATTGGCGAAGGCGGCAAGCCGCGAATGCACCTCGCGCCAAGACGCCATCGCCGTGAACTTGCCGCACATGATTTACCTGCATTCCCAGGATGGTGAACGGGCGGGGTGAGATTGCGGAAAACATGCTCAAGGCATGTTTTCCGTCCTCGCTCCGCTCGGATCGCCCGGCCAAAGCTGGGCGCCCAAAATCCGCTGTCGCGGATTTTGTCGAACAGCGCGCCCGGCCTCCGCCGCGTCCGCCAGCCAGAAGGCCCTTGGGGGCCCTTTGGCTGGCGGATGGGGTGAGATTCGAACTCACGGTAGGCTTGCACCTACGCCAGTTTTCAAGACTGGAGCCTTAAACCACTCGGCCACCCATCCGGCCCTGCCAGATACAGAAAATTGGCGCGGCCCGCCAGTTTTGCGGAAAACATGCTCAAGGCATGTTTTCCGTCCTCGCTCCGCTCGGATCGCTCGCTGCGCTCGCGCCCCAAATCGGCTGCCGCCGATTTGGTCAAGGCTGGAGCCTTAAACCACTCGGCCACCCATCCGGGAATCTGCCAATACAGGGAAGTGTTCGAGCCCGCCACCATCTTCCTCTCCCCTTGTGGGAGAGGAAGAAAAATCACTGGGTTGGTGGAGCGCAGCGACGCTCAACCCATTGATTTTTCAGGTGAGGGGTGAGTAGCCGCACCGCTCCCCTCACCTGGCAAAATCCAGGCACTTGGCTTCGCTTCGCTCGCCAAATGTCGGATTTTGCGTCCTCTCCCACAAGGGGAGAGGAAAATATCCCACGCCTTGCCGAACTGGCCCTCCCACTTCGACATCGCCGCCGTCGCCACGGCGCGGCCCGCCAGTTTGCGGGAGCAGTTTGCCGCAGCCAGTCATCCGGAAAACTGGCATATTGAGGGCCGCAGATCCGTGCAACCCCCTGGAGCGTTATCGGCAGATGGAACGCAGGAAACTGTCATGGGGCGGAGGACTGGTCATCGCGGTCCTGCTCGCACTCCTGGCGGCGGCGGTGGTTTATGCCCTGGGCATCTGGAACAGCGTCGATGCCACCATGTCCCTCTGGGGCTGGGCCATGCTGGTCCTGGGCATCATCGTCACCTTCGCGGTCGGCGCCGGGCTGATGTTCCTGGTGTTCTATTCCGCCCGGCACGACATGGACCGCTAGGTCCGTTTCAGGAGGATTTTCCCGTCAGCACCGGAACGGCGAGCAGCACCATCAATCCGGTGAAGGCCAGAAACGGCACCCAATCCGCGTTTCCGGCGCTTATCTGGTCATGGACGACTTTTGCCCCATCGAGCAACCAAATCAGCGCGGCGATGACGGCGCAGCGATATTGAATCCGGTTCATGGCTTGCCTCCCGAAGTGTTCCGGCCGGTCAGCCTAAAGCGCAAATAAAAAAGCCGCCACCGGCAACGGTGGCGGCTCTTTTTCGTCAGGCGGTGCTAGCGCCCAGGCGCCGGCGCCGCCGCGCGGCCACCGCCCGGAGCGCCCGGACCACCAGCACC